>CAZJUY010000089.1:0-1509 GCA_964549315.1 uncultured Chitinophaga sp. | reverse complement strand
CGCGCTCTTGTTCTACGCGGCGAAGAATATCAAATACAATCATAGAGACCTTATGCTATCGCTCAGGGAGACACATTAAAATTATGAGGTAACTTATGACAATCACCATTACAGGAGAAAGACCTGACACACCTGATGCAATCATGTTAATTGAAGAACTGGAAGGCGAATTAGAAGGCTTTTATCCAAGTGAAAGCCGTCATGGATATAGTGTTGAAAAATTAATTAAACAAAACGTAGCATTTTTTGTCACACGCAAAGAGGGCGTGCCCGCAGGTTGTGGTGGAATTCAGTTTTTTGGAAAAGAATATGGCGAATTAAAACGTATGTACGTCCGCCCAGAATTTCGCGGATTTGGCTTAGCAAAAATGATGCTCGAAGAATTATCAAAACATACAAAAGAAAATGGCATTAATGTTTTGAGGCTTGAAACAGGCATTCATCAAAAGGATGCAATTGCTCTGTATCGAGGCTGGGGATTTAAGGAGACTGCCCATTTTGGAGAGTATAAAGAAGATCCGCTAAGTTTGTTTTTTCAGAAAGAAATTAAGTAAAACAAAAAGCAGATACTTGTTTTATTCACTATCTATGAACTCTATTTTGAGTTCACCAATTACCTTTTTTCCACGGTCAGAAAAAATTATATAAGGAACTGTACAATTTTTAGGATACGTTTTTTTCTCTGAAAATATAAATGTAATTGTGCAAAGTTTTTGTATATATTCTGGATATAGCGCGTATTCTCCTTGACTTGCGAAGCGCCACTGTACTCCATTTGCAACTGATATAGTCTCCCAATGAGGATCATATACATTTGGTTGAACATTTAATGGACTACGTAAAGGCTGAGTATCCAGATAAATATCACTTGATATGTTAAGTAATACAAGATACCAACTAGTGATGGATTTTCCTTCATTCTTTAAAACAATGGCAGGTGTCGATGTGGTACCATTCTTATTTTTCCCCCACTTTATAGTTTGTGAATAATTATTTTCTGAAACTTCAAAATATAACTGCGGTTTTGGAAGTTCTTGGCTTTCTAAAAACTGTTGCGTAGCATAAATAAAAGACGCGATTACTATTGGCAATAAAATCAACTCAACCAAAAGCTGACCTAGTGAAAATGCATCTCCCCAGCTTCGATCTGAATAATTATGATAAGCATAAAGAATGCCTGTAATAATAATAGTTAAGATGATAATGTAAGTTGTAATTTTTTTAGTATTCATACTCTTCCCTATAATTAATTTTATTCATACCTAAATCTTATCACGCCGATTACCAAAAGTGACAGTCACCTTTAAGGTGACTGTCACTTCGTTTTATTCATATCGAAATCTCATTACACCGATTCCAAAAAATACCACAGCAAAACCAATTAATGCACCTGCTTCGGGGAGAATATCTACAACACCTGCACCACGTAAAGACAAATCTAATAAACCTTGCATTGCCCAAGTGGTGGGGAAGATGCGCGCGAGGCTTTGCATAAACGGTGGGAATAAT
>CAZJUY010000088.1:0-1536 GCA_964549315.1 uncultured Chitinophaga sp. | reverse complement strand
CATACTCCGTATGCGGCGTCTTTAGCCACTTTACAAGTGTCAACACAAGCTTTATCAACTTCAGTTGTTTTATAATCATCGTTAGCGGATACCTCATCACAAAATTCTATATCATTCAATATTGAAACTTTGTTACAATCTGATGAAACTTTGAATGTCATTCCTTGGATTTTTTCCGATTGAATCAAAGTGTTTAAAATATTTTTGATTTCAATATCAATTGAATCGGGTAGTCCTAACTCGACTTTAGATAACCCAAACATTTTTTTTATGAATTTGAACATAATTAAAGTTGTTTTTTTAAATCATTTAATATTCGAGTGTTTTCTTCAATTCTCTTATTATTTTTTCTAAGGTTTTTTCTGTTTCTACCGGGTTTACCGAATTTTTTTTGTCTTGCCATTTTGTTATTTGTAAGATAATGGGACTTCAGTAATTTGAGTTGTTTCTAAATCCCATTCTGAACCATAATCCTCTAATTTAAGAGAAAAAAAATTGTTCAAATCGTCCCACATTCCTTCTCTTATTAATCTGAGTTGATTATAGTTGAATTGTTTATTGGAGTTTTCAATTATGACTTGAATGACGTTGCGTTCTATACGTTTATCGTCGTGAGCCAACCATACTCCTATTTTATCAAATTTAACCTCATATACAGGATACTTGGACTTAATATAGTCTGAAATAACGTTTTTTATTTTTCCTTCTGTGATGAGGTATTTCACAACTAATAAATATTAGGATAAACAAAAAACCCCACTTTGGTGGTGGGGTTTTCGTAAAGGAGAAAGAGGTTTAAAAAGTCAAGTCAAATAAAAATAGAAACCTTTACTCCAATATTACTAAGTGGGTTTTATTAATTATAAGAAAACCTAATTGGAGTTTCAAGGGTAAAAAATTAATATTTAAAATTGTTTACCAAATATAATCCTAACTTTCTGTTATAATAATTCTCATTTTAATAGATAGGGTTTGATTCGTAAAATGTCAGATGGACGTGCAATCTTTTATCAGAAACTATTTGTGAGAATTCTTTTGGAAAAATTGCCGCTAATAACGACGAAATTTTATTTTCAATAAATTTATTAAACTTATCCCAATCCAAATTTTCAACAAAGTTCAAATTTTTTTTAGTCCAAACTTCAAAGTAAACAACATAAGAATCTATCCAATCTTTTGGGGTATAAAAGAATCTATCTGTGAAATTAGATATACGTTGGTAAAACACATTTATTTCATCGATAAATGGATATTCTTTTTTTACCTCATCATTCAGAAGAGATAAAAAAAATTCATATCTTTTAAAATTTTCTTTTCCTAAAACTTCAGAGTTAATTTCTGATGTTTCAACTAAAGTATTTAATTGTTTTTCGGTAATAAAAATTTTCATAACTATAAATATTACGTTATGATATATCGAGTGTAGAAGAGACTAAGATTTCTCTTTCAATATCTCCAATTGAATTGATACCTTTGTCTTTAATTTTTTCTAAAATTTCATCAAGTGTGAGTGTTAAAAAGAAAACACCCTCTAAA
>CAZJUY010000087.1:654-1567 GCA_964549315.1 uncultured Chitinophaga sp. | reverse complement strand
AAAATATTTATTATTATAACAATGAAAAAGTCCTTTGAAAAAGTTATAAACAATTATAATAATGAAGAAAAAAAATTATTATTTGGTGAAGGATGTGAGATTATTATTAATAATATAAAGTACTCAACAAACACAAAAAAATTTGTTTTGGATTGTAAATTGTTGGTAAACGATATAAATCTCTTGGAAGGTTCGTTTCCTGATGGGGTGGTTTATTTGGCGCTCGAATCTTGGAAACTGATGGGTTTCAATCAAGAACTTGATGTAATTTCAAGTGTAGATTTAGTAGGTTGAGGTTTTTAACCTACCATTTTGTATATAATAGTTATAAACTTCAAATACTTTGTCGTGGTATTCCAAATTTGGTTTTTCTTTTTCTACTTTTTGGATTTGTTTTTTAAAATCGTTGATGAGGTAAGATTCGTGGATGTGAAACATCATTTCTTCCAAATATTCTGAATTTGTCATCTTAAATAAATATTTTACAAATATAATATTTTAAGTTGATAAATGATTAAAATTAAATTAAATTTAAATAAAATTTAACAAATGAAAAAAATTGAAATGAATAGTACCGTAAGTGTGAATTACACTGGTAAATTGGAAGATGGTTCCATTTTTGACACCTCATTAAGTGAAGGTAGAGAACCACTTAAAGCAACATTAGGACAAGGTAGTCTTATTAAAGGTTTTGAGGATGGTTTAATAGGAATGTCAGTTGGGGAGAAAAAAACCGTTGAAATTGAATCCGAAAATGCTTATGGTATGGTGAGACCAGATTTCATTGCTGAAGTTCCACTTTCTCAAGTTCCTCAAGGGACAAAAATTGGTGATAGTTTACAAGGTATGGGTCCACAAGGGCCTGTAAATGTGAGGGTTGTTAATGTAACGGAAACCACCGCAACTATCGATG
>CAZJUY010000087.1:0-644 GCA_964549315.1 uncultured Chitinophaga sp. | reverse complement strand
AACTGTTTTATTAGATGCTAATCACCCTTTAGCAGGAAAAAAACTTATATTTGATTTAGAAGTGGTGGATATAAATTAATTTATCGTACCACCTTTCATTGGACCAATTACAAAAACTTTTGGTTTCTTGTAATCCTCTTCAACTATATCATTATCACCCCAATCAATAGTATCTTTATCAGTATCTAAATCCCAAAAATTATCTTTTACACTTTCCAAAGTATTTTCAAGTAAAGATGGAATTGAATAAAAAGTCGCAGAGTAGGTTACATACTGAATTACTTGTTCTTCAAAATATCGGGTGATGTGATATGAGTTAGCCCTTTCAATTGGAGCTTCAAAGTTATTGTTTTTAACATTTTCATAGTTAGTTATTGCGTAGTATAAACATTGAAGCCCTAACATCCATTTGATATCTGATTTAAGGTCTTTGATTGCCAAACTTTTTATTATATCCTCGGCGCATTTTGAATAACCATCCCCACTATTTTCATCTAAATCCTTTTGCAGGTCCTCAATAGAAAAGTTTTTTACCAAATATTTGATTATAACTTGCTCTTTTTTTGAAGGTGAAAGTTCTTTTCCCATTATGTTAATAAATATTAAAAGAATTGAAAATAAAAATACTTTAAGTATATTTGGCG
>CAZJUY010000086.1:0-1664 GCA_964549315.1 uncultured Chitinophaga sp. | reverse complement strand
AAGTAAAAAATTATCTAAAACACATTGGATAATAATGATTAGTTCATTTTATTTACTTTTCGCATCGGTTTACGGTACAATCAAATTGATTAAAGAATTAATTAATCTTTTTTAAGTTCTTTTAAATTTAACGTGTAACTTAACAAATAAGTCACCGGTATTATGAAACCCTTTCGATTTTACTCGGAGGGGTTTTTCTGTATTAAATTCTTCAGGTAATTTTATTGACATTGTCCCTTTTGGATGTTTTATATCTAATTTATCGTTTTTAAGTGAGTCTAAATCAAAATACGCGTTATAGATTAAGTCATCTCCCGATTTTTCAAAATTATCTTCAGGAGTCACTTTAACTCTAATCACTAAATTACCATAAACACCATTAACATAATCACCTTTACCTTGTAATTTTAAAAATTGACCTTCATCTATTCCGTGTGGAAGTTTAATAGTTAGTGTTTCGGATTTGGTTACAGTTGTTTCACCATTACACGTACCGCAAACTGTTTTATATGAAAATCCTTTACCAGCACAAGAAGAACAAGTTTGCCTTACAATTTGAACAAATAATCCCGAACCAACTCTTTGTGTAATGAACCCTTCACCACCACAAGTTACACAATTTATTCTTTCACCTCCATTACCATTACACGGTTCACATTTATGTTTTCTATTATATGTAAAAGTTTTTTCTGAACCATTGTAAGATTGAACAGTTCCAACAGTAACTTCAATAATTTTATCAGGGGCCGTTCTTCTTCTTTGTTGGTAAAAACCATTTTGGAACATATCTTCAAAAGGATTAAAACCCCCACCCATATTTGAAAAAGGATTATTTTTCTGACTGTCGTATTGTTTTCTTTTAGTTTCGTCACCTATTGTATCATAAGCTTCCGATATTTTTTTAAAAGTATCTTCATTCCCACCTTTGTCCGGATGATGCTCGACCGCTAATTTACGATACGCTTTCTTAATCTCATCTTGAGTTGCGTTTTCATTTACACCTAGTGTTTGATAAAAATTCTCCATACTTATTTACTTATATTTAATATAAAACTAACTTATTTATTAATATACACCTAATATGAACTATCAGATAGTATTGTTTAAAAATAAAACAAAAAAGAAAATAATCAAGAAATTTAAAACCCATAAAAGAGCAAATAGTTATTTTGAATCACTTATGGAACAAAGTGATGCGGTTATATTTGATAAAAAATATGAAAATGGTGTAGAGTGTAGTTATGAATTGGCGTTATTAGAAAAAACTTCGGGAACTTTTTTACCTATATTTCTGAAAGATGAATTTGGGAGGAAAATAAAAGTGAGTTTAGATGATGATGACTTTACAATATTAAAAATAATGAAATATAAAATAGAAGAATTATTTTTAGATTATTCAAAAAATGAAAAAATAAACTCGGACCAGTTATTTAAAACTTATTTGAAGGAAGATGGTTTAAAATTAATATCCAAATTAAATAATAAAATCATCATTCAAAATGATGATAAATTTAATTTATTCACATTTAAAAATGATGATGATAGTTTAAGATTCATCGATAATGTGTCGGAACATTTTATTAATGAAAAAAGATATGATTGTATGTTTGTTAAAGATTACACGACATCACAACGAAAATACTTATATAATCTATTAGAAGAGA
>CAZJUY010000085.1:0-1690 GCA_964549315.1 uncultured Chitinophaga sp. | reverse complement strand
AGCTTATTAGGAAAAATTCCAATTTTGGGATAACTAGAAGCATTTTCAGAATAAACTTGAGGTACTATTCCGCCAAATGCTTTTATATATAAATAAAGCCCAAGTATTTTGCGATAAAAATATCGCAAAATACCAAACAGCAATTCATTCATAAATCCCTACCATTTTAAGAACTTCCTTCGTTTTATTTTCCCAAGAATTCTCCGTAGCTTCTTTTCTAAGTAATCTAAGGTAAGATGATTTCTTAGATATTTTCTCTGCCATAAGAAGTAATTGCATAAATTCTCCGATATTTTTTGCAACAAGGCAAGACTCGTATTTTTTGCACTCGCGGAGATCTGTGGTAACAATGGGTTTTCCCAAGGCCATATATTCAAATATTTTGACCGGTGAAACAGCATCTGTCATATGTGTTTTCTTAAAAGGCAATATAGTAATGTCATAGTATGCGGCATAAAGGTTTAATTCGAAATAAGATTTTCCACCAAGATAATAAACTCGTGGATGTTTTTTTAAGCCACTTTGCGTAAAAGTATCGTCATGTTGATGCCCAATTAAAAGTAAATTATAACGACCATTGTCTGCTATCATTCGAAGTAAATCATAATCTATCCAAGTTGCTAATGTTCCATGATAAGCAACAATAATGCCACCATTCAAAGCGGGTTTAAGATCTTCTGGCGGCTTTCCCTTGGGAATTCTCCAATGCTCCACATCAACGCCATTGGCGCTTAATATAAAATTCTTTGTTCGATACAAACTTACATTTTCATAAAGCTGATCGGAAGTTGCCACAATAAATATATCTTCATTTCTTAGAATTGCTTCATGTCTTTGTTTTATCATTTCAGGTACAGGGCCTGTAATTTCAATACTAATTTCATCTATGTATTCATATATAACCTTAAAGCCTTTTTTAACTGCTTCTTGAATATCTGTCAATGTAGTTCCTAAATCAACAGATTGGATTCGCATAACGCGAGGTTGAGATATGATTTCGAGCTTATGAAAGATGCGACGTCTTACCCACCAATCCATCGCATCAAAAACATATAGGTTAGGTGCTACTTCTTTATATACATTTAAATCTTTATCCATAAATGGTGGGAAACCACCATATAATGCTAAGCCACCCAACCTAGCCGCCTGCAGTGAAAAATGTTGAAATCTTTGAAACCAAATTGTATTCCAACCCATAGGTGCTGGAAAAAAATCAATAAAGCCTTTATGGCTAGAGATTATTTCTTCAAGTTTTTTGATTGTGGTCACATAGCTTTTAAAGAAAAGTATCCTTTTTACAAAACGAGGAAACTCAGCAATAAGAATCTCCACTGCTCTTGTGAATGCACGTAAGATACCGTACCGACGTGTAGCATCTCGAACTCGAAAAAAGGCACGAGATATTCGACCAATTATTTTTCTCATATATGATACTTATCCATTAGTGTTGAAAAATGCTTTTATCTTTCGAATACGTTCTAATAAGTAAAAAGGTTTTTTGTTTAAGAATTTTTTTATTTTTTGTTCAAACGATGATTGAAAATATTTTTCTTTTTCATTAAAAGTAGATATTTGCGTGATAATAAATTCATTTAATGCTATAGTTTTTCTACTTTTGCCATCTTTTGATTTTTTATTTAACATCATAAAAATGCACTTGACTTCTTCTTCTAAATGATTCTTAAGTAAT
>CAZJUY010000084.1:0-1700 GCA_964549315.1 uncultured Chitinophaga sp. | reverse complement strand
GGAGTAATGGCATGCTGCAAATCAATTGGTAATTGTATGTAATCTATTTCTGTCATTAAATTAAAAATCCAACTAAGTAATCATCGTTATAAAAATTAAAATCTTTTAAAAATTGACTGCATAGTAGAACTATTATTAAGCATATACTTTGCATTCCTGCTAATGGAATTTGTGAAGACGTGTTTCTTAATATTGCGTTATACAAAGCATAAAATAAAAGTGTAAACAACAAGCTTATTATATAGAATACAATAAAATTTACGGGTGAAAAAGCAAGTGATAGCACTAAAAAAAACAGCAGATCTCCAACACCTATATAGGAATTGATAATGTTTGTCATTTTTTTATTTTTTATACTCATGTAAATCGTTAATAGCACAAACTGAATTATTATAAAGCTTAAATTAATAATACCAAATTTTAAAACCTGATGGCAATTGATGAAGCTGAATGATTTAAACAAAAAGGCAAGAAACATGACGGGAAGAATGTACCATGAAATAGCTCTGTGTTTAAAATCCTGAATTGTAATAATCAAAAGACAAACAATCAAGATAAAATCAACCACCGCAAGCATCAATCAGGAGTAATTTCTTTAATGTTTTTTTCCTGGTCTACTTCCCACACATTAAACACACCATCACCATCAAAATCGGTAACGGCTGTAGCTCTGGCTTTAAACGAATTGTTTGTAGCTTCCACAACTTCGATTTGATAGTTGGCATTGCCACCTTGCGATGTAAGTTTTGACGGCTCAAAACTAATATCCGTAAAGCTGCTGCTGTACTTTGAATGCAAATAAAAATAGCTTTTCTCGAGCGTATGAATATGCTCTAGCTGTAATTGTGCTTCTGTACTTTTTGCTTTGGAAATTAATGGCATTAAATTAGGTAATGCCAACAAAACGAGAATACCAATGATAATGAGAACAATTAAAAGCTCCATCAATGTGAATGCTTTTAGCCTCCTAGTAAATTTAAACCCCTGCATTTTTAAATTAATTTAGGCAATAAATTTAGTAATAAAAGTATTTCTACCAAATTATTGTTTATAAATTTGGACGGTATAGACATAGCTAACAAAAAACGTCAGGACTTTTTTAAGCTGTACGACAGATTTTTACAAGAAACAAAAAAAGGGAAACGTGTACAGAAAAACGGTAAACGTATCCGAAACTCAAGCATTGAGCCATATATATGGCTAAGGAAATTACTCTATGACTTTTCTGTAGAGAAAAAAATCCCCCTTCACATTCCGCTTGTAGGCGAAATGAAAAAAAGAGAATTATTGGCAGAAAAAAAGTACTGGACTACCTTTTATGAGCGCTTTACCAATTATTTGTATGACGATTTGCAATGTTATGATAATTATGTTGGTAGCAATATAAAACGCTTACGTGCCTTTTTTAATTATTTGAGCGCGCAAAAAGATATGAATGTTGGTAGCTTTCACAAACGCTTTTACGCTTTTGCCGAAGACATTGAAATAATTACACTTTTACCCGAACAGCTAAATTTTTTAATCTACAATAAAGAGTTTGAAAATAGTTTACCTGAACATTTGAAAAAAACAAAAGACATGTTTGTTTTTGGATGCACTGTAGCACTTAGGGTTTCCGACATTTTTAAATTATCAAGTACCAATATCGAATCGGTTAATGGAAAACATTATTTAAAAGTATTGTCACAAAAAACAAATAC
>CAZJUY010000083.1:0-1779 GCA_964549315.1 uncultured Chitinophaga sp. | reverse complement strand
TGACCTCAGTTTTTGTGATTTTCTTAACTTATACAAGGTTGTTTCTTTTACACCCAATATTTCCATCGCTTCTTTTTGGGAAATCCAATTTTCTATCTTTTTTTCTTTTTCAGTATTTTTTGTTTTTTGCAAAAATGATTTTATCTCTGCTAACTCATTTTGAATGTTTTCTAATGATTCTATTTGAACCAATGCAAATTTTGTTTCCATAAAATTTAATTTAAAAGTTTATGCAATATTATTTGCAAAAAAATCAAATTCATGAAGTGAAAAATGACAAAAAACTACTTTACACTTGTTTTTAAAATTGATTTTAATTTTAGATATTGATATCTACTATAACTACCATCATATGAAACAGACTGGTCTGATCCATAAAACTCATCTTCTGTTAATAAAGAAGAATCGGGCATTATAAGCTTGAAAAAATTAAAAACAGTCCTGTATAGCTCTCCTTCAGAGCATTTGTAATACGTCCCTAAATCAAAGATGCTTTTTAAAATATTTTTTTCTGTTTTCCCTTGAGCATTATCTAACAATTCTTTCCTGAAATGTGCTTCAGTACTGGTAATATCTTTTGATTGATTAAGAATTTCTAAAAAAAGCAAATTCTTATCGTTATCAAGAAATTTTGAGTTGTTTTTTTGATAATTTGAATAGTTTCGAAAAAAATCAAAGAGTTTATTATGCGCTTCATTATAAATTGATCCCGACTTCTTTTTGCTTACCAAGTCAAAATGTTTTTGTACAATATCTATTATTTTATACTCAAAATGAACCTTCAGTAATTGCATAACAGTATTGAATTTCAAACGTACGTTAGCTGATTTATTTACATTTTCTATTTCTTGTGCTATTGATAATATTGGTATAAAAAATTTTAAATCACTTTTAGAGAAACCCAAATTTCGAAAGATATTTAAGGTATCATTAGTAGGAAAAAATTGCAATGCACAATAATAACCTATAATCTTAATGTAGTCTTTTTTGGGATTTTCAAAATTAAATTTGTTATTCAACAAATTATTTTCAAAAAAAGCAACTTGTTTTTTTGCATTTTCATAATTTTCAAAAAACAAAATCCTATCATCCTTGATAACAGAATCTATTTTTTCCCAAGCCTCATTCAAAAATGCAGGTTTATTAAATCCTAACGGGGCTTTTTGTTCTTCTATAAATTGGATTAAATTCATTTATTTTAAGATTCTGTCTAAATACGTTTGTAACTTGTTTTTTGCTTCTAATAATTGACTTTCGGTAACATTATGGTATATTGAATCGATATCATTATTTCTACTATGTCCCATTAACATTTTAATTGTTGCTAAATCTCTTATTCCTGCTTCTGCAATTAGTTGCCTAAATGAATGTCGAGCCATATGGCAAGTTAATTTTTTTGTTATTCCAGCTTTTTCTCCCAATAACTTTAATCGCATATTCATTTGCTGATTAGAAATTGCAGGAAACGTTTTGTTCAAATATGGGTAGAATTTTTTAATATCTTCAACAACATCCATTGCGTGACTTACCATAAATTGTTGCGTTTCAACTTCTGTTTTGCTTCGTTTTATCGTTAAACAATACTGCCCGTTGTTCCATTTTTGAAGTTTACTATCATTTAATTCAAACACATCTTTATATGCTAAACCAGTATAAATACTAAATAAAAAAATGCCCCTCACTTTTTCCAACGATATAAAATTTGTCAAGTCCAAATTATATAATAATTTAATCTCATTAGAATTTAATTTTTCTTTCTTTACAGAATGTTTCTTCAAT
>CAZJUY010000082.1:0-1847 GCA_964549315.1 uncultured Chitinophaga sp. | reverse complement strand
GCATTTTTTTGAAATTTTAATTCAATATAAATGTCTGTTTATCAGGGGATAAATACAAAACATTACTATTCATTTGGAGGAGAAATGCCCGGCCGTATATACAGCAGTGGCTACCGCTACAACTACCAAGGACAGGAAGATGCAGTAAATTCTAATTGGCAAGCTTTTGAATTACGTATGCATAATTCTGATTTAGGAAGATGGTTTGCTCCTGACCCTTATGGTCAATTCTTTTCTCCTTATGTAAGTATGGGTAATAATCCTGTTAGTGGGGTGGATCCGGATGGGGGTTGGGCAAACAATTACTCACAAGGCATGATAAATAGTATGGGCAAAAATTATGGAAACATGATGGATGTTTTACATGGTTATAACTCTTCTAAACAGTTTTATGAAGGTGAGTTGAGAGGTATGGGTGAAATTGAGTGGATGAAAATGAGATCATATGTTTCTTGGGAAGCAAAATATTATAATTCTATTTATGGGTCTTACGATAATTATAAAGGAGGAGGTTTAGCTTTTGGTGGAACAGATATTTTTAGAATGGGTTATAATGCTTACAAGGATTATCAACAAATAGCAGGAACCACATATATGGCGCAAGGGCAAAAAAAGTTTGAGGAACTAGTTTCAAATGGTGGTTATGTGGATGGGGACGGTCATAGATGGATAGAAAATGGGAAGGGTGAAATAGGTTATTGGGAAGGTGCTAATGTTATGCATTGGTATGATGATGGAACAGTTGGCAATCACAATAGCAATACATATACAACTTACAATCCAAAATTTCATTTTCATAAATTAGGAGAAGGGAAAATGTTTAAAAGTAGTAATGGATCTCAAGTACCTCCTTTTGGAAATTCTTATTATTCAAATATTAATCAAGGAGGAAATAATATTAGTCCAGCTGGATATGGGACTAATGAACACTTGATTGGTCCAACTCTTATTGCTTTAGGTGCTAATATAATGGAGGCAAGAGGTAAATTTAAAGGTGCAACGAAAGGGACATCTATAGCTTCTAAAACTCTGTCAAAAGTAATACCTCAAAAATTTACAAATGTTCTTGGTCAAAAGGCAGGTACAAAGGTGGCCACCACTATTGGTACAAATGTAGTTGGTCGTTTTCTAGGAAGGCTTGTTCCTTACGTAGGTTGGGTTATCACTACTTATGATATTATTAGTTCCTGTAACGAGTATGTAGTCCACGGCTTAGAGGAGCAAGGTATAAGTACTGAATATTATGGTGGAGGGGGGCCTTAATATTTCAAATTATTTATAAATATTATTGACAATTTGTTGTTAGAATTTTTAAAATATAAAATGAAAAAAAATACATTTAACGATTTATTGAAGTTTATTGAAAAGCAAAGATGGGAATATCCTTTTCCTTTAGATAGAAATATTAGGATGTATGAAGACTTGAAAATTAGAGGCGATGATGCGGTAGAATTTTTTGAAGCATTTAGTGTGGAATTTAGTGTAGATATTTCTAATTTTGAAATTTCAAAATATTTCAAAGGCGAAGGGGAAATTTCTTTTGTTGAAATATTTAATTTTCTGAAAGGAAAAAAGAGGCAAATAAAATATTCTACGATTACAATAGGAGATTTAGAAAATGCAATATTAGCAGGAAAACTAGACGAAACGATAATTTGTAAAAAATAACATTTTTTTATGCCTTTCATTGTGTTGTGAATCAGAATGATTGATATTAGCCGATTATGGTTCATTTGGAGGAGAAATGCCTGGGCGTATATACAGCAGCGGCTACCGCTATAACTACCAAGGGCAGGAAGATGCAGTAAATTCTAACTGGCAAGCTTTTGAATTACGTATGCATAATT
>CAZJUY010000081.1:0-1874 GCA_964549315.1 uncultured Chitinophaga sp. | reverse complement strand
GGCATAATGATGGATGTGATGAGACAACCTAAAGCTGAAATTGATATGAGTTTGGCTAGCCAAGGTGGAGTACCATTTAGCGATGTTATACAAACTCCTTACATCTCATCACCGAAACAAAAATTTGAAGCATTTTATAGAATAGGCACAACTAATGACATTATGCTAAATGCTGATTTTAATACTAATCCTGATAATATCGTAATTGCTTACATAGATGATAATGCAGCAACGGTAATCTACCGAAGTCCTTCTGGCGGGTTAAGAGGCAGGCAGCAACAACCGCTTGATATTTCAAATTTAGCGATGCAAAATGGCATTAATTTACAAACAAATATGGTTATTCAAATAGAGATTACAGGTGCTAATCATGGTAATACAACTTGGGATTATATATATTCGAATACGGGAGGAAGACTTATAGGAAGAAATCGTGCATTAATTGGGACATTTATTAATTTTAATACTTTAATAAATCCATGGGGGCAATAAAAAAAATAAAACGCATTATAATTATATGTTCCCTTTTGATTGTTACAAATGCTTTTTCTCAATCCATGGATACCGTTAGAATCAGAAAAGACTGGGTTGATGGTTGCTTTGGGTATACTATGACAATTGATAAAGGCGCTTATTTAATCAATGATGAGATAATTGACAAGGAGTCTTTTTATTTTATTTATAATAGAATTGATAGTATTAATAAAATCATTAGAAACAATACAGATAGTTATTTTATTTTTTTTGGACCAGATAATAAAACAATAATTCAGGAAGGGCGGTGGGATAAAGAATTTAATTATGGCTACTGGAAACATTATTATGCAAATGGAAAAATAAAAGAAGAAGGTTATTATACTGAACTTTGTGATAGTGTTTATTATCCCGGACAGAAAATAGGAAAGTGGAAATACTATTATGAAAATGGAAATATTAGAAATACAAAATATCATACCCCTATAGATCGCAGAATTAAAAACGAGACGAGCCTTATTTTGCCTCCATGTACTTGTTCCCAAAAAATGTTATACAAAAATAAGGATTGTATTACTGTGCCTCAGGCTAAATTAAAGGGGAGAATATACTATTATTCTTCCGAATCTATTTTTAACAATAAAAATGATTCTTTATTCGAGTTAAGTTTTATAAAAGAGTATGTGTCGCAATTTATGGACAGTATGTTCATTAAAAATAAATGTAAGGATGAATGTGTGTTTGTAATTAAAATATATAAACATAGCTCCCAAGATACTGTATTGGAATTTTCGATAGATTATATCATGGATTTAGACTATATAAAATACGTGAATTTTGGTAATTATATTATTGTAAAAAACAAAATGGTGCTGGTAAAATTTAGTAAAAATTTGAGAAATGATCAATTGTGCTCTTACTTTCGAGTGTTTGAAAGCAAGGAATATTTTAACAAGAATTTCCCATTACAAAAAAATAATGAATCTGGTACATATAGGGGCAATTATAAATTGCACGGCAATAAAATTCAAGCTATTATTTCTCCTCCTTGGCATGTCAATACTACTGCTGAAGAAGATGCATTGTCTGATTATTAGCAATTTTTACTTTACAATACATTTCAAAAGTATTATTAAATATACTTATTCAATTTGTATATATTAAGTCAGTGGAGTTAGTGCCTTTGAGTGAACAAAAAGTTAATATAAAGGGCTAGCTTTAAGAAATGAGAAAACCAAGAACCAATTACAGCCGAGAATTTAAAATTAAATCTACAGAGTTAGTAGAACAAACGGGTAATTTATCATTAGTTTCCAGAGAATTGAATGTAGGAGACGAATCTTTACGTAAATGGTAAAAGAATATAAATCTTGTAACTAGGGTTAATCGTATAGTACTTT
>CAZJUY010000080.1:0-1943 GCA_964549315.1 uncultured Chitinophaga sp. | reverse complement strand
TAACATTTTTTGTAAATAAGACCATCTTGAATCGCCAATTCTATTGATTGCTCCATCTAAGTAAAAACCAATCATAACAGCACTAGCATTCAATTGTTTTCTTAATTCATCAGATTTTAAGAACTCAACAGCATCTTCCATGTTTTCAAATTGTTTTTCAAAATCACGAAGTAATAATGGAATACCACCCATATAATCAGAAATATCAGTATATTGAATTTCATTAACTTCTATATCTGCACTATTAGCTGCTGATTCTTTTATTTTTTTACCAATATACTCAAGTTTAGGCATGATATTGACACTTACAACAAATGGCTCTTCTTCAAACTCATCTTCTCCTGTAGCTTCGTAATAATCCATAATATCTGCCACCAAAACAAGAGGAACTTTTTTATCTTTTCCGTTTACATCTAATTCTACCGTAGCAAAATCTCTGATAAAGTACATTTTATCACCATAATCTGCTATCTCTTCAAATTTGTCGTTTGTTGTATTATTTTTTTTTGCCATTTTGTTTATTTTACTGATTTACAAAATAAGTTATTTTTGGTTATATTTCAATGATTTTAAACTGAATTATTGGTAACAAAAATTATCCTTTTAAAATCATTGGTTCATTAGATAATTTCCTCAAATCTGACTCCGAAACTCTCATGTCTTCAAATCCTAAATACTGTTCAATTTCTTTGCACTGACTGATTCCTTTAGTAAAAATATCAATACGGTTTAACTGCTTATAGAATAATAACATTCTGATATAAGAATTTGGCTCAAATGTGTATTGAGAAAACATTGTATTATCATCAAGTATTAATTCTCTATCGCTAAAATCTAGCGATGCTATGTTTGGTTGAATTTGATTAACTGATAATTCAATATTTGGCAATCTAGGAAGTATTATTTGATTACCATTAGCATCACGCTTCATGATATTGAAAGCCTGATTGAATTGATTTTGATTTTGAACAATCATCTCAATCCTTCTAATCATCATTGGATTGTTTTGAACATCAACCAATAATGAATTGTAATTGTAAGGACTTGTGATATAAAAACTACTACCAACTACTGTGTTAAAATTTGATATAGTGATAGAATTAAAAATATCAATTGTAACAGGATTTACGGTAGGATTAACAAAATCAATCTGAGTATATTCCCAAAGAGTATCTAAAGGAAATTCATTATGTGGATTTTGCAAAGACATTAGTTACTGAACCTTGTGTACTCAGTTAATTCACCGTTAGAGAATTTTTTAATGAAATCCTTAATAATCAAATAACGTTTATGATTTCCGTGTGATGCTGCACCTCTAAAAACATATAAAAATGCCTGATGTGCTTCTATCTCAGAATAACCTAACGATAAATACATATTCAACGCATTAATATCTGCGCCAGTCTCGTAACCAATATGATTTCCATTTTCAGGATTTTTCCACTTATGAGAGTATTCATGTAATAAAATAACCATTCGCATAGGAACGGTATATTTCATGAAATCAGCTTTACTAACTTCAATTACTCCTGATGTATGACCTATACGAGCAGGTGTGTTTAACTTTTTACCACTTCTTTTATCTACTATTTTATCGTAATAATCAATAGTAAATTCTCCGTTATCAGAACGATAAACAGAAGGAACTTCCTTACCTTGATAAATTTTAGTAGCTGACAAATAAGAGGCATTTTCGCAAAAGAATTGGGCAAATTTTAAAAACTCTCTATCGCCATCACTCAACCAAACTGGTTTTGTTTTTAACTCAACTATTTCAAATTTCTCAATACTAAATGAATTATCTTGTCCATTAGGTAAATCACCATTCGCTTTATTAAAAATGCAAATATTTAATCTACTAGGAACTTGAGGGAACTTTAATTCCCGGGCGGGCGCGTTCCGCGATGATCCTCCCACGGAAAATTCCGGTACAGACCAAACCA
>CAZJUY010000079.1:0-2046 GCA_964549315.1 uncultured Chitinophaga sp. | reverse complement strand
AGCGTTTATGATTTTAAAATAACTATGCCAAACTAGGCCATTTTTCCTAAATCAAAAAATAGATTTCACTGTGAGAACTTAAGGATTTAGAAAAATCATTTCTCACATCCAATACCATCTTTGTCGCCATCAAATCGATGAGGATCCGAACCAACGACTCTAAAGTTCTTGTATGGTATATCGCCACAATTCAAGTCTGGTGGGTATGGAGGAATGCAGACATCAGGATAAGAAGCATCACATTTCTTTACTTGGCTTTGAGAAATCTTTGGAGTCTCTTTTTGAATTTGAGATTTTACCTCTTGATTTTTTGTACACCCATACTTTTGTGCCCATGACTCTCCTGAAAATTCACTGACAGAACAATATTCTTTTGATATTTTGGCGTGATTATTATACAATAATTCTGCATTGAGATTTTTACCCGAACAGAAAACCTTGCCTAACACTCTTCCAAATTTATCAATTTTTTGTTTATCATCTTGATCAAATAGAAGTGTACTACCAACAGGACATAGTTTCTTTGTAAATGACGTTGCTTCATTGAATCCTTTCTGTGTTTTTTCTGGAGTATCTGTTAGGGCAAGTCTGATTGTGTAGCCATTTATTTGGAGAGTATCTCCATCATAGATTTTTAGAATTTTGCTTGAAATGCACATAGACGTTCCCGTGCATAACTTTGAATTATTTTTAGGCGTCGAGTCATTTGTATATTGACTTGCAGATACCTGATTGGTAAAAATAAATAATGATAAACCCAGAGCAAAAACAGTAAGTAAAATTATTGTTTTCATCATGATATAAAATATACTCAGTTAAAGATAAATAATTTCCGACAAACAAACTCACGTTATAATTTTAGTCAATGGTAGATTCAGTACCTAGCATTAGGTTAGGATTTTTCAAATTTTCTTTTATTTCTTGTTCATGAGGGATTTTTTCATCTCAGTAAACTCTTCTGGAGAAATCAGACCATCTGCTAATAATTTTCCTAATTTAGATATTTCATCTGCAATTGATACAGACTGAACAACTTGTGATGGCTGATTTTTTGTTTTTCGTATCTCTTCCATTTTGAATCGAACTAGCTTTAGAATTTGTTCTGCCTTGTCTTTTGGAATGGCATCAATCATCCCATCTTCTCCTCTTCCCCAAGGAATTAGTCCTGTAGAACGTCCTTGTCTTGATGCGGTACCCATTCCAGGAGCAGTAATAACTAGAGTAGAGGACATCATTCCTTTTTCAAGTTTGATGTTTGTGATTTTATCATAAGAATAGTCTTCAAAATTTTCCCTCAAGCCAAGCATCGTAGGATTTCGAATAATTAGTCGTTTGTCAGTTGCAAAAATAATGTTTGGAGTTGTAATCATTGATCCTCCTGGAACTAGCCGTGATTGCTTGGCTACAACATGTACTATTTCATCAGAATCTAGTCTATCTTTTATTTTGTATACTTCGGCAAGCTCGCCACTTTCTGTAACTTTGAAATTATTTGGAGATGAATTATCTGTAGATTCTTTTCCGCCAAAAATTCCCAATAATGATAAATAATTTGGAATAACTTAAGGATTTAGGAAATAAAGCGTAAAAAATTAGAATTACTTAACATATAAAATAATTAATAATTTTTGCAAGAAAACACATGTCTTTTCTTCTAAAAAAGAAAACAAAACAGTCATTTTTAGAAGGAATACAAAATCTAGAATACTCTACAAGGACAAACTACATAGCCACACTCAAGCAGTTTGAGAAATTCTGCTACTCAAAATATGATAAAAAACTTTGGAATAACTTAAGGATTATCCAGAGACAGTGTCACAAAAATTGTGTTACAAGTATTCTAAACACTAATGACTTATGATTTTTATTCATAAAACTTGAAAACAATTCAGTAGAGTCTATCTAGTTTTTTATCCAACAGTTCGACTTGTCTTTTCATATCATCAACTAAAAAGTATAATGCGTTTGTAGAATTGTCAACTGACTTTTTGCCGCCATTTGACCAGTCAATCATTGCCTCAAGCATACTCATTACCTGCAAAGAGT
>CAZJUY010000078.1:0-2277 GCA_964549315.1 uncultured Chitinophaga sp. | reverse complement strand
TGGATATTCAAATCAGTGATTCTTCTGGCTCACGAAATTATGAGATGTATTCAGGGGGGGAAGCATTTCGAGTTAACTTTGCGATTCGGCTAGCACTGTCTGAAATTTTGGCACAAAGGAAAGGTGCGCGTTTGCAAACTTTGGTCATTGACGAAGGCTTTGGTTCGCAAGATATACAAGGACGACAGAGATTGATTGAAGCGATTAACGCGGTCAAGAATGATTTTGCCAAGATTTTTGTCATTACTCATATTGATGAGTTGAAAGATGCCTTTCCAAATCGAATTGAGGTGGAGAAAACTGAGCGGGGAAGTTCTGTAAGGATTGTTTGATATTATTTTCTGTACAATCTTTTGTTGTATCTTATGTGCCCAAAAAAGATAAACCAATAGTCAATAAATTAATTAAAATCGGGATTGTTGCTGTAATTGAAAATCTACGGACTGATAACCAACTCAACGGCCAAACTGGGATATTGTGTAATAGAAAGTTATATCTTTTTTCAACTTCATTCCATTGGTTTAGCAAACTTTCTGCCCGTTTTGAATCCCTGTTTTTTTTGTTAACAATATCTTTTATTATAAAATCTGCTTTTTCTGAAATTTTTTGTATAAGATTATCACGATATGTTTTCATGGCTATATGTACTGTCCAAATAGGTACAAGCACAAGTATTGGAACTAGAATGATATAAAATAATGAAACAGTTACTATCGCTGCTATATTTGCTTGACCACCCATAATTACTGGATGTAGTGTAGTTGTTGTAGTTACAAAGCCTATCATAACCACAAAGAGTCCTAAACTTTGGCTGAATTTACCAACATTTCCAAACCCGCCACAGTGGTCTGGATGAAATAAGGCAATTTTGGCAATTGCGTCTGATTGTGAAAAAAACTTTGCAATTGCCTGGATTGCCGCAAGTGTTCGAAAAATCGTTAAGGCAATTAAGTAAATATGAGGGAAAAAATAAACAGAGTATATTAATTGTAAAGTTGGTGTATAGTAAAAAACTGAAATTCTATTTTCATAAGCAATAACTTGACCGTAAACGATAAACTTAAAAAAGATTAGTGTACCAATTACTGCTGTAAAAAAGGATATTACTGACCATTGTCTTTGATTTACTCTAACTTTGATTAACTCCAGTAATGTACTTTTTCTTTTTTGGTTCTTGTAAGTTTGTAAAATAACCATTGGGGCGATAAGCCCTTTCGATACTAAACTCACTACCATATCTGAAATCAATATAGGTATCCAAAGGCTGAATACCCAAACTAAAGGAGATGCAATTAATCCTACTGCTATGCTTTGTATAATTTGACCAGACTCCCATATCGGAACAATATTTTCTGATTCTATTAAGAACGAATTATATAAAGCAATGCCATGTAAAAAAAGATTCAGGATTAAAGCAAAAATATAAACATTTTTAGGACTATATAACCTTTGCCTTATAATTCTTAGAATAGGATCTGAGTTAGTTAGGTCCTCAATCATATGTATTCTCCAATTTTTACATATTATATATCTATTATCTCAATTTATGATATGTGAAAATGGATTTAGGATTACAAGGAATGAAGAAAGATATTACTTTCATTTTTATTTAATGCATATACAAGTGAAGATTGAAATGTTAAGATTTAGTTGAGAAAACAGGGTGGGAGACTTCGGTAAGAATTGTTTGAAAATTAAAGAATAAAGAGGAAGAAGAAATGGAAAGAAGAAGATGGAAAGTGAAGATTTTGATATTTTTAGTTGTTGTTTTTTTAAGTGCTTGTGCAACTGGTGAAGGTGTCGAGTCACATGAGGCTTGGGTACGAAATGCAAATCAAGGTGAAACAACGGCTGTGTATATGATTTTGCATAATCATACCGATGTGAATGATGATTTGATAGGTGTATCTACTGATGTGGCAGAAGCGGCGGAGTTGCATTTGAGTGCAGTTCAAAATGATGTGATGACAATGACTCCACAAGAGCGGATTGAGATACCAGCAGATGGTGAAGTGGTTTTAGAATCTGGTGGCTATCACATTATGCTGATTGGTTTGAAACAGGATTTACAAGTCGGTGATGAAATTACGATTACGCTTAATTTTGAGAATTATCCAGATGTGACCGTGACAGTGCCTGTTAAAGAGTCTGCTGAGGAACATCAAAGTCACCCGTAAGATAATGTTGAAGAAACCGAATCATGGTTCCCCGTCTGAAAAGAAGCGGGCTTGTCCTGATTCATCAGGGAACTTTTTTGTCAAATTCTCGTTTAAACAT
>CAZJUY010000077.1:0-2294 GCA_964549315.1 uncultured Chitinophaga sp. | reverse complement strand
AGTTGTTTTTTTAATAGGGGTTTGGCAAAATATATCTGAATTGTCAATCGTCCAACATATGCTACAAAGGTAGCAAGAATAGCTCCATTAACTCCTAAATCAAATAAAACAACAAACAATATTCCTGTGGGAATTTTTAGTAGCTCAAAAGCTAAAAATCCATAACTTGTAGCATGTGGTTTATGACCTTGATTTATACCAACTAATGTTTGGCTTACAAAAGTTACTGGTAATAAAATAGATGCCAAGATCAACGAATAAGAATAATCAATATTTATGGATGGAAGGTAGAAAGCAAGTGATAGATAAATTGAAACTTGTCCAAGAGAAAACAGAGCACTATAGAATAATGATGTTGATGCAACAGATTCGCCTCTTGCGATTTGGCGTGTGGTCCAGTAAGATAGAATTGGCTCTACAATCAAAAAATAGCTAATTATGCTACCAATAAGTGCCCATATACCAAATTCTTCTGGACTTAATCTTCTAGTGACAATTAGTGTAAACACAATACCAGTGATAACACTAACCATCCCGATAAGAAACCCTAAAAGTCCAGAATAGGTTACACGAATGTTGCTCAATTGAGTATTTTACTTACTGATTGTTATAAAAAGAAAGATATTTGATGTTTTATATCATTAAGCAATATTTCTGACTATTATGTATTATTTTTTATAGAGTAAGTAAAAATGATATCTAAAATGAAATCTTCATATTATTATGATGGAAAACATTATTCCCATGAAGAATTAAAGAAAATTTTTGAACAAGACACAATACAAGCAATAACTAATTCTGACGAAAGGGTACAAGAAACACTCAAAATGATTGAAGGTAATAAAATACTGGATGTTGGATGTGCTGGAGGGGTATTATCAAAAATGTTGGCAGATAGAGGATTTGAAGTACATGCAATTGATGTTTTAGAAGAATCAATTGAGGTAGCAAAAGTTTTTTGTGACTCAAAAAAAATTAAATTTGAAGTTAGAGATATTCTAAAAAATCCATTTCAAGAAGAAAGTTTTGATGGGGTTATATTTTTAGAAACAATCGAACATGTAGAAAATCCAGCCATGTTTTTTAGAGAATTTCACAGAATTTTAAAAAATGATGGTCATCTATTTGTTTCAACACCTAATGCCATTTCTTTGAAAAATATTATTTATGGTCTTAGTTATAGGAAAAAAAATAAACAAAGGCAAGTCATCAAAGAAATTTCAGAAGAGACTCTAGGAACTGGAACTCAAATAGAACACATATACAATTGGGATTTTCCTACATTGGTAAGATTATTGGATAGATGTGGATTTGATGTGGTAGATCATTCATTTGCTAGAAGTGGACCAATTATGATTCCAATATTTGGGAAAAAAATTCAAATAATCAAGGTAAATTCAAAAATTTTGAATAGATTTAGTCCATTAAAAACAACATTGATTATGAAGGCAAGGAAAAAAGCTAAATTAAAAATTCTTTAGTTTTTAAAATATAATTATTTACACATTAAATTTTTTTCTATTATTTACATTGAAATTGATAAGAATATAATGTTACAATAAAGATTTAGAATGAATTTATAAGATAACATAAACGGTAAAAGATTGATAAATAGGGTAAATGATTAATTGAGTTAATCATTTCTTAAATTATTATTATTGGTTACATTATAGAAAATACAACGAAGAAACAAGTTAGATATACTAACACATAAAATCAGATATTTCTAAAGAAGTACATGCAATCTTCGGAAAGAGATAGAATAAAAAGAAAAATTATTTCAATAAATTCTAAAAGATGGTGGGGGGATGACTTTGATGTACGTTTCTATCTAATCTCGATTTTAAAGCAATTTAAAAGTAAACGCATACTTGACATAGGTGGTGGAATAGGTATAATATCATCAGAATTAGATGAAAGTAATTTCTGTGTAAATTTGGATAGTTCATTAGAAGATTTAAGAGATTGTAAAAAGAATTTTCCCAGTATTAATCTCATTTGTGCTTCAATGTATAATTTACCATTTAGAAATGACTCAGATGTTTTTGATTGTATTGTATTAAGTAATGTCTTAGAAGTGGATAAATCGATGGCATTTCATTTAGTAAACGAGTCAAAAATTTTGTCTAAACACATACTAATTACAACACCTAACAACGCTTATTATCAAACTACAAAACTAAATTATGAAGAATTAAAAAATGTAATTCAAGACGGTAAAATTTGGTTTTATAATACATATAGAAAATTAACAAAAAACAGAAAACTTAATTTTGCTAATGTGATACCAAAAA
>CAZJUY010000076.1:0-2296 GCA_964549315.1 uncultured Chitinophaga sp. | reverse complement strand
TTTATTCCAACATCCGTTACAAACTGAATGATTTACAATTCTAGTACAATTAAAGATAAACTCGTGTTCCTCATTTGTAAAGTTAGAAATCATAACAACGTGCTTACCTAAAGCCCATGCTAACCAAGATAAACCACTTGAAAGACCAATAAAAAACTCACTATGACTAATCACATTCATTGTGTGTTGAATTGATGTGTTTTTGATTTTGTTAGCATTTTCAAAAGGATTGTCCTCTTTTGATACATTGATTACTTTATAACCTAAATTATGTAAATAATTGATTAATGATTGCCAACCTTCTCTTGTCCAAAATTTACATCCGGCTGTTGAGTTGGTAGCAATGGTCACATATTTCTTTTGGTAAGGTCTTGGGTGGACAGGGTTATATATGTTAGGTTTTATTTCATTGAAATCTAATCCTAAAATATTAGTGATAGTTTTTTGTAATGGAATTGTGTTTGGTAACACCGGTTCTTTATCTGAATTATAAAACCATCCGATTGTATACATTGCATACAGATTATGTACAGTTGTGCCCGGAACAACAAATTCTATTTCAGGGTATTCGTTTTCAAATAAATGATTCCAAAAAGTTGATAGAATCACTTTACAATCGTGTTTCTTTTTAAATTCCAATACGTACGGTATCCAAGCAATTGAATCCCCTAAAGATTTACTATCGAACGATATATAAACTCTTTTGTTGGTTAAATCCATAGTATTATCGTAGATGACTTCATTATCACGAGTAACTACGGCTCTCCATTTGGTGTAATAAGACCTATTTAATTTAACCCAATGATTTGGTTTAATTGTATTTTCATAATGGCATTTACCATCCTCATCAAAGAATTTAACATTGTAATCTTTATCTCCACTTCCTTTTATTTCTAAAAATGGTTCTTTAACAAAATGTTGAAATATTTGTACTTCTTGGTCAATCATTGTTTGTTTCTTAATTGGTTGATTTAATATTCGTTGGTATAAATTATAATTTTTATCGGCGAATTCTTTTGTTCTATATGTAGGTGATTCGTAATGGATATCATCTTTAATTAAATCTAAAAGTTGATTTTTCAAATCAAAAATTTCGCCGGACAATTGTTTTATAAAGGGGGTGAACATATCCATATATTGAGGTAAGTTTCTTGCTAATATTTTTAATCCATAAGAAATACTTTCTCTTAATACTAATGGGTTACTCTCCCAAGTTGAATTAAACATCAATACATCAGCCGCGGCCATAAATTCATTAACATTATCTTTCTCACCCCACACTTTAACATTGGTTGGTAAGTCTTTCATTATCGGCTCCCAATAATCTTGAAAGTTAGGTGCTTGATTCCCAATAAAATGAAATTCTAATTCAGGGTAAATACCCTCAACTAATTTAGCTATCTCAACACCTTCTCCTTGATTTTTACCTGAAGTCCATAATCCAACATTAATAATGTGAATCTTATTTGGGTCTAAACCTAATTTTTCTTTATTACCTTCTTTGTTAAGTACAATTGTAGGGTTAAACGGAAACTCAATTACTTCACCATATGATGGCATATTGATAAATGTACGTTCTTTATGAAACGGAGAACAATAAGCGTATGCTTCGGGGTGAAATATTTTTTCTGTATCAGGTTGGAACACTACATTGTGACAAGTTTCAACCACTCTCCAAGTTCGGTCATTTTTATAGATAAAATTCATCAAATCATTTGATAACTTATTATGAGCGTCAAACGCCTCAATCATTTCATCCAAGTGAATTATGTCAAAATAATTTTCCTCAATGATTTTTTTTAATTCATTCTTATCTTGACCTAATGTCCAAAAATGGGTTGGAGGTATTAGTTGTTTAATTTTGTTTTTTTGAACCACATAATGGTCACTATGATTAGAATATTCAACAACAAACAATTCCGTCTTATCTTTATAATATTCTAATAACGATTCAATACGTTTCAATAAGAATGATGGCATCCCCCCGGTTGATAGATGAGGTGCCAAGAATAAAACTTTAATTTTTTCTTTATGATGATTTTTAATTTTTGATATTATTTTACCCATTTCCAAAATGTTCTTTTCTCCGTGGATGAATAATAAATCATCTTTTTTTTCAGGAATTTTAACCCATAATGTTTCCTCATCAAGATTGTAATTTGAATAAATTTTATCTATCAGTTCAGCATTTCCATTAGCATAAATGTAAGGTAGCCCGTCAAATATTAATTTTTTCCATAATAACACATTTAATATTGTCTCTTCATTATATGCTGCGTAATATGAAATATTGTTT
>CAZJUY010000075.1:0-2919 GCA_964549315.1 uncultured Chitinophaga sp. | reverse complement strand
ATTAATAGCTATTTCCTTAAATATATAAGAAATGGTGTTTTTTATCAATATGAATTAATAGATGGAAAACCAGTGTATAAGTATGAAGTCAGAGAATTTTCTATGGCTCATATTTTATCTATTGGTTGGGAGGTCTTGAATGAAAGATATTTTGATAATTAAAAAAAAACTAAAAAAATGAAAAAACTTAAAATAATCAATCCATTCAAATTAATGAATGATATTTTTCCTGCAAAAGAAAAAGAGCCAGTTTATGAGATTGAGGTTGAAAAAGAGAAAAAACAAAAGGTTAAAAAGAAACGAGGTGATGTAGATTTAGACTTTGAGTTTAAAGAGCTTGGATTTGAATTTAATTATCAATCAGGAGACGTTTCCATATATAACTACGTTTCTATTCCTGATATTTATTTGTTTTGGAATAAAGCTGAAAATTATATATCATTGTCTTTAGGAAAAATATTATTATCGAAAGTAAATTTCATTCCAAACAACAGACTATTCATAGAAATGCTAATTAAGAAAACAATTGAAAACATTAAATAAACATGGAAAACACTGTAACTATAGTATATTTCACTGCCTTTTCTAAGAAATTAAAAAAGATTTTTGACACTGATAATGAAGAATTTATCAGAAAAGAATTAAATGATATTTGCGAAACTTATATCCTGCATTCTATTTGTAGTTATCAAATTATTAATGAAAAGTGTTTAGTGTTAAATACTCCATTCGACCCAAAAACCGAATTATCTGATATTTATTTTAATAAAAATAACAATAATGTTGAAAACATTTAAAAACAATGGTGTAAGTATTTAACTAATTATATTTATTATTGTAAATAAATTAAATCCTATGTTAAAGTTAAATGGACGTTTAGTAAGCAAATCTCTAATTAAAAGTGGAGAAAGCGAATTTGGTAAATGGAAAATTATCGAGTTCGTTATTCAGCGTACATTTAAAAAAGAAAAAATTAAAATAGCCTTTACCGCAAATGGTAAAAATGCAGACTTAATTAATAGCATAGATTATAAAGAAAGAATAACCGTAACCTTTATTCCTAAATGTAATTATGTGGAAAAATATAATAAACACTTTACCGAGTTAAAGGCTATCGAAATTGAAAAATATGTGAAACAAAATAATAAGGATGTCTACTTTAATAATGAAAGAGTTAATGAATCAGATTACCAATTAAGAATGGATAACCAACTACCTTTTAACGATGCTAGAGTTCAATAAGCCAAAATACAAGATTCGTAAAATAAAAAAGAAACGTAGTAGAACCAATCTTCGTGTTATTTTACGTGAAAGAAAGATTACACAAACCGAATTAGCTGAAATGGCAGGTTTAGAGGTTTATCAGATTTCCAATATAGTCACTGGTAAGCAGAAAGACTTGCTAATGTCAACTGCAAAAAAGATATGTAATGCTCTTAATATAACATTAGATGAAGGATTTGGGGATTGATATGAGTATAATTAATAAAATAAAAGATGATATAGAGTGGACATTTAAGTTGTACTCATTAACACTATCCATACCGATAGTATTAACTATAATCAATGTTTTGTTTGTAGGAATAATAGGTGTTGAAACAAAATTTGGTTTTTGGATGAACTTTAAATCAATTTGGATTGATTACTATTTTACTGGAAGTTTTATGAATATAGATGCTTGGAGGTGGCATTTAGGACTTTTATTTTGTGCGTTTTTATTTACAAAGTTTTCTGATTAATGTTAAATTTAATACTCATGATACCAACATTAGAAGAATATCAAAAAGCAAAAGAAATTACAACTGTTTACGAAAATGAACAAAAAAGGCTTTATGATTTAAAAGTAGAGGCATTTAAAGTTGATTTACAGGAATACTTTGACAATAATCTAATAGATGGAGTTTTTCGATTAAATGAATTTAAATTAAAGGCAGGTCATAATGGTTTTGGAGAAATAATTCCAATAGACCCATGTATGGAAGAAAATTACGAAGGTGGTAATAATGATGATATTCAAAAACTTTGCGAGAAACACGGAGTAGAATTTAGTATAGTGTACTGGTGTTATCATAAGTAACTTAATTAGTGCAAAAACATAGATTATGAAAAAAATAGAATTAAGACAAAAAATATATAGCATTCGTGAGCAGATTGAAAAACTTAAACAAACAGAGATTGAATTGTGCCGTGAATATATAATTAAAAACGAAGGAGATGGTGAGAGATACGACGAAAAAGACTATGATTTTGGTAGAGGAAAAAATAAATACACGGTTAAACAAGGTAGGCATTATTGGACTGACTTTTTTAAAGATGGCGATTCAGGAAAAAATATAGCTATTGAGCGCTCAAGACCTGTAAAAGAAGATGGTGTTTGGTTAGATGATATTATTAAAATTCTTATATAAAAAATGATAGTATTTTGGTTACTTATATACTTTTTAATTCACATTGTAATTTGCTATGTTTTTGGAAAACTACTTTCTTATTACTATGAGAAAAGTCAAAATAAGGAAGGTAGTATGTTTAAGTCTTTAATATTTTTATATTGTATAATAACTCCTAAACCACTTTGGAGTAAATTTTTAAAATAAATTATAAAATGATAACTAGCGACCAAATACAACTACAGTTACTATACATAATATTATTTTTGATGGCTATAATATTCTTGCGTTTTGTGTCAAGAGTGATTAAAATACTTGTGTATGGGGATATAAAAGATACAGAAGATGTCTTATGTTTTCTTTTCATAATGGCAGTTATGTTACCATTTTTATACATAAAATATTTGATTAATAAAAAATTTAAAGATGAGCCGACTTATTTCGATGTTAAAGATAAATTACCTGAAATTGGAGAAGAAGTCTGCGTTTTTTATGAAAATATGGCTTATAGTGGTCATGGAGTTTGGATTAA
>CAZJUY010000074.1:0-2922 GCA_964549315.1 uncultured Chitinophaga sp. | reverse complement strand
TGTATATGAAGATGGTTCTATTAATGAGAGAATGGAATATGACAATATGAGTACCCATTAAGTTATTGGTTTATTAGAATTGAATAAACGAAAGCTCACTATGCGTTATTTGAAAAACTCTAAAATTATTGAAGAGAGTAAGTAATTGATTAAAAACTAAAACATGTTCACTAGATTATCAATAAAATACCATTTTTTTAAATCAGATATATGTGACAGAATTAGCTTGTGCTGTAAATCAAAAATGAGATATTCGCATGACGATTATGATTCAAATTATATGTGTCTTAAATGTAAACAACAAAGCTATTTCAAATTTAGACTGAACTTCAAAAAGTTACTTAATAATTTTTTAACTAAAAAACATACAAAATGATAAACGACGATAAACTAAACTAAGCTGCTAAAAAAGCGTTTCCTGACTTTACAGATTTTGAAGAGGATTTGAGTAAAATAAGATATGGTTTTGTTAGAGGTGCTAAATGGCAATCAGAACAAGATAATACACAACCAATTAAAGGATTTGAGGAGTTGATGGATGAGTTTACAGATATGGATGCAGAATGTTGTTTTGATTTAGAGGACAATTTCGGATATGATAGAGATAAAATATTTAATTTCTTTCTTCCACACCTGCAAAAAGACAACAAAGAAAGTGATTTACCAAAAAGACAACAAAGAAAGTGATTTACTAAAAAAGTTAGATGAATGGATTCAATTATCAGGAGACCAATCAAAAGTGTTTAGCGATAGTGATATGCCAACATCTAGTATGACAAGTGCAGCTATGAAAGTTGCTTACAATAATGTTAAGGAGTTCATAAAAAATAAACTTTAAATTTATATAAACATGACAGTAAATGATTTAATACATAAGCTATCATCACTTAAACCTGAATTAAGAGAGTGTGAGGTAAAGGTATTAGCTCCTAATGAGGAATTTTTTAGTCCTGATATTAAATTCGTTCTAAACGATATAAGTAAATTAGATTTGACTAAAGAAAACATTGATTTTGTTTGGCTAAAATATTAAATAAATAATCGAATGAAAAACAAAAAAACAATAAGAGCGCCACAGTGTAAATATATGCCTACTGATAAAAACACAGTAGTCATTCATACCACTAAATTAGGTAAGGTATATGAAGCAGGATTCACTATAGGTAATCAGCATTTTCATGTTGGTGAGCGTGAAACTAAAAAAGAAGCACAATGGATGTGTGATATGCTTGAAACAGCCTTCACTAATCTGATTACTCCTGAGTGGATACATAAACTTAAAAGTCAGGAAAACCGACAACTGGTTATTGATAATTTAGAAATTAAAATTATAAACAAAGGGTAAAAAATTATGGAAAATGAAACTAAACAATTAAAATTAGGATTTGGAGCATTATTACCAAAAATATCAACTCAGTTAAGAAAGCAAGGTTTTAAATTTGATAAAGAAAAGGTTAAGTTGTTTGAAAAATGTCTCGATTCAATACTATACTTAATGTTTAACGACTTTTTATCTGACAAAGAAATAGATAAGCTTTTTGATAAATTAAGAAGAAAAATAGTAGCACATGTAAAACTTAAAAATAAATAACAAAAATAAACAAGTAAATAAAAGAGTATGGAAAGAGGAGAACACGACTTCACTACATTAATGAATAATGGCAGAATAAGAAAAGGTAAAAAACCATACATACCAAAATTGCCAAAACAAAAATATAATAGCTGTAAAGGTTGTGTTATGCTTCAATATTTAATTTCTTGTACAGGGTATAAAGATGGAGGTGTAAAACATAGATTTGGTAATTCATCAATGTTTTATAACGGAATGTGTGATTTAGGATATGAAGTTTTTGAAAAAGATGATATTTCAATTCCTGTCCCAAAAGAAATTTGTCCAAAACCAAAAACAAGATATGAATACTTGATTTGTCAGCATGAAAGATTTGTTAATAGAATATAATATTTAACCCAAATTTTAAAAAACAACTTAAAGTAAAAGAAGATGGATAATTAATTCATACCATACGAACTAGCGGTTATTGCTAAAGAAAAAAGATTTAATGAGCCTTGCATGGCTTATTACAGATTAAGAGGTATGGGATGTATGGAAGTTTTTTGTTTATCAGCTAGAGAATCTCAATTTGTTGACGTTAGGGATTTAATTGCTTTAGCTCCTTTATACCAACAAATAGTAGATTGGTTCTATAATAAACATAATATTAGAATAATATACTACACTGATAAATCAAAACTAAACAATGCAATAAAAGATGCATTCAGGTTAATTTAAAAAAACATAACGAAATGAAATACAAACACATACACTTAAAAAGCTTTAATAATGTTTTAAAAATTGAAGTTAATGAAAATATAAAACCTGATAAGTGGATTAGTGCAGGTGGACAAGTTCAATTATCTGTACATTTTGAAGAATGGTTACAGTCATGCGAATTACTTGATTTTGCTAATAAAGAGGAAAGTGATAAGTTTTACAGACAAGTAGGTAAGACTATCAATTTAGAACACTTTAATTACAATGACACAATGGATATTTCACATTTAGTTGAAATTAAATATCATTGCAGTATTTGTGACGCTAAACAAGGTGATTTATGTCAGAGAGCTAAAGACTGTGCTAGAAATGATAATAAGGATATTGCAAGAGTTTACTGCAAACAACCTATCGAGGAAAGTCAGGAGTCGCTATGGGATGAATTATTTGAAATAACATGGGATACAAATTGCTACATGAGTGATTCTGAAAAGTTAATCAAATCAAAATTCATAATAAAACGCAAATAACAATGAAATTAACGGCAGAACAATTTTTAAGAGATAAATTACAATCAGAGATAGAGTCATTCGGTGATGGCACTACCGAATTTCACACACGAGACATAGAACACTTACTAAAATGTTTAG
>CAZJUY010000073.1:0-3069 GCA_964549315.1 uncultured Chitinophaga sp. | reverse complement strand
TGTGGCGCTTACTTTTTTACCATACTGCTGTTCCTCTTGTGACTCAAGGAATTTTACTTTTTTAGAAAACTCTGCCTGGTTAATTTCTTCACCATTAACTTTTCCCAGGCTGCTCGAATTTGATCCAAACATTCTGTTGTTTCCCTGTTTGGCATCCATTAATATAAACCCGATTAAACTTAACGCAATTACAACAATTACGATAGCAGCTCCCTTATCACGAATACCCTGAATAATTTGCATATTTTTATAAAATTAAAATGGAGGGCAAAAATAGGGTAAAAATACATATGAATAGGTAACTTTAGGTTACAAATTACCTAAAACACTGCACCATTGCGGGATAAAGTAAATATTTAAGCCATTCTAAAGAAATCATGTAATGGTAAATTTTATTAATCTTTTGTGTTTTAAACACCCTATTGTTAATATAGGGTAGTTCCTGTTATTAACACGGTTTTCTTTTATCAAACAGTATGAATAAAATGGGTAAATATTTTATACGCCAGAGTAAAAGTGTTTATGATTGTTATAATTCATTAAGTTATTCCTTAATTATCAACAGGTTTAATTTTGTAATATTCTGGATTTCTTTCCACATATACTATTATTAACAGTTGTTAAAAAGTACTCTGTTATTTAAAAAAAGCTATCAGAATATAGATTATAATCAAGGGTATTTACTTATTTCGATGTTAATTATATGTGGGACACATGTTAATAAACCAAACAATTTAATTTTGTATTTATTTAAGTAATTTTTTTTACACAAATTAACAGTGCTAGTAGTAATAGATCATTATATAAATAAGAAGTATTAATACATATTATGTCAGATATTAACAACGCAATAAGTCAAATTAATAGAACTGGATTTTTAAATATAGATATTAACCCTGCATTGGATTTATTTTCAGAAATTGAGTCTTTAAAAAGAGAAAAAAATGCAGTTATTCTGGCACATTACTATCAAGAACCGGATATCCAGGATGTAGCAGATTATATAGGAGATAGTTTAGGGTTAGCACAGGTGGCAGAAAAAACATCTGCAGATATGATTGTTTTTGCCGGAGTTCATTTTATGGCCGAAACAGCGAAAATATTGAATCCATTAAAAAAGGTCTTGCTACCAGATTTAAATGCCGGGTGTTCTTTAAGCGATTCAGCCCCTCCCGAATTATTCAGAGCATTCAAAGAAAAACATCCGGATCATAAAGTTATTACTTATATAAATTGCAGCGCTGGTATTAAGGCGTTAAGTGATATTATATGCACATCATCTAATGCACAGAAAATTGTAGAAAGTTTACCCGCTGAACAACCAATCATTTTTGCACCAGATAAAAATCTGGGAGCTTTTTTAAATAAAGTTACGGGTAGGAATATGTTGTTATGGAATGGGGCTTGTATGGTGCACGAAATATTTAGTTTAGAAAAGATAACCAAATTAAAAATACGACACCCTCTGGCCAAATTGATAGCTCACCCTGAATGTGAGGATATTATTTTAGAAAAAGCAGATTTTATTGGAAGTACAACCGGATTATTGAATTACACAAAAACAAGTAAGGCGAAAGAGTTTATTGTTGCAACAGAGACTGGAATTTTACACCAGATGCAGAAATACAGCCCGGAGAAAACATTTATTCCGGCGCCACCTGATAATAGCTGCGCATGTAATAACTGTCCTCATATGAAGTTAAATACACTAGAAAAGCTATATTTATGCTTAAAGTATGAACTACCTGAAATTATTATGGATGAAGTGTTGAGAATTGAAGCAAAAAAACCAATTGATGAAATGTTAAAGTTAAGTGCAGAATATGGACTATAAGAAAGTAAAGAAAATTATTATTACTATCGCAGGTATTATATTATTTAATGGTTGTACAGATACTACAAGTTCTGATAAACCTACCAGTTATTATATTGAATTTGTAAATTTTAATGATAGCCTGGAACGGTATATATCTTCAAATATTTTTGGAAAAGTAGCTTTTTACAAGGATAATAAATTAGAGGTGATCTCAATAAATTATATATCTGATGTTTCATCAGATATGCATTATTTTAAAAACATCAAAGAGGCAGGTGAGGAAGTAACATTTGAATCTAAGAAAATAAGAGTTGAATTCTTTGGTAATTATAATGTGGATAGTATAAGGTATTCACTTCAAAAATATAATTATAAAAACAGTGAGTGGAATAAAATTTCAGATATTGGGATATTAAAAGGATTTACAACATATAAAAAGGCAAAAGAATTTGCAATTAAGGAGTTTGGGACTCAGATTATAAATAATATAGCGGCTTATTCTTACGAGTAGAAATTTTATAATAAACACACGATCTGGAGTATTTGAAAAAACTGCTTCGTCATATTCCTTTTTTAAAAGCTGTTTTTATACATAGTATTACAGCGTTTGGTGGACCTCAGGGGCACATAGGAATGGTATTAAAGACTTTTGTTGATAGAAGAAGGGATATAACGAGAGAAGAATTAATGGAGTATATCTCTTTTTGTCAACTCTTGCCAGGAGCATCATCTACACAAACACTTACATTAATCGGATATAAAAGAGGGGGAGTAAAATTAGCTGTGCTAACATTACTGATTTGGATATTACCTGCCTGTATTCTAATGGGGGGATTATCGTTTTTAGTTAGTAGTGTAGAAAAGAATAGTATTCAAGTAGGTATTTTTCACTTTATACAGCCAATGGCTATCGGCTTTTTAGTATATGCTTCTGTTAAAACCTACGTGGTAAGTATTAAGAATACAATTACTCAGATTATAATGATAGTTACGCTAGTTGCTACATTTTTATTATTTAAAACTCCGTGGATAATTCCAGTTTTAATTATTTGTGGTGGTATAGCTACTAATTTTAGCGATAAGCGAATTCCTGAAAAAGAGGCGATAAAACCTAAACAAATCCGCTGGACAAATATTTGGGTATTTGTCTTGATTTTTGCGTTAGCTGGACTTTTAAGCGAAACAGCACGAAAACAAAACTGGGAAAATAAAAAGCAATATAATCTTTTTGAAAACTTTTATAGATTCGGAAG
>CAZJUY010000072.1:0-3369 GCA_964549315.1 uncultured Chitinophaga sp. | reverse complement strand
GCATTCAAATCATATTTCATTACAGTACGATTAGGTGTAGAAATAATTCCTTTGTTATGATAAATTTTTAATTTTGATAAATCATTAAATGAATCTCTATCACCAGGACTGATAGAAATTACCATTTAAGTGAAGGCACCTTTGTTTTTGCTGTGTATTCAGGGTAATTTCTGTAAACATGAATTAACGTACCTTTTGTATCCCAATCATCCCAGTCTAATTTTTTTTGAGGTAATGAACGTAAATCAATTTCAAGTTTATGTAATTTTTTAGATATGAAATGATTACCAGAAGTAGTTAAGAAATATGTTAATGATTCGCCTTTTCCAGGTTTTATTTTTACAAATTTTCTTTTTACAAGTAATTTCATAGAATCTTCAACAGGGCGACTAAAAGCACCAAATTTCCAAGGAATATAACCTAAATCAACGGTCACATCAGAAAATATTTTTTTCCATGTAAGGAAAACCTGTTTTTGTAATTTAGTATTTCCTCTAATTGGAGATATTTTTAGCAACATCAAAATTAAATCTGAGGCTAATAATTTTTGATCTAATTTTTCATAGATGTTTATACTCTTTTTGTTAAGTGAGATAGAATCTAACTTTGTGGACATGTGATTTTTCCACCTCCATAAGATATTCTTAGAACAGATTTATCATTATTTGAATCTACAATAATTCTACAGTTAATTTCTATACCATGTTTTAATTTAACAGTTAATTGTTTTCCTACTTGATCACATGTACAAGGATTTCGACCTGATATAGACCATCTATTATATACATATTCCAATTTGGATTTAATTTTTTTCAAAAGAATAATTATTTCATCATATTGATAATCAATGGTTTTAAAATGATTTTCTAACATATATGGAATTACAATTATTCTATCAGTTTCAGAAGAATATGCAGACATAGGTTGTGTTTGTCTAGAGTGTGAAAGTACATCAAAATTTCTACAAAGTTTACAGAATTTTGTAATGTATGAAAATCCAAGTTCATTTTTCCAATTTATAGAACCTACAGAAGCAGTAACTTTTTTGTATTTTATTTCAGGTTTTAATTCCTTAATTGTTGATTTTGTTGCAGTTGATTGTATGTTTTGCAAATCATCACTTCCACAAAATTTGCAGTAATATTTTTTGGGTTTGGACATAATAATTCACATTCATTCTTTATTTTCCAAATTAGTATCAAGAAATAATAAGATCATTAATTAGGAAAATCACATCAAATTTAAAAGAATATTGGCTATCTGAGGCTTGACTATTTGTTGAGAACAATGATTGATCTAAACACCAAAAATACGAACAATTTTGATTATATTTCAAATTTTAGCTGATAAATTACCGTGTAGGCACAGTTTAGAATTTTTGTATAAAAATCATTTTCAAGTGAAAACAGTGTTTTGATCTTCTTGCATATCTTGAGTTAGATTATTATTGAAAAAAGGCATTTTTTTGTATTTTAACATGTGATAAGCCTCATCCATAAGACTTGTAGTAAATGGAGAATTCTTGAAGATTCCATTAATTATCAATTGTTTTTTGTAAGGATCTGTTTCTTGTTTTAAGGATCTCAGAGATTCTGCTTCAAGTGTTTTGAATAGCTTGAATCTTTGAATGATTTCAGACACATATTCATCTCTAAATAATTTGAAAGTTTGTTTTGTCTGGTATTCAGGTGATTCAAGAATTGATTTGTACTTGTAGTAGGTGGTTCTTGTAATTTTTATTGGAACTTTCACATTGTTTTTGATTTCTTGTTCAGTTTGCTCATAATGTCCCAGTTCACCGGAATTGACATAGTCTAATGCTTCTGCTTCACTGAGATTTCCAATCTTACAGATCCAAATTGCATTGTAAAGTCTTTCAACAATTTCTTCATGATCGGCAATTCTCAGACTAGTTCTTTTAGATATTATAACTGGGCTTGATTTTTCTTTCAACTGTACATAAAGTAAAGTTAGAAGTAGATATTATGATTTTTTGTTGATCGTTTTATTGAGATCAAATGTTTACATCTTAAATTAATCCGGTAAATTACCGGATGTAAATTAAAAATTATTTAATGTTTACCCGGAAATTTTCCGGGTAGAATTGATTGTAATTTAGTTTGTGAAATCATTTGACACATTAAAAGAAAACATTTTTTCCAATTCATCTGAAATATTACTTTTAGGAGTACGAATCTGTTCTACCCTAGGTATGCATTTACCGTTAGGCATGTCTTTGCTGTAGTATTTTGTGAGACCTTCTAATGCATCCGCAATTGAAATATGAAATGATTTTCCATTCCATTCTTCCTTTCCATCCCTACCAAAGTGATAATGAGTGACAATCCAATGCCTAAAATCAGGTATTTCCACGTGGCCTTTTCCGAGACTGGTTAGAAAATTTTGTAAAGTAGTTAATAACACAATCAGAGATATAGCTCCTTGATTATCATAAACGATTGGATTGAAAGTACATGCAATGTCTACCTGAATCTTAGTAGGATATATCAATAATTTTGTATGAAATCCTGAGATTAGCTCACAATTCAAAATAATTCCTTTGTTTATAGGATTTATTTTAATTACAGGAATTTTGGAGACGGTTTCATAAAGATTGGAATCAAATTGAATTTTGATATCATGAATTGCTGGTGGTTGTTCTTTTAATTGAGACAACATCCAGATTAGTTTCTCCCCCGTAGGATTATCCGTTACAATTCTATCTCTCTTGTCTAGTTTTACACTTTTTACTCTGTAAAAACAAGGGTTGCTTTTCACATGAATTTCAACATATTTCTTTAATTGATATATCATTTGACGAAAATGGGTATCAGAGTACTCAGGAAAGTCTACACAGGAAAAGGGGCGCTTCGATATGACGTTAATGTTTTTTGCCTTGTCTAGAAATTGTTTTTGCTTCTTTGTAATACCCTGTCTGTTAGTTTCATCCGTTACAAATCCGTTAGTTTTTGTTGTTAAATTACTCATTTTCTTATTTTATTTCTCAAGTTTCTGTAAATTAGGCCATCTTCTTTTTTAACAGTGGGATCAGGATGATCTCTTTTAGATATAATTTCGCCTGATTTGACTTTATGAATTAATTCTTTAAATTCTTGAATTGTTTCTTTCTGGTCAATTAATTCCATCTTTAATTTGTTAATTTCTGATTGTTCTTCTTTTAGCTTGAAATTTTCCAGTCGTATTTTTTCCTCATCAGATATAGTTAGAAATGAAATGGCTTTTTGATATTCCGGAAATCGCTCAAAATCCTCCTCATTGTATCTTTCATAGTGTTTTTCCAAGCCTATTTTGTGTCCCATCATGTCTTCTTTGTCCAGATAGTCAATCTTTGCACGTCTCATCATGGTG
>CAZJUY010000071.1:0-3563 GCA_964549315.1 uncultured Chitinophaga sp. | reverse complement strand
TTTGGGGTAGGATTTTTTGCAGACGTTAGATTTTAGAAGAAAGAAAGAAGAAAGATGAAAGATGAAAGATGAAAGATGAAAGATGAAAGATGAAAGATGAAAGATGTTAATTATTTTGAGTTATTATTTTTAAGTTGTTTTTGCTTTTTATTTTCCCAGTCAAATAATGCTTTCCAATCGGTATCTAATTCGTCAGCTTCGGCTTTTTGGACACCTTTCCAAGTACTAAAATTAATCCTTGAAAAATTTTCATTTTGAATAGGTTTTCTAAAAATGAAAAGATGTTCGTGCATGATTAAATAAAACCTATATTTTTTTGCACTTCCAGACCAACGTGGGGCATATTTAGTATTGTGTTGGGTTTTAATAATATCTTCTTTAAGCACAAATCCAGTTCTAAGGCATCTTTGTAAAACAAAATGCGAAAGAGGAAGATAATGTTGTCCTCTGCGAGTATCACCCATCAAAATAGCACAATAATGATTAGGTTTTAATACTCTATACATTTCCTGTAAAGCAATTTCAAGCGCATTTAGGAATTTTGGAATACTTGATGTGCTTGAAAAATCATCTGGGTTTTTTCTATCAGAATAGGTTACAAGATTCAAGTAGGGCGGGTGAGTAATAATTAAATCTATTGAATTATCATCTTCATCTAACTTTTGAGCATTACCTAGTTTTACCTGTTGGGTGGAAGAATTTTTTACTTTAAAATTAATTCGTTCATTTGTAATATTGACGGCATTTTGGTTAATATCGTAGCCAATCGCATTTCTGTTTAATAGTTTCGCTTCAATTAAAGTGGTTCCACTTCCAACCATCGGATCAAGAATAGTTTGACCTTCTTCGGAATAATTTAAAATTACATTTCTTGGAACTTGTGGAGCAAAGTTTCCTCGGTAGTCTGATTTGTGGGTTGCCCATGTACCCCGTTCTGGAAAATCCCAAACGGTTGTTTTTTCTTGGATAAAATCATTACTAGAGTTTTTAATTGGCGTCATTAACAACCTCTGTGAATATCCCATCTGATAGCATTTTTAGATTGAAAATGTAATCAATAGTTGTGTAGGAATCACGTAAGGGGTTTCGTGTTTTTTGCCATCCTAAACCGTCTGTTATCCAAACAAAATTAAATCCTTGTTCTGTTAGTAATTTATGTAAATTTGTATATTCGCTGGCTGTGGCTTTTAATTTTGATCCCTCTCCTCCATAAAAATTAGTTTCAATTAAAAATAATTTTTTAGAATTAGAAATCGCAAAGTCAAATTTCCTTTTCGTATTAACTTCCATAACATTAATATTCCATTTGTTTAATATTTTTCTTTTAGTTGCTTGTGAAATATAACTATATTCTTTATTAGTATTGCAAAAAGCTTTAATATAACCTTCGGTTATGTCTTCCATAGTTTTACCGGTTCGGTTTTTTCTCCCGTTGCTATCCAAACCTACTTCTATTCCAGTAACATAATCAGGTATAGATTTAATGATTTTATTTTTAAAAATATTCAATAATCCGGTTTTTTTGACAAACTCACAATACGTTTTTAATTCATCACTTGAATAACTATCCTTTTGTCTAAAATCAAAAGAAGAATCCGAAATCGAATTATTTTCTAGAATATTTAAAATTTTTATGTTTTTTTCTCTGCAAGCTAAAAGTATCGGAATAAGTTGGATAATTGAAGGTCTCTTTTTAATTAAATATAGAAATTCGCTCTCAATATTTGTTTTTCCAATTAAGTAATTCAGAGTATTTAGGTCTAATTCCAAATCTCTTATATTTCGTTTTACTTTTTGCCAATCTACAAAATAATCCCAAAGTTTTATGGTTTCTGAAAGATTATTCATGAAGTAATTGAAAATTTCTTCCTCATTATTTAATTTATATTTGGTTTGATAGTGTAGTAAGTTTTTCATGTTCGCCTCTGATAGGAAAATTAGTAATTTGTAATTATCAATTCTTTAATTTTTCCGCGTTTTGCCCCATTACTGTTAATCATTCGAGAAGCTTCAACTCTTTGAATTGAAAAATCTTTATACAATTCGTCAAAAAAATTATCAGTTTGGTTTTTATTTTTTGGATCTGAATTGCTTAACATAAGCTTTGCTTCTTTTAATGACATAGCACAAAAATATTCAGCTAATTTTTCTTGATCTTTATCGCCAAATTCGAATTTTGAATAAGAAGTAAAGTGTGCAGAATCGCTAATGGGTCTATATGGTGGATCAAAGTAAATAAAAGTTTTTTTATCAATAAATTTGCTGTGCATTGTGAAGTCACCAAATGAAATTTCTGTTTTTTGTAAAACTTTATGAACGGCTAATAAGTTTTCTCGATCGCAGATTTTTGGGTTTTTGTAGTCACCGAAAGGCACATTAAATTCCCCTTTTGAGTTCACTCTAAATAATCCATTGAAACAAGTTTTATTCAAGAAAATAATTTGTGAAGCTCTTTCAATCCAACTTGATTCAAAAGTATGAAAATTAATAAAATTTAATTTTTTATTAAAATCACTTCTTATTTCATAAAAATGTTCTTTTTGTTCTTCTTTATTAAGCGTATGGTGTTTTTTTTCTAATGTATCGAGGGTAGCAATAAGACTTTCAACACTTAATTTAATTGTTTGGTAAGTGAGAATAAGTTCTTGATTAATATCCGAAATAAAGAAAGATTCAATTTCTGGATAATTTTGAGCTATAAAAAAAAAGAATGCTCCACCTCCAATAAATGGTTCTATATACTTTTTTATTTTTTTTTGTGAAAATTCAATAGGTAATGATTCTTTTAATATCGGAATTAGTTGGTTTTTCCCCCCAGCCCATTTTAAAAAAGGTTTTGCCAAAACATCAGCTTGTGTAGGGATTGTTATTTGATATTCAACCTGTGTTTCAGATATTTTTTTATTAGCAGCCATAATTATTCAAGGCCGCCCGTTTCGTCAAAAAGTGCTTTAATTTCAGAAATATTGACTTCTAAAACCCTAGCTATTTTTGTTAAATTTAAAAAGGAAATATTTCTTTTGCCAGTTTCAATTTCTGTAATATACGAACGAGTAAAACCGACTAAAGGTGCAAACTGTTCTTGGGTTAATTTTTTATTCTCTCGCCATTTGCGAATATTTGAACCAAGAGCTTTTAATGCTTCTTGTTCGGCAGAATTTCGATTGTTGGATTGTGTTGGTGTCATTCCTAACAAATAGCAGAATGTCACTTAAAACACCACCTAATAAAAGTGACATTCCCTTCTTTCGTCTTTCTTAATACCCTGACGAAAAACAAAATTTTAAATATTTTTTGGTGTTTCTTCGTGGACTTTGTGGTTAAAGATTTTGATTAATAAAACGAAAGTAAATTTGCTATAATCAAATTATGGAAAACATCCATTTAGACCTGCCAGAAGTCCAATTAAAAGATTTCTGCCGCCGCCATCACATTACACGGCTGGCATTTTTTGGTTCTATCACCCGCGCAGACTTTTCCCCCGAAAGTGATATCGATGTTTTGGTAGAGTTTGAGCCAGACTTTGTGCCCGGCTTAGCATTTTTTAGCATGCAAGCAGAACT
>CAZJUY010000070.1:0-3981 GCA_964549315.1 uncultured Chitinophaga sp. | reverse complement strand
AATGAACAAGGACAAAAAATTGGTACTTGGTTATGGTGGGACGAAAACGGAAACCCTACCTACGAACAAAAATTTGAAAACGGAAATTTAATAAGCTCAACAGATTTAAGAAAAAAATAAACTTAACCACCAACCCATAGTTTATTTTCAAAGCGCACAACACTTGCAAAAGTTTGTGCGCTTTGCTATTTTGGGCAATCCTATTGCTTGAAAATATAATGTCAGCAAATTCTTTTTGATGCATAAGATTTCTCCTTGCAGTCGAAATGACAAAAAGAAATTGTCATTTCGAACGAAACAAAGTGTAGTGAGAAATCTTTCAATTCATTTACTAAAAGGCTATTTAGGGGAAATGCCAATTTGTCCCTATATTGTGCTTGGCATAAGTATTGAAAATAAATACGCACAATAAATACTATTTACTATAAATACTCTATAATATATGACCGATAATTTTGACTTGAATGGGCTATCACCACTGTTTAGTGGTAATATTGTTGACGAAGACACCGAGTTTATCCCTCTGCTTTCATCTGAAGATGAAGACCAAATGAATTCTGAAAAAACTCCAGATGAACTGTCAATTTTGCCACTTCGTAATACTGTTTTATTTCCTGGTGTTGTAATTCCTATTACTGTTGGTAGAGACAAATCTATTAGCCTTGTAAAAGATGCTTATAAAGGAAGTAAAACCATTGGTGTGGTTTCTCAAAAAGATGATAGCATTGAAGACCCAAACGTAGATGACCTTAATAAAATTGGAACCATTGCACACATCATAAAAATGTTGCGTATGCCCGATGGTAATACCACTGTTATCATACAAGGTAAAAAACGTTTTGAACTAGGAGAAATATTACAAACCGAACCTTATCTAAAAGCAAAAATTAGTGCTTTTAATGAAACACGTCCTAAAAAAGAAAGTCAGGAATTTGTTGCACTTATATCTTCATTAAAAGATTTAGCAGCACAAATTATAAAACAAAGTCCGCACATACCTACCGAGGCAAATTTTGCTTTACGTAATATCGAAAGTCCTTCTTTTTTAATCAATTTTATTTCATCCAACATGAATGCTCCTGTAGCAGAAAAACAAAAAATGTTGGAAGTATCCGATTTAAAAGAACGTGCAACACTTTTGCTAAGTAACCTTACAAAAGAATTGCAAATGCTGGAATTAAAAAATCAAATTCAATCAAAAGTAAAAGTTGATTTAGATAAACAGCAACGCGATTATTTTTTACACCAACAATTAAAAACCATACAGGAAGAATTAGGTGAAAATAATTTTACGCAGGACATAGCCGAAATGCGTGAAAAAGCTAAAACAAAAAAGTGGACAAAAACAGTAAGTGATGCGTTTGAAAAAGCAATCACCAAATTGGAACGAATGAATCCCAACTCGGCTGAATACTCCGTACAAACCAATTATGTGGAAGTATTATTGGATTTACCTTGGAGCGAAACCACAACCGATAATTTTGATTTAAAACGTGCCGAAAAAATATTGAACAAAGATCATTTTGGGATGGAAAAAGTGAAAGAACGTATTCTTGAACACTTAGCTGTACTCAAACTAAAAGGCAATATGAAATCGCCAATCATTTGTTTGTATGGTCCTCCGGGAGTTGGTAAAACATCATTAGGAAAAAGCATTGCCGAAAGTTTAGGAAGAAAATATGTTCGTATGAGTTTGGGTGGATTGCGCGATGAAGCAGAAATACGTGGGCACCGTAAAACATATATTGGTGCAATGCCGGGGCGTATTATTCAAAACTTAAAAAAAGTAGGAACATCTAATCCTGTTTTTATTTTAGATGAAATAGATAAAGTAGGAAATGATTTTCATGGCGACCCTTCCTCTGCCCTACTTGAAGTACTTGACCCGGAACAAAACAATACTTTCTACGATAATTTTGTGGAGTTGGATTACGATTTATCAAACGTAATGTTTATTGCTACTGCTAATTCCTTAAGCAACATTCAACCTGCATTACGCGACAGAATGGAGATTATTGAAATAACAGGTTATACAACAGAAGAAAAAGTAGAAATAGCAAAACGACATTTATTTCCAAAACAATTAGAAGAACAAGGAGTAAAAAAAGAACAATTGCAGCTTGATAAAAAAATAATTGAATACATCATTGAAAATTATACAAGAGAGAGTGGTGTACGTGGATTGGAAAAAGTAATTGCAAAAGTTGTTCGATATGCTGCTAAATCCATTGCTATGGAGCAAAAGTACAATACCAACATAGCAGAAAAAGATTTAGCAAAAATATTAGGACCGGCACATGAAAAAGACCGCTACCAAGGAAATGATGTAGCAGGTGTGGTTACAGGCTTAGCCTGGACACCCGTTGGTGGTGATATTTTATTTATTGAAAGCAGTTTAACAAAGGGTTCTGGTAAACTTACATTAACAGGAAACTTAGGAGATGTAATGAAAGAGTCTGCAATTATTGCTTTGGAATATTTAAAATCACACAGCGATATTTTAAAACTAAACCCTGAAGTATTTGATAAATGGAATGTACACATACATGTACCCGAAGGCGCAACACCAAAAGATGGACCAAGCGCAGGTATTACTATGCTTACAGCATTAGCAAGTGCATTTACACAACGTAAAGTAAAAAAACATTTGGCTATGACAGGTGAAATTACGTTGCGCGGAAGAGTATTAGCAGTGGGCGGAATAAAAGAAAAAATTCTTGCAGCAAAACGCGCAGGCATAAAAGAAATTATTTTGAGTGTAGATAATAAAAAAGACATTGAAGAAATTAAGGAAGATTATTTAAAAGGGCTAAAATTTATTTACGTAGAAAAAATGATTGATGTAGTAAAACATGCCTTATTAAAAGAACTAGTAGATAAACCGATAGACTTTAGTATAAAAGAAGAAAAGAAAAAATAAATGAAACCAAACAGCCGAAAATAATTTTCGGCTGTTTGGTTTTTGTATTGAACTTTCGTAATTTTATTCTTGTGGATTTGGATAAAAAGAGAAAATCTGTTTTGTTTCTCTATTTCAATTATATCCTAAAAAGGGCGCAGAAATGTTAATACATCAAACTTTTATCGTTATAAATTAATGAAGAAAATTGTTTTTATTTTAGTCCTAATTACAATAAGCCATAATACCAAAATTTTTGGGCAATCGGTATGGACAATTGGTCCAATGTTTCATTATAATTTTGGAGGAGAAAAAAGACATTTCTCTTTTGCAATTGAAACTGCTTATTGGAACATAAAAAATTTCCCCTATAGCATTGATGGGGGTATCGAATTTGGAAAAAAACGTGTACGTTTTTATAGCGAAATTCAAACTGGAATAGGCATTACTGGTATAGCCTTTGGACCTGTTTTAGAAATCAACAAAACTGAACGTAAAGCGCACTTGGGTCTTCAAACAACTTTATGGATGAATTATTTCATTGGCTTGGATTATAGATACAGAAGGATTGATAAAACTAATTTTTATTGTGTTGGTACTTATGGCAAACTTCCATTTTCAACAAAAAACATGGGTTCTTCAAATGGAAGCAACTACCACGATTGGGATGATTAAATAGTTTCTGCTACCACTACATCTTTTTTTATTTGTCCCTTTACGAGCTAAGCCGAAGCGTTGATTTTGGTGTGTTAGGGCTTAGGTTGCTTTAATTAAAAAAAATATTTTTTAGTACGGCTGTATTTGTATTGTCATTTCATAAAATGAGATTCCTCTCTGCGGTCGGAATGATAGGAAAAATCTAACACACATTCTCGACTACGCTCGATAGCTATCAAAACAAATTATTAACGCGCTACAGTTACTCAGCGCGCAGATTCTGAAACAGGTTCAGAATGACCTTGCACTCTCAAACATTTTTACATTTCAAATGGCAATGCGTTAACGCATACGTAAATACTATTAGTATGTCATTGCGAGGAACGAAGCAATCCATAAGTACTGCTTTGTGTAGAGATTGCTTC
>CAZJUY010000069.1:0-3985 GCA_964549315.1 uncultured Chitinophaga sp. | reverse complement strand
CAATTGTATTTGAATAGGCAGTGAAATCGCATGTACCCTGAACGTATTCCCAATTACCTGCTACAGAAATATAGTCTTTAAAATATAAAGTTCCACTTGGTTTGTTAATTTTTATAGTACAAAGCCTTCCTTGACCAATTGTTGTTTTTCCGGTAATTGTCTGGCTCCCTGTTCCACAAATATGAATGATTCCTGTTCCTCCGCCAGCGTTATTCGAACTAGTATTTGCTGATATTAAATCACCATTTAAGTTTATCACACCTGCAATAACAACCGCCCCCGAACCTGTTTCTGATAAATTACCTGTTAAAGTAAGAGTATCTCCTGAATAGACATTAAATGTATTAGTCCCTGAGCCTGAAGTGCCCAATGCTAAATTATTTAAACTATGCTTGCCCTGTATGTAGTTATTAGGTCCGGTAGGAAATATAATATTAGATGAATATGTAGAAATATCTATTGTTCCAGCTGTGTATTTCCAAGTACCAGCCAAAGCAATATTATCTTTTAAATAAAGTATTCCAGAAGACTTATTTATGGTAATATTGCAAAACCACCCTAATCCTCCATATGCAGAATTCGATTCACCATAAAAGTATTGATTTCCAGTCCCATTTATATTTATAGTTCCAGTCCCACCTCCATTAGCATAGATATTTTGTTTATAGATATTTCCTTGTAAGTTAATTGTTCCCCCATCAATTCTTACAAGTGATCCTCCTGAATGTGTATAATCATTGGTCACATTAAAAGTTGAGGAGTTATCAACTGTTATTGTTGTACCTGTTCCTGATGAAGGAAATTGCAAATCATAAAAGTCTGTAGATCCAGAAATTGTGCAATTACCATTGAATTGCACTTTCCCATTATTATGAGAAAAGGACCCCGAGGTAAAACTATAATTTCCTGCAATTATAAGTGATACTGAAGTGCTTTTAAAATTAGTGCCTTGAAGCGTGAAAACGCCTTGCTCTGTTATGTTTGCACTACCTCCCCAAAACACACCCCCACTTAAAATCATTCCGCCAGTCCCTATTGTAATAGCATATGTATTTTGTTTTATTGTATCTGTGTATCCAGATTCTATTTCCCACCTTTTAACACTTACTGTTGCATTAATGCTACACTGTCCTGTTCCACTTCCATTAAAATAAACTGTATCAGAAGTTCCGGGAACAGAAGCGCCACTTGTTCCTCCAGATGTTGCAGACCAATTAGCTGTGGCATTCCAATTTAAATTAGAACCATTACCTACCCAGTATCTTTTTGCAGAATAGGAATACAAACCTATCAGCATCAAAAAAAGAAATAATATTTTTTTAAAAGACATATATTTTAGTTTATCAATTTTATTAATAGCTTGGAGTTAATCTATATACCGTTCCTTGATAAGGCACAAAATTTAATGTTCCTAACTCATCTGATTCTATAGTATAAGATCGAGAAGATGGCTGAGATGGATTGCCAGAAACCATGAATGCGTTCGTTCCTTCTAAATCCATGTTTCTATTTATTATACCAAATAAGACTGGCATCTCATTTTCAGGATTAGAAAACGAAGAGCTTCCAATATGAAGTTCTATCTTATTTCCATTTTGAAACAACCAAATTTGATAACTCAAATTATCTTCGTTCGACAATTTGTTTTGTGAAAGATTTAAAAATTGGATTTTAAAAATTTTGTTACCTGCGGAACCTGAAACTTCATAGCTTATCAAAGAGTTAAATAAATTGTTGGTATCCTTATTAGAAGTGAAATTATTGAAAGCTATTAGAGAAATAGATTGAGCATTTGCAAATTCTATATAACCATTACTTTCTATTATTATTGAATCAGAGCTTTGTCCACAGATATTAAATTGAAAAGGGAGCTTTAATCCAAAGCTTTTGTTTTTCCAATCATTATTTGCAGCAATAGTTGTGGACGAAGTAAGTGATGAATAAACGGAGGAGTCTTTTACTAACTGGTAATTAAAATTTTGTGATTTTGTTATCCAAGCAAAGCAAATTGCAAATAGAATCAGCGTTATTCTCTTTTTCATTTAATATTTTTTAATCGATTAAATCAAAAAGCATCACTCATTTTATTGAGAAATACTTTTTTAAAACATTAAAATGAAAGAGGAAAAATCTACAGAAACCTTATTCAAAAATGAAGTTACAAGTGTTGTAACTCCGAATTGGATATTCTATCACCCCTGACATAATAAAATTCTGGAGCAAACAAATAACATTTTTTTGAATCTGCAAAATATATTTTTGGGTAACCAAATAAAATTTAGCTTAAAAAATCAAATGATATTGATTTCCAATTACATCCATAAAAAGAATGTTAATAATTATTTTTGGCTTTATTTTTTAAAAAAAATCAGGGAATGATTAACCGACTGTGTTGCTCATTTGGAAAAGTGGCAGATACATTGCAACCAAAATTATTGCTACCAAAAGCCCTAAAAATATAATCATGATGGGCTCTATGAGACTTCCGAGTATACTTGTTTGATGCTCAACTTCATCTGAATATTGCTTGGCTAATTTTTCAAACATTAGGTCTAATTGATTTACTTCCTCAGCAACTTTAATTAAAGAAATCATCCTTTTGTTGTAAATTTTAAATTTTGCTAAACTTTGGCTTAAGGGAATTCCTTTTAAAATATCATCTTGTATGGTTTCTAAAGACAATTCAATTGGATAAAATCCAACCATTTTTTTAACGAGTTCAATAGCTGTTACCAAAGGTGTTTTAGCACTAATTAATAGGTTCATTGATTGACAAAAACGTGCTAAATATATTTTACTAATTAAATTCTTCATTATAGGAATTCTTAAAATTAGCTTTGAACCGAAACTTCTAAACCAAACTGTTTTCCTTTGGCTATACAAAAAAGCAATTAGTATTAGAATAAATGCAATTAGATAAAATGCATAATTTGAAAATGAATCTGATAGTTTAATAATGAGTTTGGTAAAATAGGGCAGTTCCCCTTTGAATCGTTTAAATACATCCGAAAACATTGGAACTACAAACTTCAACATAAAAAATATTGCACCAAAAGCCGAAACAAACACTATTGCAGGGTAGGATAAAGCACTCGTTAGTTGACGTTTTTGTTTAATTTTTTTAGAAAAGAATACAGACAACTCCTGAAGCACTTGAGGTAATCTTCCACTTTCTTCTCCAATTTTTAAACTATAAAATTCATATGAAGTAAATAGGTTTGTACTTTCAATTGCATTTGATAAACTTGAGCCGTTTGTAACAGCCTCCTTTATTTTTTTAAATACTAGCTGGTCTTTTTCTTTTATTTGTTCTTCTTCTATTAACTCCAATGCGGTTCGTATATCAACTCCTGCGGAAAACAAAATATTTAACTCAGAATAAAAACGTTCTTTCTTTTTATCACTAAAACTAGAACCAAAAATTTTGATGTCCTTATTTAAAAAGTCTAAATAACTCTTCTCAGTTAATTTTTCAGATTCAACTTTTTGAATTGGCGCTTTATTCATTTTATTTAAATCAATTCTTGTCATTCCTTGATTATATTTTGTTCTGCTTCTATTAAATTTTGTGCGCTATACATTTTTTCAAATCTAACTTGAATCATTTCATTTAATAAGTCAGAATCAAAAGAAATCGCATTTACAATGATGTTGCTTCCATTTTGCAGAAAGGTTTTATAGTTATGAACGTTAACTTTGAAAGTATCTATAGACTCATTTTCCTTTCTTAAAATAATTTCATCATTAAATTCGAAAACTATTACTTTTTCATTTTTAAATTCAAAAAACAAACTCGTTTCTTTTGCTTTAACTCTTTCTGAATTATAAAAATTATTATGTAATTCAGAATTAAGTCCAGCAAATTCAACTAATTCCGCCCGATAGGATTTATATACTAAATATTGTTTGTATATCATATTATATGATGCGTAGCCAATAGCAATCACAATACTACTAATTATCATTCCTATCAATAATTCTAATA
>CAZJUY010000068.1:0-4148 GCA_964549315.1 uncultured Chitinophaga sp. | reverse complement strand
TATAACAAATGGAATGTTTGATTGTATTAATGGATCATCATCATGTAAATTTAAGAGATTCATTGCAATTACTGGTCTTTTCATCCTCATTGCTTCTATTCCCACTGTAGAATATGGTACAATAACAACATCAGATATACTGAGAATTTCATATAGATTGTGCTCTTGTTTTATAGTATAATTTTTCATGCCTATTTCTTCAGCAAGATCAGAGTAGAATTTTAAATCAGGCTCATTTGGGTGAGCTTTAATTATTAGATAAGAATTTTCAATGTTTTTAATTGCATAAAAGATGGTCTTTGCGATTAATAATTTTTCATCAAGATTTGATAAAGTTTGAGTTACATATACAATGATATTTTTTTCAAGTGGTATATTTAATTTAGATTTAATTTTCTCATTGTTAAATTCATTTAATGCATTATAAAGAAAATCTGTTTTAGGATCACCGGTTATCATTGGAACCGATGATGGAAAATTACCAAATTTAATTAAATTATTCTTTGCAGATTCACCCCACACACATATTTTATCAGGTAATGGAAAATTTAGTTTTTCATTTTTGTTATTTATGTGATCATGTTTGTGAGCATAAGAGATCCATGTTTCAGTATTTACACCGTGTTGTATAGCAATTGTTGGAATATTTCGTTTTTTTGCTTCTTTTATTAGACATAATTGAAGAGTACCATATTCATCATGCATTAAAATCAATGAGGGTTTAAGAGTATCAAGAATATTTTTTGCAGCCTCGATAAATGTTACAGAAGTATACATTTTAAAGCTCTGTAAAATATTTTGTATATCATTTTTTAAAATATCGTATAAGTTTATTTCATTGTAGCTAAAAGATTGTTTAAACTCTTCTAATTCTAGAAATTTTTTTGATAGATTTTTAATTTGATTGTTAAATTTTTGAGTTTTGTAAAGTGCATCAACTGTAATGTATTTTTCCCATGGTTCAACTTTTATTCCAAATCTTTCTGTACGTTCTTTTGTGATAGATAGGGATTTTAAAAGTCTCTTTGGTTGATTTTCAAAATCAATTATTTTTATAGGAAATGATAGTGCAGATAGTTTTTTAATAATTGGTGAAAATATAACATCGTTTTTTAGATATCTTTTTTCTGTATAATCATATTCGTTTCTCCAATTAGCTAATTCAGATATTATAAGAATAGGATTTTTATCAGTTTTTTGTGATTTAAATGATGGAAATCCTCGAATTAGTTTTAGAGCAAGTAATTTAAAAAAACTATTTCCTTGATAGCTTTTGTATTTTGTTGATACTTGATGTTGATTTTTTCCAATAAATTCAATTTCCACATTATTTTTGATTATCTGTTTTAAGATTAGAAATGCATCGATATTCCCTTTAATCCAAATTTTAGCAGGAGTTTCTTGGGAATTAAACTGAATAAGTTGCTCAATTAGAGGAATTAGACTTTGTATTCTGTAAAGGTATAATCTAGTTTCAAGAAACCAAAAAATACTGATGTTCTCATATATCAAAAGCTCCTTGAAACTTTTTCCATTAAAAATTGGTTTATCTGGCCAGTCCTTAATCCATTCAAGTCCTTTTTTAATATCCAAACTAGGATTGTTTGAATATTCACTAATTAATTTACAACTATAATTCAAGTCAGTTAATTCATTTTTTATAGTATCATTGCCACAAATTATTAAAAGATCAGTTTTTGTTTTTATCGAATCTAAAAATTCTTTTAAATTCAAAGTATCAAAAACAAAAATAATGTTTTTACTTTTTACCATACATAATCACATTTTTTTATTTTTATTGTATATTTTAGAAATTATATTCTTCAAGATTAAATTTTTATCTTATTGCTAGTTATTAAAGGATAAAAAGTAAACAAATTATTTGGGATATTAAGAAATTTATTTATCTAATTGTGTTAATGATGGCGTATAGTCCTTGTTAATTTCATAAATAAAAACACCGATTACTGGGGAGCCTTTTTCTGCGTTAAAACTTGGTGACGCATGAACTAGTCTCAGAGGACCATCACCATCAGAAGCATACTTGATATCTTTAACATAGACAGGAGTAAATCCAGGTTGATATGTTGCCGATTGCTGATTAGTTTGGAAATTTACATATGCCAAAGTTGTAAATGGAATCATCTTTCCTAACAATGAATCATTCCAAAAATATTCAGTACCGCTCATTCCATCTGAATAAAGAAATTTGTCAAGTGACTCGTCTGCAATACGCATAAACCATTGTTTTTTAGATTCATCACCGCCATGTTGTAAAACATAGAGAGCCTGTCCGTCATTATCAACTGCTAATCTTTGACCTGCAACAAATATCACTACATAGTCAGAATCCATTTCGTTTAGCATATTCCAAGCATCATCAGGAGAACTTAGGAATATTTTTGCAATTTTTTGAATTTGTATTGCATCTATTGTTGCATTATCTGCCAAAGATGTTCTTTCAGACATTGTAGTTATCCAATAACCATAATCCCACCAAGCTGCTACAACAGAATCTTTTGGAGTGTTTGTTTTTAGCCATTCTAATGACTCAAGCCAATCATTAGTTGATATTTGAAATGATGAGCCACCATTCAGAATTGTTGGCGGGATATTAACAACATCTATCCAATTACCATTTGTTGGAACGATGAGAGGTGTAAGAAGTACAATCATGATCACACTTAGAAATGAAATTTTTATAATATTGTTTTTTGCTCCAATTGATTTGTTGTTTAAAATTTCTTTTATTAAAATTGATAATCCTATTGAAGCAAGAATTATTACAGAAATTGATGCAAATAACTCTAATCTTACAAATGCAGAGCTAACATAAATGCCAATTAATCCAATAATTAAAGCAAATATCATGATTTCATTTTTAATGAGATATGGAGAAAGTTGATTTTTCTTGGTAAACATCAACCAAATTCCTAATCCAGCAAAAATCATTAAAATGGAATTAAAGTAAAACGATTGTGATATGGTAGTTGTAGCATGTTCAGCAACAGAATCTACCAGAGCATCAGTTGTTGTAAGAAATGGGTTTATTGCATTTAGATAACGGAAACTAGGCAAGTGTAGAAAAGTAGATTCCGAATTAATTACTAGCACAATAGAGCCGATTATAACTATACCAAATAATAAAACAAGTCCATTTCTTGTTTTATTTTCAATCTTACTAATTTTCTGAATAAATATACAAGCAATTAAAAATCCTGTTGGAACAATTAAAGAAAAACCTCCTAATCCAAATACAAAGTTGATTCCAGGGCGTTCAAATAACATTGTGGTTGATAAAAATACAGTTACAAAAAGAGGAATACTCCACAGAAGGAATTTGTGATCATTTCTAAGAAATGGAAGAGTTAGAATAAAGATACCAAGAGGAATTACAAAAAACTGGATTCCACCCCAAGAAGCAAGTCCAAATCCCATGAATATTCCTCCTCCTACTATTTTAGAAATTGCAATTTTTTTATTCTCAGATTTAATTCCGCTTAAAAATAAATACAAACTCAATAATCCATAGAATAATCCCAAAGGTTCAGACTTGAACCAGCCTAGCATTCCTCTTAGAATAATCGGTACAGATACAGAATAAAATAATGCTGCAAAAATTCCTGCTGTTGTTCCACCAATTAATCTTACAAGTGCAAAAATAACGATGGTAGTTAATGAACCAAATATCACTGGAAATAATATTGTAAAGTCGTATAAGCTTGAGTTTCCTCCAAAGATTTGATATGTTGTAGCTGCAGTTACATGAAGCATCACTTGTGAACTTTGAGATACGTCTCTTCCTTTTGGATACCAACTCATATCATCATGCCAAGCAAAATATTCGGAAAGACCGTTTTCTACAATAAATTCAGTTGCTCTAAAATTAAAAAACGGATCAAATTCATTTAGTTCGAATCCATAGCTTGCAGGTTGTGAACGGAGTAAAAATGAAATAGAAAATGAAATTATTAGAATTCCAATTACCAATAAATGTTGTAAACGAAAGTTAAAACTTCCAATTGTAAATAATGAGGTATTTGCTATCAACTGAGTTGGTGATTATCAGATGATTTATTACTCTTTTGCAATAGATTGAGATTTTACATTGTGGCTTGAGCAGCATCATGGAACATCTGACTTTTTGC
>CAZJUY010000067.1:0-4336 GCA_964549315.1 uncultured Chitinophaga sp. | reverse complement strand
GGACATTTTAGATGATCATACAATGAATTGCCACATTTTCGACAATTTTCATCTGGCATATGATATAATTTGTATAATTAATAAAAAATTAATAGTAAATAGAATCAATATAAAGATGAATTCTAGAATATTTCATAATTTCATGATGATTTTATTGTAGAATGTTTTTTTACTAATTTATTTTTAAATTTATTTACACAAATTGAGTTTATTATATATTTAATTGATTTACAAGTTACATTCTATTTTGAGTATTAACTAAAAATAACTATCTAAAGTTCCTGTTTCTTTTTTATTAATTAATTTTTCAATTGATGTGACTGGTTCTAATTTTTGTGGTCTATCTATGTCTAATTGTTTTTTTACAACATCCCAATCAATTATGTATACTTCAGGTGAATCATTCCATGTGTTTATGTTAAACTTTACTTTTTTGATATATTTTTCATTTAGCAGGCTTTCTAAGATTGTTTTTAATAGATTCTGATTTGATTCAATATCTAAAAGATCTGTGCATAATGAATCACATATTCCTTCTTCATGGTTTTTTATTATTGCTCTTAGTACTCTCCATTCCTTAGGCGTGTCTCTTGGGTTTCTTAAAAATTGAGGATGATGAAGTTTGAATTTGGTTAATGCTCTTTTGTATTCTGGATCATATGGCTTATTCCCAGTTAGTCTATTGTAAAATCCTTGAGGAATCTTTATTCCTCTTTCATGATTTGAACACATAAACAAATGATATGTTTGATCATCTTTAGGTTGAAATGGTAGTGGCAATACATATCGAAACCACTTATGTAATCTTAATTTGTAATTTTCAACCAAATCATTTGCTCTTTCATTGGTTTGTTTATCTGTCAAAATATTATCTCTCCAAGATGTAGTCCCAAACAACTCATCCATTTCTAACACTGTTTTCTTTTCATTTTCATTCCATTTTGATGATTCATTATGGGTTGGTAATGGTTTCTTTTCATCTCTTCCCTTAAACCAATCTGATGTAAATAAGAAAACTATGAATTCTGTTCCTGTTCTATAATGTTTTGTAATTCTTCTTCTTGCTACACCTTCAATTTCAGTCCATGGTGTAAATAACAAAGGATCAAAAAAATACAATGAATTTCCTAATCTGTAATCATTAAGAAAACCAATTGCATTTGCTACAGTGTCATTCGACAAATAAATATCTCCTTCAATATCTAAATTTTCTGATGTTCGAATTTTTGGCCATCTTCTTTTGATTACATTTTTTAAATGACTATAACACTCTGAATTTTCTTCAATTAATATTATGATTAGACTGTTCGTATTCTGACTATTTTTTAATTCTACTGCATGTCCTGATGAACCTAAAATGATCGTTTTTGAATCTGAAAGAATATTTTCTCCTGTGGCTGCATTCATTTCTATTATGCTAGTAATGAATCTGTAGTTTTTTGATGCTCCTCCTGATGTTATATTCCACCATAATTTGTAATATGCACTAATAATTTGAGATTTTAATCTAGTTCCTGTTTCCCCACTTAGTTCTATCGCATCTCCAATAAACTTAAGCAAATATTGTCTTACTATTTTTATGATATTTTAAAACAGCTATTTTCTTAGTCAATAAAATTACAGAAATCTTTTATCTACCAAGTAAATGACCACATTTTATGGGTGATAATTCTGCTATTGAATGGACTAATGCTACTTGGAATCCCACCACAGGATGTACCAAAATTTCTTCGGGATGCAAAAATTGCTATGCTGAAAGACTTTCTCCTAAATTAAAACGATGGGGTATTAAAAAATACAAAAATAATTTTGAATTTACACAACATGAGTCAGAATTGGAATTGCCATTAAAATGGGGTAAGCCTAAAAAAATTTTTGTTAATTCTATGTCTGATCTATTTCATGAAGAAGCAGAGATGGGATTTATTGAAAAATCATTCATGACAATGTTTGCTGCAAATTGGCACACTTATCAAATCCTTACAAAAAGACCAGATAAAATGGCAGAATTTTCAAAATTATTTTATAAATTATTTGGATTCCCAATTCCATCGTATATTTGGATGGGTACTAGTATAGAAAATAATGCTACTCTTCATAGAATTAATGATCTTAGAAAAGTAAAATGTTATAGTCGATTTATAAGTTTTGAACCTCTTTTGGAAAAATTAGATAATGTTAATCTAAAAAACATTGATTGGGCTATTATTGGAGGAGAAAGCGGTCCCAAATATAGAACTGTAAAAGAAGAATGGATTTGGGATTTGATAAAACAATGCAAACAACAAAAAGTTAAAGTATTTTTTAAACAATGGGGAGGGCCAAGACCAAAATCTGGTGGAAGAACAATTCGTGGAAAAACATTTGATCAGTTTCCAAAATTAAAACCATTAAAAGTAGCACATCAAAAGAAATTTGATAAATTAAAAAATAGATTGAATAATTCACTCGAAAATAAAACCCCACTATTAAAAAATCTTAAAATTGCACCTATGATAAGATGATTAAGATACAAAACTAAATTAAATTTCATTCTTATTACAAATTATGAATGTGAATCTGCTTTCCAACATGCATCAATCTAATAATAGTGATTTACCGAATTGGGTTGCAATTCAGACTTTAATGCCATCCACTCACCACAATTTAGATCTTTTAGAATATGATCAAAGCCATGGAACAACAAAATCAAAAGTTACTTTTGCTGATTATCACTATCATATTCTTAATCAGTTTTACATACCGAATGTTACACAAAGACAGACTGATACTGATAGTTGGGTAAGGGCCGAATTTCACTCTATAGTAATGAGTCTCTATGCATCATTGGATTCATTGGCGTATGAAGCAAATTTAGCATATAATTTTGGACTCAAACCAAATCAAATCCACATTTCTCATAATCATACAAGTTTTGTATCTGATTGTTTCAGATGTAATATGAATCGACAAAATGATAATCTTACTTCTTTTTTTAATTCTGAACTCAGTAAAGATTGGTTTCAAATATTTAATAGATTACGAAATCAAATAGTGCACAAGAATCTCCCAATTATTCAAATTGTGATTGGTGGTTATGCTACTAGCATAAAGATTCCAAATGATCCTGCAAATACAAATCCACAAGCGAATGATTACTCTGATAATCTTGAAATTAACAATTATTGTAAAGACTTACGACAAAATATCATAGACGTTATAGAGAATGTTTATCTAAATATTCAACCGTTAATAAAACAAAGATATTCTCTTTAATGCTTGAATTTAATTTTTTAATTATGTTATAGATAGAATTTTTATTAACAACTTATCTTTCAATTTTACTGTTTTATTTTCTCTGATCTTCTTTTTCCAATAAAACAAAGTCCTTCTTGAAATTCCTAATTCTCTAGCTTTTTCTTCAGTCAAATTATTAATTATTCTATATATTTTTTCTTGCTCGTTTTCATACGTTATGGAATTATCTTTTGATGCTCCAAATATCATAGATTCTTCCAAGTCATGAATCTCTTTTCCAACATACTTGATAGAATTTTTATCAAACACAAGATGTTTTCTCTGCACAACACTATCTGAATTATCCAGTTTTGTCTCTCTATGGTTTCTGTATTCAGAAATTACTGCAGACATTTTTTTCCAGTATTCCACACTATCAAGTGATTCTGAATTTGGATATTGTCTACCCGATTTATCCACAAATGGCATAAACGGAATTTCGTCATATTGGTCGATTTTAGGCACAAAAGGAGTAATTGGCATGCCTGTAGAATCTTTTCTGTAAGCAGTTCCAACCAAGACAGTATCATACGGTTTTATTCTCTGAGAGTATTTTTTTCCATAATTTACACCATCAAAGCTTTTCAAAAAAGAATAATGAGATATTGTCAACTCAGACATTGCAAAAATCATATCATATTTTGATGCAATCTCGTCTTCTTTTTCTGGATGATACCACAACAAAATCATATCCTGCCAGAATTCTTTGGGATCAATTGTAAGATAATGACCTAAAGCATGATTGGAATGTTTTAGAATTGTAATTGTATCATTTTGATATTTGTAAACTGCATATCTTTTAGAAGAAAATGCAAGACACCATACGTTCTTTAATTCTCTACCATCTTCTTCCTGAATCTTGAACATTTCCATTTTTTCTGAATATGGATTTAGTGGCCTGAAAAAATCCTGAATTAATTTAGTATGATCTAGCGATACAAAGACACTATCAGTATCACAGTACATCATGTAGCCTTTACTTTGCTCTAAAAGATATTCTGCAGTAGCTAGAATCAATCTGGAACCGGCAGTCAAAAATACAGATATTATTGGATGAAAA
>CAZJUY010000066.1:0-4925 GCA_964549315.1 uncultured Chitinophaga sp. | reverse complement strand
CAGGCACAGGAAGCTCAATTCCTGCCATGAAAATTTGTTCCAAACATAAAATTCCCCTTGTCTTGGATCTTGCTGATATGTATTCAATGATTCGACCAAAAATGGTAATAGAGAAATCTTTTAGAAATGCTGATAAAATTCTAGTTATTACAAATTATTTGAAAAATGAACTACTAAAAAGAGGTATTGCAAGTGAGAAAATTGAGATCATTCCAAACGGTGTTGATCTTGAACTGTTTAATCAAGATGCAGCTTCTCCAGAAGAAATCAAAAAAACTCGTCAGGATTTTCAATCTGAAAAAATTATCTTATTTTCTGGTTCTTTACAAGATTTGAATATCATTATTGAATCAGCTCCATATGTGATTGAAAAAATTCCAGAGGTAAAATTTGTTATAATTGGAGATCACAGAGATTCTAGTAAGTCAAAATTATTTTGGGAAAATAAGATCAATAAAGAAAAATTAGATAAACATTTTATTTTTCTAGGTAGATTACCCAAAAAAGATATTCCAAAATATATTTTATCTGCAGATGTCTGTGTAGATTCATTTCCTGATGAACCATATTATGCAGCTGCACACCCAATCAAATTATTGGAATATGGTGCTTGTGGAAAACCAATTGTTGCTACAAATGTAGAAGAAACAGCTAAATTAGTCATTCATGGTGAATATGGATTTCTTTCCGAACCAACATCATCTAAAGAATACGCAGATTATCTTATTCAATTATTAAAAAATCAAAACTTGTCTAATAAAATGGGGCAAAACTTTTCTGAACATATAAAAAATAATTTTAATTGGGATAAAATAACCAAAAAAATTGAAAAATTTTTATCTTAATTTTTTATCTCTTGTATTAATTTTTGTTCGATCATTTCCTTTAATTCTTCGTGAGAATAAGATTTTTCATCATAATAATACAAAGATTTCATTTTTTACTTATTTCTAATTTCGACAAAAAATGATACGCTATAATTGTTTTGACTTTTTGTTTTACACAATGAGTAGATTATTGATTCGTCATTTTTAATTTTTGATAATAATTTTGGTATAACATTAGCCATATTTAATTTTCTAAATTTATGACTTATTCTTGGATATGTATTGTAGAATAAAATTATGAATTCAGAAAAAAATGGTGTGATAGAACTTTTTAATTCATCAAATGATAATTTGATTGTTTTATAATATTCATTATTAGGAGTAGTCAGAAATACACATCCATCAATTTTTGTTATTTTTTTAATTTCACTCATAGTTTTCATTATTGTGGGAAATTCATTTTTATCTATGTTATCTTTTACATCTTTTTCTTTTCCTACTTCTAAAATATTAGCCGCTATCACATAATCCAAAGAATTCTCTTTAAATGGTAAATGTGTCATTGAACCACAAACATTGTTGATCTCTGCATCATTTTTATTTCTGCATGTAACTAGATCATTAAATGAAAGATCAAGATTTATCTTTCTATTGTTTTCATCTAATTGTGATAATATTATTCCAATTCCACCTCCAACATCTAATATCGTTTTATTATTAATCTTGATTAGTTTTGAAATCAACAAAAATCTTACATCAAAATCATCACCCCACCATCTTTTAGGATCAATCTGAATTATTTTCTTTTTAATGTATTTTCTATTGAAACTTGTCATTTCCAATCTTCCAAAACATAGCATAATCTTTTCTCAAGCCTTTAAAAATTAATCCTAATTCCAAATGTTAATTATTAACTCACAATTTTAATAAAAAGACACATGAAAGTAACTCTTGTAGTTGGAACACGACCTCAAATCATAAAATCTCAACCTCTTGTCAAGGAATTATTATCTAAAAAAATAAAACTTCAGATAATACACACAGGTCAGCATTATGATTATGAAATGTCCAAATCTTTTTTCAGAGAATTAGAAATTAAGGATCCTGATATTAATCTGGGCATAAAAGAAGGCTCTCCAATTCAGCAATTTTCTCATATTATTCAAAAACTTGAGAAACCATTAATGAATTTTCATCCTGACTATGTTTTGGTTCCAGGTGATACAAGATCAGCTCTTGGTGCTGGTCTTTGTGCATCACGACTAGGGCTAAATTTAGTACATATTGAAGCAGGAGCTAGAAGCAATGATTTTACTTTAGAGGAAGAAGTCAATCGAAGAATTATTGATCAAAGCTCAAAAATATTGTTTGCACCAACTAAACACTGTTTAAATAATTTAAAAAATGAAAAAGTCTTGGGTAAATCATATTTCACAGGGGATTCTATGTATGATGTCTTTTTAGAATTTCAAAAAAAATTAAATTTTAAAAAAAATAAAAAAAATCAAATTCTAATGACAATTCATAGAAAGGCAAATGTTGAAAACTATTCAAAAATAAAACGAATCATAAATCTGGCAAATCAAATTACAAAATTAGGCTATGAGATAATCTTTCCAGTACATCCACATACTGAAAAACAATTAAAAGAATTTCATATTTCTATGGGTAAAATTATTACAATAAAACCTGTAAACTATTCAAAAATCTTATCTCTTTTAAATGAGTCTAAAATGATGATTACTGATTCTGGTGGTTTGCAAAAGGAGGCATATTGGATGAATACCACCTGTATAACTTTAAGAAAAAGTACAGAATGGATTGAAACACTGAAAAAAGATCATAATATTCTTTTGGACACTATTACTGATTCAAGTTTAAAAACTATTACAAAAATTTTATCTAAACAACCATCTTTTGTTAAAACAATTGAGTTTGGTAATGGTAACGCAGCAAAAAAAATGGTTTTACATCTTCGCAATAATTTTTAGATACAAGTTTTTTTCCTTCTCTTCCATCAAATCACCGCTAATGCCTTTTACCGTATCTAGACCATTTTTTATCATTTGATTTCTAAGTGATTCATTTGAAAGAATTTCTATAATTGCTTTTTGAAATGCATCAGGCGTATTATCTATTAGCATTGCAAACTTCTCAATTATTTCTGGTTTGGAGTCAAAATTCTGCTTTGGTAAAACTACTGGAATTCCAGATGCAGCTGCTTCTAAGGCTGGAATTGCAAACCCTCCATATTTGATTGGCAAGGCAAAAACTTTTGCAGATGTGTAATAACCGTTAATTTCATTATTTGGAATGGATCTTTCAAATCGTACTTTTTGTTTTATATTTAATTTTTCAACCAAACTGATTAATTCTGAATATTGTGGACCATCTCCAATTAACAATAAAATTACATCCTGATCTTTTATTGCATGAATCAAAACCTCTTGATTTTTTTCTTTCATTAATCTACCCACACATATGATTATCGGCTTTGATTCAAAAATTGCTGGTTTAATATCAGGAGAAAACTTTGATAAATCAATTTTATTGTATATTAGATTGATATTTTTTGCATTAAGATCTTCTGCATATTTTCTAATGAATTCGTAAATAATTATTATCTCATCCGCATTTTTTATTGAAAATTTTTCTAAAGCGTTCCTTGAATACTTTAATTTTACATAACTTACCCAATTTTTGTTTTGTTTTGCATGATGTCTAAGATCTCTATCATAGTCTCCCATAAGAGAAATTACCACAGGTATTCCTAGCTTTTTACCTGCTTTTGTTGCAAGCCATCCTTGCAATAATGGGTTGTATGATCTTATGACATCTGGTTTTATCTCTTTAATTAAATTAACAACTTTTCTTTTCTTTAAATTAACATTCAAAATATTGGTCTTGCCTATTGTATGAATTTTTAAAATCGCGTCACCAGCTAAATCTTTTACTTGTTCAGATTTAGCATCTGAATCAAATAAGCTTATCACATGAATCTCATCAAATATGTTTTTTGGATTAAAATATCTTGGTTTTATTTCACCTTTTTTGAGATATGATAAAAGTGGATCATTTGGAAAAACACATAATTTTAACATCTTCACCACTGTATATTTTCATACATATGTAGTTCAATTAAGTTTTGAGTTGTCTTTTGTTAATGAAATTAGAATTTAATCATGTATGATCTCTACAGCATCAAATATCTTTCTTTTTATAACAATCTCTACTAAATTATTTGAATGAGCAACATCCGTGTAACCTATTCTGGACTTTTAGGGTTTCTCATCGGAATGATTAGTGTTATCACTGGTATTGTATTTACATTAATTGTCACTAGAAGATTAAGTCCAGAAGAATTTGGCATATGGGCACTTATTGGTAGCATAATTAGCTATTTTTTGATTGTCGAGCCAATTCTATCTTACTGGACCACACGTCAAATCGCAAGAGGCGAATCTGTTGCAACAACATCATTATTTTACAGTACATTGTTTTCACTTGGACAAGTACCAATTTACCTATCACTTGCTTTCTACCTTCCATCGATAAATATCGACTATTCCTATTCACTGATCTTAGCATCTATTTTATTACCAGTAACTTTTGTAAGCCAAACATTAATTGGTATAAATCAAGGTCATAAACCACATGCTACAAGTTATGGATTTTTAGCTTTTGAGCTACTAAAAATTCCTGCAGGAATATTGTTTGTTGTTTTATTTGATTTAGGAGTTAATGGAGCTATTTTTGCTACATTTGTAGCATATATTGGACGATTGACAATTCAGATATATTTTGCCAAACCCCTATTAAAAAAACAACTTAAATTATTTCTAATAAAACAATGGATTAAAACATCTTGGATTCCTCTCTATCAAAATATTTCACATCTAATTTGGACCCTTGATGTCATTATTTTTTCTGCTATCACTCATTCTGTAATAGGCATTGCATATTATTCGATAACTGTTACTATATCTGCAATAATCAGCCATTCTGGAATGATATCTCAAGCATTATATCCTAAATTACTATCAAAAGGAAATTTATCTCACGTATCTGATAATTTCATTCGATTCATATATTTTGCAA
>CAZJUY010000065.1:0-5581 GCA_964549315.1 uncultured Chitinophaga sp. | reverse complement strand
CGAAGAATACATCGATAGAGAATAAAAATAGAATGCCCCCCTTTTACGAATAAATTTAGACGGCAGACTAGCAAGATTTTCAGATTCTGTTTTGTTGGAAATTCTTTAAGATCATAATGTCCGTTAGGACTAAACAATGACTACAAAACAGCAAAAACTACGAGATGATTTAGAGCAAAAAATTTTACATCTAAAAGAAGCTTGGAAATCATTTGAAAAAGAAAGAGATGCTCCAAAGCCAGAACTAGGTTCTCCAGAAATGTCGGATAGACTAACAGTTCTAGTCAAATTGGTAATGGAAGTAATATCAAAATCAAATGATACACTATCTGCATACAGTGTCTATACTGCAACATTGGAGAAAAAACTAGGCATAGTTCCAAAGAAACATGACTCTAAAAGGAAAAAAGAATCATTATAACATCAAGGTTCTCTCTGGATATGGAGTTTCTGTATCTATCAAAGAAAACAAAATTTTTCTCAGAGACAACCCTGATCCTTTTTCTTTATCTCAAAGTGAAAGTTGGTTTATAGGAAATATGCCATATGAAAAAATTGTAATTGCCGGTAAAGGTTATCTCTCCATTGAAGCATTAAATCTACTTTGTACTCATAATAGAAATTTAGTTCTAGTTGATTCTCATGGAAAGCCAACCTGTATGATTAATGGTGTTATGAATAGTATCACTGCTACTCGATACAGAATGACACAATATGATTCGTTTCGAAATGATGTGGTTTGCAAAAAACTATCTTGTAAAACCATCCATGACAAACTAGAATCACAAATTAGATTTTTGAAGTCACTTGATAGAGAGGATTCAGATAATATAGTATCTAAACTGGAAAATTTTCTTGGCATACTATCTGAGGAAAATTTTGAAATCATAGAAAAGACTTCAGCTAAAGCGTATTTTTCATACTATGTTAGTTTGTTTGATAAAAAATACGGATTTGATTCTAGAAATCAATCATTTATTGTACAATCAAAGAAAAATGCAACAGACCCAATTAATGCACTACTCAACTATGGCTACTCAGTTCTGGCAGGTGAGATTTGCAAGTTTGTCTGTGGATTTGGGCTTGATCCATATTATGGGTATATGCACAAAAGTCATTCAGGATTTATGGCTCTAGTTTACGATGTAATAGAGCCATTTAGATGGCTTGTAGAGTCTGCAGTTTATCATATAGTCAACACATCAAGTAAACAACATAGATTACGATTAATGGATTTTGCATACACTAGAGATGGTTCAGTAATACTATCAAATAGAATAAAAAAGAATTGTTTGGAGAAATTAGAAAGAAATTTTCAGATAAAAAAAGAAGGGAAATTTAAATTTGGCAGAACCAATAGGACTGGAACAAACAATTGCGAAGAAATTACATTTGCTAAGATGTTTGTAGAAATGACAAGTAAATTCTAATCATTAAGTGATCATTTTATTAACTTCACATTTTAAACAAAAGTATGGTGAAAAAATGTCAAGAATTCATTGAGACTCCACAAAAACTTACAATATTGGATATCTCTTTTGCAGATGATGATTTATCAGATATTTCATTTAAAGTATGTAAAAGAATTTCACCTAAATTTCTAAAAATTTCTTTGAAGGAGAATTGAATGACAAAACATATTTCAGTTTATTTAGATACAAATATTCTACGTGACGCTATGGCACGAAGGAACAAAGATTCAATATTTTGGTTGAATCGGATTAAAGAAAAAAATTGGACTTGTATGACTTCAATTTTAGGAATAACCGAACTAGTTGATATTGATCAAGATAATTCATACGTTAATAGACAATTATCTAGACATGTTGATTTTGATCGTATTTATCGTGATAAGTATCACAGAGATTTAGATGTATCTGAATTTCAAACCATTAAAAATGCCGTAAACAACTTCCTTTCAGAATATTCATTTATCAAAGTTGTTTCTTTAGATGATGAAGCGTGGAAATTATTTTTACACATTTCAATTAATTCTAATTTATTTTCCCCCGATGCCATACATTTAGCTGCAGCATGGCGAAATGGTGCAGATCTAATAATTACTTCGGATTCTCACTTTATAGAAGAGGGAACAAAATTGTTAGAACGTGAAAAAGTAAAATCAAAGTTAAAAATATGTAATCCACAACAAGTTAGAAAAGTACTGGAAAAAATGAAAGTGGGAGGTTTGAAATGATAGATAAACAACCCCCTCTAAAATGGATAGATATTGATAAATTAGTATTATGGCCAGAAGCAAATGTACGAAAATCTGAAATTTATACTGATTATGAAGATTTAAAAAATAATATAAAGAAAAATGGAATTAAAAATCCATTACTTGTTTCAGGGAAAACAAAAGAGGGGAAATATCGTGTTTTTAGTGGTCAAAGGAGATTGATGGCATCTACAGATGCTGGATTAAAACAAGTTCCATGCTTCATACATGAAAAAATTACTTTATCCGAAGCCCAATTACTTTCCTTTAGTGAAAACCTATTCAGATTAAAAATGAATTATAATGATATTGCAGATGCTGCTAAGAAATTCATTGAACATTTCAAAGATAGAAAATTAGTTGCCAAAGCATTAGGAGTTTCTGAAAATACTGTAAAACGATATTTACGATATGAAGATGTTCCAAAAGCAATCAAAGAATTAGTTGGAAAAAGAAAACTATCAGCTAAACAAGCAATGGATCTATATTCAAAATTCCCTGATCAAGACAAGTCAATTAGAATTGCTCGAGAGATATCTAGAATAAACTCAAGACCACAAAAAAAGAAACTATACTACGCAGTAAAATACTCAGATACAAAAGATAGTGTTGAATCTATTCGTAAATCTGCAGCGAAGATGAAACCATTCAAAAGATACATCATAGAAGTTCCTCCAAAAGAAAATGAGGTAATTCAAAGAATTTCTAAGAAAAGAGCACAAAAAGCTGAAGAAACAATTGTCGACATCTTAGAAACTGCCATAAATGCTCTTGAAAATGGTGTTATTGAAATATGAATGAAGAGCGAGCCATTGCAATTATGCTTGCAAATCTTAAAGGTGGTAAAAAGAAACCATCCAATCTAATTGAATTTGCTAAAGCATGTAGAGCATTACGAAATAATTGGAAAGGAGGATTTAATGAGATGTCTGAATTCTTTAAAGTTTCACAATACATGCTAAGACAAATTGATAAAATTAACGATCTTGATGAAGAGACTAAAAAATTAGTCCATTCCCATAGACTTGGTATTGATGCATCTTATCAGTTATGGCGAATTGACGCACAAAGAAGAAAAGATGCTATGACCATAATTCCTTACCTGACAACTGAGGAAATTCGAAGTTTTGTAAATCTACTTCATAAATTTCCAAAAAAATCTGTAGACGAATGTAAAAAGGAATTTGAAAAACATCGAGATAAAAATGTGCATATATTGATCCTACCGCTGCCCTCTGAAGACTTTAAACAATTATCGATATCTGCTAAAGAAGAAAAAATGTCTGTTCATGATTTCACGTTAAAAATTATAAAGAAATCGATACGTTCTTAGATCATACATTCACTACCGCATGGGCTATCCACTTCAACCATCGGCAGCTTCTTTTTCTTCTTAATCATTTTATCAATTTCACGAAGTGAATATCCCTTTGGAGCTAATCGCTGAGTTTCAAAGTGTTTTCCCTCTTCCTCGATCTTCATGGAATACTTGAAGAGTTCAGGATGTTTTTCATGAATCTCTGCCCATCTTGACATATTGTTATATGGACAAAAATAACATCCGCTTTTTACAGGAATGGATAATCTGGCACTTTTGATTAATTTGACACATTCATCCCGATTAATTTTATAATCAATTAGAGGATATAGATTAGTCACATAATCGACTTTGGCAGGTTTCATTCTGTGTACTTCACCATAATCAATTCCCATGTATTGATAGACATGTGAGTTTAGTTTACGGTAAAATGCATGAATCGGCAATACTTTGAAGTCTCTTGTACACCATCGCCAAACTTGTGATGGAATAACTTTTCTAGTTAGACATCTATCTGATAATGATACCTTTTTTCTATTTTGAACAATTTCAAATGGAATTCCATGTTTTTTTAGATATTTTTTAATCACATCTAGATACTCGTATGTTTCTGGCATTTCATCACCTGTATCCGAAAATACAACATAATCAAGCGGAAAATTATTTTTTACAAGAAATACAACTAGAGCAGTAGAGTTTACTCCACCACCATAACTTACAATGTATTTTGCATCTTTTTGACGTTTTATACCACGTGAATCTAAAATTCTTTCTTGTACTAGCATCTATCCTGCATTCTCCTGCATTCTAATAGATCTCCTAGTAAATTTTTCCTGCATGTGAAGATAAATTTGATCAACCTTTTTGTCCTGCATCATCCTGCAATATAATCCTGCATCATCCTGCATCATAGGCATAAATCATTAATTTTTTACTTAATGAAAATAGAGAGAAAAATTACAGTAATGTGCTATTTCTTTTTACCAAACATTACTTCACGTAATGCATCTGAGCCTGCTTTTGCAATTCGCATCATTTTCTGTTGCTCAACGAAAGGTTGTGTGAACCAAAATTTTTGTTTTCCATGATATAATTTATTTCTCATTTCCTGAAATTCTTTTACTCGCTTGTATTGAGAAGTGTTTAGAACTTGTTGTTCTTTCAAAAATTCCAATTTTCTATTAAATGTCATATCTGTCAATATTTTTGCTTTTTTATCATCATAAAATAATTTAAATTGTTTTGTAACTAATTGATTTAAATCAAATTCAGTTATACTCCATCCAAGTAATATTACTTCAGCAACTTTATTTTTTCTATAAAAATACTCTAACCACCCTTCTCCTTTCTGTGGCATTTCATCATTCATTTTCATATTCCTCTAATTCATCTGTAAACATAATTTCTTCATTGCTCATATCTGATGTTAATTCATTACTAATTAAAATTGAATAATTTACCAATACATTTTTTTCAGATAACAATGCAGTTAATTTATTTTTCATTTCTTCGATTTTCTCTAGTCTTTTTTTTTCTTCAAATTTTATTGGCATATAATTTGATTTACATTTCCAATCTAAAAACCAAAATGATTTTATGAATCGATATATCAGACGAGAAAAATCCGTGGATGACACACTCTTATCTTTGGATAGCTCTACCAATCTAAAATAATATTTTTCAAATTTCTTTAGAGTTTTATCTATTTCTTTGTAGTTTGTTTCTGTTTCATCAATTTCTTCAGTAAATGCAGTAAGTTGGATCTTTTGTTTACCATCTGGAATTTTTTTAATTGAACCCTCTTCAGACAACTCTTCAACTATTTTGTGTAGTGTAATTTTTGCCATACTTGTTTTAGGATTCTCCATTAAGATGTTCCATAAATCATTAAATCCTACAAATGCATTCTTGTAGATGGTATCAAAAACCAAGTCTTTTCGTTTTTTATGATCCAACTGAACTTATCACCTAAACCGGTTTACTACAAGTAAACTATGCATATTAATCTATACTAATATCACATAATGATTAGCAAAAATATAGGC
>CAZJUY010000064.1:0-6565 GCA_964549315.1 uncultured Chitinophaga sp. | reverse complement strand
GGCATAACTCTCTTTTTTATTTTTGATATGACAAATAATACAGATAAAATTAAATTATTAGAACAACTACGTGCTCTAAAATTATTTCCTAACAATAAACATGTAAAAGAATTACGTAAACAGATTAAATCAAAACTACAAAAACTTGAAATCAAAAAACCAAAAGAAATAATTCAAAATAAAACCAGGGCTGGAAAGCTACGACGATATCATAATTATATTAGACAAATACGAAACAACTTTCCAAATTTATCCTATAAACAAATTCGTTCACAATTATCTCAAAGACGTCAAGGAAAACAAGTATCAATACCAGATGTAATATGGCAGAATCCATCCCCGTAACAGATTATAGGGATTTAAACAAGGTCTACACAAAAAGACCCCAGAATCGCAACTCTGCACATTCCTCACTACGCACAATTCATGCATTAGACACTGAGACTCATAATGGAGATATCTTTCTGATTGCAGATTCAGAAGGGCGATTTATCGATAAAATTACGCCTGAATCAGTGATAGAATGGCTATTTTCAAAAAAATATCACGGCACATGGAATTTTTTCTATAATTTATCATATGATGCTGAAGTCATCCTCAAACTGTTAGGCTCAGAATTGTATCGATATCGCTCCACTGGAAAACTAGATTTCTGGTGGAAAAAGTATCATCTAGAATACTTTCCTGGTAAATCACTTCGAATAAAAAAAGGCCATCACAGTGTTTTGTTTTTTGATATAATGCAATTCTTTGGAGGTTCATTGTCTAGTGCATATGAGAAAAACATTAAGAAACTATCAAAAGAATATTTAGAGATTAAATCAAAGCGCTCAGAGTTTACACTACGATACTATAATCACAACAAGAAAAAAATTAGAAACTATTGCATACAAGATTGTAAACTAACAAAAGAGTTATCTGAAAAATGGATTACTTTATTTAACAATGCATTTTTGTTTTATCCTGTCAAGTGGACTAGTGCAGGATATCTAGCAGAAAAAGTTCTGATCAACAATGGAGTGTATCTACCAAAGTTTGCAGATATACCATATTCTATCCAAGAACTAGCATTCAAATCATACTTTGGAGGAAGAATTGAATTAATCAAACGAGGATACATTGGTAAAGCATACCTGTATGATATCAACTCTGCATATCCTGATGCAATTGCAAACTTTCCAGATGTTACACAAGGTAAATGGATTAAAAGAAAATCAATACACCAAGATGCAAAGTTGGGATTTTTCAAAATACAATGTGACATTCCAAATGACTATGTCATAACACCATTTCCTTTCAAGGCAAATAATGTCATACTATATCCGTCAGGGAAATTCATTACATATTGTACCCTAAAAGAACTTCAAGCATGCAAAAGTAAATCCATTTACCATATTCTTGAAGGATATCAATTCATTAGTAATACTGACACTTATCCGTACAGGGAATTTATTTATTCTTTATACCAAAAAAGACAGAAACTAAAACAAGACAACAATCCCTTAGAGCAACCAATCAAAATCATCTTAAATTCAATCTATGGAAAAACAGGTCAGAAGATTAATGGGATAATGGGGAATCTGTTTAATCCAATCATGTTTGCCCATATCACAGGGTATACGCGTGCCAAATTGTATGATTTTATGACTAGAAATGGATTAGAATTAGACATTGTAGCATTTGCAACTGACTCTATTTGCACTACTAGAAAACTCGATATTGATTCTAAAAGATTAGGTGATTTTTCATTTGATAATGAAGGGAGTGATGTATTTTATTTACAAAATGGGTTTTATCGATTTAATGAAAAATGGAAACAACGAGGGATTGGAAAGCTAGGTACAAAAAATATTGAACACTTGGAAACATTTGAAAGAAATGGAAGGTTATACTATAGTTATCAGATATTAAGAAACAATACTCTACGCAAATCAATTATTCAAAATAAAATTTCAAAAATTGGCAAGATAGAATCTCAAACAAGAGAAATCAATCTTAATGCAGATAGGAAAAGATTATGGTTGGGTACACTTGAATCAGTTGATCAAAAATACAATAATCTTTCAATTCCATTGTCATTAGATTTTATTTCAAAAGAACATATTTAGTTATGATATTTTGTCTCACTATACGAATATCATAATAGGCAGGAAATTATTAGTTCGTTAAGAAATGAAAAGAGAAAAAGATCCTATAACAGCTAGGATATCTCAAGTCTTTATTGGGATTTCTGTTGGAATTGGAGTTACTTTAATTGTAATATCTTTAGGCTTACAAATTCCAATTAAAGATGGATGGGATGTTGCAAATTGGGCTACTTTGGTCGTAGAAATAGGAATAGGTATTGCCATAGCCTCTGCCATATTGCTCTATGAGGGAGGAAAAAGAGAAAAATCACAAGAACAACAAAACAAAATTGCAGAATTAATTGAACAAACTAAAAAAATTACAAGTGAGTTAGAACGGAAAACAAAAAAAGATGAAAAATATCACATCGAACAACGAGATTTTGCAATACATAGAGCACGTTCTTACCTCAGTTCTCTGTATGATACAATAACTATTCTTACCAATGTTGGAGTGGAACCTGATGTGCCCCCAGAATATCAAATAGAATTTCATACCGCATATGAGCAGAAAAATGAAATTGTCCGACAATTAGAATATCTTGTAAATCAATCTGATTCTGTTTTAGAACAATCTTTTCTTCAAAGAATAACTGATGTTATAGAATTAGCAAGAGTTAATCCTAAAATCACTGATGAAAATTTTGGGTTTGCATTAGATACATCTCATTGTACTGGAATTAAAAATCAAATAGAGGAATTGTTGAAAATAATGCCAAACCCTCCAGTGTAATTATTTTGTGGCATCTTGTAGTGTCGAAATTATTTCAGTATTAATAGCTAAATCTGGGTGTATGGCTAAAATCAATACCACTGTCCAGATTAAAATAAATGGTAATGGCAATATGTAACCTAATTTCCTCATTTCAATTCTTGTTAATCCTTTAGGATAGATATCAAAAGTATCATCTCCTTGTAACTCAGATATCATTTTTTTCCAATATCCGATATATTTTGAACTACGATGCTGAATGATAAGCCAGACTGAATTCAATGTTACTCCTAAAATTCCTAAAACTGCTTGTAATCGTTCATCAGAAAATAATCCTAATACTATAAGCAAAATACTGGATGTGATTAAAAAATAATTATTTCTTGTCCAGTGAAGACTGGCCTCTTTATCTAATCCATCTTTGTATAATTTGAGCTTCTCTTCATCAGTATGTGCCATCTATTCAAAACACATACGATCTTGGATTTATTTCTGACGTGGTAAATGAATTATAGTCTAGGTCAATTTTGAGTTGATTTATCCCAGTTTTTCTTTTTTTTAGTCTTTTCAATTTGAGTTAAAAAACTCACCCAGCCATAATATTTTTTATCCATATGTGCATCTAATATCTTTGTAGTTAAGCTGTATGGATCAGCAATAGAATTTTTTGCCAAATTAGCTATTCCCAATCCAATAGTTGTAACTAGTGAATGCTTTACATCGTAAACTCTTCCTTTAAAGACGTGTTTTTCTAACAAGTAATCTTTAAGATATTCAAATTCTTGGTTTAGACTAGAAGATAATTTTTCTATGGTTTTATAATCTTCATTACGTACTTCTTCATCAATTTTATCTCTAAATTGTTTGATATTTGGCTTATTTCTAAATTCAAGAATTGTATCTATGTCTGGACCATCTTCGTGTAAGTAATTGGGGATTTTATCCGATATCAAATTTTCAATTACCTTCGTTTTTTTAAGGTTATTGAACATACTTCTATGTCTTTGATCTGATGCAGAATTTGAAATTGAATATGCTATTTCTTTATTTGCAATATATTCATCAAGAACTATTAAAACTGGATCATATGAATCAGGAGTAAAAAAATAATCTGTCTCTGCTGACTCTTCTTTCCATTTTGAAAATGGAGCTATTTTTTGTTGTATTGGGTTTATTATTTCGCCAGGATCTTGATATTGACAAACTTCGATACTACCCCCTGGTATCTCGTCCCCACCAAACCCATTTGCTAATCTTTCCCGATAATCCTTAAGTTCCGAGTAAGATAAAATTTTGATAAAATCTAAATCATGCATGTTTTTTGGGCAAACACGTTCATCAAGAAAGATAATTTCATCAAATAAAAGTGAAAGACCCATCGGTGCCTCTAATACCGGATTTGGGAATTTATCCGTCATCATATTGGCATAATCATAAAACAAAGGCCCAGATAATCCTACGAATGCTTTACGTTTTACCAATATCCCTGATTCATAATGCTAGTTCATTAACACATCGTAAAAATCCAATATTTAAGAAAAATCAATCATATCTATGTAAAACATATCCTTTGAGCCATGTTTCCATGATGTCCACAATTTCCATTGAGATAAATACTAGATTTTGGATAATTCAATTCTAAAAACATGCTCTGGAATAATTGCATGCTGATCATTGATTACTATTCCGTCATTATGGAATTTAAAATCTGGAAACACAAAGAGATGTATGACTTTTTCCCATTTTAGAAAATAGATGGGTTTGATTTTATAGTTAGCATATTTTTTGAATCTAGGCGCAGGATAGGCTAGTTTATGCCATCCTACATCTAATCCCCAATCTAATGAAAGTGATTTTGCTTCAAATAGTAAAATATGATTTTTAGACCATATTGTATAGTCTAATTCTTCCTGGCCTTCAAAATCAAACACATGTATGATTTCATTAGATATATTTTTTGCAAAAACTGGAAATGATGAACTTTTATTTCCTCGAGGCCCTATCTTCCATTCTACATCACCCAATAGAGATTTTACTAGTTCATCATATCCTCCTATTACATTTAGTTGCTCCAATCCTGCATTTTCTTGTCTTGTGTCAAACGCTTCAAGTAATTCAGAAAATCCAGATTGATTTGTCTCTAGTTTTTTTGAATTAGTGATATTCAAATTTAGATATGAATGTGGGAATTTATTTTCATCAAATATGGCAAAGTTTCCTCTTCCAGTTCTTAAAAGATACAAGTTTTTTTCACGTAATATTTTAGATTGTTTTGAGAGAAAGTCTAAAGATAGAAACCCTGCAGCATTTTGTGAATTAGTAAATCCATATTTTTTGATAATTTCTTGATAAGACAAATCACTAAGATAGTATCCCCTATTTTGTAATTGATTTACAAAAGAATTTTCAGAAATTATCTTTTGTAATACTTCATCCCAAGAATTGGCCACGGACTTTATAAAATTGGAATTAACTTAAGGATTTAGAAAATAATGATATGCCATCCATCATTGTATTTCATTTCTAACATTCTCTAACACTTTCTAACATTTTCTTACAACTTGATACATGTCTCACTTTCAAAATCTCACGCCTAACATTCTCTTACAGACCAAAAAACGGAGAAATTGGCGCCTAACGTTTTTCTTACACTTTCTTACAAAATGCATTTTGTACCAAACTCACGCCTAACGTTTTTCTTACATCCTCTTACAAAGTCAAAAACGTGCAAGATTGTAAGAGAATTTTAGACATTTGAAACTAATATTCATTTTTAGTTTGCTAGGTTTTACTATGACAAGACATCTGTCTCATTTTCTAATTTTTATGCGCTAGGTTTAGCTAGGTAGTGCATTTCCTAGTAAATCCATGCGTTAGGTTTTTGCTAGGTTTTGCTACATAATGCATTTCATAGCAAACTCATGCGTTAGGTTTTTTGCTAGGTTTTACTACAAAGCCAAAAACGTGTAAGATTATACTGGAATTTTAGACCTTTGAAACAAGTAATATCACACATATGTTCAAAAATCGTTATAATTTAGAGAATTAATTAACAGTCTATGAAATACTGGCTGATTTTTTTTATTTTATCAGGCATTGTGTTTCTACCACTTCAAAGTTATGCTATATCGGATTCTGAAAGAACTTGGCATCTAGGAGAGGGACTAAAAGAAGGAGATTTCTTTGAATACGAAGTTTGTCGCGATAAATGTTCTGAGAAAAATCAATTACGAATTTGGATAAGCAGTGAAACTGAAAATTACAGAAATATCAAAATGGAAGTAGTTGGACAAATGCCTGAAACTTATTATAAAATTTCAAAAACTAATCTAAAGACTTTGGATGGTAGTAGTGATTCGTTAAATCTCTACGGTGAAGTAAACTTGTTTTCATTTATACAAGACGAAAAAAAATTCACCGACTCATCATGGGGTAAGTTTGGAAATATTGGCGGAGAACAAATGATGACAGCAGGTTCTGGGAAATATTCTGTCCGAGCTGGTAGTTTTGATGGAACAATGAAATTAGAATGGAAACTAGGTGAAGTTTTTATTGCAGATAACATGCCATATCCAATCAAAGCTAGACTAGATTCTCAACAAAGTAATGGTGTGTATGATGCTAGAGTAATGGAATTTGAATTAATAAAATATCAACAAGGAGTTATAGTAGATGACCCAGAACCACCAAAACCAAATGATGACATCTCTCCAGAAATACTAGTTCC
>CAZJUY010000063.1:0-6738 GCA_964549315.1 uncultured Chitinophaga sp. | reverse complement strand
GCAAAAAGAACATTTACAAGCTATCAATGAAATACGTTCAATGATGGAACGTTCGTCAAGATTTATTTCTTTAAGTGGATTATCGGGCATTTTTTCTGGTGTTTTTGCTTTGATAGGAGCGTATTTCGCGTTTAATGTGATTAATCATTTTCATAGAGATTCTGAAGGCTATATTTATGACATAGGGGGAATGATATTTGCACTTTTTGCTGATGCAGCGATTGTATTGCTTGCATCCTTGTTTGTAGGTGTAGTTCTTACTATTCGTAACTCAAAAAAGAAAGGAATCAAAACTTGGGATAGTACTGCTAAAAGATTACTGATGAATTTAGCAATTCCACTTTTTACAGGAGGGATGTTTTGTATAATATTAGTTTATCATGGAGTGTTTGGTTTAGTTGCTCCAGCTACCTTAATTTTTTATGGTTTAGCGTTATTAAATGCAAGTAAATATACTTTAAATGATATTCGCTATTTGGGTATGTGTGAAATCGCATTAGGACTAATTTCATCATTTTATATCGGGTACGGTTTGTATTTTTGGGCTTTTGGTTTTGGTGTGTTGCATATTGTTTACGGTGCTGTGATGTACTTTAAATACGAGAGAAATAGTTAATACGATAAAGATTTTATTTTGAAAAATTATATACAATATTTAAATAAAGCATTTGAAAATAGGATTCGTTTAGGCATCATGAGTATTTTGATGGTTAATGATAAGGTGGAGTTTAGTGCTTTAAAAGAAATGCTTGATATTACTGATGGGAATTTAGCGTCACATATTTCTGCTTTGGAAAAATTGGAATACATAGAAGTTCAAAAGCAATTTATTGGTAAAAAACCCAATACAACTTATAAAGTAACACGATTAGGAAAAAAATCTTTTAATGAGCATTTGGATGCATTAGAAAATTTATTAAAGCAAAGAGATTAAAATTTTTTTAGCTATTAACTTTGAAATGCAAAGTACTTTTAATTATTAAACTTTAAATTATGGAAATATTTTTTTTAATGGGAATACCTTATGCAGCATTCGTTATTCTTATAATAACATTAGTTCTTCTTACCATTGTTAGAGGAATACAAAAAGCAAAAACATTATTTGCTCAAATAGTGTTATACTTTTCTGAAATTATTTATACGATTGTAGGTCCAATTATTGGCTTTTATCGTTTCGATGAATTTGGGGATGAAATTCCATTTGCAAAGCAACATGTATTGAGTATTATCTTGCTAGTTATATTAAGTTCTCTTTCGTTTTGGATTGCTCGTTTTACAGCAAAATCGGCTAATCCTTTTTTAAGAATTATTGTTTCTGTAGGTTTGTTACAAGGTATAATACTTTGCTTTATTACTAGCATTCATTTTGTATCATTTATCCCATTAGGTATTATTTATCCCTGGGCTGGATTTGAATTATTATCACCATTGGTTGCTTTGTTTCTGTTAATCAGAGAATTTTATTTCTATAACAAAGTTGATTTAAACTTTTCTGAATTATTACCCTACCGAGAAGAATTAGATTTATTGCCATTACCAATAAAAATTTTAAAAGCTCCTTTTGTAAAACGAATATTTATTTATGGTTTTTTGTTAATTCCCTTCTTGTTTGTGCAAGTATTAATTGCCTATGGTTTTGGACAAGATATAGATAGCATTGTAAAAACATATACACACTCGGTTGGTTTTGTTTTCTCACATAAAAATTATTAATAGCATGAATTCAATAAAAAAACTTCGCTCAAAATTATTGGAATTGCTTACACATAAAATTGCTTTGCCAATGATTACAAAATTTAGAAATAATCCAGCGTTTAATTATTCAATGGATGAATTACTCGACTTGCCTGAAGGGACATTGGGTAAGGATTTAGCAGTTTACTTGCAGAAAAAGAATTTTAAACTATTAAGAAATTACGAGCGACACGATTGTAAGCATATCATTTTGGGATATGAAATGGATGAATTGGGAGAAGCATGTATGCAGTTTTATTTTCTTGGGAATAGGCATTATTCAGTCCCAGTTATTTTAACGGTAATCATTTGTTTTGTTTTGATGCCCGAGAATTGGAGTCGATTTTTTTTCGAATACAGAAAAGGTAAAAAAGCAAAAACATTTGATGATGTTGATTTTTCAGAATTAGTAAAAATTGAAACACTTGAATTAAGAAAAATTTATTGTTATGGAAACTAAAAAAATAAGTAGTGAGCACTTAAAATCTAAAATAAGAAGATTAATTATTTTGTTTATGGTGTTCTTAATTTTAAGCGGAGTAACTGCATTTCCAATTGAAACCGAATTAGCATGGTTAAGTAATCATGCATCCGTTTTTCCGGATTTTATGCAGCTATGGTTAAATAAAATTTACAATTCAGTAAAAGAAACAAATCACGCTTATCCTCAGTTGGCTTATGGTACCGATTGGTTGGCATTTTCACATATTGTAATTGCAACCGTATTTATTGGACCGTTAATTAATCCTGTTAAAAATAGTTGGGTCATACAATTTGGAATGATTTCCTGTTTGATGGTTTTTCCTTTGGCATTAATCGCAGGGCATATTCGTCAAATACCATTTTACTGGCAAATGATTGATTGTTCATTTGGAATAATCGGAATAATTCCACTCTTTTTTACTTATAAATTAATAAAACAATTAGAACAAAATATAAACTATAAATAAACGTTAGAGCAAAGGTTAAACTAAAAACTAAAAACATGAAAAAGAACGATTGGGCACTCATCATTTCAGTAATCATTTATAGCTTTTTGTTTTATGAACAATTAGCTGGATTGAATTTTTTATTGTTTAATATTTCTATAGTAGGATTGTTATTATTTAGAAATAAAGAATTGATTAAAAGTAAAATGTGGTTGCTGGTTGCTAGTGGAGCAATCTTGTCTTCATTTCTAATTTTTATGTATTCAAGTGCACTGGCTATATGGGCAAATTTGTTTTCACTGATTATTTTATCTGCTTTAAGTTTCAATCCTAAAATTTCATTTTTAACAGCAATATTTCAAACCATTTGTAATGTTGGAGCATCTATTGTATTTGTGATTTTAGATTGGATTGATAGAAAATCTAAAGCTGTTATTACTGAAGAAAAGAGACCATTTTATGTGAAATTATTTTTAATACTTATCCCATTTTTAATTGCTGTTATATTTTTCTTGTTTTACCAATCAGCAAATCCTTTGTTTTATGATTTTACAAAAGATATTAATCTGGATTGGATTTCTATCGGTTGGGTATTTTTTACGCTCGGTGGGTTTTTCTTGATGTACGGATTTTTTAATGTTCGTAGGTTAAGAAGTATTGGAGATGTGGATGTAAACACTCCTTTAACACTTACTATTGAAAATACAAGTAAAAAATCTTTCTTTAGTAACATTATGCGTATTGATACCGAAAATTTGAGTGGTATTATTTTGTTTTCCATGTTAAATATTTTGCTTTTAATTGTAAATGGGCTGGATTTAAATTATTTATGGTTCGATGGAAAACTTCCAGAAGGAATTAACCACAAAGGTTTTGTACACGATGGAGTAGGAGTATTGATTACATCAATTGTTGTTGCAATTCTAATTATTCTATTTTATTTCAGAGGTAGTATTAATTTTTACGAAAAGAATAAATGGATTCGTATTATGGCTTATTTGTGGATAGCGCAAAATATTTTTATGATATTTTCTACTGCTTATAGAAACAATATGTATATACAAGAATCGGGTTTGTCGTACAAAAAAATTGGAGTGTATGTTTATTTAATTCTAACAGTAATTGGATTAGTAACCACTTTTATTAAAGTATATAAATTCAAAACAAATTGGTATTTATTCAAAATAAATGCGACTGTTTATTATGTTTTTCTGGTATTGGGAGGTATTCCAAATTGGGATGTAATTATTACTGATTATAACATAAAAAAGCATACAGTTGAAAACAAAGAGTTGGAAAAATATTTTTTATTGGATTTAAGTTATAAAAATTTGCCCCAGCTAATTTCTTTGCCGGATTCTATTAAAAGCAAGGAAGATGAAAATGCAAGAAATTATTACAACTATACCAGAAGTGTTTATTACCAAAATTTTAAATCTGATTTAGATAAAAAATTATTTAATTTTTTGAGTGACTATTCAGAAATGGAGTGGAAGTCATTTTGCGTTGAAAAAAGAAGAACATATAATGATTTACTTCCTCTATTTGATAAAATAAATGTTCTTGATTTATCTGGATGGTATAAAGCTAAATCGTTGAAGGGTATTTATGTTTTACATAACCTAAAAGAACTAAACTTTAGCAATAATTATTTTAGCGATATAGCAGAAATTGCTGAATTTAAAAATCTTGAAAAATTGAGTTTATCTTCTAATGGATTGGATTCACTTAAGAAGTTGCCGCTGTTGCCTAATTTGAAGATATTGGATTTGTCAAACAATAGCCTAGCTGATTTAAGAGGGATTGAAAGATTAACGCGATTAGAGGTGCTAGATTTATCTGGCTATAGTTTAAGAGTAAAAAATTACAAGCCATTGTTAGCTTTAAAAAATTTAAAAATAATTTATCTAAATGATTATTCAAATAATTATACAAACAACGATTTGAAGGCACTGCAAGAATTATTGCCAAATGTTCAAATTATAAATAATTCTTTAAATCAAAATAAATGAGGCCAATTGTAAAAACAGTTTTGTGGCTTACCCTTTTTAGTATAGCCATGGGTTTTTTAGAAACTGCTGTAGTTGTTTATTTAAGAAAATTATATTATCCAAATGGTTTTGATTTTCCTTTAATCCCTGTAAGCAATGATATTGCTGTAACAGAATTTTGGAGAGAGTTTGCAACAATAATTATGCTTATTGGCATAGGAATTATGGCAGGAAAAAATGCAATTCAACGCTTTGTTTTTTTTCTTTTCAGTTTTGCAATATGGGACATTTTCTATTACGTGTTTTTGAAGCTGTTATTAAATTGGCCAGAGTCCTTATTTACTTGGGATATTCTTTTTTTAATTCCCGTTCCTTGGGTAGGCCCTGTAATTGCTCCTTGTTTGATTTCTGTTTCAATGATTGTACTAACATTTGTTGTAATCTATTATCAAGAAAAGGGGAAGTATGTTTATATAAATTTTATTGAATGGATATTGCTAATATTTGGTAGTATAACAACAGTTATTTCTTTTATGTGGGATTACATTATGTATTTGGTAAATAATGGAAGTGAAAACATTGTGTGGACACTTACAAGCAATAATAATATGTTTGAAGAAGTTAAAAACTATGTCCCTGAATCTTTTAATTGGTGGCTGTTTGGATTGGGGCAGGGAATGATAATGCTAGCAATCATGTTAATTTACTTAAGGTTAAAAAAATAAATGATGAATAATTTAATTAAAACTTTAGCAATTTCCAGCATAATAAGTGTTGTATTGCTTTATTTTAGAATTCAATGGAGTGGAACACTGTTTTATGTGTTTTTGGTTTGGAATCTAGTTTTAGCTTGGATTCCATTTTTGGTTTCAGAATTAATAATAAAATTTCATGAGAAAAAAATAAAACCGACATATCTTTTTCCTCTGCTTTGTACTTGGCTTTTATTTTTCCCAAATTCACCTTATATCATTACTGATTTGTTTCACTTAAGACTGCGAAATGATATACCACTTTGGTTTGACTTAATATTAATAATAACATTTGCTTGGAACGGCTTATTACTAGGTTTTACTTCACTTTTAAATATTCAAAAATATTTAGGGTGTTATTTTTCTAAAAATAAAGTATTGGTATTTACAGTCTGTCTTTTTATTTTGTGTGGATTTGGAGTTTATCTGGGTAGGTATCCTCGATTTAATAGTTGGGATATTATTACAAATCCCATCTCATTGATAAAAGATATTCTTTTTATGATAACACATCCTTTGGAAAATACAAGAATGGTTGGCGTTACATTTTTCTTTTCCTTATTTTTGATTGTCTGTTTTTATACATTAACTAATTTGATACAACATTACAAACAAGATTCTAAAAATGAATAAACGTTTTTCTATAAAGGACAGAATTAAAAGTTTCGACTATGCTTTTCAAGGAATTAAGATATTCTTTTCTACTCAACATAATTCTTGGATTCATCTTTTAGCAACTATTTTTGTTTTAACGGCTGGTTATTTTCTAAATTTGAGTTCAATTGAATGGTTGTTTCTAATCATTGTGATTGCATTAGTCTTTATAGCAGAAATGATAAATACCGCAATCGAATTTTTGTGTGATAAAATTTCTCCTGAATTAGACCCTACAATAAAAAAAGTGAAAGACATTTCAGCTGGAGCCGTTTTAATTGCTGCTATAATGGCTATACTTGTTGGGTTAACTATCTTTATTCCGAAAATGATAAATTTGTATCATCAATAAATTTATTTTGCTAAAAAAGTATTTCGATAAAAATTCAATAGAAGCTGGTTGCGATGAAGCAGGAAGAGGCTGTCTTGCTGGTTCTGTTTTTGCTGCTGCAGTAATATTGCCTAAAAATTTTAGAAATAAACTGTTGGATGATTCAAAAAAGCTTACAGAAAAACAACGGTTGGAATTAAGACCAATAATTGAAAGGGAGGCAATAGCATTTGCCGTAGCGCAAGTTACTGCACAAGAAATAGATAAAATAAACATTTTGAACGCATCTATATTGGCAATGCATCGAGCTATTGAAAATTTAGGTGTTATTCCTGAAAGTTTATTGA
>CAZJUY010000062.1:0-6922 GCA_964549315.1 uncultured Chitinophaga sp. | reverse complement strand
TTCATTCGGGGATGAAAAAACACTTTTCCAAACGGCTTACTTTAATATTTTACATTCTTTCTGGCACAACTGTCTTCTCTTTTAATTCTAATAATTTTAAAGAAAGTCCATTTTTTATCGAAAATAAAGGACAATGGGATGCTGAAGTTAAATATTTAGACCAAAGTAAAAACACAAATGCCTGGATATTAAATAGAGGAAATATATTATTTGATTTTTATAGAATAGAAGAAACCAATCAAGAAGAGAAAGTCAATTCAAAATTTGAAAGCACTTCTGCCATTATAAAGGGTAATCGTATATTATTTGAATGGCAAGGTTCATCTTCAGTTCAATTTCACTCTTCAAATAAATCAGAAACTTATCACAATTATTTTATAGGTAACGACACATCAAAATACGCTACAAATGTAGGATTGTTTTCTGAGGTGCTAGGAAAAGAACTGTATCAAGGAATAAACATAAAGTATTATTTTGATAACAATAATATTCGTTATGACCTAGTTGTTGCACCTAATGCTGATGTAAATCAAATTAATTTAAGTATAAAAGGTGCTAACGAAATTAAGATTGATGCTTTCGGAAATATTGCAATAGAAACGAGTATTGGCATCGTAAAAATGAAAGACTTATATGTGTACGAATTAGAAACAAAAAAACAGATTACCTGCAAATGGGTTTTATCCAATAATAATGTTTTAAAATTAGAAATAGGAAAATATGATAAGAGTAAAACGTTGATAATAGACCCTCTTATTTATTCAACTTATTTAGGAGGAACTGTAAATGACATTTCTCGTGGGATAAAGGTTGATAAATATGGAAGGGCATATATTGCAGGTGAAGCAATGTTAAATTTTGATTTAACAGTAGGAGCATATCAAACTACCTATGGAGGTGGTGGCAGTGATGCTTTTGTTTCAAAAATAAATAGCGCAGGTAGTGCTTTAATTTTCTCTACATATTTGGGAGGTAATGGTTTAGATGCTGGACACTCAATAGACATTGATACTTTAGGCAATATTTATATTGCTGGTGAAACAAGCAGTTTGAATTTTCCTGTGAGCGCAGGAGTTTTTCAACCTGCATTTATGGGTAGTTCAATGAATGGCTTTATTACTAAATTAAATGCAGCAGGCAATTCAATAATTTATTCCACATATTTAGGTGGTTCAACAACAAATAGAATTTATGGTATTGCTATCGACAAACAGAAGAACGCATATGTAACAGGCGCTACTACTTCATCTAATTTTCCTATAACAGCAGGGGCTTTTCAAACAACACTTTCAGGCTCTCAAGATGCATTTATCACCAAAATAAATACTACTGGCACCTCACTCATATATTCAACTTATGTTGGTGGCTCCTCTGACGAAATTGCATATGGAATAGATGTAGACAACCAACAAAATGCTTATATCATAGGGCACACTTTATCTACAGATTACGATATAACTCCAGGGGCTCTACAAAATACTCATGCTGGAGGCGTTTATGATTGTTTTCTGACAAAAATTAATGTCTCCGGTAATGCTTTAGTTTATTCTACATACTTAGGAGGTATATATGCTGATTATGCAAAATGTATTGTTGTGGATGACAAAGCCAATGCTTATGTAGGAGGGTTTACAGGAGGATCTGGTTTTCCAATATCTAGCTCCTCATTTCAAACTGCACAAAATGGTTCTGGTGACGGCTTTGTAATAAAAATTGATTCATTGGGCACATCAGTAGTTTTTTCTACTTTTATTGGTGGATTTGGTCTTGATGAAGTTTTAGGAATTTGTCTTGATAAATTTTATAACGTATATGTATCTGGCAGAACTATCGCAGCTGACTTTCCCTTATCCGCAAATGCTTATCAAAATACATTAAGCAATTTTGGGTATCAGGATGTTTTCGTTTCTAAAATCAGTCCCTTAGGTACTAATTTATATTATTCGAGCTATTTTGGAGGCGGGGATGAAGATATTTCTTATGGGATAGCGGTAGATAATATCGGAGATATTTATTTTACAGGAGAAACAAAATCCTTAGACTATGATTTAACTCCAAGCCCAATTCAAAACGTAAATCAAGGTTCAAGAAATGTGTTCGTTACTAAATTAAACATTTGCCCAACTATTTTAAGTAATATATCAACTGTATCTTCAACGTGTTATAATGCAAGCGATGGCTATATCTATGTTAATCCATCAGGAGGATTAAGCCCATACACCTATTTTTGGAGCAATGGAAACTCAAACGACACACTTTTTAATCCAGCTTCAGGAAATTACAGTATAGTAATTACGGATTTGAACGGCTGCTCAATAATTGACAGTATAAATGTCCCTTTGCAAACACCACTAGTGGTTTCAATTTCGGGCCCTTCTGTAATTTGCAACGGATTAAATACTACATTTAATGCAAGTTCTTCTAACCCAAGTGTAACTTATCAATGGCAAATTAATGGTAATAATGTTGGAAGCAATAATCCTAATTATTCTTATTTAGCTGCCAATGGAGATACTGTAGTTTGCATAGTATATTCATCTCCCACATGTTTTGCAATATCAAATCAAATTATTGTTAATACTACACCAACATTAACTCCTACAATCTCAATAACTGCTAATACAACTGATAGTATTTGTTCAGGAACAAATGTGGTTTTTACTGCAAGCATTACAAACGGAGGAACATCTCCATTTTATCAATGGCAAATTAATGGTGTAAATGTTGGCTCAAATAGCAATACATTTTCTACATCAATATTAAGCAATGGCGATATTGTTACTTGTATATTAACATCCAATTATCCATGTGTTACAAGTAATAATATCGCTTCCAATTCATTGGTTTTTTATGTAACGCTTTCAGTTACGGCATCTGTAAACATTACCTCTAACAGCTCAATAATTTGTATTGGCGATACCGTTTTTTTTACAGCTAATTCTACAAATCAAGGCTCTAACCCAATTTATCAATGGCAAATTAATGGAAGTAACGTTGGTTCAAATTCCTCGGTTTTTAGTTCTAATAATTTATCCAATGGAGATATTATTTCTGTGATTTTATATTCTAATGCAGCATGCCTAATTAATTCAGCAGCAAACTCTAATCAAATTACTATTACTGTTAATCCTTGTTTGCCACCTGTAAGTTCATTTACAGTTAGCAACACACAATTATGCGTGAATAGTTGTGTCAGTTTTTCAGATAACAGTTTAAATAATCCTACATCCTGGAATTGGCAATTTTCAGGAGCTAATCCAGCTTCTTCAAATATTCAAAACCCAACAAATATTTGTTATCCCTTAGCAGGAATATATAATGTTTCTTTAATTGTAGCAAATGCATACGGTGCAGATACTTTAACGTTTTCTAATTACATAAGCGTAGTTAATTCTATTCCTGTAACAATAAGTGGCAACACGAATATTGGTATTTGTGACAAAACAGAATTGTCTGCGTTTCCAACAACCGGAACATACCTTTGGGGACCAGATCAATTTTTAACATGTAAAACTTGCCAAACAGCAACAGTAAATCCTAATCATACACAAGCATATTGGGTCACATACACAAGTCCACAGGGTTGTGTTGCTTCAGACACTATTTTAATAAATGTAGATGAAACAAAAACATATTTTATGCCAACTGGATTATCACCAAATGGAGATGGAGTTAATGATTCTGCACATTTTCATGGAATAGGAGTAGATAAATTTAATTTAAAAATATATGACAGGATTGGCGAAAAGGTTTTTGAAACTACTGATATGAGTTTAGGCTGGGATGGAACCTACCTTGGCTCTGCAATGAATAATGGTGTATTTGTATATTTATTAGAAATCTATTTTTGTGATGGTGAATACAAAAAAGAGTACGGGAATATCACTATTGTCAAATAATATTCAATACTAATTTTTCGAAATATTTAATACATTGCTCCAATTCGTACTTTTTTAATATTCAACATTCTTAATCGCTTTTTCAAAACAACCAAGTGAAGAATATTTCTAATATAATAATGATTTAAGTTAAAAAATTAAATACAAAATGTTTATTGAATCGCTAAAAAAACAATAAAAATCATAATTAAATATAAAAAAATGGAATATAAGTAATCTGTTTTTTTTATTTTATCATTTTCTTTTTTGTATCGAATAAATGAAATAACCGACATTATAGCAAAAAATATAAAATTCAATATTACCCAATAATGCACAACATAAAAAAACACGTTTAAATAGTGAGTAAAAAAATTTAAAGCAATAGATAAAAGCAAGAAACTTAATACAATGTAGATAATTGTCACTAAAATGGTTTTAAATAATATTCTCATATTTTATTTTTTTATATGCTACAAAAAAGAAAATTATTCTTCTATGGAAAATTAATTGGCCAATAACGTTTTATATCGGGATTAGTAACAGTAGTCATTTGGTTATCATTAAAAAAGAGAAGGAGCGGTTTATTGTCATACATAGCCGTTTTACTTGAGACTTCCATTCCTGTTATTCCATCTAACTTAGTTTTATATTCTTTTAAATTAAAAACTGAACCATGGATATCGCTTACATTAGGAGCCAACTTTAATGCCGTCCTACCTGCAATTGTCAAATTGACAACATGTCCCTCTTTTGTTCTTTCAATATTTCTAAGCACCCAACTTGCCTTTTCTAAATTTGATGAAAGAGATGCTATTGCAGATCCAGAAAGAGAAGTTCCTATTTCCATTTTAGAAACTATTCTTAAAATTTCTTCTACTGTATGGCTTTTAGCATAACCTCCGACTCCTGCAATAGCATCACTTTTAAATCCATTTTTAAGTTCAACATAAATATCACCTAATTTAAATGCACCATTTTTTGTTTCGCTTGTACCAACAAAAACCCCATTTAAATTATTTTCATAATCATCCATTGTTGCAAAATATTTTACTTCATAGGTATCTGTCCATCTTCTACTCATTATATCGTTCAGCTTTGCATCACCAATTTGAGCCCACTTAAACCTACCAGCATCTACATCAGCAAATGCTTCGCTACCCATTGCACCAAATGCACCATCACCTCCGCCTAATCTATTTCGAATCATTTTATCTTCAAAATCATAGCCTTCATTTGAAATCGCATTATCCATAGCAGCACGTTGTGCATTTAAACCTGCAAGAGCTTGATCCCATGCATAACCTCCATCTAAATAACCGTTGTAACGTAAAGTGTATAAGGAAGCCAACTCACTTTCATACCATTTTGCAACTTCTTCGTGTTTTTGTTTTGCAGATTTATTTGCACTGGTTGTATTACCGCTTGAACCATAACCTGCATAATATCCCCCATCCGGATCCACCCCACTAACAGGATTATTACCCATACTTACATAAGGAGAAAAGAATTGACCATAAGGGTCAGGAGCAAACCATCTTCCTAAATCAGAATTATGCATACGTAATTCAAAAGCTTGCCAATTAGAATTTACTGCATCTTCCTGTCCTTGGTAGTTGTAGCGGTAGCCACTGCTGTATATACGGCCGGGCATTTCTCCTCCAAATGAATACCTCAAATTCAATTCTTAATAGGCGACTTTTTTTTGAATTCTTTTGACCTTATTAACACATTTTTTTTGTACTCCTCTTCCTTTAATAAATTTCCATTTTCATCATAGTACTTCCAGATTCCTGTTTTTATGTTTGCTTCACTTTGGGTATTGCCATCTTCATAGTATGCTTCTAATTTTATTTTTCCATTGGGATGCCACTCTGAATATTTTCCTACTTTAAATAAAAGCATTCCTATTAGTGTTCCTTCTCTGCCAAGTATTGTGTCATTATAATAATCTTTAAATGGCTGTTTACCACAATTAAATATTCTTTTTGATTTCAATTGACCATTTTCATACCATTCGATGTTCTCGTAGGCCATTGAATCTGGACAAACTTTTGGAAGTAGAATATATTTAATATACCTTTCTATTTTACCATTTTCATAAAAACCTATAGAAATACTTTTATATTTTTCATCCGAAATAAAATTTATATTGCCATTTTCAAAATATACAATAGAAGAAATTTCTTCATTTGTCAACAGATCATATTTTACCTCTATCATAAGATTTCCTGTCTTATACCATCTTTGAGTATGTACTCGAATACTATCTTTCCATTTAAAGTGGGTCTCTTGATATCCATTCAAATAAAATGTTTTTAGTTCGCTTTTTAGTCCATTAATATAATGTATGACACCATTAATAGTATCACTTCCATTGAAATAATTTTTAAGGGAATCATATCCATTGTAGGGAGTTCCATTTTCATTTTTTTTCAATTCAAAATCATATATGTTTTTTTTATGAATAAATGGGTAAATACCTGTTTCAGTAGTATTTTGAGCAAAAAAATTTGCTGAAAAAAATAAAAAAAGGAATAAAATTCTTATACTCATTATTGATTTAATATATTTAGTAGCCACAAAGGAATCCCGCCTCTAAAATCTTGAAAACGTATTGTTCCTATCCTTTCTTCATTATCGCCACTTAATCCCATTTCTATATATTTAAAATATAGAATATTATTTATATCTAAGTTAATTTTCTTTAAATTCTTATTGAATTCATCTCGATCCACCTCTATTCCTCCCGGATAATTAACATTTATAGCTAAAGAAACGAACCCTATCATAAAAACACCCTGTTTTGAATTTATATATAAACTTGGTCCAGATTTTAATCTTTCTTGACTTTTTTCAGAATGATCCCTGAGCCACTTACTATCTTCGGCTCCTGGCAAATTTGAAAATGAATAATTACGCTTTAAAAATTGGACTCCTTCTAAATCTTTATTATTTATTTCCGTAATGGGAATTGTCGGCTTTCCGACCAAACTCATATCAATTTCAGCTTTAGGTTGTCTCATCACATCCATCATTATGCC
>CAZJUY010000061.1:0-7530 GCA_964549315.1 uncultured Chitinophaga sp. | reverse complement strand
CCTAGGCTTTCTACACTTTTTCCTGATGAATTTTGTGATATAATTTGTTTTTTAGAAGTTGAAATTAAGGCTCCTAATAAAATTAACCCGAATCCAATATGCGCTATAGATGAACCTGCCTTTGAAATTTTACCATTTAAAACTCTTAAAACATAATCGAAATTAGCAGATACAGCAAAAATGGATGAGAATAACAACAAGCCATAAAACCAATTTTTATAATCTAAAACATAAATCATCAATGCTGAAAGCAACAAAGCAATAACAAATGATAATGTTATTTTTTTTGCAAAATATTTAATGTCTGTTGATTTGTATTTAAAAAACTGCCCAACAGCAATTAAAATAGTTATTATAAAAGCAAAAGGTAATTGCCAATTATTATAAAAACTAACAACATCTTTTGCTGCAGCCCATTTTTGATTAAATAACTTATTCCAAACGGGTAAGGAGGTATAAATAGTTATTTGAAAAGCTGAAACCAATAATACAATTGCTCCTACAAACATCCAAAACTCTCTACTCCACAAACCTTCTTCTTCATTTTGTTTTGGAAAATTTTTCCAATTTGCAAACAACAATATAAATCCAAGTAATAAAAAGAAAAACAAATAAATAAGTAATTGTCCACTCATTCCTAAATCTGTAAAAGCGTGAACAGATGATTCTCCCAAGATTCCGCTCCTGGTTAAAAAAGTAGAGTAGAGGATGAGTATGAATGTTAAAATATTAAAGAGGAAAGTTATAAAAACAGATTGTCCATTTTTTTTAGTAATTAACATTAAGTGAGCCCCACCAACCATAACTATCCAAGGAACAAGCGATGCGTTTTCTACTGGATCCCAAGCCCAAAAGCCACCAAAACTTAGAGCTTCATAAGCCCAAGCACCACCCATTAATATTCCTATTCCTAAAACAGAAATTCCTAAGAATGTCCAAGGTAATGCTGGTTTTATCCACTCAGTAAATTGTTTTTTCCATAATCCTGAAATGGCATAAGCAAATGGCACAACTGTTAATGCAAAACCTAAAAATAGAGTAGGGGGATGTATTGTCATCCAATAGTTTTGAAGCAAGGGATTTAAGCCTCTTCCATCTTGAAACATTGGTATTCTCTCGATGTAGTTAGCCAGTTGAGTCCACGGCAAATCAATATTTTCTGGTTGATTACGAATTAATATAAATGGATTGCTTCCTATTTTATAATCAAAAATGTAAATGCCCAAAAGCATAGATGCAAGAAAAACCTGTGCTACCGAAATTATGGCCATAACAGGAGCTTCGAAATTTTTTGCAGTGCGCTGCAGAATTAACCCAAGAACAACATGCCAAAAGGTCCAAAGTAAAAAGCTTCCTTCTTGTCCTTCCCAAAAGCAAGAAAGGATGTACTTCATTGGCATTTCTTTGTTGCTATGGTGCCAAACATATTCATATTCAAAATAATGATTGGTAAGCATAATAAAAAGCGTAGCAACTATTCCAAATACAGAAATACCATGTAAACGAAATGATAGACGAGCGATTTTTTTCCAAGAAGAGGAATCTTCATTGTTTTTAGCTGACGAAAAATAACTAATTGCAGAAAGAAGAGCAAAAACAAAGGAGAGTACTACAAATAAATTCCCAATTTTACCAATCCACAAATGTTCACCTACGTATTCCATTATAATTATCTATCGTCTATTACTATTGAATCTATTTGCTTGCTTGGGCTTTTCCATCATTATATTTTGATGGACATTTCATAAGTATATCAGAGGCATGAAATTCGTCTCCTTTCATTTTGCCAATCAAAACAATTTGTTCTGACCGTTCAAAATCTTGGGGTTTTGATTTATAAAGCACTACTTTTTTTTCTACATTTTGATTATCAACCATGTAGAATGTAAACAGATTGGCATTCTCTTGGGGATTATAAATCGTTTCTTTTTCTTTTACAAATTTACCTACAATGTGAAATTCTTCATTTGCCTCTTTCGTAGCTTCTGTAAAATTTGCATAGGTACTTGTATTATTAAGTGTTGTAAGTATAGCTCCAATTGCAACTGCGATTATTACAATAAGAAGGATATGCGTTTTTTTCATTTTATTTAATCTTTATTCTGATTTTCTAGTTTGCTTATTTTTTTGTCGAGCATAATTAGGTACACAATTATTCCAATAAAAATAATTGAGAGTACACCAACTACCACATATATTTTCCCTGATTGATACAAGCCTTCAGCCATATCAATTTGATTGTTTTCTTGTGCAAACAAGCTTGTGGCAATAAAAGTAAACACAAAAAATGCTATTGTTTTTAATTTATTCATTGAACAAAATTTTTCTTTTTATTTTTTCAGTTCTAACTCTTAAAGTCATTATCCAAATAGAAACTAATATCCAACCTAAAACAGCTGGATAAAACACCATTCGCATAGTACTATCCAAATCATATTTATTAAAACCTGGGTTTCCACCATTTCCTGGGTGTAAAGAATCATTTAATCTTGGCAATACCATTATGAATACCAAATACATTACAAATGCAAAAATATTGTACACAGCTGCTACACGCGCTCTTTTTTGTTCTTCATCAATAGAGCCCCTTAAAATAAAGTATGCCACATAAATAAGCATAGAAACTGCTACACCATTTAATTTTACATCCGCCACCCACCAAGCACCCCAAGTATATTTTGCCCAAAGCGAACCTGTTGTTAATCCCAAAACACCCAAAAGCATCCCAACATTTGCAGCCTGAGATGCAACAATATCATTATCGAATTTAGAATTACTTAAATACAGAATGCTATATGTTGCTGAAATACCCAGAATAACAATCATAGAAAACCACATTGGGACATGAAAATATAGGTTTCTAATAGTTTCATGTAAAATAGCTTGAGCTGGAACAGAGAATAAAAAACCTGAAATTATGGAGTATAGAACTAAAACAGCTCCTAATATTTTCCACCAATTTTTTTTCATTTAATCTAAATATGATTCGAGCGAAAACGCTCTGTAATTAATCGCGCCAAAGGTAACGAAATAATAGAAAAGAAAGCGTGATTATTATCACATTTATAAACACTAAAACAAGTAAATAGTTTATATCCCAATTTTCTAAACCATCTATAGCATTTTTCGAAAGCTTAATGAGTACAATCAACAAAGGCATTAAAATCGGGAAGCTTAATATTGCCATCAATGTAAAGTTGTTATTACTCTTGGATGCAATAGCCGAAACCATTGTAAGTAGAGAAGCAAACCCAAAACTGCCTAAAACTAAAGTAATTATAAATAAACTTAAATCTTGAATAATATTCCCAACAAAAACAGAGTAAACAAACAAACAAAGACTAGATATAACAACTAATAATAATGAGTTGTATATGATTTTAGAAATGATAATTGCTTGTGGGCTTGAAAGAGTGTAGAGATAGAGTAACCGCCCTCGAGTTTCACTGATAAAGCTTTTTGCAACTCCGTTTATGGATGCAAATAAAAGAATAATCCAAAATAATGCATTCCAAGTTGCGGGATTAATAATTTTTTTGAACGACAAATAACTCACAAATACAGTAGAAACAACATATAACAAAATACCACCCAAGGCATATTTGTTGCGCATTTCGAGCTTTAACTCTTTTAATACCAAGTATTTTATCTGTTCTAACACTTTAATTTATATATCAAATGAATTTCCTTGTGCTGGAATTGTTATATGCCTAAAGCCTTCATCAATTAATTTTTCTTTAAAATTTAGTTGTGTTTCATATTCGCCATGGACTAAAAACAACTGTTTTACTTGCTTTTTATTTTGGCAAGATAAATATTGAATCATCTCTTTGTAATCACCATGAGCGCTATACGAATCCATAATTCTAACATCTGCTTTTACTTCGTGGTCTTCACCAAATATTCTTACAACTTTTTCTCCATTTCTTATTTTGCCTCCCAATGAGTTTGGTTCGGCATAGCCAACAATTAAAATTGTATTTTTTTGATTGCTTATATTGTTGGAAACGTGATGTTTAATGCGTCCAGCTTCAATCATTCCTGAAGCTGAAATAATGATACAAGGCTCATCTAATTCATTTAACATTTTTGAATCTTTAACATCTTGTATATAAATCAAATTTCCAAATCCGAAGGGATTAGGATCTTTTTTCATGTAATCTAGCATCTCCTCATTAAAACATTCTGGATGTGCTCTCATAACATTTGTAGCATTAACAGACAGGGGGCTATCAACATAAACCTTAATGCGTGGCAACATCTTTTTGTTTTCCATTTGGTCAAGCGCATAAACAATTTCTTGAGTTCTTCCCAGGCTAAAAGCAGGGATAATTAATTTCCCTTTTTTTGTAATACAAGTATAATAAACCACATCAAATAATTGCTGTTCACTCATCGCTTTATCAGAATGTAATCTATCTCCATACGTTGATTCGCATATTATTATATCTGCTTGAGGGAAAGGCTGAGGATCTTTTAATATAGAACCATTATAACGACCAATATCACCAGTAAAACAAAGCTTTTTAGTTTGACCATTTTCAATAAATTCAATGTTTACTGCTGCACTTCCTAAAATATGACCAGAATCTGTAAACGTTACATTAAAGCCATCAAATAATTTATATTGTTTGTTATATGGTACTTCTTGAAATAAATTCAATGCATTATTCACGTCTGTTACAGAATAAAGAGGTTTTAAAGGTTCTTCACCTCGTTTTATTCTCCTTTTGTTAATATACTTCACATCACTTTCATGAATATGGGCACTATCTAACAGCATTATTTTACACAAATCAAGAGTAGCAGGAGTACATATTATTTTCCCAGAAAATCCATTTTTCACCAATCCAGGTATGTTCCCAGAATGGTCTATATGTGCATGAGATAAAATTAAATAATCAACTTCAGTAGGATTAAAGTCAAAACTGCGATTTAGCCCATCTGTTTCAGAGCCTCTTCCTTGAAATAAACCACAGTCGAGCAATATTTTTTTCCCGTCAACAGTCGTTAACAAGTATTTACTTCCTGTAACTGTTCGAGCCGCACCAAAGAATTGAATTTGCATAATTATTGTGTAATCAGCACAAAGTTAGTATTTCTTTCTAAACTAAATTGGATACACAAGCATAGTACGGAAAGCAAAATATACCATACTTTGGCTGAAATTTCTTATTTTCAATTAATAAGGAATACCGAATTTTGGATAAACTAAAAAATTGAAATCATGAAAACACTAAAATTAATTCTAATCGCATTTATGTTTATTTCAACAATCAAAACAAATGCTCAATGGGTAAACATAACACCCACAGATACCACATTTGGATTTGGAACAATGAATTTTGTAACAGACCAAATAGGTTTTATTGCAGGTAATAACTCAGAATATCTATCAAAAACCACAGATGGTGGCACTACATGGATTACAATTCAAACAAGCAATAATACTTTAGTTAGTGATTTACATTTTGTTACTCCCTCAGTAGGTTACATAACTGGTAATAATGTATTTCCAACAAATCTTTACAATGTATCAAAAACAATTGATGGAGGAGTTACTTGGCAACCTATTGCGCCAGAATTGAATTCGTATACAAGTGTGTATTTTAAAGACGCTAATGTTGGTTTTGCAACTTCACAATGGAGTGGAATTTTTAAAACAATTAATGGAGGTGTATCATGGATAAAGGAAGATAGTACTGGATTTCAAATGGCTGATAAATCGTTTTACAGTTCAACATCTGATACTGGTTATTTTGCTGGCTGGGATGGGACGTTTGGTTATCAAGGTATTATTACAAAAACTACCGACAATGGTAACACATGGACCAGCATTATTCCTATGGGATGGAATTCTTCCATTTCAAATATTCATATGATAAATAATACTACAGGTTTTTTTGTATTGGGTTTATGGGGTTCTGCAAACGGACAATACATTTATAAAACTCAAAATACATTTGCGAGCCTAGATTCAATATTAAAACCAGTACAGAATGTTTATGACATTTATTTTTTAAGTGAAAATGAAGGGTATTTATTTGCAGATAGTGGAGTTTACCATACTTCTGACGGGGTTAATTTCACCCAAGAATTAGCATTTACAAATGGACAATACTATGGAAGGTTCGAAAAGTCTGGGAATACTTTATTTGTTTCAACTGGATCAAAAGTGTATAAAAAACAATTAATTACTGGTATTGAAGAGGAGGAAAGTAAAAATAATTTTAATTTTTATCCAAATCCAACAAGCTCAACAGTTTTTATTGAGGGTGAATACGTTGGACAAATAGAATTAACAGACATAACAGGAAAGCTAATAAAACAAATCAAAAAGACAGATTCAAAAATTGAAGTTTCTGTTTCAGATTTACCCAAAGGTTTTTATTTAATAAAAGTCGGGAATAGAGCTAAAAAATTAATTGTAAACTAACTTTCTTTTCTGAAATCATTTGGAGTGAGGCCAACAGCATTTTTAAAGAATTTGCCAAAATGAGAAGGATCTTCGAAACTCAAGAAATAAGCAATTTCCTTTATATTGTGGTCGGTATATTTTAACAAACGTTTGGCTTCCAGTATAATTCTTTCATGAATCAATTCAAGAGCAGTTTTTCCAACTGCTCTTTTTGTTGCTGCAGTCAACTGCTTTTCTGTAATTCCCAGCTTTTCGGCATAGTCACTAACTAAATGATTTTTTTCAAATTCACTTTCTAATAATTTCCTGAATTTTTGAAAATCATCATTGTATAATTCTTTATTTTCTACATTCTTATCAAATAATCGCTTGCAAGTCAATAATATTAGGTTCAGGTACGATAAAATAGCTTCGTTTTTGTATTCTTTCCCTGATGAATGTTCTGTTTCAATGTTTGCAAAAAGCTTTTGTAATTGAATAAAATCGTCATTACTTGGAATTAAAATAAATTCGGAAGTATTATTGTTTAGAAAAGGAATATCAAATAATATCGATTTATTGACAGAATTTGAATAAAAAAAATCTCGGCTAAAAAGAATAATATAACCAATGGAGCCGAGTTCTCGTTGAACTTTATGAACTTGACCTGGTGAAACAAAATGTATGCTTTTGTCTTTTATGTCAAATGTTTTAAAGTCTACTTCATGAAAACCTCCGCCAGATTCAAACAAAAAAATTTCATAGTAATTATGCCGGTGGGGAATAGATGAATCATAATCCAATTTAGCCCCAAGTTTTATTATTTTAAATGAAACACTTGAAATGTCATCTTGAGAAAAGTTGTGAATAGGAATATCTTTTTTACTGCTCATAATTATATTCAAATGTAATGAAAATGCTTTACCAATTTGAATACATAGTATAGCGTGTGGAGCTAGAACAATCGAATAATATTATTCCAAACTGCGGTTCTCGGATATTTAACATAACGGCTAATTATAAGATAAAAAATTCCTTGATTAACGCCAACTTTTAGTTGGCAAGAAAAATACTTTTTTCTTATAATTAATATTTTGACAAATTGAATTTGCCTGATTTACAGACAAATGGGA
>CAZJUY010000060.1:0-7708 GCA_964549315.1 uncultured Chitinophaga sp. | reverse complement strand
TACAAAAAGAAACTGTAGTAATTGATACTACACCCAGAGTAACTGGTATTGGAGGAATTTTTTTTAAATCAAAAAATGTACAACAAACCAAAGAATGGTATGCTAAAAATTTAGGATTATCAATTGATAAGTATGGTTCGCCTTTTGAATTCAGAAATGCAAATAATCCAGATGAAATTAATTATTTAGAATGGAGTCCTTTTAATGAAACTACAGAATATTTTAAACCATCAGAAAAACAATTCATGATTAACTACCGAGTACAAAACCTTAAAGGTTTGGTAAATAATTTGAGAAAAAATGGCGTTACAATATTAGATACAATAGAAGAATATGACTATGGTAAATTCGTTCATATAATGGATGCAGAAGGCAATAAAATTGAATTGTGGGAGCCTATTGACAGTGTTTTAACAAAGTTAGGCGGAAAAACAACAAAATAAATATATTGAGGTGGAGGAATATATAACGTATCAAAAATTTTTTGACAAGGAAGAAATCGATGATTTTGCAAAATTGTTAGTGGATAATAATATTTTGTATAAAATTGAAAATAACTCTTTAGATTTTGATCCTTCATTTGCAAATAGTAATCAAAACAATGAATATAGGCTAAAGCTAAAAAAGTCAGATTTTGTTAAAGTTGATACTATTCAAATAGAAAGTTTGCAAAAACTTATAGATGGAATAGATTCAGATCATTATTTATTCAGTTTTACAGATGATGAATTGATTGAAGTTGTAGTAAAAAGTGATGAATGGAGCAAGATTGATTTTTTATTAGCTCAAAAAATATTAAAAGAAAGAGGAAAAGAAATAAATGAATCTCTTATTAATGCTTTAAAGACGCAAAGAATAACTAATTTATCTAAACAAGAAGAAAGCCAAAAATCTTGGATTGTTGGAGGGTATTTGTTTGCTTTATTTGGTGGTTTTTTTGGACTTTTTATAGGTTGGCATTTATTTACTCACAAAAAAACACTTCCGAATGGAGATAGGATTTATGCTTATGTAAGCGAAGATAGGAAGCATGGAAAAATAATTTTAATTATAGGAATCATTTTTTTTATTTTTTGGATGGCTTTAGCAATGGTTAAGAAAATTAAATATTTTACTTTTGAATAGTTATAACGTCAATTTCCTTCGTTTTATATCTTCTCACATCCTTTATTTTTATAGTTTTGTTATGAAAATCACAAACGATTTTATCCTCTTTAATGGAAAAAAAATATGATGTAATTATTGCTGGTGGTGGCTTAGCAGGTTTAACACTTTCTATTCAACTAAAAAAAGCAAATCCAGATATCTCTATATTAATTATGGAATATCGTGATACTATTGCTCCTGTGGCTGCACACAAGGTGGGAGAGTCAACAGTAGAATTAGCAACACATTATTTTCGAGAAGTACTTGATTTAAAAGAATATTTAGAAGAGTTTGAATTACCCAAACATGGTTTGCGATTCTTTTTTAATGATGGCAAAAAAAATGAATTATCGAATAGGGTAGAGTTAGGACCGCGATTAAAATTACCTACACCCAGCCATCAGCTTGATAGAGGAACATTTGAAAATTTTCTTGAAAAATATACAAAAGAATTAGGCACAGAGTTTATGCTTTCGGCTCGAGTAAAAGATGTTGAATTTGATGAAGCGGGGCATACTGTAATTTTTAATCATGTGGATGAAGAAAAACGCATGAAGGCACGTTGGGTGGTTGATGCAACAAGTAGATATAGTTTATTAAAACGCAAATTAAAATTCGAGAAAAAAGCGCCTCATGATGTTAATGCTGTTTGGTATAGGGTGAAAGGAGTAGTTGATATTGATGATTGGAGTGAAAATAAAGAATGGAAAAATTTTCTTGCACCAAAGCTACGCTATCTAAGTACGGTGCATTTTATGGACAAAGGTTATTGGTTATGGGTTATTCCCTTGGGTTCAAAAAACACAAGCATAGGAATTGTTGCAGATGAGGAATTGCATCCTTTTAACACAATAAACACTTACGAAAAAGCGGTTGAATGGATTAATAAAAATGAACCTCAAGCAGCAAAATTTGTTTGTCCGCCAAAAGAAGAACTTTTAGATTTTAGAATTTTAAAACACTTTGCTCACAATAGTGGAAGAATGTATTCAAAAGACAGATGGGCGTGTACAGGTGAAGCAGGAGCATTTTTAGACCCTTTTTATTCGCCTGGCAGTGATTTCATTTCTATGAACAACACTTGGCTGTCAGATTTAATTTTAAGGGATAAACAAGGAGAAGATATTGCATTACGAACAGAGGTGTACGAAAAAATGCATTTGCAATGGTTCGAAAGTTGGTTGCCACTTTATCAAGATAAATACAAATTAATGGGTAATACCCAGATAATGGTTTTTAAAATATTTTGGGATTGGGCAATTTATTGGTCGGTGCCTTGCGTTTTGTTTACCAATAAAGGTTATACCGATTTAAAATTATTGAAAGATTTATTTGTTTCTGAAAATGGAATTGGAACAAAGTTTCAGCAATTAAATAAAATCATGCAAGATTTATTTTTACAATGGTTGCCACACGAAAAAGCAACTTTTGAAAATCGTTATATCGACCCATTTGATTTAATGTATATGCGTGAATTTCAAGAGGGGATTGAATTTCAGTATGGTAGTTCTAAAAAACTACTTGAAAAAATTGCTTCTAATATGGGTATGATTGAAAATATTGCAGCCGAAATGTTCCGTTATATTAGTAATCAGGTGAAAGACACACCAATGGATATGAAAGTTAATCCATATACAATTAGTTTGATTAATGAAGTGGATACAACAAGCGTAAACGCATTAAGCGTGAACGAAGCAATAAAAAAAGATGTGGATGTAATGTGGTTCTACAATAAAAAATAAATGATTGAGCAAAATACAATAACCAATAACATGGAAAAGATTAAAACTCTTTTTCAAGATTCATATAATTTTGCATCTTCAAATAAAAATATTGATTCCTATATTCAAACAATTGAAAATGTAAATGATGAATTTTCTTCTGTTTGTTTTGAAGCATTGGCAATGTATTTTGCTGAAAAGGATATTTTAGAGCAGTCATTTCAACTAAGTAATTGGAGAAATTTTGTTGGTAAAAATAGCCCACAATATATAATTCAAATGCATGTTGGCCTGGGTTGGGCATTGGCAAAATCAAATGTTGATATTGATAATTATTTAGAAAAAATTGAACCTTTTTTTGTTTCTCGTGTTATTGATGGAATAGGTTACTATGATGGGATTTTTAGACATAGAAAAAGTATTAAGTCACAAAAAACATCCGAAAAAATTAATTCTACTTTATTAAAATATTACGATCTAGGATTAGGAAGAAGTATTTGGTATAGTTCAAATGGGAATATTCTCAAAGTGAAAGAAGTGATTGGTCTTTTTTCTTCAGAAAGAAAAGAAAATTTATGGAAAGGAATTGGTATAGCATCTACTTTTGTAGGAGGTGTGGCAGATAATACATTGAATACGATTTTTGAAAATGCTAAAGAATACCAATCACATTTATTAGTGGGTGTTTTGTTAGCTGTTAAAAGTAGAGTTCAATCAAATAAAGTAAATGACGATACAAACATAATATGTAAAATGTTTTTTAACTCAACACCTTTAGACTTAGATGATAGAATGAATAAGATGTTGTTGCAAGTTGAAAATGATTTTGATTTGTTTATATTAGAAATTGAAAAACATTTAATTCCACAAGAAGTAAAATAGAAATGAAAAAAGAAGAATTACCTCAAGACGATAGCGCATTAAAAGTAATGACAAGAGAATTGTTGTATGTAAAAAACGATGATGGTAAATATACTACAGGTTTGAGTACAGGTTGGGATGTTAAGAAAGAAGCGCTTGACAATGCTTGGGAAGATATTAATGATAGAGTAGAAGAAGCTAGAAAAGCAGTAAAGCTTGGTGAAAAAAGCCCAATCTATTATTTTATGGAATTAAAATTAATGGATATGCCCGTACTAAAAGGTTATACTGGTTTTTTTGCTTGGTCAATAAAACGCCACATGAAACCGTCTGTTTTTAAGTCTTTAAACGAAAAAAAATTAAGCATTTATGCGAAAGCATTTGATATAACAGTAGATGAATTGAAAAACTTTAAAGGATAATATGTCAGGGACAAAAGAATTTAAGCATATACAAGCTGCACATTGTGAGAATGGAGCCATCACAAGTTTATTAAGATATCATGGATTGGATTTTATGACAGAGCCATTGGCTTTTGGAATGGGGTCTGGAATTTTTTATTTACATATACCATTTTTGACAATAAGTAATGGACCTGCAATAACTTACAGAAGTATGCCAGGATGGATTTTTAGCAGAACCTGTAAATCTCTTGGTGTAAAAGTTACTCGCAAAAAATTTGGTAATAATGAAAAAGCTGCAAAAGATTTTTTAGATAAAAAAATTGCAGAAGGAGAGCCAGTAGGTTGCCAAGTGGGCGTATTTAATTTACCATATTTTCCTCCTGAATACCGTTTTCATTTTAATGCTCATAATTTAATTGTTTATGGTAAAGAAAATGGACACTATCTAATTAGCGATCCAGTAATGGAAACTGTTACTACTTTATCTGAAGAGGATATGATAAAAGTTCGTTTTGCAAAAGGACCATTAGCACCACACGGCCATGTTTATTTTCCAGAAAATGTGCATGAGGTCTCAAATGAAATAATTAAAAATGGCATTGTAAAAGGAATAAAACGAAGTGCTAAAGAAATGTTGCACATACCTGGAAGCATTGGTGGTGTGAGCGGTATAACATATACAGCTAAACAAATTCGAAAGTGGAGAGATAAACTTGGGCCACGTAAAGCTGGTTTATATCTTGCTCAAATAGTACGCATGCAGGAAGAGATTGGAACAGGAGGAGGCGGATTTCGTTTTTTATATGCAGCATTTTTAGAACAAGCTCATACATATATTCCTAATGATCAATTATTAAAAGTATCAGAAGAATTTACAAAAGCAGGTGATTTGTGGCGTGAAAGTGCGGTACAAATGGGGCGTATTTATAAAGGTCGGACAAATAATAACCAAGCCGATTTTGAAGTGTGTGCAGATTTGTTATTAAAAATTTCAGACATCGAAAAGAATGCATTTTCTCAATTAAAGAAAATGAAATTATCGAATACTTAACATTTGTGAGTTCATAAAATAGTCATTGAAATTCCTTTAAATAAAGGATTTTTAAATTGTTATACGAAGTATTAAAGGTTTTAATCCCTAATCAATAAAATGAAGTTAAATATTGGCAATAACTTTGCAATGTATTCTACGAAAAAAAATAAATTATAAACTTAATAAATTGTAAAAATGAAAAAATTAATCCTGTCAATTGTTATTGCAAGCATTTCCTTAAGCGGAGCATTTGCACAAAAAAAAGAAACTAAATATGAAAAGTTGTATTATAAAAATACAAAAATTGAAACTTCTGATTTAATTATAGAAATTGATAATGCAGTTTCTACAGCAGGAGAAACAAAATTTAAAATGAAAATTACCAACAAAACTGGAGATTATTTAATGTATAAGCCTGAGGAAAGTAAATTTATTATTGATGGTAAAGAACAAAGAATAAAAGAAAAAGCAAAAATAATTGATCCAAATGATTATGCAACTTGGATTATTAATTTAAAAGGAGCAGGATATAATAGTATAAAAAATTATGCTTATGAAGTAGATGGTTTATATCGTATTTCTTCTAACCCAACAAAAATTGCAGCACCAGATTTTAAATTACCTGCCTCACAAAATGATTTTTCTGCAGGAGGTTATAAAGTTGTTATAAATAAACTTACTAAAGAAACTGAAAAAACAGAAGTTAAGTTTGATGCTGCATATAATGGTGATAAAGTTGGAATTATTATGCCTTCTAAAGCATCTGTAAAAATGCCAGATGGAAATAGTTATGCAAATGCAAATACAAAAGAAAAACCAATTTTATTAATGAAAGGTGAGAAAGAAAGTTTCAAATTGCAGTGGGATAGGATGCAAGGTGGAAAAACGATGGATATGCAAAAGGTAGATATGGTAATTATTTGGGATGCTACATTTGGCGAAACTACTCCTGAAAAAATGAAATCTGAAAAAGTTTCTCTTGAGTTTGACGAGCAAACAAGTAATGAAAAAGGAAAATAATAATTAGCTGTTTTAAAACACCGTAAATACAACATTTGCGGTGTTTTTTTATTTTATATTTTGTAGTTAATTTTCAAAGTTTATCTTTGTGAAAATAATTTAAAATAAGTGTATGAAGTTTTTTAAGAAGGAGAAAAAAACAGCGTTGCAAGCGATTGAATATGCCCAGTGGATAGCGCACGCACCAATGGTTTTTCAAGCGACAAGAGTATTGCGAGATTCTGGAATAATGCAGGCTATAGCTGATGCTGGAGAAAAAGGTGTTACTTTAGAACAAATAGTTGAGAAGGTAAAATTATCTCATTATGGTGTTCGTGTTTTATGTGAATCTGGTTTAGGAATTGGTGTTTTGCTTTGGGATGATAATAAAAATTATACGCTTTCTAAAACAGGTTATTTTATTTTAAATGATAAGATGACACGAGTAAATATGGACTTTGTGCAGGATGTGTGTTATAAAGGTTTATATAATTTAGAGGATTCTATTAAAAATGGAAAACCAGAAGGATTAAAAGTGTTTGGTAATTGGAAAACAGTGTATGAAGCTCTTTCTCAATTACCTGATTTTGTTCAAAAATCTTGGTTTGGTTTTGATCATTATTATTCGGATGATGCTTTTCCTTTAGTTTTACCTTTAGTATTTAAAAACAAACCTAAAAAAATATTGGATATTGGTGGGAACACGGGTAAATGGACATTACAATGTGTTAAGTATGATAAAGATGTTCATATGACTATTGTAGATTTGCCTGGTCAGGTAAATATGGCAAAACAAAATGTTGAAAAACAAGGTTTTGCTGATAGAGTTTCATTTTTTGAAACGAATCTTTTAGATGAAAATCAAAAACTACCAAAAGGATATGATGCAATCTGGATGAGCCAATTTCTAGATTGTTTTTCTGAAAACGAAATAGTTTCGATTTTAAATCGTTGCCACGAAGCTGTAAATGATGATGGATTCATTTATATTCTTGAACCATTTTGGGATTGTCAACGATTTGAAGCAGCAGCATTTTCTCTTCAGCAAACCTCTTTGTATTTTACGGCAATAGCTAATGGAAATAGCCAGATGTACCATTCTGAAGTGTTTTTAAATTGTATTAAAAAAGCAAAATTTGAAGTAGTAGAACAGATTAACCATATTGGTGTAAGCCAAACATTATTGAGATGCAAAAAAGCAAATAAATAAGTTATTTTTTTACTTTTTTATTCTCAGCGGTAGGTTGTTTTATGCTTTGATTAACTTTGGTTTTGATATGTGCAGTATATTTTCCATGCGATACAAATACTCCTTTTTTTGTATCAAAATCAATTAAAGCAATTGGAAAATCCAAATAATAATCGTCAGCAACTGTTTGTTCTTTTGGCATATCCACTTCAAATTCAAAAATAAATATTGGTTTTATTTTTACATCTTTTGGAAGTTTAGTTGAAATAGAAACTAACCTTGTTAAATACCCGGGTTTAGAAATTTCTATAGTATAATAACTATCTTTTTGAAGTTTTAAAGTGAATGAATGGTC
>CAZJUY010000059.1:0-9214 GCA_964549315.1 uncultured Chitinophaga sp. | reverse complement strand
TATTTAAAAATACTGATAAAAATTCTGTCCAGAAAAATATTAAACGTTCTGAAGATAGAGGTGTAACTATAACTCCAATTAAATCAAAACAAGATTTAGTTATATATTATGAAATGCAAAAATCATATAGAGAAAAAAATAAACTCATTTCATATCAACTCGATGATATGTTAGAGAGTTTTAATTTGTTATCGCCATTAGGCTATGAAGGATTTATAGCTTGGTTAGATGGAGTTCCAATTGGTTCTATTTCTTATTCAACTTTTAATGGTTTTATCAATGAATCTGGTATTGCTCGTACTGAATTAGATACAGTAAAAAAATTATATTCTCAAGATTTACTTAGATGGAAAATTATTGAGTGGGGAAAGAAAAATAATTGTAGTTATTATGATCTATCTGGAGTAAAACCTAACAGTAAAGACACAAAAGATGAGGGTATATATCGTAACAAAAAGAAATGGGGTGGTAAACAATATGATTATTGGTTTTATAAGAATTAATTTTCAAAATTCTACTAAACATAAATTTGATTTTAATATGTTATTCTAAGGAAGAATAATATCTAGTTGTTATTAATCAAATTTATGAAAATTTTGCATACCGGAAATATGGTAAATGCTGGATATGTAATTGTAAAACAATTACGAAAAGATGGTATATTTTCAGATCTACTAATGGAAAAGCCTCTTAGAGAAACATCTGATCCATTATCTTTTGATTCTTCCCTTCAAGGTAAATATCCAAATTGGATTTTATTTTTTAATAAGAAAAAATGGACCTGGAAAATTGATATAATTAAACACATGAGAAATAAAAAATATGATTTGATTCACGCATATGTGGAATTTCCAATTTTTGCTAATTTTACATCAACACCATTTATTGCATTTACTCAAGGAAGTGATCTACGTGAATTAGCTTTTACAAAGTCTCTTAAAGGAATTTTATTGAAAAGAGCATATAAAAAAGCCAAAGCTGTGTTATATACACAGCCTGATCATTACCCATTATTATCAAAATTAAACATAAAAAATGGAATTTTTATTCCTGCACCATGGGATGTTGATTTTTTCAAACCTGAACAAAAGCAAAATAATCCATATGATAATAAATTTGTAATTTTTCATCCTAGTAATTTAGAGTGGAGGTTGAAAGGAAATGATATTCTTTTAAAAGGATTTTCAAAATTTATTCTTGACTATCCCAATTCTATATTACTTATAGCACAAAATGGAATAGATCGTGAAAGAACTGATAAATTAATTCATGAACTTGAAATTTCTAAAAATGTAAAATTTATAGGTCCTCTTTCTAAAGAAAAAATGTTATATTATTACAATCTTTGTGATGTGGTTGCTGATCAATTTATTTTAGGTTCTATGGGGGCTGTAAGTTTAGAAGCAATGTTATGTGAAAAACCTCTACTTTCTTTCATTGAAAAATCACTTCATGAACAACTTTATTTGAAACTTCCTCCAGTTGTAATAGCTTCAAATCCAAATGAAATCTATACACAATTAAAAATTCTCACTAATGCAAATCTTAGAACTAAATTAGGTACAGAAGGTAGAAAATGGGTTCTAGCTAATCATTCTCCACAAATCGTTTGCAAAAAATTACGTATAATCTATGAGTCTATATTAAATAATGAACATATCAAAGAAATACAAGAAAAAATTTTAAAATCATAATTATTATGAATCAGGCTTAAATTTTCCGTACATATCTATCAGCCTTCCATTTCTCCCTCTGACCTCGACTATAGTCCCATCAACAAATCTTGCAAATCCTGTAGTTTCATTACTATCCACCTTATATCCAGTGCATCTCCATATTACTCCTGATAGTTGAATAGCATCCTGTGCTCTATATTGATAAATTATATGTCTTCTATGACCTTCATGTAGCTTTTGATCCGACTTGTGAAGAATCAAACCATGATGAAAAATTACTTGTCCCGCATCACAAGTAAGTAATTCACTCTTTGATTTATCAACATTATTCATTTCTGTACATTCATAAACAAATGTTCCATCTTTGCAATGAGATTTAGGTCCCATTTTATGCGACCCTGGAATTACTCTAAGAGCTCCTGAATTCTCACCTTCATCATCTAAATGAATTGCACATGTAATTAGGTCATAATTTGTATGAGGATAAAAAGGAAAATCTTGATGCCATGCAATTATGCCCTCTGATTTACTTTTTAATGGTTTTGCATTAAATTTAGAATGTTGTAATTCAATATTAGTACCTAACAAATTTTTAATGAATGTACAAATTCGTTGATCTTTCACATATCTTTCTAATATAGGATGTGCAAAAATAATATCTTGATTTGGATGCAGTTCATTTTCTCCATATACCAGTTTACCTTTTGATACTGCTTCATTTATTCCATTCAAAATATCATTTAATTCATTTGGTTTCAAAAGATCATAAAATCCAACAAATCCATTTTCTTTAAAGAATTCAGTTGCATTTTCTTGTTCTTCTATAGAAAAATTCCATCTTTGTCCATTTCTTACCATATAATTATAAAATTTTCCTATTACAAATACTTTCATCAAATTATCAACAACATAAATAATTATTATTTATAAAAATTAATTTCTAAAAAGTCTTTTAATTCTATATTGTTTTTTACTTTATTATTATGCCAAATCGTTTAAGAGTTGAAAAATTTCTATCTGGAGTTTCTAGTAGTAATGGTTCTCGTTTAACTTTGGAACAGAATTTACTAAATGCATTATTAGCCTCAATATTATCACAAATTAAAATACCTCCATTTCTAAGTGATTTCCACGCAATATTTAACTCAAATTTCATATTTTGATAACTGTGTTCACTATCATGACAAAATATGTCCCATTGTTTGTATTTTTTTACAATTTCTGGTAGCCATTCTTTTGATGAACCTATATTAATGATCCATTGTTTTTTTAAATCGGAGGGAACAATCCAACCTGGTTTTTTATTTGGCGGTAGTGTGTAATTATACCCATCTTGATTAACTGGTCCAGTTTCAAAAAATGACGGTAAATCTATTGAGATTAATTTACCATGTCTATTTTTTTTTAGGGCTGAAAGAATAAAACTTGAAGACAAACCATGCATTATCCCTGTTTCTACAATGATCTTAGGTTTTAAAGATCTTACCATGCAATATAATGCCAATCTAAAAAATCTAAAATCATAAATCTCTTTGAATTTTTTTGTTTTAAACGATTTAACATTGGAAACATTTTTCTCAATTTTTGAAATTATTTCTTTTCTCTTAGTAATTTCATTTAGATATTCTAAAAGATTTTCATCTTTTATGTATTCAGAAAGTTTTCCAAGTAAATACAAATTTTGTTCTTTTCCAGAAAAATTATTCATTTTTATCATAATCGAATTTTACTTGAATTTAGAATATTTCTTGCATCTGTTTCTTCTTCATTTTCAAAATTCACTTTAATAATTTTTATAACTTCATCACCAGTTATTATCAATACACTTCCATCTTTATTTGTCATTCCTACTTGTCCGGGAACTCCAAAATATTTTTTGTCATTACTTACAGTTTCTGCTTTCTTAATATACAATTTTTTAGAATTGAAATAAGTAAATGCTGCATAAGTTGGTTCTGAGCCTCTTATCAAATTGTAAATATTTATTGCTTTATCAGACCAATTAATTTTTGAATCTTCAGGAATTCTTGCACATCCATATGTTCCTTCTTTCGTTTGTTTTTTCATCTTGATATTTCCATTTAGAATTTGTGGTAGAAACTCATCTATTAATTCTACAGATAATTTCTGGATTCTTTGTTTTAGTTCTGTAATGGTATCTTTTGATGAGATTGTTGTTTCTTTTTGACCGATTATATCGCCTGTATCAATTCCTTTGTCCATTTTAAACATTGTAACTCCTGCTTTTTTATCTCCTATAATTATAGACCAATTAAGTGGGGCTTGTCCTCTTAGATGTGGAAGTAACGATGCATGAAGTCCAATTACTCCTTTTTTTGGAATATCAAGTATTTGTTGTGGAATTAATTTTCTATAACCAACAATTAAAATTGCATCCGGATTAATTTCTTTTATTTTTTCTATAGTAAGTTCATTTGGAGAAAAAATTGGTATGCTATTCTTTTGTGCAATAATGTCTACTGAACTTGACCATTTTTCATGAGAATCTGGTTCAAATGTAAATACTGCATCTACGATTATCTTATGATTCAAAACTTCTTTTAAGCAGTCATGCCCAATTGATTGACTTCCAATGAAAACTATTGCCAATATTCCACTACCTACTTTATTAATCAAAGCCTATTTTAATTAATATTTTCTGTAAATAATTTAATTTTAAACATCTAAAAGTATCATTAACGATTAATCCAATTGTGGAAATTTCTAATAGAGAAATAGAATGGGTTGATCCTCATACAAATGAGATTTTAGTTCTCAATAATTCTAAGTTAATTTCAAAATCTTCAGCATATTATATTTATGATGGTATACCTAATTTTGTAAACACTGTAAATGATCTTGTTCAAAAGCAAGTTCAAGAATCTTTTGGAGAAAAATGGACGCAGAGTGATTTTGGACAAGATGATATTGAATTTGAAGAAAAAATTAAACCAATTTATCTAGAGATGATGGGTCTTGAAGAAACTAATCTTGATATTTTTAACGATAAAACGATTCTTGAAGTAGGAATTGGTAGTGGCTCATCATCAAGATTATGGGGACCACAAGCTAAAGAATTCCATGGTGTTGATATATCAAAATCAGTATTTCGTGTTCCATCAAACCTAAAAAATTTCATCATAGATCCAATTCTATCACAAGCTGATATCAATAAACTTCCATACCGTGATGAAAGCTTTGATGTTGTTGTTAGTAATGGTGTTTTTCATCATACACCTGATACAAAAACTGCTCTTAAAAACTCCTTAAAAAAATTAAAAATTGGTGGTTTCTGCATTTTTTACATATATAAAAAAAAATCGCCAATTCGAGAATTTTCAGACGATTTTATTCGTTCGGAAATTTCTGATTTATCATATAATGATGCATGGGAAAAAATAAAACCTCTTACTGATTTTGGAAAGTTACTATATGAAAAAAACACTCAAATCTCCATACCTTTTGATATTGATCTATTAGGAATAAAAAAGGGTTCATATGAACTCCATCGATTCATTTATGATTATTTTTTCAAATGTTTCTGGAATGAATCGTGGGGATATGATCATTCAAATCTTGTAAATGTAGATTGGTATCATCCAAAGTACTGTTGGAGACATACAGAAGATGAAATACGTACATGGTGTAATGAATTCAATTTGACTATTAAATACATTAAAGAATTACAAAGCGGTTATGCATGTTTTGTTATAAAAAATTCAAGTATAAACTGAAACAATAATTACTCTGTATTCATGAAAACAATCTATGAACCTAAATAAAACCATGATTCGTAATTATCTTACAATTAGATATGATCCTTCAATAAATTCACCTCATTTAGCAACTTGGAGAGATTTTGAAACACAAACTTCTGATCCTAAAGGACAAATAACTGAAAATTTTCTTATGACATCCATAAAAAATTCTATTCCTGATGACAATAAATCTATAGCAATTTCACTTAGCAGTGGCATTGATTCATCAATATGTTTAGCAATGCTGAGAAAATCTTTTCCAGATAGAAAAATATTTGCTATATGTGGTGTTTTTGAAAATGGTTTTGATGAATCAATTCAAGCGAAAAAAACTGCAGACAAATTCTCTGTCGAATTTAAGGTAATTCACATGGATTCAATGTTTACAAATATGCCTGAGATTATCTCTATTTCACAGAGGCCTAGATGGAATACATACAATCATCTTATTGCTAAAGAAGCAAAAAAGAAAACAAATTTTTTGGTAACTGGTGATGGTGCTGATGAATTATTTGGTGGTTATGTTTTTCGTTATCATAAATTTAATCATCTTTTAAAGTCAAAAGATAATTGGTTAGAAAAAACTAAAAAATATCTTGAGTGTCATAATAGAGATTGGGTTCCAGATCAAAATGATTTATTCAGTAAAGAAATTAAGTTTAATTGGAATAAAATTTATAATTACTATAAACCATCATTTCAAAATAATTTACATCCTATATCACAAGTCATGTTAGCAGATTTTAATGGAAAATTATTATTTGATTTCATACCTACTGGTAAAGCAATATCTGATTATTATAAAATCAAAAACATTCCTATATTTTTAAACAAATCTTTGATAACTTTTGCACAAAAATTACCATTACGTCAAAAATATGATTCCAAAAACAATAAAGGAAAATTAGTGTTAAGAACAATATCTAAAAGATTAAAGATAAATCATATTGAAGAAAAAAAAGGTTTTTCACCTAGCTTACTTTTTGATTGGCAGAAAAATGGAAAAGATATATGTCAATCTTTCTTATTAAATAAAAAATCTCAGATCTATCAAAAAAATCTGATAAATTATGATTGGATTGTAAAAGCATTTGATAAAGTTGAATTTGATGGTGACATAAGATATCTAAACAGATTGATTTCTGTTCTTGCCTTGGAAATATGGATTAAAATTTTTGTTACACATGAAATAAAAAGTAACAAGAAATTACTTTGATATTAACTATTCAAAGTACTATTTACTATTTGACAAATCTTTTCTTGATCTTCTTGAGTCAAATTTTTGTGAAGTGGAAGTGTTAATGCATTATTAAATAATTTTGTAGAATTTTCTAAATTACCTACTTTTTTCATATTTTTGTATGCTGGCTCTAAATGTAGTGCATATGTTCCAATCTGGCTTTGAATATTTTCATCAGCTAATGCTTTTCTGATCTTGTCTCTATAACCATCTTTTTCTACATAACAAGTATATGACTGAAATGTTTGTCTTGTGCCTTTTCCTACATATGCCGGTTTAATATTTCCAATTTTAGATAATAATTCTTGATAAATTTTTGCCTTTTGGTTTCTATCTTCAATTATTTTTTCAATTTTTCTCATCTGAATTACCCCTATAGCACTCAACACATTTGATAATTTGTAATTAGTTCCAATCGTTTCAAAAGAAGATCCTTTGGCTCCAAAATGTTTAAACGAATAACATTTTTCTGCCATCTCATCGTTATCTGTTGTGATCATTCCTCCTTCCCCAGTAGTGATTACTTTTCTTGGATGAAAACTAAAACATGAATAATCTGCAATTTTTCCTACATAATTGGAACCTATTTTTGCACCTAAACTACAAGCTGCATCCTCTAAAATTTTTAAATTCAATTCTTTTGCTTTCTTGTAGATATTTCTCTCTAAAGGCACACCTGCCCATGATACTGGGCAGAAAACTGTCATTTTTTCATTATATGCTGCTTCTAAAATTTCACTAGTTATATTCATACTTTCAATGTCTACATCTGCCAACACAGGTATTCCTCCAGCTAGAATTACTGCTTCTGCCGTTGCTGGATATGTATAATCTGGAACAATAACTTCTTGTCCTCTAATGTTTAAGCATTCAAAAACTGCATGGAGACCAGTTGTGCACGAAGTAACGGCAATAGCATGCTTTACTCCTAGATAATCTGCCACTTGTTTTTCAAATTCCTTTGTTGTTTCTCCTTCTGTTAAAAAACCTGTAGCTACAACTTCTCTTATTTTGCTTATTTCTTCTTCTCCTACATCAGGTACGGCTAATGGTATTGTTTTCTTTTCTGACAATTGAATTTCAACAATTTCACTATATAATAAAGCTATAAGATAGATTTTTTATAACTACTAAAAATGAATAAATCATTGAAGGTTCTAATTTTAGGCTCAGAGGGATTTGTTGGAAATAATCTTGTTCAAGGTTTATCAGAAAACCACACAATTTTTTGTGCCGATCTAATTGACAGTTCTAATCATAAAAATTATACTAAATTTGATGTTACAAATTCTACAAGTGTTCAAAATACTATAAAGAATGTAGATGTTGTAATTGATCTAGTGGCACACTCTTTAGTATCATCTATTGAGGGACCAATAACTAATGCTCAGATAAACATCATAGGATTACTAAACATCCTTGAAGCTTGTACAAAAAATAACATAAAAAAAATAGTTTTTACTTCTGCATCCTCTCTTATTGGTGAACCCATAACTACAAAAGTTTCAGAAGATCATCCTGCTATGCCAAAAACTGCTTATGGAATTTCTAAACTTGCATCAGAACATTATCTTAGACTTTACAATGAACTTAGTAATCTTAATTATGTTATTTTTAGATTTTTTAATATTTATGGACCTTATCAAAAAAATGGTCTGATCCCATCTCTTTATTCGCGCATTTCTCAAAATCAACCTTTGACAGTTTTTGGCAAAGGAGATCAAATACGTGATTATGTCTTTATCAAAGATATCATACCGTTCTTTGAAAAAGCAGTATCAGAAAACATCGCTGATAATAAAATATTCAATATTGGAACAGGAAATGGAACAACCATATTAGATGTTATAAATATTCTATCAAAAACTATGAACATTAAACCCGACATCGAATTCAAAGATCCTAGACCTGGAGAGATAGGGAATTTTGTTGCTGATACTAAACTACTATCTTCAACATTTGGAAATATCCCATCAACTACCGTGGAAGAAGGAATCAAACAAACAGTTGAGTGGCTTAAAAATAACTAGATAATTCCTTTAGATAAAATTTTTAACACTAGCTTAAATTACCAGATAAAAAGAATTCTAACTAGTTGGCTAATTTAAAATTACAAATAAAAAACGGACAAAAAGTTATTGCAATATATGGATTGGGAAATGTTGGTGGCCCTATCGCTGCAGCTTGGTTAAGAAAAGGTGCCAAAGTAATCGGTGTTGATATTTCTAAAAATCTTCTATCTGAAATCCAAAAAGGCTCTTCTCACAAAAAAGAACCTAACATTTCAGAAACATTCTCAAATGCATTAAGAAAAAAAAAGTTAATACTTACCTCTGATGGAATTGATGCATCCACAATTTCCGACATTAAATTTGTAGCAGTTCCTGTAGGTCTGAAAAGAAATAAAATAGATTTGACTGCATTATTATCTGCTACAACGTCAATTTCTAAAGGACTCAAAAAAGGTAATACTGTAATCATCTGTCCCTCATTACCGCCAGGTACAACTGAAAAAGTAGTACGACAAATTCTAGAAAAAA
>CAZJUY010000058.1:0-12136 GCA_964549315.1 uncultured Chitinophaga sp. | reverse complement strand
ATCTTCAAAATATGGGATAGATTTTGTTTTGTAAGTTGGAGCATTCAAATAACAAAATCCAATTTTAAATTTTGTATTTGCATTCGAACCTTTATCAATAGAATCAAGTTTCATATACAGCGTTAATGCTGCAGTATAATTTTCATCCGAAAAATATTGTTCGGCTCTATTAAAAAGCATTGTGTAATTTTTGTCGATTGAGATTTCCGCTTTAGAAACAAAAGCTGTAAACATCAATAAAATTAAACTGTTCGAAAGAATACTTTTCTTCATTTTTAAAAATTTAGTTTTAAATTTCTCTATTAATATCCCACTGTTCTAAATAATCTGCTACTCTTCTTACAAATTGCCCACCTAATGAACCATCAACTACTCTGTGGTCGTATGAATGTGATAAATACATAAAATGACGAATTCCAATTAAATCACCATGAGGAGTTTCAATAACTGCAGGTTTCTTTTTAATTGCTCCTACAGCCATAATAGCTACTTGAGGTTGATTAATAATTGGTGTTCCCATTACATTTCCAAAAGATCCAACATTTGAAATAGTGTATGTTCCTCCTTGGATATCATCTGGCGCTAATTTGTTATTTCGCGCACGGTTTGCTAAATCATTTACTTGTTTTGTTAAACCTAAAAGATTTAATTGGTCAGCATTTTTAATAACAGGCACAATTAAGTTTCCGCTAGGCAAAGCAGCTGCCATTCCAATATTTATATTTTTACGTTTAATAATTTTTGTTCCATCTAAAGAAACATTAATCATTGGAAAATCTTTGATTGCTTTTACAAGCGCTTCAATAAAAATTGGTGTAAACGTCAATTTTTCTCCTTCACGTTTTTCTAAATTCTTTTTTACTTTGTCTCTCCACAAAACAACATTTGTAACATCTGCTTCTACAAATGATGTAACGTGCGGTGATGTATGTTTACTCATTACCATATGATCAGCAATAAGCTTACGCATACGATCCATTTCAATTATTTCATCGCCTGCGTTAACCGAAACAGCTGGTTTTTGATGTGTTGTACCATTTGATGATGGAGAAGAACTAACACTTACCTCTTTTGTAACTTGAGCTTGTGTATTTACAACAGCTTTTCCTTTATTTGGAATATAAGCAAGTATATCATTTTTAGTAACTCTTCCATTTACACCTGTTCCGCTAATTGCATCAAGTTCAGCAACTGAAACCCCTTCTTTTTGAGCTATTGTGCGTACCAAAGGAGAATAAAATTTGCCAGAAGCAGATTTTTTTTCAATAGCAGCTACTTCAACAGCAGGAGAAACTGCAACTTCTTTAACAGCTTCAACTTTAGACACCACAGGAGCTTCTGTTTTTGGAGCTTCCACCACGGCATTTGCATCTGTACTAATAATTGCTATTGCTTTACCAACTTGAACAACATCTCCTTCGTTGAATAATCTTTTTATCAAAGTACCTTCTGCAGTAGAAGGAATTTCAGAATCTACTTTATCTGTTGCAATTTCCAAAACAGTTTCATCAGCAGCTATTTTATCGCCTTCTTTTTTTAACCATTTAATAATTGTTGCTTCTGCAACACTTTCGCCCATTTTTGGCATTATTAACTCAACTTGTGCCATAGTTTTAATATAATAGTATTAGATTGTTTAAAGAGGTTACAAAAATAAACTATTATTTTATATCTGCAACGATAAAATGGAGGGTGTTTTTTAGCCTTCAGAGCTCGGATTATTGAGCATTTTCAGGGCAAAGTAGCCTATAATTACTATTAATAAACCAAGTGCTACCCAAAGCCAAATTTTATTTTCAATTAATCCCGATTTTTTTGCAAGTGATTCCAATTTTATCTCTTCTTTACCATATCCCAGTAGTTCAGGTTCTTTAGGGATTTCATTCCTAAAATGGGCAAGATCGTACATTGGAGAATTGCAATCGGTTTTTCCGTAACATAAATAGATATTGTCAGATGCTGGCAATTGAGCTATCAATTGTTTAGGCTGAACAAATGATTGAACATCATTTATTTTTACTGGCTGATTATCATTATTAAAAATGGTGATTTTAATTTTATTAGTTTGATAATTATTTACAACAAAATAATTATCTTTCTTAGACGAAAAAACATCTGTGCTAATCAGCCTCCAGTATTCTTTCAAGCCTTGCTGAGTTTTTATTGTTTCATCTAATGTATAGATGTTAATGTTGCGATAAAAGTTATCTATGGAATCGGTAAAAAGCTTAAGACTATATATAAAATACGGTTTATCAAATTCAATAATTAAATCGGTTTGTTTTTTAGTTTTGTTTTCAATCTGCTCCCATTTTTTAATGTTGATAGATTCTCGCTTTGCCTCTTTTTTTTCATATTCAAAAGCTTCGGCATCAATTATATTAATTGCTTCGCTCCCGTCATCATCCATTTTTATTCTGAAATATGAATATTCCGTATTTAAGAAACTTAAATTGGTTGATTTAAAATTTACATAGCCATCGCTAAAACCAACAACTCTGATTCTTTCTTTTATTACAAACCATTTTACATTATCATTACTACCTTCTAGTGTTAAACGTTTATCAAAATTATTTTGAGAAACATTTAAATGAATGGAATTCAAAACCCTCTTCCCTTCTATCTTTAAAGTTAAATAAGAACAGCATTTTTGATTTTTAACATCATTTATTCGAATGAACGGAATTGTTTTTTTCTGAATTTCTTCTTCATTCAAAAACAAATAAGGAATCTCGATTGTGTCCTTTTCAGTAATATTATAAAGTCTTATATCACGCAAATTGCTTAAAGAATTTGCTGTGATTTCAGGTAATAGTTTGATTGAATAGAAACCAGGTGATTCAACCTTATCCAATTTACGTTTAAACTTAAAAGAGTTTAATTGTGCAAACCCAGATATTACAGGCAAAATAAAAAGAAATAGTAAACTATACTTTTTCATTTGTAGTCTCCTCAGAAAAAATCAATGTCTTAAATTTTTGGTACATAAACGCCACAACCAATAGCACAACACCTAATAAAATATACATTATCACTTTGTATCCGGTAGATAAATTCCAAGTATCATACGTAACTAACTTTAATAAAGTAATACCAAACAACACAATTGCTGAAATACGCATAATGGTGTTTTTTTTAATAAAACCTAAGCCAATTAACAGAAACGAATAAATAGTGAATATTACAGTATAACCGAGCTTATATACATTGTTCATGCTATGAAACAAGCCAGCTGTTTTTTCGGTATTTAATTGGTAAATATTGATTAGTTCGTTACACAGCAATACCAAAATAAAAAAGTGAATAATAGAACCTGAATAATATTTGTACAAAGTAAATTTTTTGAAGGTATCCGTTTTTAATAATTTATAATTCAACAGCAATAAAACTGTAAATAGAGCAAAGCATAAATAACGTAAATATAAAACAGAGCTGTTTAGTGAGTAATATTCTGTATTTGCAATTGTAGTATAATATGTTCTTAAATGCGACAATTCAGTTAATCCTCCAGAAATAAAAACAAATAAAAACAACATGTTTAAAGAGAAGGTCGTCCATCTTAAAAACACGTTATCCCATTTTTTAGTTACAAAAATGGTGAAAACAATAAAAAATAAAATATTGTAAATTGATAACGAAACACTTTTAAGATAATTCCAACTGTAATCATAGATATCCATTTTTGCGCCCGCCTCAGCCCAAACTTGGGTAGATGGTACCTCTAAATGTGATTGCTGAAATTTGATTTGAAAGAATGAACCTATTTCTGAACTTAAAGTAGTGTAAGCCAAAATAAATACAATAAACGAAAGTGTGTATTCTATAATTTTATTTACTAGAGAATTGGCTTTCACCTCATCATTTAGCTTATTTTTAAAATGGTAAAATAGTATTCCTCCAATTGATAATGTAGTAAAAATGGAAGTCAAAAAGTTAACATTAAAAAATGCTGTTTTTGAAATAGAGCCTTCATCTAAATAAGTCCAGCTACTATATGCTTTTGACCAATCTTGCATTAAACTAAAAACAGCAAAAACGATCATTCCAAAGGATATCCATTCGTAAAAACGAATTCCTTTTTTTCGCCCAATAAAAAACAAAAGAAATGCTTCTGCACTCCAAAACAAAGTAACCCAATTGCCTTCTAACTGAACAGGAACAGCAATTGTAATAAAAGTTAAAACCAATGCAATTAAAAAATAAAATAAATTGCGGTCGAGCATTTTATTTTTGAAAACGATATAACTGAATACTAAATGTATTAATGCGTTCAAGACCGTGAATAGACCTAAATAATTTTCACACAATGAATTATTTAAAGCAGCGTAACCAAATCCATAAAAAATAAAACTATTGGTTGCAATTCTTATAATATCAATAGCATTAAATTTTTCGTGCTTAATAACTTTGTAAGCCATTGTACTTACATAAAAAATTATAAAAAACAAAAAAGCAAAGATGGATGCTGTTGCCAAATAATTTTCATAATTGTATTTATCTAAAAACCAAGCACTGTATATAATCCAAGACAAACCAAAGGCAAAGTGATTGAGTACTTTCCATTGCTTTTTGAACGATAAAACCAAGATACCTACATTGATAATTGTCATGTAGGATAACATTACTTCTATCTTTCCTGTTCCATCACTCAACAAAACAGGAACGAAGTATGCTCCAACAAGCCCAATGATTCCAATAATTTCGAGAGAATACACAGTAGCTGCAAATACAGTGAATGCAGTAAAAACCAACATGATTAAAAACGCAACTAACTGCGGAAATAAATCATACATGCTGTAAGCAGCAAAGGTTGTAAAATACAAGGAGGCCATTCCTCCGCTTAATAAAACAGCACTAAAACTTTTAAATTTTTCTTTTAACCTAAATGCTATGGTTAATAATATACCACCAGCAACATAAGCTAAAATTATTCGAGTTAAAGGAGTAATTAAATCTTTATCTATTGCATACTTCACTCCTATTGCCAAACCTATTACCAAAACAGCAATACCAATAATAGTAATTAGCTTACCACCTATAAACTCTTCGAAATTAAAATTTGATTCTTGTTTAGGAGGGTTTTCAAAAACTCTTTCTGCTTGTTTTGGAGCTTGCTCAATTACTGGAGGTGATATTATTTTCGGTTCTTCTTTTACCTCAGGCTTTGGTTCTTCTTTTACTACAGGTTTTACTATAGGCTTTTGTTCAGTATGAATAATGGGTTTTATTGCATTTGATTGCAATTGAAGTAACTCTTGTTTTAATTGATTTAGTTCTACTTGATACTTTTCTAAATTATTAGAAAGCACAAGTATTTTTTTTGCAATTAAATTGATTTTTTCTTCGTTGGTCATATATGAATTTAGAATTTCAAAAATTAGAATTTTATTACTCTAAATTCTATTAACTAGCCTTTTGCTACTTGAGATTCTAGTGCATCTATCAATAAATCTTTTTGACGCAATTCTGCTTTCAAGTTTTCAATTTCTTGTTTCAGAGCTTTTAATTCAAGAGTAAATTTTGCTTCCTCTTTGCTCCAAATATTAACATTGTAGAATGGTTCTTGATCGTAATTAAACCCATCGAAATTTTCGCGAAAAAAGCTATATAACGGAATTCTTAATTCTTTTGAAATTAATTCTAGGGTTCGTATTTCAAGCGTATTGTTTTCAAGTGCAAAATCTAAATCTTTTTCAGAAATATTCAGATAGGATGCTAAATCAGCATACGTGAATTTTTTCATTTCTAAGATTTGAAGGATTTTTTCTTTCAAATTCATGATTTCTACTTTTGTATTCATAAATGGGGTGAAATGAATGACTTTTTGATTTCCTAATACGTTTAATCTAATTTTAAGTTTCTTTTATTTTAGTTCCGACACAAAGGTTTTCTCAAAATCTTCCCATTTTGTGTCTTTATATTTACCACTTCCAAAAAATTTCATAATCGGTTCAAATGGTTCTGGCTGGTAGTAACCAACCACCACTTGTAAGCGCTGTATTTGTTCGTTTAAAAACACTACCGAAGGGTATTGTAACTTCCCGTCCAAAATAGAGTTTGCAAAATCATGAACAGGTCTTTGTGTGCCAATAGGGTTATTGTTTTTAAATACATAACCATTAAAAGAGACGCTATCATAAGTTTCAGCATCAAATTTTACACAATAAAAGTGTTCGTTCAGGTATTTAGCAATTTGGGCATTTCCAAATGTGTTTTTACTCATCATTTTGCAAGGGCCACACCATTGTGTATAAACATCTACCATAATTGGTCTTGGTGATTTTTTTTGCAATTCAACGGCTTCAGAGAATGAATACCACTTTACTGGACTGATTTCATCTGAAAAAATAGAGCTTTTTGATACAAAACTCTGTATTACTACAACAATTATTGCTAAACCAATAGCTATTCCTGCTTTTTTAATCATTTTAATATAAATTCATAGTAAATGTACAAAAAAATCATAAAAAAAAGGTCAAACACCTAAATGTTTGACCTTATAAAAACAATTTTAATTTTTATCTAACCCCATTCATCATTTGAATTAATTTTCTAGATAAAAAGAATAATATAACTGAAGCTACTCCTGCCATAACAACAAATAGCATAAAGAAGGAATACAAACTATTTATATGATAACCCATAAAAGATTTCTCTTTAACAATAGAGTCCACAAATATGTTTTTTACTATTTCTGCTTTTTGTTCTTTTGAAGTTGTTTCAGAAAAAGAGATTAAGTCTATACTAACATATTTATTGCCTGAAATTTCTTCTGCTTTATCCAATTTGTTACATAGCGTAATATTGTTTGCTGATTGCTGAGCTTCAACATACTCAGTTTTTACCATTGTTTCAGGATAAAAAGAACTTAATGTTCCCGCAAATTTATTTGCTGAAGCAGTTGATAAAAACCAAACTCCCATTAATAATGAAGCAAATTTAACAGGGGCTAATTTATTTACCATTGACAAACCTATTGGAGATAAGCACAATTCTCCAAAAGTATGTATCAGATATAAACTAACTAACCATACCATACTTACTTTTGTAGATGCATCAACACCTTTTACTCCGAAAGCTATCACCAAATAACCTAATGCCAGCAAAAATAAACCTATTGACTGCTTATAAGGTGATGCAGGCTCTTTACCTCTTTTACCTAAAAAAGTCCATAATGCAACGAATGCAGAAGCAAATATTACAATCGCCACAGCATTTATTGATTGAAAATAACTTGCAGGTATTTCTGTTCCAAATAAATATCTATTTGTTTGCTCTTCGGCAAAAAATGTTAATGATGCTCCTGCCTGTTCAAAAGCAGCCCAAAAGAAAATAACAAAAAATGCGACAATGTAAATTACCCAAATTCTTTGTTTTTCAATTTTTGAGAGACTTTTATCTGAGAGAATAAAACCTGGAGCAGCTATTGAAAGAGAGAAAATAAACGCACCTATAACTCCCTGATCTAAATAGAAAAACAAAGAAAACAGAACTACTTCAATACCTAGCCAAAGAAAAATTTGAGTAGTTGTAAATTCAGACTTAGCTTCTGCAATTGTATCAATATCTGCAGTTTCAATTTTTTTATTTGGTTTACCACCAATTGCTTCTCCTTCGGGTGTGATTATGTATTTATCTTTTAGTGATATAAATAAAATTAAACTACAAATCATACCGATTCCTGCTGCTAAAAAGCCCCATTTAAAATCTTCTGGTCTTCCAGTGTCTCCTAAAAAACCACAAACTAAAGGCGCAAAAAAGGCTCCTAAATTAATCCCCATATAAAAAATGGTAAATGCCGAATCAATTCGTTTATCGCCCTTTGGATACAATTGCCCTACCATCGTAGAAATATTCGGTTTAAAAAATCCGTTTCCGACTATTAGTGATGTTAATCCTACAATCATTAAAATACGAGCTAAATCTAAATTTTCAAAAAAAGAACCACTCATAAACATGAAAAACTGTCCAATTGCCATTAAAACACCACCTATTATGATTGATTTTCTATTTCCCCAATATCTATCAGCCATATACCCTCCTATAAGCGGAGTTAAATAAACCAACCCTGTATAGCTTCCATATATTTCACTTCCGAAGGCCTTATCATACATCAAAGCTTTTGTAAGAAACAATACAAAAATTGCTCGCATTCCGTAGTAACTAAAACGTTCCCACATTTCCGTTACAAATAGTACATATAATCCTTTTGGGTGACCTTGTTTAATTTCTGACATAAATTATATTTTAAATTTTCTGTTTGTTTTATTAGTTGGCGAATATATACAAATTAGTATAAACAAAAAAGTGTAATTATTTAAACGGTTTTGGGCTTAATCTTCATTCCATATTCTCCAAGATTCTTCGGCTTGTAATCTTAGCATTGACAAACCATTTACAATAGATGCACCTTGAGCTTTTCCATTATTTAAAAATTTAGTCTCTAAAGGGTTGTAAATCAAATCATATAGTAAATGTGATTTACCAATAAATTGATATGGAATATCTGGGAATTGTTCTGTATTTGGGTGCATCCCAACTGGACTCGTATTCACAATTAATTTGAAAACATTAATGATGTTTTCATTTAATTCTTCGTATAAAAAAACGTTCTTAGAATCAGCATTTTTATAGCGCGAAACAAAATAACAATCTATCCCAATATTCTTTAGAACATATTGAACTGCTTTTGATGCCCCACCCGTTCCAATTATCAATGCTCTTTCGTGTTGTGATTCTAAAAAAGGTTTAATGGATTGACTAAAACCAAAAACATCCGTATTATATCCCTTTGTGGATAGGATTATATTATCAGAAGTCCGTTTGATTTTTATACAATTTACCGCCCCAACTTTACTGGCAACTTCATCCAATTCATCTAAAAAAGGAATAATACTTTGCTTGTAAGGTATTGTTACATTCAAGCCTAATAAAGTTGGATTTTTTTTTATTAATTGAGTGAATTCTTCAATATCTTCAATTGAAAATGAATTATAATTAAATCCTACAATTTCCTCATTATCAAATTTTTCTGAAAAATATTTTTTAGAAAAAGAATGCGTTAATGGAAAACCAATTAAGCCTAATTGTTTCATTATAATTTAATTATTTTGACTTATTCAGTCTTGCTTTTACCACCTCAACAATAATTGGTAAAATTGAAATGAAAATTATACCTAAAGCAACTAATTCAATGTTTTTTCTAATCCAAGGTATTTCGCCCAAAAAATAACCAGCAAAAAGCAATGAGCCAATCCAAATTATTCCACCTAATAAATCAAATGATAAAAATTTGCGATAGTTCATTTCTGCCACTCCCGCAACAAAAGGGGTAAAAGTCCTAACTATTGGAACAAAACGAGCCATTATAATAGCTTTTGGACCGTATTTTTCAAAAAACGAATGTGTCTTATCCAGATATTCTTGTTTAACAATCTTTTTACCTCTTATTTTAATTTGCAAAGCCCGTAATCCTATTTTTCTACCAACCCAATAATTGGTATTATCACCAATAACTGCTGCTACAAAAAGTAATATTAGTAAGTAGGATATGTTTAAATAGCCTAAGCGAGCAAACAATCCAGCTGTAAACAAAAGTGAATCACCTGGTAGAAATGGCATGATTACTAATCCTGTTTCAATAAAAATTACTAAGAAAAGAATGAGATATACAGCGGTTCCGTAATTACTAAAAAGCCACTCAAAATCTAAGTGAATAATATGTTTAAACAACTCTACCATTGAAAAAGTATAAGATTAAAATAATAATTGAGGAGACAACAACGTTTTTAGTATTTGGTAAGCGAAGTGTCAATTTCATTTGCCCAAGCAATAATTCCACCTTTAAGATTATATACATTGTTATAACCTTGTGCTTCTAATGCTTGGCAAATAGCACCTGATCGTGCACCACTTCTGCAATGAATAATAACTTGTTTGTCTTTAGAGATTTTATCTAAATTATCCATCACATCTCCCATAGGAATATGTAATCCGCCTATCTGACATATTTCTAATTCATGTTCTTCACGCACATCCACCAATTGAAAATCGGCTTTTCCGTCTTTCATTTTTTTTAATTCAGCAACTGTTATTTCTTTCATCGTGTGTAAATATTTAAAGGTAATTAAGCTTCTTGATTTTGTTTTAACTCAATGGGTAAATGACTAAAAAAAGTATCACCTCTTAATCCTAATCTCAATGTTTCTAGAGGAATAACATCATCATAAGCAATATTTCCAAGGTTAGCATTGTGACCTAATAATTTTAAAAACCAAACTTGTTGTGATTTTTGAGGTGCTTCCCAAAGAATATCATCTTTATTTACTTTTGCCAAAATTTTATTGATTAGCAATGTATGTGCATTTCCATTTGAACGATAAATACCTACATTCCCACTCTCTCTAGCTTCTGCAATTACTTTCCATGAACCAGCTTGTAATTCCTTGTTCATCATGGATGTCCACATGGCAGGATGAATAATAATACCTGCTTCTTTTGAACCAACTTCTGACAATACTGTTCTATCTTTTGATAAAATACTTATGTATTCACACTTTTTATCGTGTGGCATTTCTATAGAACCATCAGAAACTTCGGCACATTCTAACTTTAATTTATCTAATAACTTTCTATAGTCATCAAACATGTTACGGATTATAAACGCTTCAAATAATGTTCCACCCAAATAAACCTTCATGCCAGCGCTGTGGTACAATTTTATTTTTTCTTCAAGATTTGGGGTAATGTAAGAAGTTCCAAAGCCCAATTTAATTAAGTCAGTAAATTCTCCACTAACCGATAAAAAATCTTCTGCTTGTCTTAAACTAAGACCTTTGTCCATCATCATAGTTAAGCCATTTTTTCTTGGCTTAAGCGTACGGTCAGGCATATGAGGTAAATGATAATTCATATTATTTTTTATATGATTCAATAAGTTCGGTAATACTTGTATTTTGCTTTAAATCAGGAATATATTCAAACAATTCTCCGTGTTTTTCATAATCTAAAGAAAGAGCATTCTGTAAAAACCCTAGAGCTTCTTGCTTCTGCCCAATACTCATTAAACAAGCCGACATACGGTAAAGCAATGGCGCATTTTGAGGATGATGTTTAATTCCTTCAGCCAAAATCTCTAATGATCCATTTTTATCTTCTTGTTCGAAAAGCAGATTTGCATAATCAAGCCATATTTCTGAATTCTCAGGGTCTAATTCAATTACCTTTTTAAATGCCACTTCTGCATCTTCGAAAAAACCAACACGGTGATAAAGCTCACCACATATATAATAAAACTCTGGGTTTGTTTTATCAATTTCTATAGCTTTTTTAACGTAGTGAAGTGCCTCATTCGTTTTACCTAAAGCATCTGTTACAATTCCAATTCCAAGCCAAGCATCTGCCAACTGAGGGTTTACAGATGTAGATTTGTTATAGTAAAGTAATGCGTTTTCAAACTCTTCTTTCTTTTCGTAACACTCACCAATATAATAAAAGGTAACTGCATCAGGCTCTTCTAAGTTTAAAGTTTGTTTGTAAACCTCAATTGCTTCATCTAATTTATTAAGGTTTGCTAATGAATTGGCTTTATTAAAATAAGCAGATGCAAAATCATCATTGATAGCTGTAGCATAATCATAAGCATCAATGGCTTTTTCAAACATCCCCAATCGATTATAAGAAACACCTAAATTAAACCAAGCTGTTGCTGTATAAGGATGTTTATCAACAAACTCAGTGTAGTACTTAACACTTTCTTCTGATTGATTATTCAATTCAAAACAAAAAGCAAGTTCGTATAGTGCTGCTTCATTTTCTGGGTTTTCTGCAATTGCTTTCTTCAAATAAAATATAGCATCGTCAAATTTTCCCGTGTTTTCAAACTCAAAAGCCATTGCTAAATAAATTTCATCGATTTCCTCAGCATTTTCTGCGGCTTTCTTATAATTCTCAATTGCCTGTTCTGTAAGCCCCATCTGACTGTAGATACTCCCTTTTGTCATATACAACTCCGTATTAGAAGGCTCCATACTTTCAACAAAAGAAAGGATTTCCAGTGCTTTCTTAGTTTGATTTATAGCTGCAAGTATTTGTGCTTTTCTTAAAAAGAAAACAGTGGAAAAAGGGTATTGACCAA
>CAZJUY010000057.1:0-12227 GCA_964549315.1 uncultured Chitinophaga sp. | reverse complement strand
GTGTAGAAAGCCTAGGTGAAACTTTTTCAAATCAAGAAAATATTGTTTTAACACAAGGTGACACATTGCCAATGGGTAAATATTTTGCAACTTATGTAGGTAAGCGATATGTTGGAATTAATATTTACTTTGATGTTGATTATTTTATAAAAGATGATGCGGGTAAATTATCAAAAGTATTTTCCTTATCACCACTTGTTCAAACAAATCCAAGAATGGGCAACGTAGCAGAACCAGATACACGACACTTTTTATCTTTTGATGTTTATACGCATGTTACTTATGCAGATTTAGAAAGCTTAAAAGAAAAACAACAATCTGCTACAAATGATGAATATACCGCAGTAAAGAAAAATTCATTACGAAAAGGTGATTCTATATTTGCTTCTAATGCAATTATTGTATTTGATTCATTATCTACCAATTTTAACAAAGGAAAATATGATGTTGATACCAATAAAGTTGCAGTAATGGCAAACCTTTCGGTAAATGCAATTGATAAAAAATATCAAGCTAATCCAATTTTTTATATTAGCAACAATAGCGCACAGTCAATCGAATCAAAAGTGGATGACTTAGGTTTAAAATTTATGTTTTGGAAGATAAATACAGAAACAGGCGAAGTTGAAATATCCATGCAGGAAAAAAAATCCAACATCAAAGATTTTATTGTAATGCAAGCAATTGTATTTCCATACATCAATATATTGTGGATGGGTTGTATAATCATGGCATTGGGAACATTATTAGCTGTATGGCAACGTATTAAAAAACAAAAAACACATCAGGATTAAATGGCAGTTGATAGTTTTCAACAGCCTATTTGTATAATTTAACAACCAATTACCTATTTTAATGAGTACCTTCGTTAAAACAAATTATAATAGAAATGCAAAGAGTAAGTTTTAATAATAAAAACAGTGTGTTTTTTAACTCACTAAAAGAAAAAGTAGATTCTTATTTTCAATCAAATAATATTCGCCAAACAGGTAACTATAAATTGTATTTAAAAACAATTTTGTTAACCTGCTCAGCAATTGCATTGTATTTAGTGTTAGTATTTTTCACCCCTCCTATTTGGCTATCCATCATATTATGTAGTTTATTAGGATTAAACCTTGCGGGAATTGGTTTTAATGTAATGCATGATGGTGCACATGGCAGTTTTTCTCGTAAAACATGGGTAAACGATTTAATGGGTTATTCCTTGAATTTTATGGGTGGAAATGTTTATTTATGGAAACACAAACATAATGTAAATCACCATTCTTTCACAAACATTGAAGGTATGGATGATGATATAGATATCAGACCATTTATTAGAGTACATAGCGATCAAAAAAAATATTGGTATCACCGTTTTCAGCATGTGTATTGGGTTGTATTGTATGGTGTAACTTATTTATTATGGATTTTTGTACAGGATTTTAAAAAATATTTTTCCGGAAAAATTGGGGAAACTACATTTAAAAAAATGGACGTAAAAGAGCATATTATTTTTTGGGCAAGCAAAGCATTATACGTAGCGGCTTTTATTGTATTACCTATTTTTACAGTTGGTTGGTTACAAATGTTATTAGGCTATTTAATTGTATCTATTGTTTGTGGTTTTGTAATTGCTGTTGTATTTCAATTGGCTCATATAGTTGAAGATGCATCATTTGAAACACCTAACACACCCGTTTATAAAATTGACAACGAATGGGCAGTACATCAAGTACAAACCACTGCTAATTTTGCAACAAAAAGTAAAATTGTTTCTTGGTTTACAGGAGGATTAAATTATCAAGTAGAGCACCATCTGTTCCCAAGAATTAGCCATATTCATTATCCAAAAATTAATCAATTAGTAAGAGAAACGTGTGAGCAATTTGGAATAAACTATATTGAATTTCCAACTGTATTATCAGCTGTGCGTTCACACGTAGTGCATTTAAAGCACGTAGGAAGATATTAGTTTTTTACAGCTCGCGTCATTTCTCTTTTTCCAGGAGGTCCTTTTAAAGATTCTAAAGTAAAGCCAACATTTTTTAATGTTCGCTTTACTTCACCTTTTGCGCAATAAGTAACTAGAATTCCATTAGTATTCATTGCTTTATAAATTTTTTCAAATATTTCAGTTGTCCACATTTCAGGCTGAACTCTAGGCCCGAAAGCGTCAAAATAAACAAGATCAAATTTTGTTGAGTTAAATTGATGAGATTGCAATTCTCCTGTAATTTTTTTTAAGAAAAACTTATTTTCAAAAGAAACTACTTCATCCCATCTCGCGGAATGGAGATTTTCAAACAATTCATTTTTACCATCAGAACATAATAACGAAGAGTAATTTAACTTTTGAATAATTTCAATGTCTAAAGGATTTTTTTCGATTGAATGATAATTTACATCTCTAGAACAGTTTGAATTTGCTAAAAGCGTCAAAAAGGCATTTAATCCCGTTCCAAATCCAATTTCAAATATGTTAATATTTTGAGTTTTAGAAAAATAATTTAATCCTGCTTCAATAAATACATGACTACTCTCTTGAATAGCACCATGAACAGAATGGTAATTTTCATCTAAATCCTCTAAATACAACGAATGAGAGCCATCCCCTGTTTTAATTAGCTTGGGTAGCATTAAAATTATTTCTTTTTTGTTTTTTTACTTGATTTTGCCTTAGAGTTAAATGACAAGCATAGATCAATCCAGTATTCGAATTCTTTTTTTGTTTTCATTCCCTCATCACTAATAAAAACATACCCCTTCATTGGCTTTCCAGTAAAGTCCATTCTTCTGCATCCGTTTTTTTCAAGAACTATTTCATCCATTGTTGGGTCTATTCTACACATCATCTCATCTTTAACAACACCTACACACATTTTGTCGTTCACCATAAAACAAACTCCACCAAACATATTTTTCTCTATAACATTAGGGAAATTTACTAATGATTCTCTTATTCGGTCTGCCAATTTTTCGTTATAAGCCATTTTGAATAAAATTACACGGTTGCTAGTAATTCATGTCTGTATTTATCTAAAATACTAGATTTAGATAAGAAGCCCAAATAAATTTCATCTTCAACTACAGGCAGGTTCCATTGACCAGATTCTTCAAATTTTTTCATAATTACAAATATATCTTCCTTTACTTCTATCACCATTGAAGGTTTTCTCATTAATTCTTTTGCAGTTATTTTATCGTACAGCTCAGCATTAAACATTTCTTCCTTTATATTATCAAGATAAATAATCCCGAGTAGTTTATTGTTTTTCTTTACAACTGGAAAAGTATTTCTTTTTGAATGCTTGATAGATTCAACAATATCACGTAAAGTAGATTTAAAGTGGATAGTGGCAAAATCTTTTTCTATCATGCTTCGCGAATCAATTTTACTTAAAATACTTGTGTCTTTATCATCTGAAATAACAGTTCCTTTCTTTTTTAATCGCTTAATATCTAATGAATGCGGATGGAAATATTTTACAATAACGTAGCTTATTGAAGATACAATCATCAGGGGGATAATTAGTTCATATCCACCTGTAATTTCTGCAATTAAAAATATTCCTGTTAATGGCGCATGAAAAACACCTGCTAAAATCCCTGCCATAGCAACAATTGTAAGATTACTTACTGGAATGTTTTCAAATCCTATTAGTGTTAAGAAGTATGAAAATATGAATCCTAAATATGCTCCCACAAATAAAGAGGGGGCAAAATTTCCACCATTACCACCACTACCTATTGTAATGGCAGCTGCGAAAGTTTTTAATAATAATGTAGCAGTAATAAAAATTAGTAGCATCCATTTGTCACTAATAAAATTTAGAAGAAGACTATCTCTAAATAATTCATGAGCTTTAAACTCAGATAATGATTTGATACTTTCATAACCTTCTCCATATAATGAAGGGAATAAAGCGAAAAGAACAGCAAGGGAAATGCCTCCCACTAACCATTTGCTTAAATTCGATTTAATGTTGTGAAATTTTGTTTCTATTTTGTCAAAAAAATTAACATAATAAAGTGATGTAAGTCCTGCTAATAAACCAAGTATGATGTATAAAAAAACATTATGATAATCAAAAGGTTGCTTTAGTTTGAAAAAAAGCAAGCTACTTTCATTTAAAATAATTTTTGAGATTAAAGCACCAGAAGCTGCCGCAATTAAAAGAGGAATAAAAGCACTTATACTTATATCTACTAATACTACTTCTAAAGCAAATAGAACACCTGCAATAGGAGCATTAAAAGCTCCTGCTATCCCTCCTGCTGCACCAGCAGCAAGAAGCAAAGTTCGTTCTTTGTAGTTTAATTTATATGTCCTTGCAAAGTTAGAGCCTATTGCAGAACCCGTACTTACTATTGGAGATTCCAACCCAGCAGAACCACCAAATCCAACGGTTAGCGCACTAGTAATAACATGTGAGTACATTTGTGAAAAAGGCAAAAAACTACTTTTTTTTGCAATTGAATACAAAATAGAAGATGTCCCTCTGTTTAATTGATTTTTAAAAAAATATTTTACAATTAAAATGGTAAGACCTATACCAATAAGAGGAAGAATTAAATAAAGATATTTATAATCAAATGTTAAAAGGTAATTATCTAAAAAATATTTTTTGATGGCAAAAACAAAAAATTTCAAAATAACAGCTGCAATACCAGCACTAACGCCCACTAAAATACTTGAAAAAATTAAAAACTGTTTTTCATTGGTTTTTTCGTGAATCCAATTGATTAGCTTTTCAATGTAGTTTATTTTTTTAAAATTCATTTAGTATCGAACTTTACTAGCAATTTATTTATTGTAAGACCTTGTACAATAATAGAAAAGAAAACAACTGCATATGTTGTTACTAAAATCAATTCGCTATGAGGTATTTTTTTATTAAGTGATAATGCTAAAGCTATAGATATTCCTCCTCTTAATCCTCCCCAAGTTAATGTAGTTATTCCTAACAGCTTTTGTTTTCCTTTTTTATTAAATATTAAAAAAGTAGGTAAAAGTGACAAAAATCTCGCAGCCAAAACAATGATAATTATTAATATACTAACAAGTAAATATTGATATTCTATTGGAACAATGAAAATCTCAATTCCCATTAACATAAATAAAATTATGTTTAGACTTTCATCAATTAACTCCCAAAACTTATCAAGGTATTCTGCTGTTATGCTTGACATAGCTTCTTTTTTGCCTTTAGTGCCAATCAATAGTCCTGCAACAACCATTGCCAAAGGTCCAGATGCATGAAATACACTCGCTAAAGAATACCCACCCATCACAACTGCAATAGTAATTAAAACTTCTGTTTGATAATGATCAATACGCTTCATTAAACGATAGCCTATATATCCAACAATATAACCTATTAATACCCCGCCTATTACTTCACTTGCAAGAAGTTCTAATAGATGTATTACTGAAAATGTTTCTATTCCTTCTTGATATAAATCAAAAATAATTGCAAAAATTACAACCCCTACTCCATCATTAAAAAGAGATTCGCCAATGATTTCAGTTTTTATTTTTTTGGGGATATTAAATTTTGATAAAATACCAAGTACAGCAATTGGATCTGTTGGAGAAATTAAAGCACCAAAAAGTAAACAAACTATAAATTCAACATCAAAACCAAGAAGATGAAATAGTAAATAAGACAAATAACCAACGATGAATGTTGAGGTAATTGTTCCAAAAATTGCAAATGAAAAAACTGTTTTTTTAGATTCTTTTAATTCTGCAAAATTTAAATGTAATGCGCCTGCAAACAATAAAAAGCATAAAACTATATTTAAAACAAAATTACTAAAGTTAAAATTGGTCAATTGAAATTTTATAGGTTCAATAAAATCAGGGCTGTAATCGCTTGATATTTTTAAGAATAATCCTATTATTAAACTTAAAACCATTACGCCTATTGTTGGTGGGAACTTAAGCCATTTGTGATTAATGAAACTTAAAATGGCAGCAAGCGAAATTACAATTGATATAACAGAAAATAAGCTCATAGTAATTAATTGGTTTTCATGGTTACTTTAATTTCTGGAGCCTCAACCAAATGAAAAGTTGCAGATGCAAATTTTATTTCGCCTTTTGTACTTTCTACTTCTTTTAAAATTTTTGTAAATAAATCTGTTTTTGTTGCTCTTCTTTTTCGATAACTAACAACATACCTTACTGTATATTCAACCCAATTATCATTTGCAATTAATGAAATCATTGGTTCTGTTTGAGCATCTTCTAATTTATATTTGTTTTGAAGTGCTTTCCATTTTTCTTGGGAACTTTGAGTTAAATTACCCGCAACCTCTACTGCTGCATTTTTGAAAATTTCTTTTGCTTTATCGTAATTACTTCCATATTGAATTGGAATTTTTATTTCGTCCCATAAAAATGGAAAATCACCAGAGTAATTAAAAACGGGTTCTTTAAAAACAAAACTATTTGCAATTAAAACGATTCTTCCATTGTATAAATCACCATCAACCCACTGACCTGTTTCCATTATTGTAGTTCGTAAAACTCCAATGTCCATAACATCTCCTTTTATTCCTCCTAGCTGAACTCTGTCTCCCGTTTTATAAAATCCACCAAACATTATTGCGAGCCAACCAGCAAAAGATGCTATTACCTCTTGTAATGCAAATGCGATACCTGCACCTGCTACACCAAAAGCTACAGTTAATCCTCCTAATTTATTGCTATAAACAATTGTTATTAATAATATAGTAACAGCATAACCAATAAAAGAACCAAATTTTTTAGCCTTGTATCTGTTATCTTGGTCCTTAATTTTTCCAAATACATTACGTTGCAATACTTTTACAATAGTCCAAATTATACTTATACCAATAACCAACGTTATTACTTTACCTATAACAGGGTCGAATATTAAATCTTTTAATTTAGTTTCCATTTATTAATTTTTTATATGTATGGTCCTTTGAGGGAAAGGAATTGTAATGTTATTTTTTCTTAATTGTTCAATGATCCGAATTCTAATATCACTTTTCGCATTTTCAACTCTAAAAACATCATTCGTCCAAAAGTAGAGATGAAAAATAATTGCAGAATCGCCAAAATCAGATAATCGAACAAAAGAAGCTGGTTGCTTGAGCACTTTAGGATGCTCATCAGCAGAAGATTTTATTATCTCCATTACTAAATTTACGTCTGATGAATAGTCGACACCAATCACAATCTCAAAACGTGAAGTAATTTCGGAATGAGTCCAGTTGATTAAATTTTTATTTGTTAAAGATGAATTTGGTAGAATTATATATTTATCATCTCTTGTTTCTACCGTAGTTGTTCTTAAATTTATTTTTTTAACTTTTGATATCATCCCTTCTAACTCTATTATATCACCAACTTTAACTGTTCCATCAATTAAAACAATAAATCCAGAAACAAAATCGCTAAATAAATGTTGAACACCCATTCCTAAACCAACAAGCAATGCTGCTGAACTAGCTATTAAAACAGTTATATCTATACCAAAACTTTGTAGGGCAAAAGAAAGAGCAATTACAAAAACAAAATACTTTATTATTTGATAGAATGCATATTTTCTACCTATATCAATATTAGAAATACGATAAATCATTTTTTTTAGAACAACCAGTAGTAACCAAGTAATTACTGCAATAACAGATAATAAGATTAGCTCTTTTATAAAAAAAGATTTTGTGTTAATATTAAGTGATTCGAAAAAATTCATTTTATTATTTTATTCCAATTTTTTAATGAAGTTGTTAATATTGTCATCGTCATAAACTCCATAAGCATTTATTATAAGAGACTTTCTGCTTCCATCACGTTTTGATATAGCGTATAGAATACTACTGTCAGATGGACTAGTGTTTGCTTCAAATCGATATGTCTTATCAATTATCCACTCATTAGGAATTAGCGTATTCATTTCTTCTATTGTAATTTCTGAATTGTAGCCAATCTTTTGTAATTTATTTACCACAACAGAAAGCGTTTCCATTTCTTCCATTTTATTCCTCCTTTTTTATTTTAACGTTAAATTCTGGAGCCTTGTAATCCTTTGCTAAATAATCATTCGGTATTGTAATATGATTACCATCTCTCATTGCACGATAGTGTGGTGATAATATTTCTATATCTACTTCATTGCAACAATCTTGAATATTTTTATGTAACTCTGAATAGATTACTGCTTGCTTGTTAGGTTCACGGGTATAAGCGTTAATTTGATAAGATACATAAAAATCGTCCAAACTCGTTTGTAAAACAAAAGGTTTTGGTTCTTTTAAAATCAAATCAGTTCTTGATGCAGCATCTAATAATGCTTGATGCATTTTTTTCCAAGGAACATCATACCCTATAGTAACTGTAGAATGCATTATTAATCCAGAATCTTGTGCATTACTTGAGAAATTTACTGTATGATTTGAAAGTACTGTGGCGTTTGGAACAGTAATATCCTCATTTTTTATTGTTCTTATTCTAGTAACTAACATTGTTTTTTCTAAAACATCACCTGTCACCTCTCCTATTTTCACTCTGTCTCCTATCTTAAACGGACGCATATAGGTTATTACCAGTCCTGCAATCATATTCGTAATAGCAGATGATGAACCTAAGGATAAAAGAACACCCAAAAACACAGATACACCTTGAAAAGCAGGAGAATTAGAGCCTGGTAAATATGGAAAAATCAATACTACCATAAATGCATAAAGCAAAAATTTAATAATATTAAACGTTGGCAGCGCCCAATCTTTATGAAACCCATTTATTGAAATTCCTTCATTACTTATTTCATCAAAAAAGTATTTTACGCCCTTGATTGCCCAACGTGTTACAAAATAAATAACAAGTATTGTAAATAAGTTAGGTAAGAAGTGTATAACGCCTTTCACTACACTTTTTGCTGGAGAAAGAATCCAACCAATTAATGTGTCTGTATAGGATTTTGTTTCTGGGAAAACGCTAAAAATAAGAGGAAGAGATAAATAGACAAACAAAATTATAACCAATAATCTTAAAATATTGTTTGCTTGAAATGCAAATTTTCTGTGTCTTTCAGGCGTAAATAATTTAAAATTTCTAATTGTCAATCCATTCAAAAAACGATCTTGATTTTGTTCTAAATAGTTTTTTAGTTTTTTAAATAATTTGTTTATCAATATAATGACAATAACTAAACACAATACAATTAAAGCCATTTGTCCTATTCGCTTTAACATATTTGAATAGCTATTTTGTTCTTTGTATTTAGTTAGTGTTACTACAATATTGTTCCTATATTTATTAGCTAACTCAAATTTTGATGTATTATACCACATGGCTTCAACATCATTAACAGACATGATTGTTTCATCGTTATTATAAATAATATCAACTGAAGATTCTGTTGTAACTAGTTTTATTGAATCTATTTTTAGTAAATCATTTTCATATAATTTTTTAATTCTACTAGTAATTGCTTCAGCTCTTTCTTTAGGAGAGAACGAACCGATTTTTGTATAAACCAAAAGTATTGTGTCTTCAAATAACATTACAGGAAATGCAATTGATGTCTTCTTTAAATTTTCTATTTTTTGTATTTGTTTTGCTTTGTTAATAGAATCATTCAACTCTATATCTTTTAATTTTTTTTCTAATTCTTCTTTTTCTTTGGATTTTACAGTTGCGTTTAATAATTGTTCTTGTAATTGACTTTTGATGATAGAATCAACAGTAGCCTGTGCTCTATTTTGAATAAGCAATTGTTCAATGTTTTGTGATGAAGAATCTACACTCTTAACATTTTCAATATTTTGGGATTGAATAGTAAATTGAGATGAGATTAGTAATAATGCAAGAAATAGCTTTTTCATATTTTATTGAATTGTTTTTGAGTTATCGTTTTTTCTGAAATTTAATCGCCAAGAAACACCAGCACTAATAAAGTAATCTTCTATTTTATTATTATTTCCATACCCTGCTGATAAATCTAGCTGTATGTTATTATTCACAAGCCAAGCAAAACCTCCATCAAATCTTGTTTCGAATTGGTTTTTATATAACTGTCCGTAATTTTCAACAAAGCCACTAATTTTTTTATAGATAGGAAAACCGAAGTTAATGATATATTTTCCTGTTGGAATTTGATCATTACCACTATATGAACATATCCAATTAGTTCCAATGCTAGTATTTTTAGGTAAGCTCCAATTTGCAATAAAAACCATAACTGGAGCCGTATAATTTATTCCAAATTCTTTTGATATATCAGGCATTTTAAACCGCATCTGAAATCCTGTTGTTGGTATTAATCCTTTTTGATTATTGAAATGTACCCTAAATCCTAAATGCAAATTATTTAAACCACTTTGAGAATAGGCCGAGTCATTGATAGTAGTATTTTTACTTTGATAATCTATTAATGCACTTAGTTCAACGGTTTCCATAATACCAAACCGAATTACATTATTTGATAAAATGTCATAAGGTTTTTGGCGGCTATCAACAACACTACTGTAATCAACCCCTTGCTGAAATTGCAATATATTTTTGCCAACGGTAAAAGCCCCAATTGCTTGTCCAGGCCTTCCTGTGCGGATAGTTTCATTAAATTGGCCCTTTACAAATTTACTATTAAAAAAGAGCGCAATTCCAACAAACAGGACTCTGTAATTATTTTTAAGAAAAATCATAAATGCCTATTTTCAATTAATAAAGTTAGCATTATTTTATGCCTGCAAGTTTTAATTTATCCACTTTTTTCTTATTGTCTAGCCTTTTCATTTTTTTCTTTCTTAAACCTCTTTTAGCAGAATCAATGGCGTGCAGTACTGCGTAATGCATATCATCGGCTTTTCTCGAAGAAACAATATCTTTTCCTGCTGAGCTAACAATTACAGTGCAAGAAAATTCATCTTTTTTTGCAGAAAGATTAAACTCAGCAACTAAGGCATTTTTATCTAGTTTTTCAAAAATTTGCGCTTTTTCTTTTATAAATCTGTTTAAAGAAATACTTGGTTCAAAATTGGTTGATTCTATTATTGTTTTCATAAATAGTTGTGTTTAATGGTTAATAATTATTTATTAAGATGGAACGTATCCAGCAGAAGGAGAAGAATACCTATATTCAAATTCCAAAGTATCTGGAACACTTAAAACTGGTATTTTTGAGTGATTTACAAGTTGTTGTGCGTATGGCCCGCTTAGTAACTGGTCAAGGCTAAAATCATGATTGGTCATTACAGCAATTAAATCTGCTTTATTTTTTTTACTGTGATTGATTATTGCTTTTGTAAAGTTGTTGTCTTTTATAAAAGATAATTGAGAAATAATCGATTCTTTTTTAAGTAATGCTTGCACTTGAGCCATGTATTTTTTTACTTTGATTTCTTCTTTCTTATCACTTCCATCGGTGTATCCTGTTATTAAAACTTTTGAAAATAAATGTTTTGATAACATTGAGACTATACCTACTTTTTGTCTTGAATTCATCTCTGTTCTGACAGGCAAAACAATAGTTTTGAATCCTTTTTTCAAGATGCGTTTTTGTATAGTTATTACTGGGCATTTTGATTCACTTACAACTCGATAAGCATTACTACCTGCAAAAAACTCTTTAACACCTGAAACTCCATGTGTTCCCATCACAATCAAATCGGTTTTTGTTTTTTTTGCATATTCTAAAATCAATTCATGCACAACACCAATAGAACATTTTATCGAAACATCTACCGCTTCATCTTTTTTAATTTCTGAGGCAATTTTTTTTAATTGCTTTTCAGATTGTGTTGCAATACTTTTATAGAAAGCATCGTGATTTTGTATTATTGTTATATCTGAATAAGCATAAAATGGTGAAACAACATGCATTAATTCTAGTTTTGCCATAAATGTTTTGGCTAAAAAAATAGCGTGTCGTAGTGCATTTGATCCACATTCAGAAAAATCTATAGGGACTAAAATTTTTTTAATTCCTGTTGATTGGTTTTGTTTTTTATTGTTTTTTGTTTTCATGATTATTATGTTTTTAATTATATTGAATAAGTTTCTCCGTCTTCGGTATATTGTATTTTATAAAATCCTTGACTTCTATCACTCCATGTTTGAACAGAACCTATTTCTCTATTTCTTTTCAGAGCATTTAAATCTAAATCTTGATAAATTAACATTTCTGTGTTTGGAGTGGCCTCTGATGCAATACCCTCTCGATGAAACTCAACATCTGATGGTGTAAAAATGGCTGATTGTGAAAAAT
>CAZJUY010000056.1:0-13470 GCA_964549315.1 uncultured Chitinophaga sp. | reverse complement strand
ATATGCAAATTTTAACCCCACCTGGATACGCGCCATACCGTCAGAGAATTTATAAGCATGTTCACATTTAGGCTCAATAACTGTTTTTCCTGTTTTATCAATATATGAATATTTACTACCCTGCTTCACACAAGCTAATCCCTCAGAAAAATAACCATCAATTTTTTGATCAAATTGTGCAGGAATAACCATCTTTCCAGTTGCATCAATGAATCCTCTTTTGCCCCCTAATTTCACAACAGCCAACCCTTCATTAAATTTATCAGCATACTCGTATTGAGCAGCAATTACAACTTTTCCTGTTTTATTTATAAAACCATACTTTCCTTTATCAGAAAATGGATACAAATCCTGCGCTTGACTGGAAAATTTACAAATCAAACCAATTAAAACTATAAGAGTAAATTTAATTTTTTGTTTTGTTGACTTCATAATGTTTAGTTTTTTATTAAATATAATCGTGTAAATATCAAAAAAAAAAATGAGAACTAAAAATTAACATAAATTATGTTTAATATTTGAGCTACTCAAATGATTTAATTAATATTGCTAAATTATAACTAATATTTTATAATGCAAAAAAGTATTTACAATACTATTACATCTAGAGTAAAAAAAGGCAAAAAACTATTTGCCATTTTGATAGACCCAGATAAATACAATTCAAGAAAGCTATTTTCAAAAATCACTCCTGCCAATACTGATTTTATTCTTGTTGGAGGGAGTTTGCTAACAAATGGTAATTTTGAAAAATGTATTGAAGACATCAAAAAAAATTGTAAAATACCTGTCATAATTTTTCCTGGAAACAACCTACAAATTAGTGCTAGTGCAAATGGTATTTTTCTGCTTTCACTAATATCCGGAAGAAACCCCGATTTATTGATAGGGAAACATGTTATTTCAGCACCCATTTTAAAAAAATCAAACCTAGAAATCATTCCAACAGGATATATGCTTGTTGACAGTGGCAAACAAACCTCTGCCGTTTATATGAGTGGAACACTTCCCATACCATGGGAAAAAGATGATATCGCTATGTGCACTGCTATGGCTGGAGAAATGATTGGACTGAAACTAATTTACATGGATGCAGGAAGTGGTGCAGAAAAATGTGTAAGTAATAGTATGATAAAAAAAGTAAAATCTTCTATTAAAATCCCTCTAATTATTGGAGGAGGAATAAATTCTACTAAGAAAGCAGAAGAAGCTTGCAAATCGGGTGCAGATATTATTGTTATTGGAAATGCAATTGAAAAGGATGCAGGTTTAATCCAAAAAATTTCAAACATTGTACATTCATTTTAAATCAGGGTTTATATGAAAATTATTATTATTTCGAGTTCGAGTGAAATAGAAAATGAAGCACAAATTGTAACAAAATTGTTTGAAGCGGGATTGGAAACATTTCATTTGCGAAAGCATAAGCTATCAACAAAAAAAACTATCGAATTCATAAAACAAATTCCAAAACAATACCACAACAGAATTGTATTACATTCTCATCATATTGTTGCACGAAAATTTAATTTAAAAGGAATTCATCATACAAAAACGCACAGAAAAAAAAGAGTAAAAACATGTATTTACACCCGCCTTGTTCAACTTAAAAATTCTAGCACTGTTCTCACAACTTCTTTTGGAAACATTGGAAGTATGCTTAATCCAGATAAAAATTACAATTATGATTACGCTTTTTTAAGCCCAATTTTTGATAGTTTAACAAGTAAATATCAAGGTGGGTACACAGAGCATAGCTTAGCATCTGCGTTAAAAAAATGCGACAAAAAAATAATTGCGAGAGGCGGTACTTCTATTGAACATTTAGCTAAAGTAAAAGAATTAGGGTTTGATGGCATTGCTTTTTATAGTTCTATTTGGAAAAAGAAAAATCCAATAGAAGAATTCAATAAAATTATTGAACGCTGTAAAGAACTTAATATTCCTGTGGAGTAAAAAATGGATGAATTCGAATTTATTTTATATGTAAAAAATCAAAAACAAAGCAAATTGTTTTATGAAATTGTTTTAGATATAAAACCATGTTTGGATGTTGATGGGATGACTGAATTTCAACTTGCAGAAAATTGCAAATTAGGTTTAATGCCAGAAGATGGAATAGCTAGAATACTTCAAGATAAAACCCCACATCCATCATTAGGAAATAGCATTCCTCGTTGTGAAATTTATTTAAAACTTAATAATATTGAATCTTATCTTGAAAGGGCAATCAATGCTGGAGCTAAACTAATAAGTGAAATTCAAGAAAGAAACTGGGGAGATAAAGTAGGTTATGTGAGTGACCTTGATGGCCACATTATTGCCTTTGCAGAAAAAAGAAATTAAAACGAATAAGACAAGCCTAGTATAAACCCAAATCGTTGTGTAGGATAATTCATCCACCTATTGTAACGAATATTTCCAATATTATTTATGTTTAGATAAAACCCTAATTTTTTGGTATAACGATATTCTACCCCAAGATTTGCATCAAACATCCCTTTTAATTCTTTTGCAACAACTTTGGTTCCTGTAATAGAAGTTGTGTCTTTTTCAAATGTTTTTGCATACTGATTGTCGATATAAAACAAATCTGCCTTTACTACAATTTTATCTTTTAAATTATAATTAGCAGAGGCTGTTATTTCAACCTGTGGGCGATACCAAGCTCTCAATTCTATATTTGTTTTATAATTATAATAATCTCCTCGCAAACTCACTCTTAGCTTCTCTCTATTTTGATAACTTACTTCTCCTCTTACATTCAATACTTCAGCATTATCATATATTACATTGAACCTGTTTTTCAAAAGTTCTTTTGTATCATTTACATACATTGCTAAATTTCCAACATTAGCATAAGAAACCATTGCATTGTATGCAATTTTGGAAGATAAGGTGCCTTTTAATCCACCAAAAAACTCATACTTTTTATTAGAATTAATCATAGTTAAAGAAGGCAAAACAAAAGCATTTTTATCCGTCAAAGATTTAAAACTATTTTTTTGTAAGCCACCAGTTACACCAGCATACGGAATGATAATATCTTCGAAAATATTATAACACAATTCCACATTTGGATAAAAATAAAATTTAGATTGTACAAACATGTCCATTGTTGCATTTACGCCAATGATTGCTTTGTATTTATCGCCAGAAGCAATAAAACTTGGGTTTAAATTAAAGATGGTATTATTTACTGTGTCTGTTTTTGTTTTATAATTATAAAAATCAACCATTGCATTTACGCGCAGCATTTCTTTCGAAATAGCTGTTTGCACAAACCCAGTTGCTTTGATATTGTTTTCTGAAGATTTATACAAATCCATTAAATTGTAGTAGTTTAATTTAACATCATGGTTGTACCTTTTTGCGCTAGTATAATGACTCATCAATTCCGTACTTGCAGAAAACAAATTGAATCGTTGAACTATTGCATCCTTATTTAGTTCATTTAAAGTTGCATCGTACCCATAATAATGAACTACATTTCTATTGTAATCAAAACTGCCTAACAATGTATGCTCTTTCAAGAATTTTTTACCGTACAAACTAATTTCATTATCACTAAAGCCAGCAAAACCTAAATCTTTTGGTTTGTATGCAGTAGAAAAATGTTTCATTCTAAATCCATAAGCATACTCTTTTGAACGCAGATGATTGTACCAAACTTCTCCGTAGGGTGTCAATTTTGTATTTACTCCAGAACCAAATCCAATCTTGACTAAGCCATTATATAATTTTGTTAATGGCTCTCCACTCATTTCTGCTGCTGGTATTGGCTGGACTTCATAAGACGTATTAAACTTTCTTGAATTAATATCGTATCCTTTTACGGATATTTTTTTTGTTGAATCAACAATTACAGGAGTTTCACTAATTTTATTTGCATCAGCTATTGTTACCTTATATTGACCAACACCTTCAACAATAAGCGAATCAAACTTTTTAGTTTGTGCTAAAGAAAAATAGTTTACTATTGATAACAATAGAACTAAAGAAAAATATTTTTTTGTAATTATCATTTTAAAATAATTATTGTTCAATTTTTATTTCTTGATTCGAGTCAATAGGTATCTGCGAATCATTAAATAATCTATTTTGTTCATTTTGATTTCCTTCAAACTCAATTTTATCAGGCTCTTGCTGTCTTGTTGGTTTTTTAGCTGCTTCCTCATCTGCGATTATTTTTGCTAATTTTTCTTTTGCAATATTTACCAATTCAGGACTATCTGAATCATCAATTACTCCTTTCAAAGTTGCTTTTGCTTGAAAAATATTTTTTTGTGCAACATAATTATCCGACTGCAAAATCAATGATTTACCAACCCAATAAACTGTTCCTGCTCCACTCTTTATAAAATCAAAAACCACTTTCTCTGATTTTTTATATTCATTTTTTAAATACCAGATATAAGCAATATTATAGTTCGCCTCGGCACCTATATTGCTTTTTAAGCTGGATAATAATTTAAACTCTAACATTGCTTCATCGTATTTTTGTTGTGCCAAATAGGATTGAGCAATTATGTTGTGTGTTTCGTTTGATAAGGATGCTTCAATTTTTTCAATACCTAATACTTTGTTTGCATTTTCAATTGCTTCAGCATAATTTTTAAGTTGATAATTGCAACGCATCATACCTATTTTAGCATTTGAATTGTTTTGATTATTGGTTGCTAATTGTTCCAATTGCTTGTAATAATCCAATGCTTGAGCATATTCCTTTTTCTTAAATAATAAATACGAAGCTCTATTTAAAGATTGCTCAGTAAATTCACTCTTTGATTTACTAGCAACAAACATATAAGAAGTTAGCGCAAGCTCTGTATTTCCAGCATTAAAATCACAATCTGCTTTATAATAATTTGCTTGAGTTATATAAATCCCATTCGGAAACTGACTCATGTATTTTGCAAAATTTTCTATTGCATTTGGACAATCGCTTTTCATGTAAAATGTTTTTGCGATGTTATATTGCAATGAATCTTTTTCTATTTGAGAGATGGTCATTCCAATTTCGGCCAACCATTTTTCCATTCCTTGAACATCTCCTTTATCTGTATAAATTCTTTTAACTGTATTGATAGCAGCAATTGCATCTGGTGAAGACTTATCTTTTTTCACTAGCTTATCGAAATATTCAAATGCATTATCTGCATCACCTTTGTTATAATATATCAATCCTATCTTTCCTAAACATGTATTTTCGTAGATGCTATTCGGATATTCTGCAATAAACTTTTTATATTCCGCAAGAGCTAATTCATTTTGATTATCGTATTGGTATGCCAGTGCCAATTCGAATTTAGCACGTTGGACAAATGTTGATGATGTTTTACTGTATTGAGCGATGTATGTTTTTAAATCACTAATTTTTGCTGAATACTTTTTTTGTACACCATTTGCCATTGCTTTTTGGAACAAAGAATAATCTGCATTTATTAATTTCATTTTATAAGCTTGGTCGTAATAATCAACAGCATTAGCATAATCACGATTCATAAAATACCCATCTGCTATTCTATTCAAAGCGTCATTTATTTTTTTAGCGTCAGCTTGTGGTTTAAATGTTACAAATTTTCTAAACCACAAAATACTATTGGTGTAATCTTCCAATTTATTGTAAGAATATCCAATATTATAATTTGCATCACTTACTTCCATTTTGCCAATTGAACCTGGTTCTAAAATGTAAGCTGTATAGTTATCAATTGCTTTTGGGTATTGTTTCAACTTGTAAAATGTTTCTCCTTTCCAGTATAATGCTTGTGCACTAATTAACTTATCAAATTTATATGACATTGATTTATCAAAATATTTTAATGCGTCTTCATAAGTCATGTTGTTGTAAAGGTCAATGCCTCTGAAATATGCTACTTTTTGATATGCTTGTTTTAACTCTGGAGTTAATTCTTTTATTTGCTCAATTGCTTCAACAGCATCTTTATAATTTTTTGTGGTGGTAAAAACATTTACCAAATAAGTATAGGCCTCATCCAATCGAGTAGATTTTGGATAGTTTTTAATGTATTTTTGAAATGCTCTTTGTGCTTCACTGAAAGGATTATACGCAAGTTCATAACACATTTTAGCGTAACTAAACAATGCGTCTTCTTGTATTTGTTTATCAAAATCTAATTTAGATGCTTGTCCAAAAGCTTCTCTAGCATTTTGTTTATTCTCTGTTTTTACATAACAATCAGCAATATGATAAAAAGCATTTTGATTTAATGAATCATCAATGTTTGTTACTTGAACAAAGTGAGTGATTGCATTATCATAATCTTTCACCCTGTAAAATGCATATCCTAATTGATAATTATCTTTTCTGTTTAATGAACCAACATGCTTCTCATATTTTTTTAAGAAAGGAATTGCTTCTTTGTATTTTCCCGTTTCGTAATACGACTCACCTAAAATTCTTGCAATTTCTGGAGCACGTTTAGTACTTGCAGAGTCGAGCAATGCAGGCACATACTGAATTACTTTATCAAATTTTTTCTGCAGAAAATATATTTGTGCTATGTAATAAGGAACAATAGGAGCAAAAGTTTCATTGCTTTGCAATTTTTCAAAATCAATTAAAGCAGTTTCATAATTTTTATCGTTGTATGAAATATGTGCATAATAATATTTTGCTGCTCCAGCGTATTTATTATCTACATCTTTTATTTCATAAAAATCTTTTTTTGCTTCTGTAGTTTTGTTTTGATTGAAATAACAATATCCTCTTTTAAAATAAAACTCAGCCAACTCTTCACTTGTAAGCTCATAAATATCAACCTTCTCAAACCAATCTAATGTTTCTTTGTATTTCTTTTTTCTGTAATTATATTTTGCCAAATAAAAATATGCAAGTTTTACTTTAGGACTTTCAGGATGATTTTTAATAAATTGTTTTAAAAATAATTCCCCGTCTTTATTAAACAATTCAATTGCACAAATAGCAGAATAATATTCAGCATCAATACGAACAAGGGATTGTGTATTTGTATGAGATTCGATGATTTTATTGAAATGTTTTTGAGCAGCACCAAATTTTTCTTTTTGAAATAATTCTATTGCTGTTTTATAATCAGCGTCTTCGTGAACAAGTATCGTTGTTTTTTGAGCAAAGGAAATGTTCAAAAACAAAACAGCCACACAAAACAATATTATCCTTTTCTTTTTCATTTAAAGTTAATCTGTTAGATTGAGGTAAAATTAGTAAGGATACTTGCATAGGCTGGCAATGTGTTTTGCAAGTTATTAACGTAAGCATGTTGAAAGTATTGTTTTAAGCTAATTTTTATGTTAGAGATATAAAAGTACTTTCGGGGAATTAACAAAGTAGTTATATTGCATTCATGTCATTAGATAGTATAATCAAATTAGAAAAAATTTCAATTTTTCAGAAACACAACTTAGTGTTAAGTAATGTTAATTTGAATATCGACAAAGGAGAATTTGTTTATTTAGTTGGGAAAACAGGAAGTGGAAAAAGTAGTTTATTAAAAACACTTTATGGCGATTTAACTTTGAACGAAGGAAGCGCAATAGTAGCTGGATTTGATTTAAAAAAATTGAAACGTAAAGAAATTCCTTTTTTAAGACGCAAACTGGGAATTGTATTTCAAGATTTTCAGCTACTTACAGATAGAACAGTAAACGACAATTTAATGTTTGTTTTAAAAGCTACTGGCTGGAAAAACAAAGATGAAATGCAGAAACGCATTCAAGAAGTTTTAGAAAAAGTAAATTTAGCAACTAAAGGTTTTAAAATGCCTCATGAATTATCAGGTGGGGAACAACAACGAATTGCTATTGCAAGAGCCCTGCTAAATAACCCTGAACTGATACTTGCTGATGAACCTACAGGAAATCTTGATCCGGAAACATCAGAAGATATTATGAAACTTTTGATTGATATCAGTAAAAATGGAAGAGCTGTTTTAATTGCTACACATGATATAATGATGTTTCAAAAATTCCCTTCACGCACTTTGAAATGTGAAAGCGGAAAAATTTTGGATTCTGCGGCTTAATTCTTCTCAATTAACCATCCTATTTTTCATATTCCTTTATTTGCTAAATTTGGTTTATGAAAAAACTACTACTTGCATTCGCTTTATTTAACATTTCTGTTTCAATAGCACAAACTACTGTTATTGATAGTATTTACTCAGGAGGAATGTATCGCAACTACAGAGTTTACAAACCTGCGGCCTATAATGGTTCTACCGCCTGGCCTCTTGTGTTTGATTTACATGGTTATACTTCATCTGCAATCAACGAGCAGTTTTATTCCAACTTTATGCCCATAGCAGACACGGCTCATTTTTTAGTTGTTTATCCAAATGGAACATTCTCTGGCGGGCAACAATATTGGAATGCAGGTTTTGGAACAGCTGTGAACGACATACAATTTATCTCAAACTTAATTGACAGCCTTTCTACACAATACAATATTGATTTGAATTCGGTTTATTCTTGCGGAATGAGCAATGGTGGTTATATGAGCCATACGCTTGCTTGTGCTTTAAACAATAAAATTTCTGCTATTGCTTCGGTTACCGGAAGCATGACTACTCTACAGCGCTCTACATGTGTTCCAAATCGTGCTGTACCTGTGATGCAAGTGAGTGGAAATGCAGATCCAACAGTATCTTACACAGGTTCATCTACATCATTAGCGATAGATACATTAGTAAAATATTGGGTAACAAATAATAATTGTAATCCAACACCTGTTTTTACCGCTGTTCCAAACATTAATACAACAGATGGTTGTACAGCAGAACATTATGTTTACAATGGAGGAACAATGGGCTCGAGTGTCGAGTTATATAAAATTATTGGTGGTGGTCATACTTGGCCTGGTGCACCTTTCACTATTGGTGTTACCAATCAGGATTTTAAAGCTTCAGAAAAAATTTGGTTGTTCTTTCGTAAATATCATTTGAATCAATTTGTTGGCGTAAATGAATATTCTATGAATGATGACATTACAATTTACCCAAACCCAGCTTCTGAATTAATATATGTTTCAATAAATGGGAATGTTAAAATTCAGGTTTATGATATGAATGGGAAAATGCTGATTGAAACCAACAGTACGCAAATTGACATTTCATCGCTTGATAAAGGAATTTATTTTGTTGTAATTAATAACAATAAAAACAAAAGCGTAAAAAAATTGGTGAAACTGTAAATTTATTTTACTTCTATTTCATCAATAAAAATAAATGCTCCATCTCCAGCGCCTTGGTGCCATTCAGGTAACTTACCATAGTTATATGCTTTTACTTTAACGTAACGAGCTTTTACATTTCGATTGGATAACATTATTTTTTTAATTTGTACAGTTTCATCTTTAGGGTCAATGGAATGTGTTTCTGTTCCTACCAATACAAACTCTTTATTATCAGCAGATGCATAAAATTCTACTTTAGTGGGCATAATTATCCATGAACGAGAATCTTGTAAAAAACTAGCAGAGAAAGTGCTTAATTTTTGTCTTTCTTTTAAATCAATGACACATTCAAAATCCTGATATTGATAACCCTGCCATTCCCCTTTTCTCCAGTTAGTTTCACCATGTATTCCATCAATCAATCCTTCATCTCCTCCTGCAGTATATTGAGGGTTGTATTTAGAATTTATTTGAATTTTCCAATTGTTTGGTTTTTTGTAAAAATTAGCTTCTACCACTCCACTCTCTTTTCCTTTCAACTGAGAAATAGCCTTTATTTTTGAAGTTTTATAAATATAAAATGGCATTGAATACTGTTGAGAAACAGAATCTCCTGAGTCAGAAAAAATATGATAATATATATTTACATTTTCCTGAGAAGAAGCAAGTGTGATTAATAAACTATCGTTAAACATTTTTGAGGCAGCACTGACAATTGGAACAGTTATGATTTTGTTCGTATTTAAATTTATTGGATTACATTCTAATCTAAAACAATGCCACTCATAAGGCATATTAACTGTAACTGCTTCTAATTGTCCTCCAGAAATAATTTCATTAAAATCTAAATATAAATTATAATAATCTTTTTGATTTAATTTCATTGAGCGTAAAAAACGATTTTTATCGTCTAAAGTTGGGTAAGAAATTTTAAACTTTTTTCCAGACTCAAGATTTATCGTAGCTGAATTGAAAAAAGCAGAATTCAGATTAAAGGATTTAGAGCCTGGATCTACTTGGTATATACCTAGTGAGCTTAAAATATACCATGCACTCATCTGTCCACAATCCTCATTACCAATCAATCCATCAGGTGCATTTTTATAAAATTCGTTTAGGAGTTGCCAAACTTTTTCTTGTGTCTTTGAAGATTTATTTACATAATTATAGAGATAAGCCATGTGATGACTCGGTTCATTTCCATGTGCATACTGACCTATCAAGCCTGTAATATCAGCTTGCTCACGTCCTGTAGTTTGCGAGGGGGCAGAAAATAATTCATCTAATTTATTTTCAAATTTTTGCGAACCACCCACCATTTCAATTAATCCGTAAATATCATGCGGAACAAAAAAAGTGTATTGCCATGAATTACCTTCTGTAAAATTGTTATTTACTTCTCTTGGCTCAAAAGGGGTTAGCCAGCCGCCATTCTTTTTCGGACGCATAAAACCTGTTTCTGGGTCAAATAGGTTTTTCCAACTTTGAGAACGTTTCATAAAATAATAGTAATCGTCATCCTTGTCTAAAAGTTTTGCCATTTGTGCAATACACCAATCATCATAAGCATATTCCAAAGTTTTAGAAACACTTTCATGTTCGTCATCCATACTAATAAATCCATTTTTTTTATATGCTTCTAATCCTAAATGGTCAAGCATAGCACTATGTTTACTTGCAGCAAAAGCTTTTTCATAATCGAATCCTTTTATTCCTTTTACCATTGCATCTGCTATTACACTAACAGAATGATAACCAATCATACAATCGGTTTCATTGCTTGCGAGCTCCCAAACAGGTAAACGACCACCTTGTTCGTATTGTGCTAAAAATGTATTGATGAAATCGGCAGTGCGTTTTTGATCAATAATGGTGTAAAGGGGATGTGCTGCTCGAAATGTATCCCATAAAGAAAAAACAGAATAGTAAGTAAATCCTTCAGCCTTGTGAATTTTATTATCTCGACCGCGATACATGTTATCTACATCCATCGCAACATTAGGTTGAATCATGGTATGATACAAAGCAGTATAAAAAATTGCCAATTTATCTTTATCTGTACTAGTAACTTCTATTTTGCTGAGTTCCTTATTCCATAATTGTTCTGCTTGTTTTTTTGTTTTTTCGAAATCCCAACCTGGAAGTTCTGCTTCCATATTTTTTTTTGCGCCATCTGTACTAACAGGAGAAAGAGAAACTTTTACAAAAATGGATTCTCCTTTTTTTACTTTGAAACTGAAATTTGCTTTAAAATCATAGTTATCACCACTTAATACCTGTTTAGTTTCGAAAGGCTTTGAAAAAGAAATTCGATAAAATACTATTTGATTTTTTGCCCACGCCTCACTTCTTCTCATACCTTCAACTGTAGTATTATCAATTACTTTAATAAACCCTTCTAGCATCTTATCACGATGAAGCAAATCCAAAAGAACACTCGCATCACCATCTTTATTAAAAGTGTATTTATGTAATCCAACTCTAGTGGTTGAGGTTAGCTCAACATCAATATTATGGGCATCTAATTTTACGCTGTAAAAACCAGCATTTGATTTTTCGTTTGTGTGTGAAAAATTAGAAGAGTATATTTTGCTATCCCAACTTGACTCACCCATCATAGGCATAATCATTATATCCCCATAATCACTACATCCTGTTCCACTTAAATGTGTATGTGAAAAACCATAAATAATGGAATCGCTATAATGGTACCCACTGCAACCATCCCAACTGCCATCTATTCTTGTATCGGAAGAAAGTTGCACCATACCAAAAGGAACGGTTGCACCAGGAAAAGTATGCCCATGTCCACCAGTGCCAATCATAGGATTTACATATTGGGCATAATTAATTTCCTGAGCATTTAGGTTCAGGCAATAAAACAATACAATAAAAAATAAAAAAAGTTGTTTCATATATTATACAAAGTTCTTTAAAAATCTTTAACAATAAGCATTTCAGATTGAGCTAAACAAAAAAAATAGCCATCAATTACTAATAATAAAACCAATCTGATATTAAAAATCATTCAATGATAAATACTTTTGCATCAGTAGTTTTTCTTACATGTTGAGTGTAAGTGTTTATCCTGCCCCGTTAGGTTTGTAGTAGTTCCTTTCGGGGCTTTTTTATTTCAATTCTTTCCAAATCAGCGAAGCTGCACCAAGTATAGCCGCATCATTTTCCATTAATTGTGAAGGTAAAATTTTGATTTTATTTTTATAAATATTCAGTAAATTATTTTCAAAACTCTCGATAGTAGGTTTAAAAATAAAATCACCTGCTTGTGCCAATCCTCCAAATAAAAATATAGCTTCAGGGCTGGTATAAGCCACACTATTTGCAAGAGCCAATCCTAATATATCTCCAGTATAATCAAACGCTTCTATTGCACTTTTGTCTCCTTCTAGTGCTTTTTCATATATAAATTTTGCATCAGCTACCATTTCTTTCATTTCTACTTTTTCATGATTACTCATTAACAAGTCAGAATAGGTTCTTTTTATACCAGTAGCTGAACAATATGTTTCTAAACAACCTTTTCTTCCACATCCACATTGTCTTCCATCAGTAAACACTATTACATGCCCAATTTCTCCTGCAAAGCCATCATGCCCATAAACCATTTTACCATTTGCTACAATGCCACTACCTAATCCTGTTCCAAGAGTAATAAAAATAAAATCTTTCATGTTTTTTGCACCACCAAACATCATTTCTCCAATAGCAGCTGCATTGGCATCATTGGTTAAAACTGTTTTAACATTCAATCTTTCTTCAAAAAGGTTTGCAAGTGGAACTATTCCCTTCCATTTTAAATTAGGCGCAAACTCAATTGTTCCTTTAAAATAATTTCCATTAGGTGCTCCAATGCCAACTCCTACTAATTCATATTTTTCAGAAAATTGAGAAGCGGCTTTTTTGATATGCTCCACTACAACGGCAACCAAATCTTCTGGAATAGGAAAATGTTCTGTAACAACAGTTTCTTTCAATAAAATTTTTCCTTGTTCATCAACCAACCCAAAAACAGTGTTGGTTCCGCCAATATCAATGCCCGCTACTATTTTTTGCGTCATAATTAATTCCTTGCGATTTTAAAATTTGTTTAACTCTCCAACCATAAAATGCTAAAAAAGCAAAACATAAAACTCCAACAATATATGAAAATTGGATACCTAATAAATTATCCTTTGATAAATAAGCTTGTAACCAACTGATTAAACCTCCGCCCATAATCATCATTATTAAAAAGCTAGAGCCTTCATTTGTTTTTTTAACCAAACCAGCAATTG
>CAZJUY010000055.1:0-13718 GCA_964549315.1 uncultured Chitinophaga sp. | reverse complement strand
TATAATCCACTGTATTCCCAGAAACAGTAGTGCCTGTAGTACCAGATGTGCCTATCACTTGAGGAGTGATACTAACCTGTGCTTTGCATAGAAAGCAAACACAAATTAATAAACAGACAAGTATTGTATTTTTAGTATTTATCATTTTGATAAATTATTTTTTTTCATCAACTATTTTTTGAATTTTTTTATTTTGCTCTTCTAATTGCTTTTTTAATTCTTCTATTTGAGCTTGTTGTTCTTTAATAGCATTAACATATGCAACAAGTATAGCATGCATATTAAAATTTAAATATCCATCTTCATCAGTTCCAACAGCCTCAGGAAAAACTTTTTGTACTTCTTGGGCACTAAATCCAACATTTTGGGTCTTTAAAACTTCTTCACTAAATTTTCTTTCTCCTACATTTTTGTAATAATATGTTACGGGTTGGAGCTGGAGAATCTCTGCTAAGCCTTTTGAATATGTTCCTCCTATATTTTTTAATCGTTCATCTGAAACTACAGTCCAAGTGGTAGTTCCTGGCTTGCGTCCTTGATCTAATCCAAGCTCAAGCAAACCATTTGGTGTAGTAGTACCAATACCAACATTACCTGTCTCAATGATTCTCATTCTTTCAGTTAAGGTTGCCCCAGACCTAGTGTAAAATAAAATCCTACCTTCAGCTGTTGAACCACCAGAAGTTCTAACCTCAATTCTTGCAATATTATTTGTACCTAAGCCATTTAAAAAATCTAATTTAGCAGCTACTGCATTCGCACTATTAGTATTTCCTTTCATTTCAAGAGAAGTAGCACTTCCGGGAGCATATGCTCCATTATTTCCAATAGTAACATATTGGGTTGATCCTGTAATCATACCAGGTGTTGTAGTTCCTATACCAACATTGTTTTGAATATATACGTCTCCTGAATTGAAATAACCAGCCCAATTAGTGGTTGCTCCAGTTGCTGTGCCATATACACCAATATTAGTTGGGCCTCCTGTGCCGCCAGCACTTCCATATACTCCATGTTTTGTTAAACCTGCTCCAACTGTATTGTTTTCACCCAAAATTGCAATTCCTTCAGCTGTAGTTTCTGACCATAAATGAACGTTACTAGCACCCGAATAGTTTCTTGATACTGTGAGTCTACCATCATCAGAAAAATTACCAACAGTAATATAAGAGTTGGTAGTGGCACCAGAAGCTCCTCCTGGAGCAGTTTGAAAATAAATTACACTACCACCAGAGCCTCCTCCAGTTCCTGTTGTGCTACCAGCCTTCAAAAACAACCTTCCTGCAGACTGATTTGAGCCAAAAGCATCTCCCCCCTTTACATTTAAATCTCCTCCAGAAGCTGCTGCTGCAGGAGTTTGCACACCAACAGTTGCATTTGAAGCTAAAGTAACTTCATAAGTAGGAACACGAGATGCTCCTGTATTAATTCCTAATTTGTTTTGAACAAAGACGTGTCCTTGATTAAAATAACCAGCCCAATTAACAACCGAAGAACCTGATGCATCTGCAAACAAACCATAAGCTAAACCTGAACCATTAACTTGTCCGACAGCCTCAACACCTCTTGCAGATCCGCTTGCACTGGTATTATTTGCGAAACCTTCAACACTAGTAACTGTAGTTCCTGCAGCACTTGCATTGGCAACTGAATAAACACCAAAGTTATTTGCAGAACCGGTTGCCGAAGAAATAGAGTAAATAGAGGAATTAATTCCTCCAGCTGCTGTTGCTGTTTGGTATTCAAAATAAGAACCAAAACTAGCAGTTGCTCCGGCATTATGATATACATGTAATTTTTCTGTTCCACCAAAAGAGGTAGTTCCTATACCAACACTTGTACCTGCTGCATTTTCAAAAATTAATGATGTTGCTGTTAATCCAGTTCCAGAACCATTCCATTTTGGGAAATAATTTGCAGTTCCTGTACTTACTATTGGAGTTCCAGAAATCTTAGATAAATTACCGGCTAAATCTGCAATTACAGTTCCTACTGCAGCACTAGCCAGATTGTTTATCCTTACAACTCCAGCAGCATCAATTCCCATCCTATCAATATTTCCATTTGTTTGGAATATTAACCCATTGTTTCCACCTTGGGAACGAATTCTAAAATCTCCTCCCCCTGTTGCAGAACCCACTAGGTCTACAAATGAATTTGTGTTCAATGTGGTAAGTCGCAATACATCAAATGATGATCCCGTATTTGGGCTCATAATTTCTGTAAAAAAGCTAGGGTTAGATGTTCCTATTCCTAATCTTCTATTACTATTAATTCTCATAACTTCATTTAATGATGTTCCGTCATGAGTAGAGAAAACGATATTTCCTCTTGTAAAAGCACCATCCGTTTTCGCTTCTATTCTACCAATAAGAGCAGAAGAAGCTGTATAATTACCAAAATCAATTCTTGCTACATTACCATCAATACCTGTACTAGTTGAACCTTGTAATTCTAAAGATACATTCTCTGAATTGTATGCATCACCTTGGGCAATGGTCACATATCTGGACGCGCCAGCATATTTTCCTGGCGTAATAGTATTAACACCTATAGCTGTACCATTATTAAACAAATTACTAGTTGCTGTCCAAGTACCACTGCTGTTATATAATGTTTGTCCATTTGTACCAACAGGCAATACTCCAGATGCAAAAGGCACCCAAGCAGAACCATTGTAATAAAAGAATCCATTTGAACTTGTATCATATACTAGTAAACCTGTTGCCGGAGTAACGATGGATGTTCTTTGAGCAGCAGTCATTCTTGGAATTAATATTCCTCTACTTGTTGAAATAATTTCCAAAGCTGCTGAAGGCACAGGAGAATTTGTTCCAATACCAACTCTTCCAAATCCATCAACATTAAAAAAGTCAGTTAAAGCAGCACCTGAGCCATCTGCCCCACCTTTAATTCTATAACCTAAGTTGTCGGCAATTATTTCCCAATCAAATGCTGCAGCATTTGTTCTTTCCATTCTAATAGAGGGAGAAGTTGCATTAGATAACGTAAATTGTAACAATGGATTACCTGTTCCTATACCAAAATTTCCACCAGCTTGAATTCTTGCTTTTTCAATATTATTTGTTCGAAATACTAAATCTGTGTTATCTGTAGTACCAACAAAGTTAGTAGCAGGAGACGTACCTGAGTTACCGGTTGTTAACCAAGCTCCATTACCTGAAGTTATTGGTCCACCAGATCCCGCAGTTCCATTTACCGTTGCACTACCATTTGGATTAAAAGTAAGAGACGTTAAAGTCCAAGTTGGACCTGTTGCTCCTGTTGCTCCTGTTGCACCTGTACTGCCAGTTGAACCTGTGCTTCCAGTTGAACCCGTACTTCCGGTTACACCTACCAAGCCAGTTGCACCAGTTGCACCGGTTGCACCTGTATTTCCTGTAGTACCCATTGGTCCAATCAATGAAGTCCCTGCACCCCAAACTCCACCCGTTTTTGGTCCAAATATTTGATTTGTTGTAGTATTAATATAAAAATCTCCATTTACTCCTGTTCCAGCCAATGGGTTTGATGTTCCACTTAATACTGTATTACCTGTCGCGCCTGTTGTTCCCGTTGCTCCTGTGTTTCCTGTCACTCCTACTAAGCCTGTTGCACCTGTACTTCCTGTAGCACCTGTTGGTCCAACTAATGAAGTCCCTGCACCCCAAACTCCACCTGTTTTTGGTCCAAATATCTGATTTGTTGTAGTATTAATATAAAAATCTCCATTTACTCCTGTTCCAGCCAATGGGTTTGATGTTCCACTCAAAACTGTATTGCCTGTTGCACCAGTTGTTCCCGTTGCCCCTGTAGATCCAGTTGCACCTGTTACACCTGTAACACCTGTAACACCCAATCCACCTGTTGCGCCTGTTGCGCCTGTAGATCCAGTAATTCCTGTTGCTCCCGTACTTCCTGTTGCACCTATAGCACCAGTTGTTCCAGCAACCCCAACACCACCAGTTGCTCCTGTGGTTCCAGTTGCACCTGTAGCACCAACAAGACCTGTTGCACCGGTAGAACCAGTTGTTCCGGCAGGACCAGGTGCTCCATTTAAGTTTACTGACCATAACGCATAAGAACCAGAACCAGTAATAGAAGTTACAGTTACGGTCATTAACCCTGATCCTGAATTATAAGAAGTTATTGTTCCCACCATTTGATTACTTGGGTCGAATGCAATAATCACTGTTTGTCCTGTAGAATAAGCTAAGCCTGTTCCAACAGTGAATGATTGCCCACCCATTGCAATTGTTAAAGTTGTTGAAGAAACAGTAGAGTATCTATCTCCAGTTGGCCCTGTAACACCAGTTGCTCCAGTTGAACCTGTAACACCTACAACACCCGTTGCTCCTGTTGTTCCTGTAACCCCTACAATTCCTGTTGCACCCGTTGCTCCAGTTACACCCACCGCTCCTGTTGCACCAGTTGCTCCATCAATTCCATTTGTTCCTGTTCCACCTGTAGTTCCTGTTGCACCAACTAAGCCTGTTGGCCCAGTATCTCCTGTAACACCAATAGCTCCCGTTGAACCCGTTGCCCCGATTAAACCAGTTGGTCCAATTAAAGAACTCGTAGTTATTGTAGTTCCGCCACCGTAAGTTATATCCAATGTTCCATTCCCATTATCAACAATATTTGTAATGCCCGGACCTGTTGGACCTGTAGCACCCGTAGTACCTGTAACACCAGTTGGACCAGGAATAGTTGAAGCAGCACCTGTTGCACCTGTCGCACCTGTTAATCCTCCTCCTGCATTTTTTGCATACAATGCATAAGGAACACTCATCATTTGTGTATTACCCATAGTTGCAAAACCACTACCATCATTTATTTCTACTTCTAAAAATTTATTTGCTGCTGCCCAATTGATTGTTGGAAAAGTTCCAATACTTGCACTGCCATTACCTATTACTACAGCAAACAAACCAAAAGGGTTGGTTGTTACTGAATGTGATTCTTGATATACAGCTGGTCCGCCAGCTGATGCATCATGAATTGTAAAACGAACTGTTAATGGAAATGAAATCAATGGATTTCCAGAACTGTTTCTTGCTACAGCCTGATAGTTGATTCCTTCAGGTGGGATTTGTGCAAACACGTTATTTACAAAAAATGCAAACATTGCAGCAAATAATAGTACTAATTTTTTCATGTTTTTTTATTTTATTATTTTTTTATCATCGGGTTACTTCTACCCAACCTTTAAATGTTTTATCCGTTAATTCAATTACATAATAATATGTACCATCAGGTACTTTGTTTCCATTAAATGCTTGGCCTTCCCAACGCACTGTTCTATTGTTATATCCGACTCCATCCCATATTTTATCTCCCCAACGATTAAAGATAGTAACCGCATTATTAGCAAAGTTAGAAATTCCATCGATGTACCAAAAATCATTATGTCCATCTCCATTTGGTGTTATCCCGTGATAAATTACCAAATCACATGCACCTAAAGAATCTATAAAAATAGTAACTGTATCTGTTGCAGAACAACCTGTTGTGGTATTTGTTCCAACAACTGTAAAAACCGTTGTTTGATTAATTGTAGCTGTAGGTGTTGCGCTATTTGGATTATCAACTAAAACATCTGGTTGCCAATTAAAAACGTTTGCTCCTGTTCCTTGTAATTGAACGCCAAAGCCCAAACAAGTACTTGTACTCTGTCCGGCATCCACCAAAGGCAAAGAGGAAACAGTAATATTTATGGGTATAGGAATACTACCACATGAAGAAACACCAAAATCCACTTGAGTAACCGAAAAATTATATGAACCAACTGGCATAGAGGCTCCAAAAAACGGATCGAAAAATGTTCCAGAAGATTGAGTACCAATAAACCCTGTGGTATCATACCAATTGATCGTATAAATACTTGTATTATTAAAATTTGGATTGGCATCTCCAAAACAAATAACATGGCTAGAAGAATAAATACTCACTGGAGGAGGGGATGCTTCCACTTGTATTGTATCAAAACTAGTTGCAAAACAGGGAGCCGATGTTTGATATTTAATATATATAAACCCACTACCACTTACGGTACTCAAATCAATTGCTCCTGTTGATGGATTAATTGAAGTTGTAACTGAAGAACCAACAATACTAAATGTTCCTCCTGAAGCAGTAGGAAAATCAGTTATTATGGCAATATCTGATGAACAATAATTTGTTTGAGAATAATCAAACTGAGTATCACCCATCGGCAATGGAGTGATAAAAATTGAATCGACAATTGTACATGCAACTGTTCCTGTATCTGTCATAGAAATGGTATGCCAACCAGGACAAAGATTGGTTGCAACTGGTCCTGTACTTCCATTATCCCAAAGAATAGATTGTGTAGCTCCCGCATCAATAAATAATTGTGCAGAGTTTGTACAAGCAGAACCACAACCAAAACCAGTTTGTTGTAAGGAATAAATTAATGGACCGAATATTTGAAAATTAACTGCCGTTTGACAACCCGCTTGATTATTTGTAACATATAAATAATAATTTCCAGCAACAAGACTATTGTTTGTGTATTGTGTGGCACCAACAATTTGTGTACTATCAATTTGTATTCCTGCGTCATTATATAATTCGTATTGATATCCTGAAAATGAAAAAGGTTCTCCTCCAAATGCATCAATAGAACCATTTGGAGAGTTATCGCAAGATGTAGATTGCGGAATTGCAAACAAGGGTTTTGAACAACATTCCATGTGTGCATCAAAAACATAGTCTTCGTCACCAGCACATGTTTGTGAAGTAATCAATGAGCCCGATTCTCCATCAGAAAAATTTAAAAACCGAATACTCAAATCATCCTGACCAGCAGTACATAAGGATTGTTTATGTGTTTTTATTGTAAAACAAAAAGTCCACAAATGAGGTATTGTGTTATGGTCTCCTAAATTATTAGTTGGGTTATTATCACCACCTACATCATAAAAAAATCCGCTAATGTTTGGGTCTCCAGGAATACTAATATTGCTAAACCATTTCCACTGACCTTGAAAATCGGCTGAATCGGCAGTGCTAATAATATTTAATGTTGTTGCATCCCAACCACTTCCGAATAAAGGAACAACACCATGTAAACGATTGCCAAATTTTTCGTTATAACCAACTACTGTATAACAAAAACCTACGGTTGTATCTGGAGGATATGCTGCTTGTACAGGAAGTGGATAAGCTTGTAAGATGCTATTTTTCATGCAATCAGAACAAATGCTTTTACTCTTTAATGACAATAAAAAATTTCCATTTCCAGTAGTAGGTGTGGTACTTGCAACTTGTAAATAATATTTTACGCCCCACGCTAATGGACCAAAATCAAATGTATGCGGACCAGGACCAGATGCTGAAAAACAATGACGAGGAATTAGTCCAACACATTCATCTGTTAGCGATTCATAAAGTGCAATATAAACATTACTCAATGGAGTTGCACTAACACCTTGAATAGTAATTTCAACATGTGATTCGGATGCAGAAAATTTATACCAAACATCTTTTAATGGAGGAGCTGTTGTTGAATAACAAGAAGTAAGCGCTCCACTCAAACCATCATTGGTTGCTCCAATTGTAGTTCCAGTAACATTTACAACCGAACCAAACTGAACACCACCCGATGAAGGACAAGGAGGAGGTGATGGCAACAAACCTAATACTTGAGGATTACATTGAAAATTATTAGCTGGTTGAGCAATAATTATTTGCACAAACAGTATAAGAAATGGAGTAAAAAATAATCGTAAAAATTTATTCATTTTCAGCATTTATTCAAGGTTATAAAAATAAACAAATTTTCGAGAAAAGCACGTATCGTCTTCATTATTTTAGGCTTAATGTGAATAATTATATTATTGGTCGTATTCTAGAAAAAAGCAAAACGTAAAATTTATTTTTTGCTTAACTTGTGGTAATTACAAAAAAACGATGAGCACAGAAATAGAATTAGAAGAGGAAACGGCAATCGAAATTCAAAGCCAAGTTGAAGAAAAAGGACAAACTATTGTGCATTGTATTTGTGGGCAAGATGCTGCATACCGCATTTGGGAAAGCACCTATTTAATTGAATATGCTAGCAACCGAAAAGCAAAATTGTTGATGGCTTTTAATATTTCTTATTTCCCTTATTGGACTTTAAAAACAAAAGGACAAAAATTTACACTCATATTTGAAGGCTTAAGTAAGTCTTGTACCGTGTTCGACTTAAAAGAAATTATTCCCGAAGATGGAGGATTTGAAGTAAAACATATTATCAGAAATAAAACAGATGTTTATACCGTGGAGATTGATTAAAATAATTCCATCTGCCCATTATCTTTTTTCTTTTTTGCAGGCATTACTATTTCATTAAAATTAGAAATAGAAATACCTAATAAACGAACTTTTTTATTTTCTATTCCAGAATTTTCAAGCAATTGTTTCGCAGTAGAAACAATCGTTTCAAAATCATTTATCAAATAATTAAAAGATTTATTGCGAGTAATTTGTTTAAAATCGTGGTACTTTATTTTTAAAGTAATTGTTCTTCCTTTCAAATTATATTTTTGCAACCGATTACAAACTGTTTTTGCAATTTTTTCCAACTGTTCATTCATCTCATTTATATCTGCTAAATCATAACTAAAGGTGTCTTCTGCCCCCATTGATTTGTGTTCGCGATGCGGCTGAACTTCTCTATTATCAATCCCTCTCACAATTTTATAATAAAACCTTCCGGACTTACCAAAAAAATGAACCAACTCATCTTCCGACATTTTTTTTAAATCGGCTCCAATATGTAAACCCATTTTTTTCATTTTTTGGGCAGTAACTTTTCCAACACCAAAAAATTTTTCAACGGGTAATTTTTCCATAAACAATTCAATCTTTGAGGGACCTACAAAAGTCAATCCATCAGGCTTTTGTAAATCAGAAGCAATTTTAGCTACAAACTTACTGGATGAAATTCCAGCGGATGCAGTTAATCCTGTTTCCTCTTTTATTTGTTGCTTAATTAGTTTAGCAATTTCAATGGCAGAACCAATATTTAATTTATCGGTAGTTACATCTAAAAATGCTTCGTCTAAAGAAAGAGGTTCAATGATATCGGTATAACGGTGAAATATTTCTCTGATTCTTTTTGATACTTCTTTGTACGCATCAAAACGCGGATAAACAAAAATTAAATCGGGACATAATTCTTTTGCTTTTTTACTTGGCATTGCAGAACGCACACCAAATTTTCGTGCTTCATAACTTGCTGCAGCTACCACTCCTCCTCTTCCTTCTGGCGAACCACCAACCACAATTGGTTTTCCTTTATACTCTGGATTATCACGCTGCTCCACCGATGCATAAAATGCATCCATATCTATATGGATAATTTTTCGGTGATGGAGCATGCATTAAAGGTAAAAATTATTGTTGGAATGTCATTGCGAGTGAGGAACGGCCGAAGCAATCTCTAAATTTGCTCATTAGATTGCTTCGCTATCGCTCGCAATGACTAAACGTTATTTATATACCTCTTTTTTAGAAGCTTTAAGTGTATTCATTAAAAGAGATGCGATTGTCATAGGACCAACGCCACCAGGAACAGGTGTTATAAAAGATGCTCTAGAACTTACTTCATCGTATTTTACATCACCTAATAATTTAAATCCAGATTTTGTTGTTTCAGATTTTACGCGTGTAATTCCAACATCAATTACCACTACTCCATCTTTTACCATATCAGCTGTTACAAACTCTGGTTTGCCGAGTGCAACAATTAAAATATCTGCTTTTAAAGCATGTTCTTTTAAATCAGGTGTTCTGCTATGTGTTAGTGTTACAGTACAATTTCCAACTTTAGAATTACGTGCCATTAGTATACTCATAGGCGAACCTACGATATTACTTCTACCAACTACTACACAATGTTTACCTGATGTTTCAATATTATAACGTTCAAGCAATTGAACAATACCAAAAGGAGTTGCTGGTAAATAGCTTGGTAAATTTAAAGCCATACGTCCCACATTTTGCGGATGAAATCCATCAACATCTTTTTGTGGCGCAATTGCTTCAATAATATTTTGTTCGTTGATATGTTTTGGTAATGGCAATTGAACGATATAACCATCCACATCTTTATCAGCATTTAATTCAGAAACTTTTTTTAGTAAATCACTTTCAGTAGCATTTGCATCCAATCGAATTAAAGTAGAATTGAATCCAATTTTTTCACATGCTTTTACTTTTGCTGCTACATATGTTTCGCTTGCACCATCATTCCCAATAAGAATAGCAGCCAAGTGTGGAACTTTGCCTCCACTATTTTTTATGGCAGCAACTTCAAGTGCTATTTCATCTTGAATTTGATTTGATATTTTTTTACCATCAATTATTTCTGCCATCTTTTTTATTTCTTAATACTTTATACCTAGTACTTAATACTCCAAGATTTACATTTTTCCCATTCCAGGCATGCCTTTCATCTGCTGCATCATTTTAGCCATTTGTTTTTTATCGCCCATCATGCGCATCATTTTACGAGTATCTTCAAACTGTTTTATTAGCTTATTAACTTCTTGAACATTTGTTCCGCTACCTTTTGCAATTCTGTCTCTACGTTTTCCGTTTAACAAATCTGGGTTTTCTCTTTCCTTAGGTGTCATCGAAAAAATAATTGCTTCAATACCTTTAAAAGCGTCATCATTAATATCTACACCTTTTAATGCTTTACCAACTCCAGGAATCATCCCTACTAAATCTTTGATATTTCCCATTTTTTTAATTTGATTCAACTGTGCTAAAAAGTCGTTAAAGTCAAATTGGTTTTTTGCAATTCGTTTTGATAATTTTTTTGCTTCTTCTTCATTAAATTGTTCTTGGGCTTTTTCAACAAGTGTAACCACATCACCCATCCCAAGAATTCTATCTGCCATACGGTTTGGATGAAACACATCTATTGCATCCATTTTTTCACCAGTACCAACAAATTTAATCGGCTTATTTACAATCGATTTAATTGATAAAGCTGCCCCACCTCGTGTATCACCATCTAATTTAGTAAGTACAACCCCTGTAAAATCTAATCTATCATTAAATGCTTTTGCTGTATTCACAGCATCTTGCCCAGTCATTGAATCTACCACAAATAAAATCTCTTGTGGATTAATTGCTTTTTTTACAGCAGCAATTTCATTCATCATTTCTTCATCCACTGCTAAACGACCAGCAGTATCTATTATTACAACAGAATTACCATTTATTTTTGCAAACTCAATCGCTTTTGTTGCAATAGAAACAGCATCTTTATTTTCTCTATCGGAATATACATCCACTCCAATTTGCTCTCCTAACACATGTAATTGATCAATTGCAGCAGGGCGGTAAATGTCACAAGCAACCAACAAAGGTTTTTTCCCTCTTTTTGTTTTAATATGATTTGCTAGTTTTCCAGAAAAAGTAGTTTTACCAGAACCTTGCAGACCACTCATTAAAATAACTGTAGGATTACCTCCTAAAACAATTTCGGAAGTACTACCACCCATTAGGTTGGTTAACTCTTCTTGAGTTATTTTAATCATTAATTGCCCTGGAGAAATTGTAGTAAGTACATTTTGTCCAATGGCTTTTTCTTTTACTGTATCAGTAAATTGTTTGGCAACTTTATAATTAACGTCAGCATCAAGCAATGCTTTTCTAATTTCTTTTACTGTTTCCGAAACATTTATTTCAGAAATTTTTCCGTGCCCTTTCAAAACTTTAAAAGCACGTTCTAATTTTTCACTTAAACTATCAAACATTGTAATCTTCTTTTTTAAAATTAAGGAGAGCAAATTTACTAAAAATTAGTTGTAATTTTTAGTAGAAATAAAAAGGCCCTCTTTTTATCCAGAGGGCTTGATATTATTCAGATTTAGCTTTTTTATCTTTATCCTTATCTACTTCTGTTCTACTTATTAATTGTCCTTTTTCAGAAACAACAATCACGTAGGATAATTCATTTTTTTTAATTTCTAATTCATACAAAACTCCTTTTGTAAGAGTTTCAATTTTTTCAGCTTCTTTAATTATAAACCCATCAAAGTTTTTAGAAACAAATTCTTTTACTTCTGCATTAATAGCAGATGGTTTTATTGGTGTTTCTGTTTCAATCCAATTTCCATCTTTATCAAACTCTGCGGAGATTTCTTGTTTATTAAGTTTAAATTCAACTTCATATTTATCGTAATCCAATTCCCATTTCGTTTTTTGAGCTGTTGGAAATTTTTCTTTGAATTTATTTTTAACAACATCAGGAACATTGTCTGATGATACTTTTTGTGCAAAACTTGATAATGCAAAAAAGCTAAATACTAAAAGGGCGATATTTTTCATAGTTTATTATTTATTAAACAAAAATAGATAAAAAACAGAATGCTAAATATTTTATAAATAACTATTTACTTTGTGCCAACTTCCTCCATTGTGTACGTTTTTATAACCATTATTTATTAATTGGCTTTTAGCGACTCCACTTCTCATACCTGAAGCACAGCAAGTAATAATTGTTTTATCTTTTTTCAATTTAGAAAGATTACTCCCTAATTGATCGAGTGGAATATTTATAGAACCTTTTACATGTCCATTGGCATATTCTCCTTTTGTTCTTACATCCAAAATAATAGCACCAGTTTTAATTAGTTCTACATAATCTACTTTAGGTCCTATTCCGAATATTTTTTTTAGAGCGTTTATCATTTTTATTGTTTTAATTGTTTTTATAATAATTTACATCCAACCAAGAACCTCCGTTATATGCTTCTTTAATTCCTTGTTGGTTTAAGTACATAGTTGCTTGCCCACTTCTTCCTCCTGACAAGCAACACAACACAATCGGCTGATTCATTGATTTAAACTCTTCTAACCTTTGAGGAATTTCGTTTAAAGGTATATTGATAGACCCTATTACATTTCCTCCTTTAAATTCTTCTCTTGTGCGAACATCTACTATTGTTGTTTTGTCTGCTTTAATCATTTCATCTAAATTCATCTTTATTCCGTTTTATTATTTTTCTCTTTTTTAAATAACCCTGCAAACAAACCACCCATCAATCCTCCATACAAACTACTATTAAGGGGAGATGATGTAATTGCACATGTTCCAGAATTACAGCCAACATATTCCCAATAGAAGTATCCGAAAATAGCTCCAATAAACGTCCCCATTATAAGCAAGAAATTTTTCTTTATTAATTTTTTTATTTTTTCTTGCATCTGTTAATTCCCAAAGTGTATTAATAAATAATACAACACAAAAGTACAAACAATGACAAATACAAGTCAGTGATAAAAATCACATTAGCTATAAAATATTGATTTTATTACGCGAAAGAGAGATTCTTTTTTCTCTTTCGAGTTGTTTCAAAAGGCGGGAAACTACTTCTCTTGCAGTACCTAATTCGTCTGCTAATTGCTGATGAGTAACATTTATTTCATTACTCCCAGTTAATTGCTGTTTTTTTAAAAGCAATTCAAAAATTCGTTGATCAACTTTTTGAAATGCCATAGCATTTACTACAGAAAGAAGTTCTTCAAAACGTTTATGATAGAGTTTAAATATAAAGTCGCACCAAGAAGGATATTTAGAAACCCAAGCTTGAGCATTATGAATAGGAACTAATAAAATTTCTGAATCTTCCTCTACTACTGCTTTTACTATACTCTTATCATTATTAATACCGCCTAAAAAAGACATAACA
>CAZJUY010000054.1:0-13838 GCA_964549315.1 uncultured Chitinophaga sp. | reverse complement strand
CGGTAGCCGCTGCTGTATATACGGCCAGGCATTTCTCCTCCAAATGAATAGTAATCTGTTCTACTCAATAACTCATAAACACCAGTACTAATTCCTTTAATAGTTGCTCTCACGTTTCCTAAATGATCTGTAATTTCATATTCAATTATTCCACTAGCATTATGCAGTAATCCAAGTCTTCCACTTCCATAAATTGGTTGATCTATCAAAGCAAAGTTTGTAGGTGAAATAACTTCATCTGCCTCATAAATTGCTAATGGATTTCCACTCGCATCGCTAATATACCAAGTGTATTTTGATTTTGAAGAAGAATTATTAAAATATTTTGTTTTTATTTTTTGACCTCTATCATCGTACCAATATTGTGCATAATCGCTACCATAACTTACTTTTTTAGTAAGTCCGCTAGGATAATATTCAATTGCTGTCACACCTTCGGCTGTACTTGCAGTCATTTGACCATTTGCGTTGTAAGTAAACGTTTGAGATGTTTGAGCATCAAAATCTTTTGGATAAGCTGAATTACTAACAGCATCAATAATACTTGCTAATTTATTAGTTGCACTAGTATAGGTATATGTAAACTCATCCATTGGGTTAGAACTTATTTTTTGACCATTGCGTTTTAAAGATGTGATATTGCCATTTACATCATATGCTATGCCACTATTCGCTGATGTACCATATTCTTTATAGCAATTGTACGTATTAGCTGTAAAGGTGCTTGACCCTGTATTATACTTACCAAAAACAGATGTGCTCAATCTGTATTCTTCATCGTATGTATATTTGTACATACCTTGATCCGCAGTACTCGAAATTAATGTTTGTTGATTTGCAGTTCCGTAATCAATATAATCAGCTCTGTTGTCTACACCATTTGTTATTGCTCTTACTTTATATCGTTGCGCTATTATTAATCCATTGTATTTATTATCTGTTGAACCAACATAATTAAAATTGCCTGGGCGAATATAATCTCCCACATGATAATCAAGTGCTAATCCAAAAACATCTTTTCCAAACGTTGAGTTAGGAGAGCCCGATTTTCCATCTTGTCCAGGGTCAATTGTTTCATCTAAAGAAGGGTGGTTTATTGCTTTTAGTTGACCATTTATTGTGTAAACATAGTCAGTTCCTTGATACTTATCTCCTAACTCTTTTCTTTTTAATACACCCAACGGAGTATAATAATATTTTTCCTGAGTTGTAGCACTTCCAGTTCCAATTGCTACATCCACTTTTGATAGCCTCATAGCTGCGTCATAATAAAATAAGTGTTTTAACTTTTCTGAGGTATTATTTTTTTGATACGTTTGGTCCGTTAAAGTTCCATTGTATGTATTATAAGTATAGTCAACCGTTTTTATTTGATTATCAATTCCTGTGTTTAAGGCGGTATAATTTGCATCTAAAATTTGTTGAACTGTAAATACTGTTTGTCCTGATTGATTATAACCATACCATGTTGCTGCTTGGTCGTTTTGAGTTTTGCATACTTTTCCCATCAAGTACCTAGCTTGATAACTACTTTTGTATGTATATCCACTAGGTATATCATCTGTAGATTTTAATGGATAATACAAAATATAACTTCTTTCGGCACAATCTGCAACGCGCATTCCTGTATTATCAATATTATTAATAATACTAGAAGAAGGTGTGTTTCCTGCAAAAGGAGGAGTTACATATTCATTATAAAAATTTTGAAAATAAATAGAACTGCTTCCATTATTGGAAGAAGTATACTCACCACTTTCAATTACTCGTCCATGAATATCGTAGTTGGAGTAACTAAATTTATTTGCAAGGGCTTGAACGGCATCTCTGGAAAAACGAGGTTTCCCTTCATCATCATAAGTTATTTCTTTTTTCCCTTCGTCTGGGCTATCACTTCCTATCAATTGCCCTAAATTACTATAATCGTATGTTGTAGCCATAGTAATATCGCCAGGGTTACTACAGCTTATTCCTTTAGGAGAAACAGACTTTCTCAAATTCCCAGCTACATCATAATAATTAACACTCCATCTGCTATAATCTAAATCATAAGTTACTTTTGCATCTGGAATTGTTATGCTATACAATAAAAAATAAACAATTTGCCCAGAGGTATATTCAAATGAAACTCTAAAAACACTACTACCTGTTGAATATGAATTTAAAAATGTTACTGCTCTTGTTCCAGAATTAACTGTATAGTCTGTTCCTTCAATTAATACGTAGTCTTTACTAATATCTGTTATTTTGTAAATTATATTTGATGAACTTACTGTTTGTGTGCCTCCATAATAGTATGTTGGCAAAGGTAATTTCATGCTGGATTTTTTTGAACTAGGAATGTGTATGTCTACCGAACTTGTTCCAGCATACACCATTGTACTAGTAATATTCGTCATTGTACAAGCATCAGAAAAGCCGGTATAACAAGTTGCAATAGATAACCCTCCATAACTATAATTAATTATTTCTAATCCATTTGCATCGGTAGTAATTGTTTTTGTTGCTTTTATGCCACCAGTAACAGTTACTGCGCTATTTTGCAATCTGTTTGAAGAATTTATGGAAGACTTAAATGATTTATCTGTACCAAAAATATTTTTCAATTCATCTCCTGAAACCATTGAATAGCCTTTTGATTCATGTCCTGACCCCATTCTATATTCATCACCTGCAGTAGCCGTTCTAGAAGAGCCTGTTGTTTCTTTTCTGATATACGGGTATGATGTTGTTGCCTGATATAAGTCTACAGTATTATTATTACTATAATACCAACCTAAAGTACCACTTTGTCCATTTTCAACAGCATCGGGAGTATTTAATTTTGCCACATCAAAATTTGTATAATTATATGCAGCATTATTATATGTGATAAAGTTATTTTGGTATTTTAAAACATTACCAGTTAAGGCTGGTAATGTTTGCAAAACGGCTTCTCCATAATTATCATAAAGCGTAGCGTTTGTAATAACTGTATTATCAACTAAATTTCTAACTTGTGACTGTGTTGGTCTTCCTAACAAATCAGCATACTGTATTTGTTCCCTCAAAGGAACTCCATTAGCATCGTATGAAACCTCATAAGTCCAATTTAGATCTGTGTCCAATGATGGTTTTTTCAAATACATCATACATAATTGATTTATGTTTTTTATTTCTAATGAAGTGGAAGTATAACTATAAAAGGCAGCAGGTAAATTTTTATAACTATTATCATTCTCATCAAATATTTCAACTGGACTACTTGAAATAGAACCAGAAGTAATATAAAATTTCAAAAGTAATCCTGTGTACGAACTCGTATTGATGGAAAGATTTACAGTCTCAGTAATTCCTGTGAAATTATCAATATCTATTTGTATCCCTGTTTTGTCTGTGTTAAATCCTAATCTAGGTATTTGTGCAGAAGAAATACTTGGAGTATAGGAAACACCAAAATAATTTGTGGAATAATTTAAAGATGTTTCACCAATAGGAAACAAATAAGTGTTTGTTGAAGAAACAGCGCGCCTTAGTTTACCTGAAGAAGAATTACTATAATACCCACTTGTTCTTGTTAATGCCGAAGTTGTAGAAGAAAGCATTTCTGCAGAATTATTCCCCAAGGATAATTCGCCATCAGTTAAAGTAAAATTATTCAGAATACTTATGTAGCCACCAAGTGATTTTTTGCCTTTTTTATTCAACGTTAAATTGTTAAATGCAAAAGCAGATATACTTTGGTCAACCAATCCGTTCATTTCCACTGTGCTTCCTGTTTTGATAATTGAACCAGATGTAAAGGTTGCGATATTCGATAAATTTCCTGAAACTCCAATCGTTCCAGTACTAGAAAGTGTGACATTGTTTGAAGTTCTAGCTCCAGAAATAGTTAAATTGTGATAATTTAAATCAGTGATTGTTTGGGCTCCAGTACCATTATAATTTACTCCTCCACCATCAGAACAACAAGTATATTTTACCAAAGAACCGTCTAAGCCTGAAAGGTATCCTGTACTTTTATCGTAAAAACTAGCAGAAGTAAATCTATTGTTTCCTATCGTAAATATAGACCAAGTCGAACCTCCATCAGTAGTTCTTAAAATTGTTGAGCTATTGTTTGTTGTATTTCCACCAACTATTACCCCATTCGCATAGTCAACAAAATTTATTGAAGAAAGTAAATCAGTTGTTCCGCTGGATACAACAGTCCACGTTTCACCTGCATCAATTGTTTTTAATATTTTTCCATTTGCACCAATTGCAAAACCAGTTTTCGAATCAATAAATTTTATATCTGTTAATTGATCAGTAATGCCACTTGTTTTTACAGTCCAATTTGCTCCGGCATCTGTTGTTTTTAAAATTGTTCCATTCCAACCAACTGCATATCCAACCTTTGAATTAGTAAAAGTAAAACCATATAATGTTTGACTAGTGTTTGATGTCATAGCTGACCATGAGGTGCCGCCATTTATACTCCTTCTAATTACGCCACTTGCCCCGCCTAAAAATGCCGTATCAGCATTTAGATAATAACCACAACGTAAATTTTGCGTTGTTCCAGAAGTTTGAACAGCCCAAGTAGTTCCTCCATTTGAAGTTTTTACAACTGTTCCTGTATTACCGAAAGCTAAACCATTATTACTATCATAAAAAGTAATGGTATATAAATCTTGTGTAGTTGTACTATTCTGACTTCCCCAAGATGAACCTCCATCTGAAGTTTTAATAATTAATCCTCCAATACCAGAAACAAAGCAAACACTTGAACTACCTACATTTTTTACACTCAATAAACTAGTGCTTGTTCCCGCTGATAAAACTTTATATCCTTCTCCGTTAATACCAATATTAGTATATGTATTCGACCCTTTTGTAAATGTTCCAGAAATTTTAACTTCTCCGTCTGTTGCAAAACTTCTAGCACCAGTTGAAGAACTTGTTAGATTATTATATTGAAAAGCAGATATTACTTGAGGAACAGATCCTTTATAATCAATAGTATTGTTTGTAGTAACATAACTGCCACTTGTAAATGTTGCAAGTGGTGAAAATATTTTAGCTATACCTATTGTACCGCCATTTATTAAAGTAACATTGTTTGAAGTTCTTGCCCCAGATATTACTAGATTGTTATAATTAAAAGCAATTATAGTTTGCGCACCAGTACCATTATAATTTACTGTACTATTTGTGTTTACAAAACCTCCAGTAGAAAAAGTAGCACTATTTGTAAAAGCAGCTGCAATACCAATTACTCCTGAACTAGCAAGAGTTACATTACTTGTTGTTCTTGAACCTGAAATAGTTAAGTTGTTATAATTAAAAGCTGTTATTGTTTGAGCTCCTGTACCATTAAAATTGATTGTACTTCCAGTATTAATAATAGAGCCAGAAGTAAATGTTGCTGAATTAGTGAAAGTAGCAAAAACTCCAATCGTCCCACTATTAGCCAAAGTTACATTACTAGTGGTTCTGGATCCGGAAATTGTTAAACTATTATAATTGAAAGCAATAATTGTTTGTGCTCCTGTACCGTTATAATTAACAGTACTACCAGTAATAACAAAACCTCCAGAAGAAAAAGTAGCACTATTTGTGAATGTTCCAGAAATACTAATTGTTCCGCTACTTGCAAGTGTAATATTATTTGCACCTCTAGAACCGGAAATTGTTAAATTATTATAGCTCTGTGTTAATGCAACAATTGTTTGCGCCACCGTCCCATTATAGTCAACTGTACTGCCGGTAGTAGTATATGTATTTGTTCCTTTAGTAAAAGTATTTGCAATGCCAATTGTACCAGAAGATGCAAATGTTCTTGTTCCTGTACTAGAAGATGTCAAATTATAATAATTTAATGCAGGTATTGTTTGAGAACTAGAACTATTAAATGTAACCGTCCCACTATTGTGAGTGAAAGAACCCGAAGAAACAGTTACGCTGCTATTAAATGTCGTAGTGCCAGATGTTGCAGTAAACGAAGTTCCAGATAAAGTAAACGTACCGTCAAAGGTAATTGCAGCTGAGCCACCAGAAAATGTGCCACCCGAGAATATTACATTTGAAGTTCCAACCGTAAATGTAAAAGATCCTTTGCTAATTGTTCCTGTATATCCACTTTGTACATCTATACCACCAACGCTTACATTGATGTCAAAAGCGCAATTGCCTAGACCACTTCCATTAAATATAGCAACATCATTAACTCCTGGAACAGATGCTCCGCTGGCTCCTCCAGAAGTAGCTGACCAACTGGAAGTCCTATTCCAATCTCCTCCAGCAGGAGAAGCTGCAACCCAGTATCGATCTGCAGAAAATATTTTCGTATAGAATAGTAACGTAAATGTAAACGTTAAATAGAATGTCCTTGATATTGCTTTCATATTAAATATGATTTATTGTGCATTTTTTGTGAATGTGTATATAGTACCTTCTTTTGGAAATAAATTAATAACTGAAGGATTTGAATTTTCTGGTAAAAAATTGGCTGTTGGACTTTTGGAATCTCCACTTAAAAGAAAACCAAGTCCTGAATTGACAGGGTCAAACATATTTATCAAACCAAACATGCAATTCCCATCAATTAAATTACCTACAACCGATCCCATTCTAAATTCGATCGTATTTGTATTTTGATAAAAAAATATTTGAAAATTTAAAAACGCATTTTCTTCACCAACCTGATACATCAAATTTTTAAATTCGATTTTAAAAACCGAGCCTTCTGAAAATAAGACTTCCTTTTTATATGTGATAAGGGTTTTATTTATACTGTCATCATTAAATAAAAATTCTTTGAAAAAGAACAAAAAATTAAATTTATTTTCTCGATCAAAAGACAAATATCCATTAGGATTAATCCTGATAGTATCTATAGATTTTCCTGCAAAATTAAATTCAAAATCGTCAGGAATTAACAGAATCTCTTGGTTACTGCTTTCGTATGTTAGAAAAACTGAAGAAGTATCAATAATACTAATGTATCCTGTACTATCTGAATTAAATTGATAAGAAAAATCTTGAGCGGAAAATTTTTCAGATGCAAAAAATAAAATCAAAAAAGGGATTAGCTGGATTTTAATATTTTTCATTTCGTTATTTTTTAGTTAGTTCCTCTTGAATAATTGTACTGGTATTTTTTCAACCTTTTTAATCCAACATTTTCTATTTCTTTCCATACTTCTAAAACCCTTCCACCCGCATCATATTTATAAACAGTAGCAAAATTATTTTCATCTAACGTTGCTATTATTCTATTTGTCTTAGGTTCATATACTACACTTGAAACTATTGCATCTACAGGGTGTAATCTAAAATCATCAAAGTATGCATCACCACTAGCAGATTCTAAAATTATTTTTAGTTCATCACCATCATTAGGGCTTGCGCCAACAATTATATCTAGATTCATTAAAATCCAATCACCAACAACAATATTTGAAGTCGAAGACTTTGTAACAGAAACTGATGCACCTCCAGTAAAAGAAGCTGTCATTTGGCATCCACTTGGGCTTGATGAGTGAACCCATACGGAAGCCCTATATAATCTATCTTTTAATAAGCCTGAATTTGGACTAGAACTAATATATTTAACAGAAAAAGTTGGAGAATTAGAACCCGTTGTACCAGATGGAACTTTTAACAAATAATTACCTGTATGAGAAGGTAAAGAGGGTGTACTAGTTATTTTAACGGCATTGTTTATTTTAATTTCTCCATCAATATAATTTGCAACCCCAGCACCTGGGTCTAAATCCTTAACAGAGGATTCAAAGCCAGCAAAAGTAAAACTTGCATGATTTACATTCGCAGCTTCAGCAGTTAACAAGGTATCACCATACCCATATTTTTTTGCTGAAAAACGATTGTTAAATCCTTTTATTTCTATAACATGCCCACTTTTATCAAATAGAGTATTTTCGGAATTAAACCTCCACTTACTGTCAATGCTAGCAAGTGTGTAATCAAAAGGAGTTGAGGTAAGTTCAGATTGTTTATATAAACCATAATCGTCTATTGAAGAAGAACCTCCCGCCCATGAGTAAGATCTATCTTCAACCCAATAAACATTAGTTTGTAAATCATTAATAAATTTATTGTTCGAAACGTCATATTTTCTAATGTATAAATCCTTTTTAAAAGTTTGAATTGAGTACTCTGCAAAATCAGAACTAGTAGTAATTGTACTGTCTACCGTAACTTTTTGATAAGCAACTGGACTTACGATATTCGCATTTGAAGAAGTTACTGATTTTGGTCCCATTGCTGAGTATTGAGAAATTCGGAAAGCAGGAGTAGATCTAGTGACAGTAATTCCTTTATTTGGAGTGGTACTTCTTACCATTGTTGGTGTCCTAGTTATGGGATCAAAGGCTAAATATTCTGTTGTTGAATTTACTTCCTGATTATAAATTGTTTGTTTTGAAAGAACAACAGGGTAGCTTCTTAATATTGAAACAATATGATGGTGTTCCGCACATGTAAGATTATCCGACCCTGAGTAGGTAGTATAATTTTTTTTAGTTACAAAATCATATTTTTCTACAATACTACCTTGAGTTAGATTTACATACTCATTTTTTGTTTTAGAGAGAATATTGTCGTTTAGGTCCAATAGCTGAACTTCGGAAAGTTGTCCCCAATATCCACTAAACTTATCAATTACCTCAACCATATAAGCTGTGTCATTTAGTGTACCATTTGGGCAAGTACCAACTCCTCCAACATAATGATTTACATTATTTGTTATTCTTCTTTCTACATTAGCTTTAAAGTTATCTATGTTAGCATCCGTAGTAATAAATTTGTACACAACTGAACCTTTTGAACTATTATTCTGCCCTTTATTTTTTACAATAACTTTCGAATACCCTATTCCTGGACCCATTCTATGTTTATCATAAGCAGTAGGACGAAGTTTATTATAATAAGAAACTCCTCCATTTACAACTAATTTTTCTTCGCCAAATCTGTCAGCTTCCATTGGGGTTACTCCCTCGTAATAAAGGTATTCCTGTGTGTAACTATCATTAACGCCATTTTTAGAGACGATAGACTTTACTCTGATTCCTCCACCATAAACAGCACTCCCCACTGGAAGTTGAAAATTTATATAGCCGTTACCGGTATATTTAAAATTATTAGAACTACAATAAAATCCACCATTTGGCATATAGCTAATTGAACTAATTGGAGAAGTATATTGTTCTTGTATTTGATTAATAACAGTAGAAGAAGAAAAATTAAATGTTCCATAACTAATATGCTTATTATTTACAGCTTGTTCTATATATGGAATCAAAACTTTTTTGACAGTACCACTAGGAGGGGAAGTTCTTAAAGCATCATAATCTGATATAGTTGCGGCCCCTTCTTCCATTTCGAATGTCCATTGTTGGCCACAACCACTTGGATTCGAAACAGATTTTAAGGCATACATTTTAGATGGACCTCTAAATCCTCCAGTACCACTTAATACTTTCTCATATTGATTTGATTCATAATTTATTTCTATAGTTCCTCCCATAGGAGACGTAATTTTTCTTAAACTCCAAGCGGAAGTAAAGTCTTTTGAAGTTGGCGTTGTATAACTACTATAGCCTTTATCTGTTGCATCACTTTTATAAAAGCCCCAATAATCAATTTTAACAGGATTATAATCAGGATTGTCATTACTGATATCTTTGTTATAATCAAAAATTATTGAGGGAGATGTTTTTTGATGTCCAACTTCGTAAGTAGTAATTTCATTTAAAGTAAGCTTACCGCTTGTTGCATTATCTGCACTTGCAACATAGCATCCTTTTACTACATCGTAAGGTGGGCTATTTTTATCAGTAGCACAAACGAATGTTTTTATATTATTCACATATTTTTTAGCTAAACTATAATCTTGATTAAATTCAATTGTTTGTATAGATTTAGCTTCGATATTAGTTTTGTTGTTTACATGGTTATACCATGTTTCATTAAAGAATTTATCTTTTCCAATACCAGATGATGTTACATCAAATCCAGATACGCTTGTAGTTACATAATAATTTGAAGATGAAGAAGGTAAATTCAAAGTTGAAAAATCTTCATTTTTAAATAATAATATTCTTGATAGTTTTAATTGTGGAACAACAGTAGTATGAACAGTTGATGTCCAACCTAAACGGAAGCCAGGAGCATTGCCAGTAGTAGTTTGATTTATCTTGATAGTAGAATATGAAAATGTTGCTCCATTAGAAGGAGGTAAATTTGTGGAGGAATATGTAACTAAAATATTGTTACTGCCATCTAAAATTTTCACAACATCCCCTGAAGCCATATTAAAAAAAGGAAATCTAATAGTTATAGAACTAGCACTTGTGGGTGAAATTGTTACTGTGTAGTTTGTAGATCCAGTATAATTACCAGAAGGTCCTCCGCTATCATATAACGTTCCTGTTAAATTTGTTTTTGTTTGTCCATTTACCTGATCTATATTAAATGTTGAACTAGCTTGATTATCGTAATTATGTAAATCGCTGCTATAATTATCTAATCTAACATCACGAACAAATAAAGCTGTATGGCTAGAAGTCTGTATTTTATTTAAATAATATAACTCTTGGTTGTATTTGCTAAATGTTGCAAATTTTCCGTGAATTTTTAATGTAGATATTGTATCGTCATCAATTGTTTTTTCACTTTCATCCCCCTCGTATGAATAATCGAATCCATACTCTGGTGTTCTTCTTGTGAAATTACTTGTCCATAATTGCCAATCATAGCTTACCCAATACCCAGCATCGCCTGCGTCAGCAACATTGTTTGAATTATTATCTACATAATTAGGTCCAAGAATTTCTGTCAGAAGCCAGTTATAATTATACGCTGAATTTTGTCTCCATTCCACCATATAAGGATTATTAGCATCTCCAACAGTATTCTCTTTTATGTAATAATTTCCATTTCCATCCGTAACTCTAGTTGTGTCTAAAGGACGTAAGGAGTAATCGTTTCTTAAAGGATATTTTCCAAACACAGAATAATTAATTTTTACTGGCTTGTTAAATTTATAGATGAATCCAGATTCATCTGTGACAACAAAACCTGTAATTCCATTACTTTCTGTATAAGTTACATATCTTGCAGTTGCAAGTCTATTTGTCCCTGAATTATAACCAATGTTATTTATTCCAGCATAAGGAGTTGAGTCCGCTGTATACCCAGATTCAGCATCACTTATTTTGCTCCCAGGTAATCTTAGAGTTGTAGATCCATTAATTGGAGTGCTTGAATAATGCCTAGACTTAAAATCTCCTCCATAGTCACCTCCAAAATTAAATTGCAACGCTGTGGAAAACGGATGAACAGGATCAATTTTATATGGTATTGATGGTGGCTGTGGAGTTCCACTAACAGGAACATTCAATTCAGTTGTTGCAAAATCAAATAGGTGAGGTTGCAAAGAACCCACAATTCCTGGGGCACTGATAGAATAATAATCATAATTTGGGAAGTAAAATGCAGGAGTATCAATTTTATAAGTTGATTTATAAAAATCTAAATTGTCTCGGACATTTCCATTTTTAAAATAAAGTAGTCCTCCTTGAGATTTAAATCCTCCTAATGATGGATCAGCAACCACTTGCCCATCCCAATCATCAGGAACTCCTGAAACATTTCTAGAAATTAAACCTGCTGCATTTATACCCCAACCCAAACCTATTTCAGATGAACTTTGGTTAACACCAATACCTGCACCATAGGAAGCACTTATAGTTACTGGTGGTCCATATGGACAAGGTATAGATATTAAAGGAACTGAATAAGAAAAATCTCCTGTAAACTCATTTACACTCTGTGAGAATAAAAGGTTAGAAAAAAACAATCCAACTAAAATTAATTTTAAAGGATTGAGGGTGGTTTTTTTTTGCTTCTGGTTTTTCATTTTTAAAATCTTAATTAGAATAATTAACATTGCTTGTTTAAAAAGCAACAAATCATTTTAAAAATACCAGAGGAAAAATCTACAGAAACCTTATTCAACAATGAAGTTACAAGTGTTATAACTCCGAATTGGATATTCTATCACCCCTGACATAATAAAATTCTGGAGCAAACAAATAACATTTTTTTGAATCTGCAAAATATATTTTTGGGTAACCAAATAAAATTTAGCTTAAAAAATCAAATGATATTGATTTCCAATTACATCCATAAAAAGAATGTTAATAATTATTTTTGGCTTTATTTTTTAAAAAAAATCAGGGAATGATTAACCGACTGTGTTGCTCATTTGGAAAAGTGGCAGATACATTGCAACCAAAATTATTGCTACCAAAAGCCCTAAAAATATAATCATGATGGGCTCTATGAGACTTCCGAGTATACTTGTTTGATGCTCAACTTCATCTGAATATTGCTTGGCTAATTTTTCAAACATTAGGTCTAATTGATTTACTTCCTCAGCAACTTTAATTAAAGAAATCATCCTTTTGTTGTAAATTTTAAATTTTGCTAAACTTTGGCTTAAGGGAATTCCTTTTAAAATATCATCTTGTATGGTTTCTAAAGACAATTCAATTGGATAAAATCCAACCATTTTTTTAACGAGTTCAATAGCTGTTACCAAAGGTGTTTTAGCACTAATTAATAGGTTCATTGATTGACAAAAACGTGCTAAATATATTTTACTAATTAAATTCTTCATTATAGGAATTCTTAAAATTAGCTTTGAACCGAAACTTCTAAACCAAACTGTTTTCCTTTGGCTATACAAAAAAGCAATTAATATTAGAATAAATGCAATTAGGTAAAAAGCGTAATTGGAAAATGAATCTGATAGTTTAATAATCAGCTTGGTGAAATAGGGCAGTTCTCCTTTGAATCGTTTAAATACATCCGAAAACATTGGAACTACAAATTTCAACATAAAAAATATTGCCCCAAAAGCTGAAACAAAAACTATTGCTGGATAAGATAATGCGCTTGTTAATTGACGCTTTTGTTTAATTTTTTTAGAAAAAAACACTGCCAACTCCTGAAGCACTTGAGGCAATCTGCCACTTTCTTCTCCAATTTTTAAACTGTAGTATTCATATGATGTAAATAGGTTGGTGCTTTCTATTGCATTTGATAAACTTGAGCCGTTCGTAACAGCCTCCTTAATTTTTTTAAATACTTGCTTGTCTTTTTCTTTTATTTGTTCTTCTTCAATTAACTCCAATGTGGTTCGTATATCAACTCCTGCGGAAAACAAAATATTTAACTCAGAATAAAAACGTTCTTTCTTTTTATCACTAAAACTAGAACCAAAAATTTTGATGTCTTTATTTAAAAAATCTAAATAGCTATTCTCAGTTGATTTTTCAGATTCAACTTTTTGAATTGGTACTTTATTAATTTTATTTAAATCAATTCTTGTCATTCTTTAATTATATTTTGTTCTGCTTCTATTAAGTTTTCTGCGCTATACATTTTCTCAAATCTAAGTTGAACCATTTCATTTAACAATTCAGAGTCAAAAGAAATAGCATTTACAATAATGTTGCTTTCATTTTGCAGAAAGAATTTATAGTTAAGAACGTTAACTTTGAAAGTGTCTATTGATTCCTTTTCCTTTCTTAAAATAAATTCATCGTTAAACTCAAAAACGATTTCTTTTTCATTTTTAAATTCAAAAAACAAACTTATTTCTTTTGCTTTAACTCTTTCTGAATTGTAAAAATTGTTGTGTAATTCAGAATTAAGTCCAGCAAATTCAACTAATTCCGTTCGATAGGATTTGTATAGTAAATATTGTTTGTATATCATATTGTATGATGCATAGCCAATAGCAATCACAATACTACTAATTATCATTCCTATCAATAATTCTAATA
>CAZJUY010000053.1:0-14299 GCA_964549315.1 uncultured Chitinophaga sp. | reverse complement strand
CCCACTCCCCAACACCATCTACTGTTAAGATTGCTGACTCCTCAAAATTACTGGCAAAAAAACTACTTGCAGCATGTGATAAATGATGCTCGGTAAATAACAATTTTACTTTTTTCTTGTCATATCCTTCAATAACTGACAATCCATCATGCAATAATTTTTTGAAAAATATTTTTTGTTTCAACCAAATTGGCATTGCTTTTAAAAATGAAATAAAGCCTCTTGGAGAATTAAGCAAATAGGTTTCTAACAAACGTTCAAACTTCAGTAATGGTTTATCATAAAAAACAATATAATCTACTTGATAAATTTTAACGTTTGCTTCATTTAAACAATATTCAATTGATTTTATTGGAAAAGATGAATCATTTTTAATTCTAGAAAAGCGTTCCTCTTGAGCAGCGGCAATTATTTCCCCATCTACAACAATTGCAGCAGCTGAATCGTGGTAAAGTGCAGAAATTCCTAAAATTATCATAGATGTAAAAATAAAAAAACATCCGTCAAAAGGCGGATGTTTTATCTATTTAATGAGAAAATATATTATTTTTTTCTTGACTGAACTTTTGTATCGTAATAATTTTGAGCATAAGCAGGGAATTCTTTTGTTGACATAGTTTTACCATCCATTTCAACATCAAAAATATTACCATTAACTAATACTTTTTCCATTGTTTTGAAAAAACCATCTTTTGCTAAAGTAACTTTGTAAGTAGCTACATTGCCATTAAATTCAACAGCTTCTACATTTTTAACTTCTTTAATGTTTTTGAATTTAGTTGCAATCTCATCTTTTTGTTGCGCATTTTGCACGTCAACTTTAAATTTAACAACAACATTTGTGTTGTTATCTACAAAAGAATAACAATCTGCTTCATTTGTATTAAAATGAGCCATTGTTTTTTGAGCAACTGCATTAATAGATAAAGCAGCAAAAGCAAATAGTAGTATTCCTAATTTTTTCATGTTTTGTTTTATTATTGGTTAAATATTAATTAGTTCTGTTTCAAATTTGTTTAGTAAAAATAGAAAAAACTCTATTCAAAAACAAATCTTTGTAACCATTGATGTTAAATTTCAAAAAAAGGTTGCATTTGTTATTAAAAAACCGACTTAAACCACCTATCCCAGCGCAAATGGCTTTTTTCATCTGATTTATCAACCGACATTAATACTAAAACTGTTTTGCCTACAATATGGTCTTCTGGCAAAAAACCCCAAAAACGAGAATCTGCTGAATTATGTCTATTATCGCCCATCATAAAATAATAATTCATCTTAAAAGTATATGAATTAGTATATTTTTCATTTATAAAAATTGAATCATTGCTTACACGCAATGTATTTTTTTCATAAACGGTTATAATACGTTCATAAAGAGCTAAAGAATCTTTTGATAGATGTACCGAATCTCCTGCTTTAGGAACATACAAAGGGCCAAAATAATCTACATTCCATAAAAAATGCTCATTGGTAGGAAACATAAAATCGTTATAACTTCCTTTTTTATCCAAAATCGGAGTTATGGAAACAATATTTTTCATTTTTTTTACTTTTTCTATATTCTCAAAAGTAAGAGTTAGCCAATATTCTCCTTTTTTGTTTGTTTTATTGCCTTCCGTTATTCCCAAGGCAGAAAGGCTATCTGAATCAATACTATCAGTATCAATAACTACCTTATAATTGAACTGAATTTTGTTTACATCGTCACTTAATTCATTATTTATATATACTAAACCATTTTTAATTTCTAAAGTATCCCCTGCAATTGCTACACAACGTTTAATATAATATGTTCGTTGGTCCACAGGATGATCAGTATCCATAGGATAGTTAAATACAACAATATCATTTCGTTCAACATCAGGAGCACCAGACAATCGCATGTAAGGCAACTGAATCCAATCTAGGTAAGATTTTGTATATTCTGTAAAAGGCAGATATTGATGAATGAAAGGAAATGATAGCAATGTGTTTGGTAGCCTTGGTCCATAGCTCATTTTATTTACAATTACATAATCACCCGTTAATAATGTTTTTTCCATTGAGGAGGAAGGAATTGTAAATGCCTCAAAACAAAACACCCGAAAAATCAATATAAAAACCAAAGCAAATAAAATTGCTTTGGTCCACTCCAATATCGTTTTTTTATGTTTCAATAGTTTTTCCCAAAAAGTAATTTGTACTTCTGGTTGCTTACTTTTTTACGTTTTTTGCTTTGCGTTTGTTTCTGAAATATGAAAAGCCAGTAATTGCAATAACAATTACAATAAAATGAATCAAGTAAGACCTTGAAATACCATCATTGCTGACAAAAGTAAAAAAGCGTGCTCTTCTCGCTTTATCATCAAATAAAGATGTTTTTAATTTCTTAATAAACCCACTTGGGTTTGCTTTATCGCCTACAATATTTTTGTTATCTTCTTTGATGCTCAACCAAATAAATACTGGTTTCCCAACAATATGGTCTTCGGGAACAAATCCCCATGAACGTGAATCAGCAGAATTATGACGGTTATCTCCCATCATAAAATAATAATCTAATTTAAAAGTATATGTTTTTGTTTCTTGTCCGTTAATAAAAATTTTATCTCCTTCAATATTTAAAGTATTTCCTTCATAATTAACTATTATTCTATCATACAAAACAATATTAGTTGTATCTAAATTAACGGTAACACCAGCCTTAGGAATGAACAATGGTCCAAAATTATCATTATTCCATTTATAGTTTGGCGAATGAGGAAAAATACGAGAATCATAAGAATCAACTGGGTCAATATTCGGTTCAACAGATTTTACATTTGGTAGTTTTTTAAACTCATCTAATTTATTAAAAGGTAAATTGATTAAAAGATAATCACCTAAACTATCTTTTTCGCTTCTTGCGCCATCTGTGATATCAAACTTTTCAATTATTTTAGGAGAAAATCCACTGCCATCAGTTCTTACTTTATAGTAATACTGCATTGTAGGAGCAACATAAGCTTCTTTTGAATTTATAAAGAGTTTTTGATTTATAATTTTTAAAGTGTCTCCAGCAATTGCCACACAACGTTTAACATAATTTTCTCTTTTGTCAGCTGGACGATAAGTTATATCCCCATAAATCTCAGGATGGCTCCAAACATAATTTCTGCCATTACTTACACCGCTATTATATGTTTTGGCATCTCTACAAACTTGATAATAACTTTGATCTTGAGCACTTAATGCTACAGTATCACCATCAGGATAATTGAATACCACAATATCATTGTTCTTAACTGAACCTAATCCTGGTAATCTAAAATAAGGCAATTTAAACCATTCAACATACGATTTGGTAGTTCCATATAAAGTATGATGAACAAAAGGAAATGATAAAGGAGTATTTGGAATTTTAGCACCAAAACTTACTTTACTTACAAACAAATAATCTCCTACCATCATCGATTTTTCTAATGAAGAAGTAGGAATCGTAAATGCTTCAAGAAAAAACGTACGAATTACTGTTGCTGCAATAACAGCAAAAACAATAGCTTCAGACCATTCACGCACAATCGATGGTTTGCGTTTGCTTGCATCTTCTGGTCCAACATATTTTGTTTCTTTTTGAAAACCGATATAAGGCAAATAAATAAATCCAAATAAAAATGCTACTACTAAATCTTGTGCTGACCTTTTATTAAAAGCTTTTGATGTGAGATAATACATTATTGCCATCATCAAAAAATTTACACCAGGTGTTATGATTAAAAAAATCCACCACCAAGGTTTTTTAATGATTTTTAACCAAACAATAAAATTATAAAACGGAACTAGTGCTTTCCAAGCTTCCTCTCCAGCCAAAGCAAATAATTTGTAAAGGCCAAGTATAGTTGTTATTGAAAATAAAATCAGAAGTAAATAAGATAAATCCATAATTGTTTTTTAATTAGTTCAGTTTGAGAAAACTAAATTCGTGATTTTTATTGTTCTGCTATTGTTAATTTTTGTGAAGAGTATTATTTCAATTCATTCATTAAATCATTCATTCCAAATATTCCTTTTTTATTTTTCACCCACTCTGCAGCTACAACAGCTCCCAAAGCAAAGCCTTTTCTATTATGAGCAATATGCGTAATACTTATTTCATCAACTGCAGATGAATAAGTCACGGTATGTGTGCCTGGCACTTCATCCAAACGTTTTGAAACAATAGATAATTCATTTTTACTTGTTGTTTCTTCGTTTACCCATTTTTGTTTTGCAGAATTATTTTCAATTATTTGATTCGCCAATGAAATAGCCGTACCACTTGGCGCGTCTAATTTATGAACATGATGAATCTCTTCCATTGCAACATTGTAATCAGTATAGTTATTCATCAATTTTGACAAATACTCATTTAACTTAAAAAACAAGTTTACTCCAATACTATAATTTGACGCATAAAATAAAGTTTGATTTTGATTCTTGCATTTTTCTTTCACCTCATCAAGTTTTGAAAGCCAACCTGTAGTGCCAACCACAACTGGAACATTTACATCAAAACATTTATAAATATTTTTTAACGCAGATTCTGGAGTACTAAATTCAATAGCTACATCCGCTAGTTTTAACTCTTCTGAAGTATAAGTGTCTGCATTAGAAACATCCACTTTCAAAACAATTTTATGCCCACGTGATAAAGCAATTTGTTCAATTTCTTTACCCATTTTACCATATCCAATAAGTGCAATATTCATATCTATTTTAAAATTTTATTTTTAGTCCAATACCTGCATGATAATTCGAACTATATGCAGTATTAATAAGTGTTGGTTGAATATTCATAGATAAATTATCACTTACATCAAAAGTAAATAAATGACCATCAACACTTGCATCTACAACATTTAAAACGTACAGCAAAGCTACTCCTATAACTGTTAAATCTCTGTATCTATGATAATATTTTTGTAATGTATTTAAATTTTCATCGGAATAAATTCCTACATAATTATCTACCGTATTTACATCACCATCTATTCTGTATCTATATGCATTTCTATACTTGATAAATCGGGTTTGGTTGTAATTAAATGAATATGCCAAAGCACCAAAACCAGCATACACCACAGGAATTTTCCAATATTTTTTATTGTACGCTTGCCCTAAACCTGGCAATACAGCTGAATATAGCGCTGCTTTTCTGGGGCTATGTTTAATTGGTTTAACAAGTATTTTTGTAGTATCCGAATTTTGAGCCTGAGAAGAAATATTAATAAAAAGCAAACAGGTTATTCCAATTATTACATGAAATAACCTGTTATTATTTTTTTTTACTTGTTTGAAATAAGTCATCAATCGGTTTATAATGGTGATAACACCAACTAACTATCTATGCATCCAACAAATCTAATATGCGTTGTAAATCATTATCCGATTTAAATGGAATAACTATTTTTCCTTTACCGTTTTGTTCTTTGGCAATTTGAACCTTAGTGTTAAACACTGCTCTTAAATCATCTAATACTTGTTGCTGCTCAAATGACAATGCACCTTTTTCAGGTTTTTTATTGGATGCTTTGCTTCCTTTAGCAGCAATTTCAACTTTTGCACCTCTTGCTAAATCTTCTGTTTCACGAACAGATAAATTATTCAACACCACTTGATTGTATATATCCAACAATTTATCTTCATTATCAATATTAATCAAAGCACGTGCATGACCCATTGTTAAATCACCATTACGAATAGCTAATTGAATTTCAACTGGCAATTTTAATAAACGTAAATAATTTGTTATGGTTGAACGCTGTTTACTTACTTTTTGAGATAATTGTTCTTGCGTTAAATTACATTCATCAATTAATCGTTTATAGCTAATTGCAACTTCTATAGCATCTAAGTTTTCGCGTTGGATGTTTTCAACCAAAGCCATTTCTAGCATGGATTGATCGTTAGCAATACGAATATACGCAGGAACACTTGTTAAACCAGCAATTTGTGAAGCTCTAAACCTTCTTTCACCTGATATTAATTGAAATTTATCATACCCAAGTTTACGAACAGTAATAGGTTGAATGATGCCGTGTTCTTTAATTGATGAAGCCAATTCGTTCAACGCATCATCATCAAATTGAGTACGAGGTTGAAATGGATTTGTTTCTATTTTGGAAATTTCAATATTTGCTATTGAACCCACAACCTTTCCTTCTCCCTCAAGCTTTGTGCTTGTAATATCTGTATTAGCATTTTCTAACAATGCGCTTAATCCTTTTCCTAATGCGTTTCTTTTTACACTCATTTTATCGTTTTATTTTTTACTTCTTTTGTTCTTTACTTTCAAAATACTTTGAATTTCTTTCTCTCAACTTTATAATTAATTTTCCTCTTCTACATTAATAAATTTCTCTGAATCATTTAAACGTGTTAATCCATTTTTTTGTAAAATTTCACGTGCCAAATTCAAATAATTGATTGCTGCTTTTCCACTTGCATCATGCATAATAATACTTTGTCCAAAGCTTGGCGCTTCACCTAATTTTGTGTTACGCTGAATGATGGTATCAAAAACCATTTGCTGAAAATGTGTTTTTACTTCTTCTACAACCTGATTGCTCAATCGCAAACGCATATCATACATCGTAAGCAAAATACCTTCTATTGCTAAATCTATGTTCAAACGAGATTGAACAATTTTTACTGTATTTAATAATTTTCCTAAACCTTCGAGTGCAAAGTATTCGCATTGTACAGGAATTAAAACCGAATCAGCAGCAGTTAAAGCATTTACTGTTACTAAACCTAAAGAAGGAGAACAATCAATAATAATAAAATCGTACTCGTTTTTTATCTTCTCTAATGCCATTCGCATCATCTTCTCTCTGTTCGGAAGATTAATCATTTCTATTTCAGCTCCAACCAAATCAATGTGTGCAGGTAATAACCACAAATTAGGTGTTTCTGTTTGTAGAATAATATCTTTTGGATTTACACCATCAATGATACATTCATATATTCCCGTTTTAATATTTCTTGGGTCGAAACCCACACCCGAAGTAGAATTTGCTTGAGGATCGGCATCTATCAGCAATGTTTTAAATTCCAATACTGCTAAACTTGCCGCTAAATTAATAGCTGTTGTTGTTTTCCCTACGCCACCTTTTTGATTTGCAATTGCTATTATCTTTCCCATTCTTTCTATTAATTATTTTTTTATTTATTTGTTTTTACATTTTTTTTGACTCGCCAACACTAAATAAAATTAGTTCATTGCCAGCCATTTCAAATTTTTTAATCGCTTCGTTTTTATCTACCACAATAAAACCAAAAGTATCGTAATGCATTCCAATTATTTTTTTGCAATTAATAAATTCGGCAGCAATAATCGCATTGTCCACACCCATCGTAAAGTTGTCGCCAATAGGTAAAAAAGCAAAATCTATTTTTCTGTATTCCCCAATCAACTTCATATCGTATGTTAGAGCGGTATCACCTGCATAATAAAAGTTGGCATCTCCTGATTCAACTATAAAACCCATAGGATTACCACCGTAAGTTCCATCAGGCAAACCACTTGAATGAACTGCTACAACACATTTTACATTTCCAAAATCAAACTTCCATTTACCTCCCGTATTCATAGGATGAGTATTTTTTACACCTTGCTTATTCAACCATTCATGTATTTCCCAACTGCAAACCACTTTTGCTCCGGTACGTTTTGCAATACTTACAGCATCAGCAATATGATCAGAATGCCCATGTGAAATAAGAATATAATCCGCTTGTACTGTTTCTACATTTATGTTTTTCGCCAACTCATTAGGAGTAATAAAAGGGTCAAACAAAATATGCTTGCCATTTACTTCTACCCCAAAACAAGAATGACCGAAATATGTTATATTCATAATATTCGTACTTTTGCCCCAATTTTAAAGAGGACTAAAAGTACAATTTTTTGCCATTTTTAAGCCTTAAAACTTATTATAGATTTTTAAACAGTTTTTTGTTAATAATATTATTTGAATGATTACTATAATTTCTGCTACCAATCGCCCTAATAGCAATACTTTAAAGGTTGCCCAGCTTTATGCTCAACTAATGGAAAAACAGCAACTTAAGTGTAAAGTATTATCACTTGAAACTGTTCCTCATGATTTAGCTTTTAACGAACTTTTTGGCAAACGCTCCACAAACTTTCAACAATTGTTAGATGAATACATTATTCCTGTTCAAAAAATTGTCATTATCTCTCCAGAATACAATGGAAGCTTCCCTGGTATATTAAAAACCTTTATTGATGCTATTAATCCCGACTTAAACAGAGGCAAAAAAATAGGTTTAGTGGGAGTTTCAAGTGGTAAAGCGGGTAATTTAAGAGGAATGGATCATTTAACTGGAATCTTAAATTATTTGGGAATGCACGTTCACCCAAACAAACAACCGATTTCAAGTATTCTTACTTTATTAGACGACAAAGGTACAATCATTGACCCCCTTACAATAAAATTGCTTGAAAAGCATTTGAATGATATTAACAATTGGTAACAACCATCCTTTTGGCTCAATTTTTGGCTAATCCGCACCAAGTATTTTAGTACTTTTGCATAATTATTTTAATGAAAGTATGTATCAAAGTACATTTTTACCGTTATCATTAAAAAAATATTAAAATGAAACTATTAAAAAACATTTTTTTCTGCTGCATACTATTTACTGCATTTGGTTCATACGCACAAGATGCGCCTAATAAAACGGATGCTGCTGGCAAAAAACAAGGTCACTGGATAAAATACGATGCCAACAAAAAAAAGGTGTATGATGGTAATTTTGTAGATGATGTTCCTGTAGGTAAATTCACGTATTATTATCCTTCACAAGAGGTTAAAGCAACCAATGTTTTTTTAAAAAATGGAACTGTTGCATATACAGAGTATTTCCACCTTACCGGTAAAACAATGGGAAAAGGGAAATATGTAAACGAAAAAAAAGACAGCACCTGGACTTATTACGATGAAGAAGGTGTTTTACTTTCGCAAGAAATGTATGTAAATGGTGTTAAAAATGGAAGTTTTAAAGTGTATTACCGAAATGGTCAAATTTCTGAAGATAAAACATGGAAGAATGGAGTTTTGGATGGTCCTGCAAAAAAATATTTTGAAGGTGGACAACTAAAATATAGTGGACAATACATCAATAACAAAATAGAAGGAAAAGTAACCTATTACTACTCAAACGGAAAAATTGATGCTGTAGGTGTTTACAAAAACGATCTAAAAGAAGGCGAATGGAAATATTATAGTGATAATGGAACGCTTTTAAGAACTGATAAATACGTGGATGGAAGATTACAAGGTGAAGACAAGAACATTATAACCAAGGAACAACAGGACAAAGAAAAAAAACAATACGAACAGTTTGATATAAAAAATCCATATGAAGATGGATACAGCCCAAAATAATTAAATGAGCAAAAAAGGAAAAGTGTTATTAGCAATGAGCGGTGGAATTGATAGTTCTATCGCTGCTTTGTTATTACACGAGCAAGGATATGAAGTAGTTGGCATTACCATGAAGACATGGGATTATGCATCATCTGGCGGTTCTACTAAAGAAACCGGTTGTTGCAGTTTAGATAGCATAAATGATGCTCGAATGTTGGCGGTAAATCTAGGATTTCCACATTATATCTTAGATATAAGAAATGAATTTGGAAATTACATCATCGATAATTTTGTGGATGAATATTTAGCGGGTAGAACTCCAAACCCTTGCGTATTGTGCAATACTCACATTAAATGGGAGGCACTTTTAAAAAGAGCTGACATGCTCGATTGCGAATTTATTGCAACAGGACATTATGCTCAAATACGAGAAGAAAATAACCGTTATGTTATTTCAAAAGGATTAGATGCTTCAAAAGACCAATCGTATGTACTTTGGGGCTTAACACAAGAAAGTTTAAAACGTACTATTTTTCCTTTACAAAATTTTAAAAAAACAGAAATAAAACAAATGGCTATTGATGCAGGATATGTTGATTTAGCTAATAAAAGCGAAAGCTATGAAATTTGTTTTGTTCCTGATAATGATTATCGCGGGTTTTTAAAACGTAAAGTTGATGGATTAGAAAACAAAGTTGCTGGAGGTAATTTTGTAGATAGAACAGGTAGAGTTTTAGGCACACATAAAGGTTATCCTTTTTATACAATTGGACAACGTAAAGGATTAGAAATTGCTGTTGGTGAACCATTACACGTTTTGGAAATTATTCCTGATACCAACACTGTGGTTTTAGGGAGTAAACAAGATTTAGAAGAACAACAAATGATTGTTTCTAAATTCAATCTTATTAAATATGCAGCATTACCTGATAACTTTGAAGCATTAACAAAAATTCGTTACAAAGATGCAGGAACAATGTCTAACATATCGCATCAAGGAGATAAATTAAATGTGCTTTTCCATAGCCCAGTATCTGCAATTGCTCCGGGACAATCAGCAGTTTTTTATGAAGGTAACGATTTAGTTGGAGGGGGAATAATTGAGCGCCCAATATTTCTTGGGTAAACATTTTCAGATTTTATAATACCTAATTATGAAAAAAACCATCCTATTTTTTGCAAGCATTTCTGGTGCAATGGCTGTTGCTTTAGGCGCGATGGCAGCACATGCTTTAAAACAAAAAATTTCTACAGGATTAATAACCGAACAAAACTTACAAGTATTTGAAACAGCTGCACGTTACCAAATGTATCATAGCATCGTTTTACTTGTTATTGGTTTTGTAATTGACAAACAAGAAAACAAATTAATTACAAAAGCAGCACACTGTTTTATGCTTGGAATTGTTTTGTTCTCAGGTTCATTGTATCTACTTTCAACTGCAAAACTAATTGGAATACCTTCTACAAATTGGCTTGGACCTATCACACCCATTGGCGGCTTGTTTTTTATTGTAGGTTGGTTACTAATTGCTTTTTCTACTCTTAAATCAAAAAAATAGAATGTCAACTAACTATCAAAAATACGTTGCGCATATGCGCAAAATTGCGGATGTGCAATTTGCTTCGGGAGTTTTAAATTGGGATCAAGAAACATATATGCCCCCAAAGGGAGCAAATTTTAGAGCACAACAATTATCTACATTAGCAGGAATGGCTCATGAACTCTCTATTTCAGATGAATTAGGAAAACTTCTGAGCGACTTGAATACTGATGTCAGTTTAAATGAAAAAGAAAAACGAAACATTGAACAATCTTTAAAAAGTTATAAGCAAAGTAAAAAATATACCACTGCATTTGTTGAAGAACTAAGTAAAACCATTTCAGAAACATTTCAAGCTTGGCAAACTGCAAAAAACAAAAACGATTTTAAAAGTTACGCCCCACATCTAAAAAAATTAGTTGAACTAAAACGCAAAGAGTGTGAATTATTAGGGTACAAGGAACACCCGTATGATGCACTTTTAGATCAATACGAACCAGAAGCAAAGACAAAAGATTTAGAAATTTTATTTGCCGATGTAAAAAATCAATTGGTTGATTTTGTAAAACTTATAGCAGCAAAATCTCAAAACAAAGACAGTTTTATGTTTTTGCATTATGATAAAAACATACAATGGAATTTTGGAATAGATCTTTTAAAACAAATGGGTTATGATTTTGAGGCGGGCCGACAAGATATTTCCTCACATCCATTCACTACAAATTTTAGTTCTCAAGATGTGCGTGTAACTACAAGAATAAATGAAAATGATGTAAATGAAATGATTTGGAGTTGTATACACGAAGGCGGTCATGCGCTTTACGAACAGGGTTTGCCAGCAAGCGAATACGGTTTACCATCTGGGGAGTACATTTCATTGGGAATTCATGAATCACAATCTAGATTATGGGAAAACAATGTTGGAAGGAGTTTAGCATTTTGGAAATTTAATTTCAAAAATCTTCAAAATTTATTCCCAGAAAACCTAAAAAACATCACTGCTAGTGATTTTTACAAAGCCATGAATATTGTAAAACCTTCTTTAATAAGAACATCAGCAGATGAGCTTACCTATCACTTTCATGTATTAATTCGATTCGAAATTGAAAAAGCCTTGATAGAAGGAACAATTGAAGTAGAAGAATTACCAAGCATTTGGAATAAAAAATACAAAGACTATTTAAATATTGATGTGCCCAACGATACACAAGGAATATTGCAAGATATCCATTGGAGCCATGGAAGTTTTGGGTATTTTCCTACATATTCATTAGGAAGTTTTTATGCAGCACAATTTTTTAATCAGGCTAAAAAAGAAATAAAAAATTTAGAGTCTGAAATTGAAAATGGCAACTTAAAACCATTATTGGATTGGTTAAGAACAAACATTCATATCCATGGAAAACACTATACTGCAGAACAATTATGCATAAAATTGACAGGCGAAAAATTGAACTTTAAACACTTTATGAATTACGCTAAACAAAAATATTCTGATTTATATAACATTTAATTGCCAAATTCTAAATTTTGTTATATTTGTAATACTAAAAACCAAACGCTTATGAAACGTATAACCTATTTATCGCTACTAGCTATTTCAGCTTTTACAGTATTAACTATTCATTCTTGTAAAAAAGAGGAACCTGATACTGAAACACAATCGGCAATTGATAACAACCTTTGTGAGACTGAATTCAATAAAATGATGCCAAGAGTAAATAATTTTGGAATTAATGAACAAGGTGTGAAAGGCATGCGTTCGCTTTGTCCTACTATTATTTCACCAGATACTATTGCTAGTCCAGGTTGGCCTCGTACTATGATTATTGACTATGGAACTACTGGTTGTATTGATACTATTGACGGTAAGTTACGTAAAGGACAGATTGTATGTTCTTTCTCAAACCGTTGGAGTATTTTAGGTAGCTATGTGAAAATTACGCTGGTTAATTTTACAGTAAACAATATCTCTTATGCTTGCGACAGTATTAAAATTACTCACAGCGCTGCAAATGCTTTTAATACTAGAGTATTTAAAGGTGTTTGTCAAAATCCTAGTTGGAGATTAGAATGGGAAGCAGACCGTACTTTAACCCAAACAGCTGGTTTTGGTGATTTTGATCCATACAATGATGTATTTACATTTACAGGAAATGCAAATGGAAAAAACAGAGATGGTAAAACATATACGGTAAACGTAACTGTACCTGTTGTAAAACGTTCATCTTGTAGCTGGATTGAATCTGGAAGAATTGATTTAACACCAGAAGGTTTAGCAACTAGAACAGTTGATTTTGGTAATGGAACTTGTGATAAAAAAGCCACACTTACCATTAACGGAAACACCTTTAGTTTTGATATGAATTAAATTTGAACAATTGTTTTGTCAATTAGAACAAATTTATATATTTGCTAAAATTAATAATCAGAATCAAGAGCTTTATCGAATAAAATAGCAGGTTTATGATGTTAGATATTTATGATTTTTACGATAAAATGGAGCGTAATAATATTATGCTCTCTTTTAAAGGTGATATTACATCAGAACTATTGACATCTATTCTGCAAATTATGGAGTCGAAACTCGATAATCTACAAGAAGAGCCAAAGATTAAGAAAAAAGTTTACAATGTATTGGTAGAATGTTTACAAAACCTTTACCATCATATGGATGAATCAAATCCAGAAATGCAAACAGATAAAATTCGTTCTGCCATCTTTATGATTGGTAAAATTGATAATCAATACAATATTATTACTGGCAATTACATTAAAAATGAAAATGTAAATGGCTTAAAAAAACGTTTGGATGATATTAATTTATTATCAAAAGAAGAATTAAAAGAATACTATAAAGCAGTATTGAATAACGGAGAAATGTCGATGAAAGGCGGAGGTGGATTAGGAATGATTGACATTGCTCGTAAAACAGGTGAAAAATTAAATTTTAACTTTGCACCCGTAGATGATAAATTTTCATTTTTTAGTTTAAATATCAAAATTTCACAATAAAAAAACAACAATTACCGTATGGAAACAATTTCAATTGAAGGCACACCAAAAACCCCAACCATTACATTTGATACTGGAAAAGGATTTTTAGAAATTAAAGGACGTTCTATCCCTGAAAACTCAATTGAGTTTTATAAACCTCTTGTTGATTGGTTAGAAAAATATTCTGCTAAACCACAATCGGTTACTAATGTTAATATTCAATTGGAGTATTTTAACACAAGTTCTTCAAAATGCATCTTAGATGTTTTCAAAAAACTAGAAAACATCAATAAAGGTGGAAGTCAAGTTACCATTAATTGGTATTACGAAGAACAAGACGAAGATATGCGCGAAGCCGGTGTG
>CAZJUY010000052.1:0-14799 GCA_964549315.1 uncultured Chitinophaga sp. | reverse complement strand
TTGAATCAATTGGTTCATGGCATGTCAAAGGATTATTCTTAGGCATGATGCACTTTCAAGACAAATACAATGAAGACTTGGAAAGACTCCAAAGATGTGATATTCACTATTTGACTCCAGATCTTAGAATAGTTCCATTCTGTGCGTTTAATGTAATTCCTGAATGGTATAGAGACAGAATCCAAAAGAAATACTCAATCACTGTAGAGGAATGGGAGCAAAGAGAAGGAGTAAAACTAGAAGACGGTCTTTACCGTGGTCTAATGAGACGTGGTGCAGGTGATGAGCTTGCTGCTGGCTGTGCAAAGAGCCAGATGTTCCATGACGCTGCTCAGGCAACAATGTAAACCTTAGACCTTAAATTATCTACAACTAATTTTGTTTTGTGAAAATTCTCATTATTTCTCCAACCCAATCAGGAATTGGTGGAATTGCTCAACACGTGCAAGGACTTACAAAATTCCTAGAAAAAAATAATCATAATGTAGAAATAATTTCTTCGGAAAACACATTTACAATTCCAATTAAAGGATTAAAGAATCCAAGCTTTATGATTTCATCTTTTTTAAAAGCCAAGTTCAAAAAAGATCAGGATATTGTTCATGCTCATAACATACCATCAGCACTTGCAATGAAGAATGCTTCAGGAAAAAAAGTTTTGTCTCTTCACGGGGTTTTCTCGCAACAAATTAACCAACTACATGGAAAAACAACAGGAGACATATCTGAAAAATATGAAAAAGATGCACTGAGATGGGCAGATGCAATAACTGTAATCTCTAAAGAGGCATATGATTATTATTCCAAATTAGGATACAATGTCTTTCAAGTTTCAAATGCAATAGATATATCATCTTTAGAAAAAAATGCAGACAAAAGATACCAAAAACAAGTAATTTTTGCAGGAAGATTGTCTCGTGAAAAGGGAATTGATTCTTTGATATCAATTGCACAAAAAATATCTAATGACATACATCTGATCATCTTGGGTGCAGGACCAGAAGAGCAAAAAATTAAAGATCTGGCAAAAACCCACAAAAATATTCATTTTCTGGGTTATCAAAACAAAAAAGAAACGATTTCGTTAATTCGTGGTTCTGATATTCTTATACAACCTTCACTACAAGAAGGAATTAGTTCTACACTTTTGGAGGCCATGGCATGCAAAACTGCCATAATTGCATCTAATATTGGAGGAAATAAAGAACTAATAACAAATGAAAAAAATGGAATTCTAATAGAACCAACAAATTCAAAAGAATTTATTAAAAAAATTCAAAACCTTCTAAATCAAGATGAATTACGAAAATCAATTACTGATGATGCTCTTATTTATGTAAAAAAGTATGATTGGAATGTTATAGGAAATCAATATCTAGAATTATATCGATCATTATTACATCAATAATATTCAAGATTTCACAATTACAATTATTTAGATTAACTTAACACAAATTTTATATCTCAAAAATCTATATCAAAATAAAGAACAGAGCAATAATTTCTAATCTTCTCCATTTCTCCTGTATTGTTTAGAAACGATTCTAACTCAAACCATCTTTCTAAAAAAATGTCTTTTCTTTCAAAAGATATAACATGATTATGTATGAATTTTAAAGGATTAATACAATAATATTCAAAATTATACGTTTGGATGTTTATTTTTCTTAATACATCTAAAATTTGTTCCTTTGTTAATGGTCTAAGATAAAAATCATTTACATACTGACGTTTTAATTTTCTCACAAATCTAATGCCTTTTGTATTATCTGAAGATTTTTGTTGATAATAAGCAGAATCACACGTAAAAAATCCTTTAGAATCTTTGTTGACAACTTTTTTAATATTTGAAAAAAAATCATCTATGTCTTTTATATGTTCTAATACTTGAGTAGAAACAATCAAATCAAATTTAAAATCAAAGAGTTTATCCAAATTTTGAATCTTTTCATTATAAAAATGAAAAGATTTCTCTGCTTGCAAATCTCTAGCTCTTTCCTTTGCAAGAGATAATGATTCGGAATTTCGATCTATTCCATGAATTTCAAAATTGCTGAAATTAATTTTAGTATCCAACCACAGATCAAGATTTCCACAACCAATATCTAAAATTTTTATTTTTTTATTTTGGTCAGAAATTTTTTCTAGATTATGAATTATCTTAACTTTTCCAGTATTTCCAGTTATAGCCAATTAAACGTCCTCATCAACCATGTTTAATTAATCTTTTAATTATTTTCAAACAAAGATTTGTTTATTACTTTCTAATCACTAAATTTTAGATAATCAACTTAATAATTTATTAAATCATTTTAATGACAACTTACTCTTTAAAATAATTCAATAGACAAATTTATGTTAAAATTAAAATTGATTTAAGATGATTGTTTTCTCATAACTGCAATAAATCCCGAAGCATCTTTTTTTGTAGATTTCTTTTTATCAATTAATGATATTTTATATAGGATAGAAAAAACAATTTTTAAAATCATATTTATCTTTATCCTTGACATTATTATCTGAATTAAACCCATAGAAATATTTGTAACTGAACCGCCCACTCCTATTGAAAACTCAATTCTCAAATTATTTTTTTCAGCTAATTTCTTCATTGAATCAATATGGATCCTCCAATAATCATGATGAGTTATTGCATATAACCAAGGCCAAGATATGACAAGACTGCCTCCAGGCTTTAGTATTCTGGATAGTTCCTGAATCACAATCCATGGCCATGTTGTATGTTCTATTACTTCAGTTGAAATAATTATGTCAAAAGTATTATCTGGAAAAGGTAGATTGTGTGCATCAGCTTGAATCATGTAGTTATTTTTAATTTTAGGTTCTAAGTCTATTGCTATGTATTTAGAATTTTCAAAATAATGTGCATATCTCATATCCTTTGCGCCCATATCTAATATTGTCTCTCCTTTTAATGTGGGGATGATCTTATCTAATTCATCCTCTAGAAAAATTCTATGAATTGTTTTCATTGGCATACTGCGAGTATATTTCATTAAAACACTTGGTATTTATTTTATCATTATACCCATTCTTCTAGAAATCTTATAAAATCTACACTGATGTTCCTTCACAAATTTATCAAATGCATCATGTCTATAGATATCATCAGATAGAAGAATTTTTTTAAGATATGGCCATACAGTTTCATATTCCCACATCATATGTTCAAATGAGTGATCACTATCATGAAGAAAAATATCTACATTATTTTCTTTCTTTAACAAATCTGGTAACATGATTTTTGAATCTCCTAACATTAAAGTCCATCTTTCTCTTAGATTGGCTGGAACAAGCCAACCTACATTTTTTTGTCTTGGTATAGTTGTATGTTGACTTATTTTTTTATTTAGTTCTTCTGAAGGAGGTAAATCTATACTGTAAAGTTTTCCCAAATGATTTTTCGTTATTGCTAGTAAAAAAATTACACTAGATAATCCAGATGCAACTCCAGTTTCAATTACTATTTTTGGTTTAACATGTCTTACCAAAACATACATTATTCGTACTTCAGTAAGTCCAAATACCCCAAGATTTCTCCAATTTTTTGATAACTCAATCTCAATTTTCTTGTAGTCAGGATCTGAAATTAATTCATAATAATATTTCTTCAAATCTGCATTTAGAAATAATTCTAATTCTTTTAATCTGATTAAATCATTGGTGTGATCACTTAACATAGATAAAATTTTTTTTTGTCTTCCAAATTCTCCACCCTCCAACAAATATTGTATTGCTTTTTGTGGATTTTTAATTGCTTTTTTTATTTTTAAAATTATGGACACTAATTAAACAAAATTATGTTCCAATTTATATTAATCCTTCACAAAAATTACGAAGTTAATTTATTATATAGTTGAATTATTTTATAACCAATTATTTTTGGTGAAAAATTAGTCATTATATGTTCTCGAGAGTTTTTACCAAACATCATTCTAGTTTCTTTAGTAGACAATTCTTCAAGATATGATGCCAATTGTTTAAAATCACCTACATCGAATTGATAACCTGTTTTTTCATGAATAATGATTTCTTTTAATCCTCCAGCTTTGGATGCTATTACAGGAATGCCCAATGCCCCTGCTTCTGCTGCAGGCATACCAAATGGTTCGTAATTTGAAGTCATTACAAAAATATCTGCCATTGAGATATAGTTTTCAGGATTGTTCTTGAAACCCAAAAACATTACTCGTTCATTGATATTCAGTTTTTGTGTTAACTCTTCTAATTCTTTTTTTTGTTCTCCATCACCTAGTATTAACAATGAAGACTTAATTGATGTATTTTCAATAAAATTTGCAAATCCCTTAATTAGAACATCTATTGATTTTACTGCAGTCAGTCTAGCTGCAGTTATTATAACTAATTCGTCATCATGAATTCCCAAAAATGCTCTTGGAACTGCATCGGCATTTTCAAATCTTTCAATATCGATTGGATTATGAATTGTTTTGATATTTGAAATTTTATCTCTTTGCTTGATTATTTCTGATAGCCACTCTGAACATGGACATAAAATATCTGGATATCTAATACATTTTTTCCACATATACCATGTTTTTATCTTTTCAATTAATCCAAGATTCTGTACTTCATAAATTGGATCACCTTCTACAGTTAATACTAATTTTTTGTCAAGATTCTTAATTTTTTTACCTAAAACATAGATAAGTTTTGGTAAATGAAGATGAACCACCTCGATATCATTTTCTATAATCACTTGAATTGATTTTTCTGCTAATTCTTTCCAATATCTCAAACCAGATGAATCAGATGAAATAAGAATTAACTTTGCACCTTTGTTTCTTATTCTATCTAAAAATTTTTGAAATTCTTTAGGAGGTTTTGAAGCTACAACATACACCTCAATTTGATTTTCAAGTAAACCAAGAATGATGTTTAAAACTGCCATAGATGCACCCGTAATACTATTTTTTGATGGAATTACAAATAATACACGCAATTTTACACCGTTAATTATAGAGCTATATTAAATAAGTGAGATAAATCCTAAACCAACAAAAGATAATGACTCATCTAAGACTGCTTACCTTTGTTGGATACGTTAAAGGTTTAACAGCTGCCTCATTAGAATCACAATATTTTGATGAATACGTTAACCTAAGTAAATATGTCGAGGGCATAACCATCGTTACTCCTGAAGTATCTGATATTCATAATATTCCAGAAAATGTATATTTTGATAAGGTTAATGTATTAAAAATCTCTAGATTACGTGGAATAACGAAGATCATTTCCTATGTTCTTACACCACTTCTCAATAGAAAAAAGTTTAATCTCATTTATGTTAGAACTATGTCTCCTCCAGAGATATTGTCTTTGATCTTTGCAAAAATATTTCTTAACACCCCAAGTGTTCTATTAATAGGTGGAACATGTTTTTATGAACCCATAACTTTTAAAAATCGAATATTCAGAAAAATATACTCAAAAGCATTAGATGTTAGCGATAAAATAATTGTATATTCAGACAAAATGATTCCTGCAATAAAATCCTTGAATCCTAAAGTAATTGATTCAAAATTTGAAATTATCCATAATGCTGTTGATGAAAAAAGATTTTTACCTTTACAAAAAAATATATCTATTTTAGAAAAATTGAAAATTAAAAATGATAAAAAAATTATTATGTTTGTTGGAACTATAAATTCTAGAAAAGGAGTAATTGAGATTCTTAAAACGCTGTCAATTATTGATGATAAAAATGTAATTGCATTATTTATTGGAAATTATAACAAAGAATCAAATGATTATAAAGAAATTGAAAAAACAATAAAATCACTAAATATGAGTGAACGAGTTATTTTTCTTGGAAAAATACCTAATCAGGATTTACCCAACTATCTTTCGTGTGCCAATGTATTTGTTTATTTAACTAAATCATGTGAAGGAATACCACGAGCTATTCTTGAAGCAATGTCATGCGGAAAACCTGTAATATCTACGTCAGTAGCTGGTATACCTGATGCAGTAATTAATGATGTTACAGGTTATATTGTAAATGATCATGTAGAAGCAGCTAAAAAAGTTGAAATGCTTTTATCAGATTCTGTAAAATATATGGAAATAAGCAGAAATTGTAGAAAAAAAGTTGAAAGTGAATTTGTATATGGAGTCACCTTGCCAAAACTAGTAAAGGTCTTTAACTATCTAATTAATATGTCATAATTTATGAAACACTACAATTGAATAAACCTAGAATTCTTACATACGTATCAAAATTTCGTGGAAACATATCTGGACTTGAATCTCAAATTTATCAAGAATATGTTCGTCTTTCAGAAAATAATCAAATTATTATTATTTGTGAAGAACACGATCAACAAAAATTTGAAAACATACAGATTGTCTGCATAAAAAAACTTTCAATACCTAAAATTCGTGGAATTTATAAAATTTTTTCATATTTATTTTTTACATTTCAAAATAGAAAAAACTATGATATCTTATATGTCAGAACATTTTCACTTCCTGAATTAATTTCATGTTGTATTGCAAAATTTTTCTTAAAAAAATCACTAGTTTTTTTAATTCCTGGAAGTTGGATTCTAGTAGGAAATAATTTTAAAGCCATAATTCATAGATATTTTTTCAAAAAAATTGTCGATGCATCTGATACGCTAATTCTTTATTCTAAATTAATGCTAAATGATTTTACCTCTATGAAAAAGAATTTTGATTATTCTAAGATCTTTACTATAAAAAATGCTGTGGATCATAATAATTTTATTCCTAGAGATGAGCCTAATTCTAATACCATTTTATATATTGGAAGAATACATCCATTAAAAAATATTGATGAAATCATTCATGCATTATCCCTAATTAAAAAAAAATATACCGACATAAAACTAATAATAGTAGGTTCTATTGATTCTAAACTTTATTTTGAAGAACTCAAGTCATTAATTAATTACCTTGATTGCAAAAATAATGTTGAATTTTTAGGACCAATCCCACACAATCATATTTTTGAAATATATAAAAAATCTAAAATTTTTGTTTTAATGGGAGAAAATGAGGGCATTCCACGCTCTATTTTGGAAGCAATGTCTTGTGGCATACCAGTAATAGCTGCTTCTAATTCAGGAATTCCCGATGTTATAATAAACCGAGTTAATGGTATTTTAGTTGAAAATAATAACCCAAAAATTCTCTCAGAAAAGATATCTGAATTACTATCAAATTCTGATTTACGAAATAAAATTGGAATTGAAGCTCGTAAAACAATTATCGAAAAACATAATTGGAAAGATTTTATAAATAATTTAAATCAAATTTTCACAAATCTTAATAGTCTTTGACAATATAATTATAAAATTTTATTAATTTTTCCTCTTGTTTCCAAAATTCAAAGTTTTCTAACACAAAAACTCGTCCATTTTCGGCTAAATCAGAAGATATCTTTTCATTACTTAATACCTTCATGATATTCTGAGCAAGTATTTCTGGATCCTTTGGTGATACCAGAATGGCACTTTTCTTAGAAACGGCTTCAGGTATTCCTCCAACATTTGTTGCAATCACAGGTTTTCCTGACGCTTGAGCCTCCAAAATTACTCTGCCCATAGATTCTACATTAGATGGATGAACAAACAAATCACTTGCTGCATAATATTTTGGAAGTAGATCATATGGTACATTTCCAACAAATATTACTTTATCACTAATACCAAGTTGCCTACATCTTTGTTGTAGTTGCTCTTTTAATGGTCCTTCTCCAGCAATCACAAATCTAGTTGTCTTTATAACATCTGTCACGATTTTGACTGCATTAAGTAAAGTATCAAACCCCTTAATCTCAATTAGCGAACCAACAGAGATTACCATTTTATCTATAATACCAAGTTTTTTCCTAATCTCTTCTCCATTAATTTTATTAGAAAAGTGTTCACAATCAACTCTATCTTCAATTACAAAAATTTTTTCTGGTTTAATTCCCCATGAGATTATTGTTTTTTTAACCACTTTACTATTGGCTCTAATCAAAGTTGCATTTGAACATACAAATTTTTTCATCGATGACTGAATTTTACCTACAGTAAACTCATATCCATGGACACTAATCAAAACTGGTTTTTTAATAATTAAACCTGCGATAACACAAATTAAACCTGCAATAAACGGATTCTGTGCTACAATTAAATCATGATTTTTACCATATTTTATAGTACTAAAAAATAAATCAAAGAGATTTGGTACTAGATGTATTGTAAGTGATTCATCTTTTATTTCATGAATTTTTTTATCCTTTGATTGAAAAATTACAGAATTTTGCTTCATTAATTCTGACATCGCTTTAAAGTGTTTGAGATCATAACCAATTTTTAATTCACTTAGATCTGCACTGATAAATCTCCTAGCCACATGAAGAACTTTGATATTGTACAATTTTCTTATCTCCAAATTAATAATAATTTATCTATTTCTTACTTGGCTCAGATGCATTTGATTTTGATTCAATTCGTTTTAACTCGTCTCGAATCTTTTCAACCTCACTTTCTTTTGCAATTCCTAATTTTATATCAATTAATGTTTTGATCACTCTACTAAAATATGGATTTTGTAAAAATTTAATGTCTGATTCAACTTTGTATTGCGACTTACGATGCCAGTGGCCTATTAGTATCGCTGCTGGAATATATAACAGCAGAAAAAAAATTGCAAATTCAATCAATTTATCAAAAATTGGCAAATTTGTTTTTTCAATAAATAATCTAAAAATTAAAATTACAAAATTTGTTATTGAAAATAAGAATGCAAGATATATGCTATGTCCTGCTCTGAAATACATCCACCATTTCCCAGCATCTCTCACTTTCATTTATTAAAATCTGAATTTTTATGTTCTATATTCCTAATTAAGTATTCTCAAATATGAAACATTAATTTTGTTGAATTATGTTGTAGTCATATGGAACTAAAGAATAGGACTGTTTTAGTAACTGGCGCAGCTGGATTCATTGGTTCTACACTTGTAAAAAAACTACTTGATTTAGGTTCTATTGTTGTAGGAATTGATAATTTTAGTGACTACTATTTAGGAAAAGAAGAAAACATCTCAAATTTTCAAGCAAATGATAGATTTCATCTTATTAGAGATACCATTCTTAATTATGATGTTTTATGTGATGCGATGAAAGATACTCAAATTGTTTTCCATCTAGCAGCTCAACCTGGAGTACGGTTTTCTTTGGAAAATCCCACCATAACAAATTGTATCAACACAGAAGGGACATTGAATGTATTAATGGCTGCAAAAAAAACCAATGTAAAAAGAATCATAAATGCATCTTCATCATCCGTTTATGGAAATCAAAAATATTCCCCAGTTGATGAGACACATCCCAATAATCCATTATCTATATACGGCGTATCAAAACTTGCTGCAGAAAAATACTGTGAGGTATACAATAAAATTCACAACCAATCTATAATCTCCTTAAGATATCATACAGTTTATGGTCCTCGTGGTAGACCTGACATGGCTATTTTCAAATGGATTGATGCACTATATCACAGTAAACCAATAACCATATTTGGTGACGGAACTCAAACACGTGATATGACATTTGTTGATGATATTGTTGATGGTACACTTAATGCATCAATGGCAAATGAAATATCATATGATGTTTTTAATTTGGCAAGTGGAAGAACTGTTTCAATGAATTATGTTTTAGAAAAACTTGAAGAACTAACTAACAAAGAAACTAAAATAATTTATGAAGATTTTAGAAAGGATGACGCAAAAGATACTCATGGAAATATTCAAAAAGCAACAAAATTAATCAATTATCATCCTAAAGTTACAATTGAACAAGGACTAAAAAATACAATAAATTGGTATAAAGAAAAATTCAATTTTTAAATTTTTTTATATATATGCTTATTTTGTTTAATCCATTCTACCATTCTTTTAATACCATCATCTAATGAAATATGTGGCTCCCAATTAATCTCATTTTTAGCTCTTGATATGTTTGGTTTTCTTCTTTTTGGATCATCTGGCATTTTTTCTTTATGAATAATTAAAGATCTTGAATTTGTATTTTTTAGAATCTTTGTTGCCAAATCATTTATGGTAATCTCATTTTCATTTCCCAAATTTAATATTTTATGTTCAGTATTCTTGGCAGCATACATCAAAATACCAGAAATTGTATCTGTTACATAACAAAATGATCTTGTCTGAAGTCCATCACCGTAGATCTGTATTGGTTCATCATTAATCGCATTTAATATGAATCTCGATAGTGCTCTTCCATAAGTACCATCGGGTCTAATACGTGGGCCATAAGTATTAAAAATTCTGATAATTTTAATATTCAAATCATGTTCTCGTTTATATGCCATACATAGTGCTTCACCAAATCTTTTTCCTTCGTCATAACATGATCTCTCCCCAACTGAATTTACATTACCCCAATAATCTTCTGAAGTTGGAATAATTTTTGCATCCCCGTAAATCTCTGATGTTGAAGTAAAAACACAATCAGCATGATTATCTTTTGCAATTTCTAATACATTTCTAGTACCGTGAGAATTTGTTACTAAAGTCTCTATTTGATGTAAATTATAATCTTCAGGTGCAGCCTTACTAGCCATATGTATTATTAGATCAAATTTATCATTTATCACATAATCTGAAATGTCTTTTTCTAATAACACAAATCTCTCATTTTTTAATAAATGATCAATATTCGATCTTAAACCTGAAGAAAAATTATCTTGACATGTAACTCTACTTCCAAATTTAATTAGTACATCACAAATCCAACTTCCTAGAAATCCAGCACCACCTGTCACTAAAATATTTTTATTGCAAAAATATTCTCTAAAATTGAGCATTCTATTTTCAATTCTTTCTAAATCTTCTAGTATGATTTTATCTATCATTTGTTAAATTACATATGAACTTCTATAAATTTGACACAATTTTATTTTCCATAATAGTAATAAATAACTCATTAGGAAATCAGTTTATGTATATTGAAAAAGTGGTATTACCAGTCGCTGGTTCAGGTACTCGTTTACTACCAATTACAAAAGAACAACCAAAAGAAATGCTTCCAGTTTTTTCAACTAATACTAACGGTGAAAAACGAGTAATTCCTATTATCCAGTTAATTTTTGAACAACTATTTTCAGAAAATTATAGAGATTTTTGTTTCATTGTAGGAAGAAACAAACGAATTATTGAAGATCATTTTACCTCTGATGATATAATGACGAATTCATTATATTCTCAAAAAAAAGATCAATACGTTAAAGAACTAATGATTTTTTTTAAAAAAATTAATCAATCTCAAATTGTATGGATTAATCAATCAAAACCTCTAGGATTTGGCCATGCTGTATTGCAATCAAAGTCTTATGTTGGGAATAATAGATTCTTACTTCATGCAGGTGATACAATACTTTTATCAAAAAATAATAATCATCTAAAAAAATTAATTCAATGTCATCGAAAAAACAAATCTGTTGCATCATTTATTGTTCAAAAAATTAAAGATCCAAGACACTATGGAGTAATAGATGGAAAGACTTCTGGAAACATAATTAAAGTTACTAATTTAGAAGAAAAACCACTACGTCCAAAAACAAACTTGGCTATATTACCTCTTTATATTTTTGAACCTATAATTTTTCAATATATAAAAAATCTTAAACCTGCTAAACATGGAGAGATACAGCTTACTGATGCAATAATCAATATGGTCAAAGACGGTCTTAATGTTTATGCTGTAGATCTCACCAAAGAAATATTACACATGGATATTGGTAATCCTCAATCATATTGGGATTCATTAAATATGTCGTATAAAAACATCAAACAAAACTAGTTTGTACCTATTGCTATGAATTTTACGTCTCGATTAAATTTTTCTTTATTTAAAATTCTTCTTGCATCTATTATTGTGATTTTCTTCATATTTTTAAAAGAAGATTGTTCTAATTCCTTGTATTCATCCCAATCTGTCATTACAACACAACAATCCGAACTGTATAGACAATCTTCAATTTTATCATAAAATTTTATCTTATCCCCATATATTTTTCTTGAATTTTCAATTGCCATTGGATCATGGACTGAAACATTTGCATTAATATCAAGTAAATATTTTATCAGTTTTATCGAGACAGACTCTCTAATATCATCCGTATCTTTTTTAAATGCAAGTCCTAAAATTGAAATGTTCATTTCATCAATTTTACCCACAGTTTTAATTAATTCTAGTACTTTTATTGCCTGTTGATTATTTACTTCATTTGTTGCACTAATTAAAATGGGATCATATCCAAGTTGTTTACTGAAATGAATCAATGCATTAACATCTTTTGGAAAACAGGAACCACCATAACCTGGACCTGCATTAAGAAACAAATTTCCTATTCTTGGATCTTTTCCTATTGCATCTGCGATTACATTAATGTCTGTGTTAGGAATTTTTTGGCATATGTTTGCAATAGAATTGATAAAACTAATTTTTGTAGCTAAAAAAGAATTATTTGCATATTTAATTAATTCTGCATTATTAGTAGATGTTTTAATTATCTCTTTCGTATTTCCATATAATTCTCTATAAAATAATTCAAGAATCTCTGATGATTTATTGTCATTTGAACCAATCACTATTAAATGTGGATTTTCAGTATCTGTAATTGCAGAACCTTCACGTAAAAATTCTGGATTCATTACCAATCCAATATCTGTACCGACTTTTTTCATTGAAACATTTTCAAGTAGGGGTTTGACTACGTCATTTGTTGTAGTGGGAAGAACTGTACTTTTAATTACTGTTAAATGATATTCACCTTTTTCTCTTAATATCGTGGCAATTTCATTAGTTGATGATTTTATAAAATCCAGATTCATACTTCCATCCAAATTTGCTGGAGTTCCTACAGTGACGAAAGTTATATCTGAATTTATGATTGCTTTTTTAATATCTGTTGAAATTTCTAAATTATTATTCAATGTTTTATCAAGTAATTCTTTTAACTTTGGTTCATAAAATGGAGTAATTCCCATTTTTATTTTATTAATTTTTTCAACATCATTATCTACTGCAATTGTTTTAATTCCTTTACTAGCGCTTACTACAGCTAAACATAATCCAACAAATCCACAACCTATAATTGATATTTTGTTCATATATGACTTGACGAAGAAATATTACTTTTAATCTTATCCACTAAATTAAATTAGGTCTTTCAAAATTTATTAAATTATGAACGTAGATTTTTTTAAAAGAATATGGCTTGATTTTAGAAATGGTCATTCAACCTATCTTTCTTTCATACTCGCTTTTTCTAACACAATTATGATTGTATATTATTTTTTAATTGATAGACTCGATTTTCTAAATAATACTATTTTTGATAATATCGTATTTTTTGTACTTTTATTGTTAATGATCTATATTCCATTAGCAATCATATTGGGAAAGTGGCATGTAAAAAGTCAGTATAAAACTGAAGTAGTTGCAATGTGGGAGGAATGGCCATACATGGCTAAAACATTACGAGTTTTATTAGATATGTCAAATGATAAATTTTCAAAAGAAGAATTAGAATCATTACGAAAGTTTTTCTTAGATATAGAAAAAAACAAAAGTATTTGAATTAAAAATACAACAAAATATTTTAAATTTTTAAAACTATTTTTCAATGCTATTAAATTAAACACTATCAAAGATTTAATAACTGTCTAGTTCTTTCCCTTAGTTCAATTTTTGGATTATGTCCAAGGCTATTTTTTGCCAGAGATATGTATGCTTGACTATATATGATATCTCCTTTTCTTGGATTGATGTATTTTATATCTGGTTTTTTTCTAGATACGAAAACAATCACATAATTAATAAATTCAATATCACAAAAATACATCTATTTTTAATCGCTTAAGATAATTACTGCAATTTTCACTTTAAAGCATGAATATTCTCATCACGGGTGGAATGGGTTTTATCGGTTCACATCTATTCAAATATCTTAGCAAACAAGGAAACAAAATTATAATTTTTGATAATCTTAACAACTCTAAAATTCAAAAATTAAAAGAGCCTAATATCAAAATTGTAAAAGGTGATATTCTTGATTACCCATTACTATCAAATTCTCTTCAAAACATAGATGTTGTAATCCATCTTGCAGCACAAATCAGTGTATCTGATTCTATTAAAGATCCAGATAACACAATGAAAATTAATGTTGATGGAACTCAAAATGTTCTTGTTGCATGTTTGGAAAATAACATCAAAAATTTTATTGCAATTTCAACTGCAGCAGTATTTGGAAATCAAGATAAAACACTTGATGAGAATTCAAAACCTGATCCAATTTCTCCTTACGGAAAAAGCAAGCTAATGATGGAAGAAAAAATACTAGACTTTTCAAAAAAACACAATCTCAATTCTATCATCTTGCGATTCTTCAATCTATATGGACCTGGCCAGTCGCCGCAATATGCTGGTGTGATAGCAAAATTTCTAGACAAAATTAAAGAAAACAAGCCATTAGAGATCTATGGAGACGGAAGTCAAACACGCGATTTTATTCACATCGATGATGCAGTAGAATGTATTGCTTTTGCAATCAAAAATATAAGTAAAAAGACTGGAAAAATTTACAATATCGGTAGTGGAAAAAGCACCAGTATTTTGGAGATTGCAAATCTACTGCTAGAATTATCTGGTAAAAACCTACCAATTAACTTCAAGCCAGAAATCAAAGGTGATATCTTGCACAGCA
>CAZJUY010000051.1:0-16704 GCA_964549315.1 uncultured Chitinophaga sp. | reverse complement strand
GTTGAACCCGAGACCTCAGGGTTATGAATCCTGAGGTTCCCAAAACCTTATTTATTCTCCATTTTCTCTCCGTTTTTCCGCTTTTTCGGAGAGGAAAACTTCGATACACCGAAGATAAAAAATAATTTACAATAGCAAAAAATAAGGTTTTTCACAAAAAAGCAGTTAAAAACATTGTTCGCAAGTTTGCAAAATGGGTTTAAATAAAATATAGTTTTTACTTATTTTTGTAACAATGCGTTATTTTTTAGTTTTAATATTATCCTTACCATTATTGTTGTTTGCTCAGCCTGCCGAACGAAAGATGACTGCGCAGCAATATATTGAGTCCTATAAAGAAGATGCAATAAAAGAAATGCTTATGTATAACATACCTGCTAGCATTACATTGGCTCAAGGGATGTTAGAAAGTGGAAACGGAAACAGTGATTTGGCGGTGTATGCAAACAATCATTTTGGTATTAAATGCCATAAAGGTTGGGATGGCCCTACTTATATTAAAGATGATGATGCAAAAGACGAATGTTTTAGAAAATACTCAAACGTTTTAGAGTCTTATACCGATCATTCTCAATTTTTAAAATCTCGTAGCCGCTATGCTTTTCTTTTTGAATTAAAACGTACTGATTACAAAGGTTGGGCAAAAGGGTTAAAAGAAGCAGGGTATGCCACCGACCCAAAATATACGGCACGTTTATTAGAAATTATTGAAACCCATAAACTCTATCAATATGATGAAATAGGAGGGATGGATAATATAGATGTGTTTGCTCAAAAACCAGATAATACTAAAGCGAACCAAAAATTAGAAACAAGAGAAATTCTTCGCTTTCGTTTTATAAAATACATTGTAGTAAAACCAGGTGATACATTTTATAAAATTGCAAGAGATACAGACAAAGATTTATGGCAGCTGTATAAGTACAACGACTTAAATGAAAAAGATGTTTTAATTGCAGGACAAAAATTATACCTACAACCCAAACACAGAAAAGCAAAAGAGCCTACACATATTGTAAAAAAAGGAGAAACCATGCATTCTATTTCGCAACTGCATGGTATAAAATTAAAAAACTTGTATAAGAAAAATAATATGAAGCCAAACGAACAACCTAAAATTGGTGACACTTTGTATTTAAGAAAAAACAAACCCGATACTAAAGAATAAATTTAAAAGAGGTTTAAAATGCTGAACTACTTCAAACAAAAACCTCTTCTTTTTATTTTGCTTTTTGCATTCCTAATTCGCCTCATCTATTGTATTGCCATATTTATTTTAAACCCAGAAGGGTTTTATATGTACGATTCCTATGGCTACTGGCAAATAGCATTTAACATTAAAAAATATGGAGTATTTAGCCAAAGTTATGATTTGCCTCTTGAACTTGATTATTACAGAACTCCTATTTATCCTCTTTTTATTTTATTAGCAGAAAGTATTCGTGTAGAAACTATTCCTATAATCTTGCTACAACTTTTTTTAGGTACAGCAACTTGTTTTTATACTTATAAATTATCTCAACTAATTACATCAAATAAATTTATAGCTATCACCTCAGCATTTTTAATTGCAATAGATGTGCCCAGTATTGTTATGAATAATATCGTAATGACAGAAACATTATTTACTTTTTTATTAATTACGGCCATTTACTTTTTTGTAAAATATGTAAAAGAAAGTACCATTAAATATTTAGTTTATACTGCTCTTTTGTGTGGCTTAACTATACTTTGTCGTCCCATTGGTTTTTTTATTCCAATATTTTTAGCTGTATTTTTATTTTATTTCTTGAGAAAACAATTGATGTTTGCTTTCTCAAGAACATTTATTTTTTTGCTAATCGTTTTTCTTACAATCACACCTTGGTTAATCAGAAACAAGGTTGCATTCAATCATTATTTTTTAAGTGTAATAAGAGAACACGATATGCAAAACTATCAGGCTGCAGCTATTTATGCTGAGTTAAACAATGTTTCATTGCCAAAAGCACAAAGCGATTTAAGATGGAAAACATTTAAATCATTTAATAGTGATGCCAATAAGCAACCTTTTGAATATGCTCAATTTATTGAGCATGATGCCATGCAAATTGCTTGGGCAAATCCAAAATTACTTTTAAAAAATCATGCGATTCAAACCCTCCATTTTTTTCTTAAGCCTTGCAGAGCATATATTGATATACAATTAGGAAACTGGGGTATTGGATACAATACCATTCCGAAGGATTACCCCATTTTTAAATATTTATTTGAGCACAATAGTAAACTAACCATTTCAATAGTGTTTTTTCAATTAGCAGTTTTACTTCTAATCTACCTTACTGCATTTTTTGGTTTTGTATATTTTAAACAGGAAAAACAATTGTTTTATTTTTTATTAATAGGGCTATTGGTTTTTTGTTTTTCAAACCTAACATTACCTTATGTAACCGAAAGCAGATTTAGAATGCCAATTATGCCTTACCTAACGATAATAAGCGCAAGTGGAATTTATTGGATGAAGGAAAAGCTAAAACAAAAATTTAGTAAGCACTAATTTTTACGTATTGGTATTTTTCGTAAAGTGCTTTGTTTACTAAATAATCAATGCTGTATTGTGGCCCATCTACTATCGCTCTTGTTTTTACAAAAACAACTTTAGATTGGTCAACCCCTTTTGCTTGTAAAGCTTCAAGCAATTGTTCTTTTGCTTTATCAGCACGAGCAATTGATAACTCTTTATTTGATTTATAGGCTCTAGTAGGCACCATGGATGAGCTTGCTAATATTGAAATATTTAAGCTTCCTTTTTGGTTAAATAATTCTACCAAATTTGTAATGTATTGTTGGTAAGGTGAATCATTCACATCTATTTCCGTTACATTGTATTTAAAGTTCATCGTAAACTTTAATTTATCTACAGTTGCTAATTGCTCATTTTTAGGCTTAACATTGTCATCAATTTTTACAACATTATTTGTTGCAGGAGTAGTTTTTTGAGCAGCAATTGCTTTCTCTGTATTTTTAAAACTAACTGAAGTTTTTGTATTGCTTGCTAGCTGATATTTTTTTCCAAGGTTTTTTGTTTTCAATAAATTCCCTTTGTTGTCTTTAAATTCGGCAAATGATTTTTTGCCAATAAAGTGAGTGTCTTCTTCATCCAACGCAACCACATAATCCACATTTTGAGGTAGTTCTTTAAATATAAACCATCCTAATTCATCGGAGTTTGTTGTTCTAACAACTTCACCAGCAGCATTCAATAAATTTACTTTTAAAGCATTTAAAGGTTTGCCATTTTCGTCTAATAGTCGGCCTTCTACACTTATGTAAGCAACCTCTTTGCTTGTTGTTGTTGCAGTACTGTCAATATTGTTGTTTACTGTTACTGGTTGTCCAAAGCTTACAGCTTTTAATCTAATTGCTTTATTAATTTCTTGATATGCTGCATCCAAAGGAACTTCCATTACTTCATTAAAAAATTCTTGTCCATCTTGCTGGTAAGACAATGTATAATTACTTCCAGGAGGAATAATGATTGTGAAACTTCCATCACGTTGTAATGGTTTATAAACACCTGTTACAATTCCTGTTTCATTGTTTGTAGCCACAATTTCTAAATCGGTTGGCAAAGGTTCCCCATTTGCTGTAATGATGTTTCCTTTAATTAAAACAAGCGGTTGTTCTTTACGTTCGGGGATAGAAACTACATAAATATCTTTTTCACCATAACCTTCAGGACGAGAAGATGATGCATAGTAACCTCTTTTGCCATCTGGAGATGTAACATAAAATACATCATCGTCAGTTGTATTAATTGGATAACCAATATTTAATGGTTCTGTCCAATTTCCTTCTTCCCTGTTTGAGAAAAATACATCATAACCGCCCATTGTTTTGTGCCCATTTGAACTAAAAAATAAAATATTTCCACTTGGATGTATAAATGGCGATTCTTCATCATAAGGTGTATTTATTGGTGCTCCAAGGTTGGTAGCTTTGCTCCATTTACCATTTGGTAATTTTACACATCTCCAAATATCTTTTCCTCCAACACTTCCTTCTTTTCTATCACTCACAAAATAAAGTGTTTTTCCATCGGGCGTTAAACAAGCACTTGTTTCCCAATAAGGGCTATTTATGTCAGAACCCATTGCTTGAGGGAATGTCCAATTGGAGCCATCCAACTCACTAAAATAAATATCTCCACCATTAATATCTTTATAAATCAACAATGTTTGTGCATCGGCTGTTAAACCAACAGTTGCCTCATGTGTTGTGGTATTAATATTGGGGCTAATAGAAACTGGTTTTGTCCAAGTGCTATCTGGTTTGCGGTAGGCAATATATATATCCTCATAAAATTGATCTTCAATTGTTTTATCACCACCAGTGCTACCAGCTCTGCGAGAAGTAAATATTAACGTGCTTTCATCTGCTGATAACACAGGGCTGTGATCAGAGTAGGGTGAGTTAATACTATCTCCTAAATTTTTGATAATAACATTAAATGGCGCTGCCACTAATAATTTTGCTGTATTCGTAATTTGTATTTGTCTATTAACGTCATCAATTAATTCTTTTTGAGAGGAACGTAAATAAGATTTAAATTTTTCGTAATAGGCGATTGCTTCATCAAATCTATAATTCAAATGCAATGCTTGGCCGTAATAGTAATATGCGTTTATAGGCGCATTTTTTTCGCTTGGTTCAATATCTGTATATCTTACTGAAGTTTTAATAACGGCTTTTTCTAAATATCCTAATGCCTTATCTCTGCCGATAGCACTTTTTAAGTAGCAATAACCTATTTTATAATTGATGTTGGAGTTAGTTGAATCAATCGCATATGCTTCAAAAAAGTTTTTTAAAGCTTGTACATAATTGCTTTCTAGTAAAAGATAATTTCCTTCGGTAAATTTATTACGATATTCTGCCTTTTGTGCAAATGAATTTGCGTACGTTAAAATTATTATAAAAGATACTAATATTCGTTTCATCAAGTTTTATCGTTTTTAAGCCTTTATTAAGATAGGCAAAAATAGAAATAATATCGAAAAAAAGAAGGGATTTATCTAAAAGAATTTAACATACAACACTTGAAAACTGTTGTTTACCATTTTCCACCTGAGCCACCTCCTCCAAATCCGCCACCACCAAAGCCTCCAAAACCTCCTGATGAGCTTCCTCCTCCAAATCCGCCACCAAATCCACCAAATCGTTGGCCATAAAATATTCCACGTGAACCCATTGTCATGCCTCTTCCACCGCCTCCACGTCTTGAGATAATAAAAATCACAATAATGATGATGATAACAATTATTATGGGTACCGCTTTTTCGCCACTTTTCTTTCTCCCATATTCGTCTGAATTAAACTCTCCTTTGGCAAGAGACATAATTACATCAGTAGCTTTATCGAGTGCAACAAAATTTTCTCCTTTTTTTAGATAAGGATACATTTCATTTTCACGAATTTTTTTGGTAGTTATGTCTGGAATAGCACCTTCTAAACCTGTTCCTACTGCAATAAACAAATCACGTTGTCCTTCTCCACCCGTTGGTTGAATTAAAATTATTACTCCATTATCGAATTTTGCTTGCCCAACACCCCATTTATGCCCTAGCTGAGTTGCATAATCCCAAGCTTCTAATCCTTGTAAATCATCCACTATTACAATTACAATTTGATTAGATGTTTCTTTTGCAAATGTTTGAAGCTTCTGTTCAAGTGTATTTTCTTCAGATGATGTTAAAAATCCATCACCTAAAAAATTGTTTACCAATTTTGGAGGACTAGGACGAGCAGGAATAACATCTAATTGAGCATTTGAAGTAAAAGCAATTAAAGTAAAAAGCAGTATGGAAAATATTTTTTTCAATTCAATTAAAATTAGATTACAAAATAATTATCGTTTGAGTAAACTTAAAATAGCAAAAATAATTCTAGTTTCCAAATGAAACTTCATTACTTAGTTCATCTTTATCATCAGATTGATAAGGAAAATGTGCCTTTAATTTTTCTCCAGCCATCTCTATTCCTTTGCATAAACCCTCGGTAAATTTTTGTTCTTTGAAATGTTCTTGCATAACATCCCGAATAGAATCCCAAAAACCTTTTGGAACAACATCATTTATCCCTTTATCTCCAATAATAGAAAATTTTCTATTTTCAACTGCTAAGTAAAACAGCACTCCGTTGCGAAGTGCTGTTTTATCCATTTTAAGTTTTGAAAACAATTCAACTCCTCTATCTAAAGCATCACCTTTACATTTTGTATCAATATGTACACGAATTTCACCAGAAGTGTTTAATTCCGCAGTATTGATAGCTTGCTGAATAGCGAGTTGTTGTTCGTTTGAAAATATCTTTTTTGCTGACATTAAAATTCAACTTTAGGTGCAACTTCAGAACCTGCTGTTTCTTTAAACGGCTCCTTTTTAGAGAATGTGTCTTTATTCAAAAACATGCTATTAAAAAAACCTCTGATGTGGCTGTTGTATGATTTTACTGCTTCGTTATACTCTTTACGAGAAACAGCAATTCTATTTTCCGTGCCTTCTAATTGCGCTTGTAAATCGCTAAAATTTTGAGTTGAACGAATTTGCGGATAAGCCTCAAAAGCTAAATTAATAGCTGTATTGATTTTTTTACCCATGATATCCATATCCTCAGGCGTTTTTGCATTTACAATTCCTGCACGTGCTTCTGTTACTGCAGTTAAGATTCCTCTCTCATTTTCAGCAGCGCCTTTAACAGTTGCTACTAACTGAGGAACTAGATCGGCTCTTCGTTGATAATTTGCACCTACATTACCCCATTTTTCATCTACATTTTCTTGTAAGGTAATTGCAGTATTATAAGAACTGCGGTACATAAAAAAAATAATTACTGCTAAGCCAAGTATAGCTCCGAGAATTAAATACGATTTTTTCATTTTAAAATTTGTTTAGATTGTTAAATGTACAAAAAAAATGGCAAAGCACATACCACACCCAACTTAATGACAAGGTGGCTATTTATGTCAGTACTTAATCAATAAGCTCAACACTACGTTTAATAAATTTGGTTAATTCTTCTCCTTTTAAAAGCCCTTGCGAAAGCATTGCCAAATCAGCAGCCTGTTTTGTCAGTTGTTTTTGTTTACTTTCATCTTTCTCATTTAAAATTTTTGAAATTAAAGGATGATTATTATTTACCACCAAATTATGCATGTCTGGCATTGAACCATAAAAATTCATTCCACCTCCACCCATAGCGCTCATATCTTTCATTCTACGCATAAATTCGGGTTTTGTAATTAGCATAGGTGCATCTTTTTCACTTAAACTTTCAAACACCACAGTAAATTTTTCTTTTGGAACAATTGATTCCACAACTGGCTGTAATTTCTTTTGTTCTTCTTCCGATAATTTTGATGGTTGCGTTTCTTCCTTTTTAATTAATTTATCAATAGTATCGGCATCCACACGAACAAATGAAGTGTTTTCTAATTTAGATTCTAATTGATTGATAAAATGTGGGTCAATTGGGCTATCAAATACCAATACTTCATATCCACGTTCTTTTGCAGTTTCTATAAAGCTATGCTGCTCTTCTACATTTGAAGAATATAAATAGATTACTCGTTTGTCTTTATCTGTTTGAGTTGATTTTACTTTTTCTGCAAACTCATCCATGGTATAAAACTTACCATCTGTATTTTTGAACAATGCAAATGATTTAGCTTTTTCATAAAATTTTTCTTCCGACAACATTCCATACTGAACAAATATTTTTATGTCTTCCCATTTCGATTCAAAATCGGCTCTGTCTTTTTTAAATATTTCTTCTAATTTATCAGCAACTTTTTTGGTAATATGCGCTGATATTTTTTTTACATTACCATCCGCTTGTAAATAGCTACGACTAACATTCAAAGGAATATCCGGAGAATCAATTACACCTTGCAATAAAGCTAAAAAGTCAGGAACAATATTTTCTACTGAATCAGTTACAAACACCTGGTTTGAGTACAATTGGATTTTATCTTTTTGTATCTCAAACGATTTTTTCAATTTTGGAAAAAATAAAATTCCAGTTAAGTTAAAAGGATAATCAACATTTAAATGAATATGAAACAATGGATCTTCAAAATTCATTGGATACAATTCGCGATAAAAATTTTTATAATCTTCATCCTTTAATTCACTTGGTTTTTTTGCCCAAGCAGGAGTTGGATTATTGATGATATTATCTACTTCTACTTCCTTGTCTTTATCTCCTTCCTTAACTGTTTCTTTTCTTGTTCCAAATTTAATTTCAACAGGCAAAAATTTACAATATTTATTTAGCAAAGTGCTTATTCTCGAATCTTCTAAAAACTCTTCTGAATCTTCAGCGATATGCAACACTATTTCTGTTCCCCTGTCTTTCTTTTTAGCATCCTCCATTTTATAGTCAGGGCTGCCATCACACTCCCAACGAACAGCTTTTGCTCCCTCTTGATGTGATAAAGAAATGATTTCAACCTTTTTGGCAACCATAAAAGCAGAATAAAAGCCTAATCCAAAATGACCAATAATTGCATTGGCTTCAGGTGTTTTGTCTTTGTATTTATTTACAAATTCTTCTGCACCACTAAATGCTATTTGTGTAATGTATTTTTCAATTTCTTCGGCAGTCATACCAATACCTTTATCTTTTATGGTAAGGGTTTTAGCTTTTTTATTGATGATTACTTCTACTTTTAAATCATCTAATTTTGTTTTTGATTCACCAAGTGAAACAAGTGTTTTTAGCTTTTGAGTAGCATCAACTGCATTTGATACCAATTCGCGTAAAAAAATCTCATGGTCACTGTAAAGAAATTTTTTAATAATTGGGAAAATGTTTTCGGTTTGAACGTTAATCTTTCCTGTACTCATTGTTTTATGTAATTAATTGGTTAACTCTATTTTTATTTTTCAGGCTATATTGTTTTCAAATGCTATGCCAGCGGAAGATATCTGACAAGATGGCAATAATTTTCTTGGCTTGCAAAATACAAATGGAATGCAGATAATAAATTTTCCTATTTTTGGTTTTCCTTTGCAAAAAGCACCGAATGAAATTAAGCGTAATTATTGTAAATTATAATGTTCAGCATTTTTTGGAACAATGCCTTCATTCGGTATTTAAAGCTTCTAAAAACACAAATACCGAAATTATTGTTGTTGACAACAATTCAGTTGATGGTTCTGTGGCAATGGTAAAAGAGAAGTTTCCGCAAGCAGTAGTTCTTGAAAACAAAAAAAACACAGGATTTTCGTATGCCAACAATCAAGCAATAAAAATTGCTAAGGGAGAATATGTTTTGCTTTTGAATCCAGATACTGTAGTAGAAGAAGATACTTTTGAAAAAGTTATTGCTTTTATGGATGCACATCCAGATGCTGGAGGTTTGGGTGTAAAAATGATAGATGGGAAAGGAAACTTTTTGCCAGAATCAAAACGTGGGCTGCCAACACCATCCGTTGCCTTTTACAAAATTTTTGGCTTTTCAAAATTATTCCCCAAATCAAAAACTTTTGGAAAATATCATCTTGGCTTTTTAGATAAAGACCAAACACATGAAATAGAAATACTTTCGGGTGCATTTATGCTTTTAAGAAAAAAAGCATTAGATACTGTTGGATTGTTAGACGAACGATTTTTCATGTATGGAGAAGATATTGATTTATCCTACAGAATATTATTAGGCGGCTATAAAAATTACTATTTCCCTGAAACGCGCATCATTCATTACAAAGGAGAAAGCACGAAAAAAAGTAGCGTAAATTATGTTTTTGTTTTTTATAGAGCAATGGTGATTTTTGCTGAAAAACATTTTTCGCAAAACAATGCAAAACTATTTTCGTTTTTAATAAATCTTGCAATATATTTAAGAGCAGGGGCTGCAATTGTTGTCCGATTTTTAAAATCTATCTTTTTACCAGCATTTGATTTTGGAATCACCGTTTTAGGATTATTTTTAATTACTGAGTATTACGAAAAAAACATACGATTTATTGAAGGAGGAGGCTACTCTGAGATGCTTACTTCTATTGCTTTTCCTGCCTACGCATTTATTTGGTTATTTACCATTTATTTGAGTGGTGGGTATGACAAACCCATTCGTTTGTTAAAAATAGTAAGAGGTATTTTTGTTGGAACGGGAATAATTTTAATTGCTTACTCATTATTACCTGAAGAATATCGATTTTCTAGAGCTTTAATATTATTTGGAACTTTATGGATTCTTCTTGCTTTTTTGATTTCACGCGTTGCCTTGCATTTATTGGGACTAAAACCATACAACTTAAACCCCGACAAAAGTAAACGTATCGCTATTATTGGAACGCAAGAAGAATTTGAGAGAGTAAACAATTTGCTAAAACAAACAAATATCAATAACAGTTTTTTATGTTTTATTAGTGCCGACCAAAATGGAAATCACCACCAACAATATGTTGGGAATATAAATCAAATAGAAGAAGTAATTAGTATTTATAAAATCAATGAAGTAATATTTTGTTCGCGCGATATTTCATCTCAAGGTATAATTAACCACATGCACACACTTGTTTCGGCTGATGTAGATTTTAAAATTGCACCTCCCGAAAGTCTTTCTATTATTGGAAGTAATTCTATTGATACTGCAGGTGATTTATATATTATTGATGTAAATTCTATTAGCAAATCAAAAAACAAACGTAATAAACGTTTGATAGATCTTTTGTTAAGTTTTATTTTTTTACTTTTTTCTCCTATTTTATTTTTTATTCAAAACAACAAACTTGGGTTCATAAAAAATATATTTTCTGTTGCATTTGGTTTTAAATCATGGGTTGGTTATGGGAAAGAAATAAACGAACATCTTCCTAAAATCAAACCATCCGTTTTATCTCCTAGTGATGCAATAAAAAATATTGAAATATCTGAGGACACCAAAAACAGACTGAACCTAGCGTATTCGAAAAATTATAAAATTGAAAATGATTTGAATATTATTTGGGAAGGAATAAAAAAATTAGGAAACTAATTATTCCACATAAGTTGGACTATTGCAACTTTCTTTTGCCCCATCAAAAACATATTTAAGCCCAACACGTAACTCGAAATTTTTATTAAAAATATGTAAGTTAGGATTTACATAAGCTGGCATAACATCAGGGTTATAAAATGCTTCTACAAAAAATTTAAAATTATAGTAACTAACAAACTCTACTCCACCACCTACTGCTGCACTCACATGCAATGGCAAAAATCTACTAACTACATCAGGAGAAGTTGTCCCTTGAACTAAGTTATAATCTAAACGAGGGCCAACCATAACGTAAGGGATGATGCTATACATTTCGTAACGCACTTTTAAATAATTATTCCAACTTAAATATTGCAATTGATTCGGGTAAGTATCGCTGCCTCTTTTATCAATACTCCCTTTTTGGTTGTATTGAATTTCTGTTACCCAGCGAGCATAATCATGATTAAAACATTCTAAAAAAACGCTTGCATTAAAACCAACAATGTAATTTTTTCGTGCAATGGATACAGGTTCTCGGTAAAAAAACTTTTGATTACCAGCACTTATTCCAACCGTAACGCCAACGCTATTCAAAAATTGAGCTTTAGCATCAACTATTGAAAAAAAGGTAATTGTTATTAAAACTATTTTTTTCATTTACGTTTTATAGAAACGAAATAATTATGCACTTATTGCTTCTGCTTGTGGGTTCACTTTTTTAACCAATCCTTGTAATACTTTTCCTGGACCAACTTCAATAAATTGAGATGCGCCATCGGCAATCATTTGCTGAATAGTTTGCGTCCATTTTACAGGAGCAGTTAACTGTAAAATTAAATTTGCTTTAATATCAGTAGGATTTGAAACAGCAGCAGCTGTTACATTTTGATAAACCGGACAAATTGGTTGATTAAAAGTGGTTGCATTTATTGCTGCTTCTAATTCTACAGCAGCAGGTTGCATTAAGGGAGAATGAAAAGCACCACCCACAGGTAATACCAATGCACGTTTTGCTCCTGCAGCTTTCATTTTTTCACAAGCTATATTTATTCCATTTATAGTTCCAGAAATTACTAATTGTCCGGGACAATTATAATTTGCAGCAACTACAACTTCTCCGCTTTGAGTTATTTCCGCACAAATGCCTTCAATAATTTTTTCATCTAAATTTAAAACAGCAGCCATTGTACTTGGGTTTTGTTCACACGCTTTTTGCATTGCCATTGCACGTTTTGAAACCAAAACTAAAGCATCTTCAAATGACAATGTTTGATTTGCTACCAAAGCTGAAAATTCACCTAAACTGTGTCCTGCAACCATATTCGGTTGCAAGCTATCACCCAATGTTTTTGCTAAAATTACCGAGTGTAAAAAAATAGCAGGTTGGGTTACTTTTGTTTGCTTGAGTTCTTCATCTGTTCCTGAAAACATAATATCTGTTATTCTAAAGCCAAGAATATCATTTGCCTTTTCAAACATTTCTTTTGCAATGGGATTATTTTCGTATAAATCCTTACCCATCCCTGAAAATTGAGAACCTTGTCCTGGAAAAATGTATGCTTTCATAAAATTTATTTTTATTGTTAAAAGTATAATTCAAATGTAATTACAAATAAAAAGAGGAAATCATTTGATTTCCTCTTTTTATTCACAATAAGTTGTGAGAATATTAATCTTTTCTTCCAAATAAACGAAGTAAAGTTAAAAACAAGTTGATGAAAGTAATGTATAAACTCAATGCTCCCCAAATTGCTAATTTTCTACCTTGAACAGTATCTACTGAGGCTTGGCTGCCTAATTGTTTTAACATTTGTACTTTATAAGCTGTAAGACCAGTAAAGATAAAAACACATAATACATCAATAATAAATGTGTCGCCACCAGTAAACATCATAACTACTGAAGCTATTATAACACCAAATAATGCCATCATTAAAATTGTGCCCAGCTTAGTTAAATCTGTTTTTGTAGTGTATCCTAAAATGGCCATTAAACCAAAAACACCTGCAGAGATAAAAAATGTTTGATAAATAAATGCATGCGCATAAGCTACGAAAATAAAACTCAAACTCATTCCCATAGCAAGTGAATACAAAGCAAACAAAAATACAATCATAGGCAATGACAAACGCTCAAAGCCGAAATTGATTACTAAAATAAAAGCCAATGGAGCAAAAAGCACTACGTAACCTAGAGCCGAAAATCCTTTTTCTGCCACAAGCAAACTAAGTAATTCCATATTAGTGCCAAACATGTATGCTACCACCCCTGTAATTACAAGTGCAGCAAACATCCAAGAAAAAACATTTGACATAAATGTTTTCGACATTGCAGCAGTTTCTTGTTCCGATTGAACATAATTGAAACCATTAAAATTTTTCATTTCCATAAAATAGTTTTTTTAAAATTTGAAAATAACAGGGCAAAGGTAGTACCAAATGTATTGTTATGCAATAATGTCAGCTTTTATTTTATATTTTTAACAAAAGCAAATTAGAAATATTCCTATAAAAATGTTTTTAACCATTCAATAGCTTTATCCTCTGAATTAAAAATTTTGGTTGGGCGGGCTGGTTTATTAAAACTTAAAAAAACATTTCCTACTAATTTTTGTGATAGCGATTTTACTACATATGCTTCTGCCGATGCATATGGGTCAGATTCTGCGGTTGCAATATATGCTCTAGCTTCCGGAGTTGGTAAGGTGTATTCTCCAACAATCATTAATAATGGATATATTTTTCCCTTTCCTAATTTTTCAATTGCATCTACTATTTCTTTTACGTGCTGCACATCAATCTCTTTATTTCCTTCTACATGGATATAAAACAAACCATCGTCACACAATGCAACAGAATAAAAATCAAAATTAAGTTTTTGAATGATGTTTGTTTTTTCCTTAATCATTTTGTCTAAATGAATTCAGCCATTTAAGTGCTTCTAATTCGGTATTAAAAATTTTGGTTGGTCGCTTAGGCTTGTTAAATCTGATATAAAAATTTCCGACAATTTTTAAAGCCTGTGATTCTATTATAAAGGCATCGGCAATTGTATATTTATTGCTTTCTTCACTGGCAGCATATGATCTTGCTTCTGGGCTAACATTCACAAAATTTTTCAAAATTATTAAATTTAAAGAAGGTGTATAATTCGAAATTTTTGCGGCAGCTTCATTTGCAGAATAAATGTGTTCCAGTGTCATCTCGTCCACATCTTTATTCTCAAACTCAATAATCCCATCGCTTCGCATTCTAACAAAAAGGGATTCGGTTTCAATTTCGTCTAGTATTTTAATATTTTCAGCGGTCAATTGCTTGTGTTTATCGAAATCAAAATTAAGCTATTTGAATAGAAAAAGCAAATTCAAGTTCAATTAAAATGCATGTACATACATTTAATATAAATGTAACTTTGTATCTCTAAAGATTCATTTATGAGACTATTAATTCAATATTTAAAAAATTACAAATGGCTGATTTTTCTTGCGCTTTTGCTTGCAGCAATAAATCAACTATTTTCTTTATTAGATCCTTATGTTTTTAAATTGATTGTAGATGATTATGCAATGAAATACAACCAATACTCAAAAGAAGAGTTTATTAAAGGTGTTGGTATTTTAATTTTATTGTCGATGGGAACAGCTATGGTATCACGTATTGCAAAAAATTTTCAAGATTACTATGTAAATGTAATTACTCAAAAACTGGGTGCTCAAATTTATTCTGATGGATTAAAACATTCATTAGAATTACCTTATCAAGTATTTGAAGACCAGCGTAGCGGTGAAACACTCGGTAAACTTCAGAAGGTAAGGGTAGATACAGAAAAATTAATTTTCGTTTTTGTAAGCATATTATTTACATCGCTTGTAGGTGTTGTCTTTGTGATGATTTACGCTATAAAAATTCATTGGTTAATCGCAGTTTTCTATTTTGCTGCTGTTCCTATTCTTGGGTTTATTACATCAGCTTTAAGCAAGCGTATCAAAAAAATTCAGAAAAAAATTGTCGGTGAAACTACTGCATTAGCAGGATCAACAACGGAATCGTTAAGAAATATTGAATTGGTAAAAAGTTTAGGTTTAGCAGAACAAGAAATTGAAAGATTAAATACAACAACTATTAAAATCCTTGGACTTGAATTAAAAAAAGTAAGATATATACGTAGCATAAGTTTTATACAAGGGACGCTAGTAAACTTATTAAGAAGCAGTATTTTATTTTTCTTGCTTTATCTTGTTTTTGGAGAAACGTTAACATTAGGAGAATTATTTTCTCTTCAAATTTATTCCTTCTTTATTTTCGGTCCTTTGCAAGAATTAGGAAATATAATAATTACATATAGAGAAGCAGAAGCATCTTTAGAAAATTTTAAAACGATACTAGACACGCCAAAAGAAGAAAAGCCACAAAATCCAATTTCTATTCATTCAATTGAAAAATTACAATTTAAAAATGTCGGTTTTAAGCACCAAACAGCTAATACAAAAGCGTTAGATGATATCACTTTTCAAACAGAAAAAGGAGAAACAATTGCTTTTGTTGGTCCTTCTGGCTCTGGAAAAACAACACTTGTAAAATTACTAGTAGGACTCTATCAGGCTCAAGAAGGAGAGATTAGATACAACGAAAGCAAAAGCACGCAGATAGATTTAGATTTATTACGCTCGCAAATTGGATTTGTAACGCAAGATACTCAGCTTTTTGCAGGCACCATCAAAGAAAATTTATTATTTGTTGCCCCTAATGCTACTGATCAAGAATGTATGGAGGTTTTAGAAAAAGCCGCTTGTCAAAACCTATTGGCAAGAGCTGACAAAGGGATTGATACAATGATTGGTGAAGGTGGAGTGAAGGTTTCTGGAGGCGAAAAACAACGATTATCTATTGCTAGAGCATTGCTTCGCAAGCCAAGCTTACTAGTATTTGATGAAGCAACGTCTTCTCTAGATTCTTTAACAGAAGAGGAAATATCTAAAACAGTTAGGGAATTATCTAAAAATAAAAACCAAATAACTATACTTATTGCTCACAGATTAAGCACCATCATGCATTCTGATAAAATTATTGTCCTTGAAAAGGGAAAAATAATTGAAACTGGCAAACACGAAGATCTGCTTGCACAAAAAGGATTATACTACGCAATGTGGCGCCAACAAATTGGAGAAAGATGATTTATGTCACTTTCTTTAAAAAATATTTATTATGCTTGCATAATAAATATTTTTTGTTATATATTTGTGCCCAATGGCAAAAAAGCATACCGAAACAATTGATTCTAAATTAAAAACAGCTTGGCAAATTATCAGCAGAATGTATAATGCCGAAGCCACTCAATATGGAGGAAGCATTGCAATAGGTCATTTTTTGCTAAACATTGATAGCAACGATGGTTCTTATGCTTCAGACATTGCACCCAAACTAGGAATGGAAAGTACTTCATTGTCGAGGATAATAAGAACCTTAGAAGAAGAAAAATTAATAATCCGCAAATCGGATAAAGAGGATAAAAGAAAAGTTAAAATTGTACTAACCCAAAAAGGAAAAGAAAATAAAGAGCTTGCAAAAAAAATTGTACGTAATTTTAATTTTGAAATTGAAAACAAGATTGGGAAACCAAGAATAGAAGATTTTTATAAAACAATAAATGATATTATTTCTATCGCAGATGAGCGAAACAAATTGATTAAACAAAATTAG
>CAZJUY010000050.1:0-16760 GCA_964549315.1 uncultured Chitinophaga sp. | reverse complement strand
TAGGAGTAGGAGAAAACAATGAAGCAGCTTTATTTTTAGTTAATGAGGTATTCTCAAAAACAAAAATTCCATTAATTATTGCAGGAAGAAAACCATCAAATGAATTAATAGAAAGTATTAACAAATATAAAAACATTGAATTAAAAGCAAACATCAGTACTTCTGAAATTGATGAATTAATCAAAAATGCACAAATAAATATTTTACCAACTTTTCAAGCTACTGGAATAAAATTAAAACTACTTGCTGCATTATTTAATGGCAAACATTGTATTGTAAACTCTCCAATGGTTGAAAATACTGGACTAGAAAGTTTATGTACAATTGAAAACTCTAGTACTGAATTTATTGATGCTATAAATTTGTTATTCAAAAAAACATTTGAGTCTATTTCAAAAAAAGAAAGAGAAAGAATCTTATTCGACTCTTTCTCTAACGAAAAAAATATTGAAAAACTTTGCGCTTTAATTTAAAATTTAAATGTAAATCCTCCGGTAACATTTGAAATACCGTGCCCTGCCTCAGCAAATAAGCCAACATTTTTTACGAAATACCATCGCGCACCAACAAAAGCGCCCCAGGCAGGATAAGCAAATGAATTTGTTACCCGATAAGAACCTTTTGACGGATTAGGATCATTTGTTTCGTAATTATACAAGCTGAATCTTGCTCCTATTAAAACTCCGGCATAAACTTCTGCTCTTTCTGAATTTAGAACATCCCAATGGTAGGCTGCTCTTCCTGCAATCGTGATTCTTGTCCAATGATGCTCATAGGAATATCTATTCAAATCATAACTTGAATAATAATAGTTAGAATAACCTTCTGATTGAAAACTACCATAAGCTCCAACACCCAAATAGCCCGGCCCAAGTTTTTGCTTCCAGGGTTGCTCATAACTGAAATTAAAATTTGGAGAACGCTTATAAGTACCACCTCCGGGATATTTATAATATCCTATTCCTCCAAAAGCAACACCAATATTTATTAGATGTGAATTTTCGTCAAAACATTTTGAGCCATCTGACGATTGGCTTTTTAAAACAAACTCATTGTCTGCCCCCGAGAATACTGAAACGCTATACATGATAGCCATTGCAGAAAAAATTATTTTTTTCATAATGAATGATTTTGGTTTCTACAAAGTTAATACAAGTTTATCTTCGAATTCAAATGAAAATATTAATATATTTGACAATAAATACGCCTATAATGAAACATTTTTTGTATTCCTTGTTGTTAGTAATAATTGCCACTCTTTTTTCTTGTTCAAACAAGCCAACAATTAAAGAACATTTAGAAAAAAAATGGACTTTTATTTCCATAAAAGATAGTATAGGCAATACCGTAAAAAAAACACAAACAACTGATACTCTTTATATTTCTAACAAAAATAAAGCCAATAATTTTCATTATTCAATTGAACTAGAGAACATCAAAGCTTCTGGTAATTGGGAATTAAAAGATAGCAACTTAATATTCACCTATGACTTAAAACCATTAATTAGTGATGTGGACTCTACCTCCTATACGGTAGATGAAGCAACCAAAATCCCTTATGTTATTTATTATAAAAACAACAAAGAAGTAACAAGAGTTTCTACAAATGGATTAGTATCACAAAAAATAATTCGCACCTATAAAATCGATACGTGTAATCTACAAAGTCTTGTGTTGAAAGAAAAAGGAATCACCTACAAATTTGGCTACCAATCAATCATACAAGAAAGCAGTACAAATTTTGTTTCTATAATTAGAGGCCTAATTGGAATGATAGTTTTGATTCTAATTCTTTATTTATTTAGCAACAACAGAAAAAAAATATCTTGGAAATTAGTTGGTTCTGGTTTGTTAATGCAATTAATATTTGCAATAGGTGTTTTAAAAGTTCCTTTTGTACAACATATTTTTGAAGCATGCTCCAACTTTTTTGTAAGAGTATTAGCATTTACTAAAGAAGGTTCCGATTTTGTTTTTGGAGGATTAGTAAACACAGAATCGGTCGGGTTTGTTTTTGCATTTCAAATTTTACCTACAATTTTATTCTTTTCAGCATTAACAAGTTTGTTTTTTTACTTGGGGGTTTTACAAAAAATAGTTTACGGATTTGCTTGGGTAATGAGTAAATTTATGAAGCTATCTGGAGCTGAAAGCTTGGCTGCAGCTGCAAATATTTTTCTTGGACAAACAGAAGCACCTCTTTTAGTTAAACCATACATTGCTAATATGAACAAATCAGAAATGCTTTGTTTAATGGCTGGTGGTATGGCAACTATTGCCGGAGGCGTATTGGCTGCATACATTGGTTTTTTAGGAGGAGATGACCCAGTACAACGTTTATTTTTTGCTAAACATTTATTAGCTGCATCTGTAATGAGTGCACCTGCTGCTGTGGTTGCTGCAAAAATATTGATGCCACAAACCGAAGAGATTAACAGCAATCTTGAAATATCAAAAGAAAAAATTGGAGGCAATGCACTTGAAGCTATTGCTAATGGAACAATTGAAGGATTAAAACTTGCTGCAAATGTAGCCGCTATGTTACTTGTATTTATTGCTTTAATTGCAATGGTAAATTATGTAATGAGAGATATGATTGGTGAGTGGACAGGATTAAACACATGGGTAATATCATTTACACATGGAGCATACAATGGCTTTTCATTACAATTTTTATTGGGATATGCCTGCGCACCTCTTGCTTATTTGATGGGTGTTTGTAAAGAAGATATGGTTCTTGTTGGGCAATTATTAGGTGAAAAAACAATTTTAAATGAATTTGTTGCCTACACTACGCTTGGAAAAATGCAAACCATGCAAGTATTTGCAGAACAGAAATCAATAATAATTGCTACTTATATTTTGTGCGGCTTTGCAAATTTTGCTTCCATTGGAATTCAAATTGGTGGAATTGGTTCGCTTGCTCCAACAAAAAGAGGTATGCTTTCTCAATTAGGAATAAAAGCATTGATTGGCGGAACAATTGCATCCTTATTTACTGCCACTATTGTAGGCATGTTGATATAATTTGAAAACTTAAACTCTCATTTTTCCTTATTCAAACTTGGGTTCACTATTTTTGTATTGTAAATTTTTGCAATTATAAAAATGAAACAATACCACGATTTAATGCGCCATGTTTTAGACATAGGTGCAACCAAAACAGATAGAACAGGAACAGGAACCATTAGTGTTTTTGGTTATCAAATGCGTTTTGATTTAGCAGAAGGATTTCCAATGCTTACCACAAAAAAATTGCATTTAAAATCTATTTTGCATGAGTTGCTTTGGTTCTTAAAAGGCGAAACAAATATTAAGTATTTAAAAGATAATGGTGTAAGTATTTGGGACGAATGGGCAGATGAAAACGGAAATCTTGGACCTGTTTATGGTTCACAATGGCGTAGTTGGCAAGCAGCCGATGGCAGAACAATTGACCAAATCACTCAAGTAGTTAATCAAATAAAAAATAATCCTGATAGCAGAAGAATGATTGTGAGTGCATGGAATGTGGGAGAAATAGACAAAATGAAATTACCTCCTTGTCATGCTTTTTTTCAATTTTATGTTGCTGACGGAAAATTAAGTTGCCAATTATATCAACGCAGTGCCGACATTTTTTTAGGTGTTCCTTTTAATATTGCTTCATACGCAATTCTTACTTTAATGATGGCACAAGTTTGCAATTTAAAACCAGGTGAATTTATTCACACATTAGGCGATGCACATTTGTATTCAAACCATATTGAGCAAGCTAAACTTCAACTATCAAGAGATTTTAGACCATTGCCTACATTAAAAATTAACCCTGATGTAAAAGATATTTTTGGATTTAAGTTTGAAGATTTCACGTTAGAAAATTACGACCCACATCCACATATCAAAGCTGCTGTTGCGGTGTAGTTAGTTGGAAAGTTCAAAGTGTAAAAGTTCAAAGTACTAACTTTAAACTTTGAACTTTAAACTTTGTCTAAACTTTGAATTTTGAACTTATTACTAAATAAAATGATCTCCCTAATAGTAGCCGTAGCAGAAAACAATGTAATTGGAAAAGACAATACACTTATTTGGCATTTACCTGCCGACATGAAATATTTTAAGGAAAAAACTACCGGACATACCATCATTACAGGAAGAAAAAATTACGAATCGATACCAGAAAAATTTCGTCCATTACCTAACCGAACAAATATTGTAATTACACGGCAAAAAGATTATAACGCTTCTGGAGCAATTGTTTGTAATACAATTGAAAGTGCAATTGAAAGAGCAAAACAAAATAACGATACCGAAATTTTTATTATTGGCGGAGCAGAAATATACAAACAAAGCCTGCATTTAGCCGATAAAATTTACCTTACAAAAATAAAACACCATTTTGAAGGCGATGCTTTTTTTCCTGAAATTAACTTTAATGAATGGAAAGAAACAGAAAGAACAGCAGGCATAACTGACGAAAAAAATAAATACCCACACGATTTTATTACCTACGAAAAAATACCTTCATAATAATTTTTAGCATTAACTTATTTTTATAATTTAGCTCTTAAATTATTAGGGGTAATTTAATTCCCAAAAAACGACATTAAACATTAAAAACGGTTTTAAGCGTTTTAAAACGGATAAATAAACCATTAGTAACCAGCAAATTAGAAAAGGGAGTTGCGCTAATCCGCAAGTTATAAGCCATTTATGAAAAGACTAATTCTATTATTAATTATCTTCCTCCCGACACTTTTGTTTTCTCAAACAGTAGAGCTATTTATTTCTGACACTTCTAAAATTAAAGTTTCAGTTTATGAACCTGAAGACACAACATACATTATAAAGAATTTTAAAGACGGACACTGGATAGTTTACTATGACAAATCGAAAAAACAAAAAGCCCTTGATAAGACAATTTTAAATAACAGACCTTCGGGAACAGAGAAAAGTTGGTATAGAAACGGACAATTAAAAAATGAATTAGTTTGGCCTGCAGACGGGACGGAACTGAAATATATACATAATGAATGGTATTCTGACGGCAAAGTTAAAACAGTTCGTATATGCCCGACAGACACTTGCGTTACAAAAACTTATTATCATAATGGAAAATTAAAAAAGAAAGAAGTTGGAGTTACTCCAAGCCTAGACTATGTTGAGGAATATTGTGAAAATGGACAATTGAAATACAGTCCGTTTAATCCTAATGCAAAAGAAAAAGTACACATAATAAATTACCATTGTAACGGTAAAAAGAGTTTAGAGTCTAATTGGGTAGCTGGCGTTTATGCTGGCGAATACAAAGAATGGAACGAAAACGGAATACTTGTTCTAAAAGGACAATATGACGATGATCCGAAAAAAATCGAATCAATTTTTAGTGGACATTGGATAAATCTAGAGAAAATAGGAACTTGGCAATACTTCGACAATTCAGGAAAATTATTAATGGAAGAATTTTACGAAAACGGAAAACTAATTAAGACGACAGAAAAATAAACGGCTTATAACACAGGTTACACCCCGTTAGGCGAAGCGTCCCGCTTCGTCTTTTTTAACAAGGCGTCTCGACTTGATATTACTATTTTAAGCGTCCCTTTTTCCGATCCATTCAAAAATTACATTTTATTCTTAAATTTGCCTTATGAGTAGCATTAAATTATTTGAGAGTAAACAAATACGCTCAATTTGGGATGAAAACAATCAGAAATGGTATTTTTCTGTTCAAGACGTTGTTGAAGTGCTCACCGACAGTGCGGATGTAAAGCAATATATAAAAAGAATGTTGAGCCGAGACCAGTTGCTTAAAAGCAACTGGGGTACAATTTGTACCCTAGTTGAAATGGAAGCAGCAGACGGAAAAAGACGTAAAGTACAAGCAGCCGACACAAAAGGACTTTTGCGTATAATTCAATCTATTCCATCACCGAAAGCTGAGCCATTTAAACTTTGGTTAGCACAAGTGGGTTCAGACAGATTAGATGAAATTGAAAACCCGGAGTTAGCAACACAAAGAACAAGAGAACTATATAAACTCAAAGGCTATCCAGATGACTGGATTGAAAAACGAATGCGTAGCATCGCAATACGTGAAGAGTTGACCGAAGAATGGAAAAACAGAGGTGTGAAGGAGCAAAAAGAATACGCAATTTTAACCGCAGAGATTTCAAAAGCAACTTTTGGTTTAACACCTTCTCAATACAAAAAAATAAAAGGACTAAAAAGCCAAAATCTCAGAGACCACATGACTGACCTTGAATTAATTTTTTCAATGCTTGGTGAGGCTTCGACAACTGAAATAGTAAAGACTCAAAACCCAAAAGGATTTATACAAAACCATAAAGCAGCTAAACAAGGTGGTGCTGTTGCAGGTAATGCAAGACGAGAACTTGAAAGCAGAACAGGAAAAAAAATAGTTTCCAAAGAGAATTATTTACCGGAAGAAAAAAAGACGAAGCAATTAAATAAAGGAAAAAAGAAATAATCAACGCTAAAGCAAAAACGCAGTTCACCAGGTCAAACTGAATAAAAACTAAAATATTTTAAATTAAATCTGCATCCTTAACATTTTTAATGTAGGTTGTCCACGTTTCATTTTTTACTCCTTCATGTTCATCAGGAAAAATAGTTTCTGCTACTCTTTGAAATGTCACAGTATCGTCTATTCCATCAAATTTAAAACTAGCAACAATTGCAATAAAAGGTTTTATTGATTTTGACTTCATTTTAACTTTTACAGGTTCCCCGTGAGACTTAAACATACTCAGCACCCTACCTACTCTAGAATCAAACGACATATCTTAGTTTTTTCTTGTATTAAAACAACAAAATCTGAACCTTTCGGTTCAGATTTTTTGTTTAGTAAAATTCAAATTTAATTAAAATGGCAAATCATCTTCTTGTGAAGCAGTAGTAAATGTAGCTACATCATTTACACTTGCAGCAGATGAATTATTAGATGCTCCAGCGCTTCCTCCTTCTATTCTCCATGCTTCTAATGAATTAAAATATTTTACTTTTCCTTGTGGGTCAGTCCATTCTCTTCCACGTAAATTAAAATGTACTTTTAATTCATCGCCAATATTGTATTGGTCTAACAATCCACATTTATCTTGTGTCAATTGAAAAGAAATGTGTTGTGGATATTGCGAAGAGTTTTCTGTAATAACAAATTCTCTTTTTTTAAATTTTTCTGATACTTGTTGTGTTTCGCTTTTTACTTTTAAAATTCCTGTAACGTCCATTGTTTTATTTTTTTTAATTGTTATTAATTGATAAAAGCACTTTCCATGCTTCTTCTACTTTATTATTTTCCAACAAACCTTTTGCAATATGATGCAATTGATTTTTTAGTTTTTCGTGATTGCCTGCATACATTTCAAATGCCTCGTTAATTGCACCTGAATTACGGTATGCTATTATATCTTGTTCACTAGGCAAATGCTCTATATTACCAAGTTGACCTAAATTATTGCCGGTTAATACATCCGATTTTTTTATTCCTTCAGGAATGGCATCTACTCCTACTCCAAGATTCATTAATGGTTTAGCTACTTCAAAAAGTGCATCTCCATTTGTGCGGCTATACCAATTTGCTCCCAATCGAGCTACTAAATCAATTTTATTCGGGTCAATTTGTTTTTTATCATCCAATACTTTTTCATCAATATGAATGAGTACTACTTCGCAAATAATTAGGTTTCCTGCTCCACCGTGTTCGCCAAGTTCAATCACTTGTTTTACTTTACATTCTAATTGTGCTGGTGATTCTTTTACCCTAAAAGGTTTTACCATTTCGGATGCAACAGCCGTAAAACCTGCTTTTACAAATTCATTTACCCCTTTTGGATATTCGGTACTTGCCAAACTTGTTTGCTGTACCATATCATAATTAACCATATTAATTACTACTTCCGGCACTTCTTTGATATTGTCAAATGTATGTTTGGTTTGACCTGTTCTTCCGCTACGTGCAGGAGAAAATATAGCAATTGGAGGATTTGCGCTAAATACATTAAAAAAGCTAAAAGGAGCTAAATTGGGATTACCATCTTTGTCAACAGTGCTTGCAAAAGCAATAGGACGAGGAGCAACTGCTCCAAGCAAATAACCATGCAGTTCTGCTGTTTTAACTTCTTTAGGATTTATTGTAAGCATAATTTTATTTTGACAAACAAAAATAAAATTAAAATCGCTTGGATTGGGAATATATTATCAACGAAATGCCATTGATTGTTGATATGTTTTTATTTTTCACTCTGAGCTCAAGAGGGGAATCTTTATATTCAAACCAGAGCGTGGTCACACTGTCCATAGAATTCCTTCGGAGAGCCCAGTCGAAGTGTGTGGGAAGAAATAAAATCTCATTAAAAGAATAATACTTTAATAATGCTGCCCAGAGTCTTCGACCAGCTCAGACTGACTTGCACACAAACCAGGGCCTAGTCACACTTAGTTCGGTGAAAAATGAAAGGCTATATTTTAATACCAATAACAAGGATATCATCTACCTGCTCAAGGTTACCTTTCCATTTTTCAATCGTAGTTAGCAAAACCTGTTGCTGTTGATTCATAGAATCATTTGAATTGTTTATCAGAATTTCTTTTAATCCACTGTATTTGAATTTTTTACCTTTTTCACCACCAAACTGGTCGGCATAACCATCTGTGAAAATATAAACACAATCGTTTTTTTGCAATTGAATTGTTTGATTAGAAAAAGGCTTGTCTTCATCGTGCAAACCAACGCCAATCGGAATTTTATCTGCTTTTATTTCTATCAATTGTTTATTCCTAACAAGCCACATAGGATTGTATGCACCAGCAAATTGCAATTCATTATTTTCTCTATTCAAAGAAATTAATGCTGCATCCATCCCATCTTTTATTTGAGAATCATCTTGCTTTTTTCTCAAAATTTTCGCCAACCCTTTTCTTACACTATTTAAAATAGCTCCCGGTTGTGTTAAACCATGTTCTACAACTGCTTCATTCAATAGATTAGCTGCCACAATACTCATAAATGCGCCAGGAACACCGTGCCCCGTACAATCTACTGCTGCAATTAAGGTTTGTTTACCCCATTGTTCTGCCCAATAAAAATCACCACTTACAATATCTTTGGGTTTGTATAAAATAAAATGCTCGGGTAAAATATTTTTTAAGATATCTTCAGGTGGTAAAATAGCTTCTTGTATTCGTTGTGCATAGCGAATACTATCGGTAATGTCTTTGTTTTTTTCTTCCAACAAAGATTTTTGCATTTCAATTTCTAAATTTTTACTTGCTAATAATTCATTTGCTTTTCGTTTATTTCTATAATTTCTATAAATATTTAATGAAAGTAAAAACACTAGAATTAAGCCCAAAAGCCCCGCCCAAATAATTATGTTTTTCTTTTTTAGCTCTGCATCTTGCACTTCTTTGTTTTTATTTAACAGCAATATTTCATTGTCTTTTAATTCTGTTTCGTATTTCGCCTGCATCTCATGAATCTCTTCATTACTTTGTGTTTGAGAAAGGGAGTCTTTTATGTTGTTATACAAATGATAATAATCATAGGCAAGTTTATGATTGCCTTTAAATGCAAATATTTCTGATAGATTCAAATACGCTTGCTTGATGTCTTCTTTTGAATCAATACTTCTTGCTAAAACCAAACTTTGAGTAGAATAATTTTGTGCTTCATCATATTTTTTTTGGGTTTTGTAGATACTACCAATATTATTTAAAGTAAGCGCCAAACCTTGTTTGTTTCCAATCTCTTTTTTTATTTCAATTGATTTAAGATAATATTCTAATGCTTTTCCAAAGTTTTTTAAATCGTAATACACATTTCCCAGATTACCAAGGGCTGTTGCGATTCCTTTTTTATTATTCACTTCTTCATTAATTTTCAATGCTTCTTTATAACATTCTAATGACAATGGAAACTTTTGTTGCAAACGATATATTTCACCTAAATTATTATAACATCCAGCCATTCCTTTTTTTGAGTCAACCGATTTATAAATTATAATGGCTTGACTGTAATATGCAATTGCTTTATCGTAATTCTTTTGATAATAGTAAATCACACCAATACCAACTTTACAATTTCCTAAACCTTTTTGATAATTAACCACTTCAAAACTCTTTATCGCCAATAAAAAATGTTCTAGAGCTTTATCATATTTACCTAAACGCAAAAGGCTGTTGGCAATATTATTATAACTATCTCCTATTCCTAAAGTATCTTTTGCAGTTTGAGCAATTCGTAGCGCTTTTTTTGATTGTTCTAAGGCCTTCTCAAACTCTCCTGCTGATGAATATTCAAAACTAATCTGATTCATCGTTTTAACACGAATAGTATCATGAATTTGAGTATTTAAAAGAGCTTCGAGAGAATCTATATTTTTATTTTTGGAAGAATAAACTGAAGTATAAAACAAAAAAACGGAGAGAATACAGAGTAAAGTTTTTTTCATAAAATATATTGTGCTCAAAAAATAAGGCGACAGTGCTTTCTAACGTAATTATTGCTTAAAAGGTTATGATTAAAAAAATATGCTTCAAACTCTATTTTTTCAATAAAAACAATATCTTTGTGCTCCAATTTCAAATATAGCTGCGGATGTGGCGTAATTGGCAGCCGCGCCAGACTTAGGATCTGGTGCCGAAAGGCGTGGGGGTTCGAGTCCCTTCATCCGCACAAGCAACACATTAAACCCTTGATAAATCAGGGGTTTTGTGTTTCTTAACCCTTCAAAAGATTCTCTATTTAGTAATAAAAAGATACATATTAGGTTACACTTATAAATTATCAGATACATGTAACCTAATTTGTCACCTAATATTCTTAGACCTACTTTATTTGTTACTATACAACCCCTTATGGTTTAGCAAAAAACTAAACAAGGAGGTAAAATGATAAAGTCACTGAGTATTTTGTTTTGGATAAGAAAAAATAAGCTTGATAAGAAAAGCAAAGCATCCATTTATTGTAGGATTACTGTTGATGGCGCCAGAGCAGAACTTGCTCTAAGAAAAAGTGTTTTTCAAGAAAAATGGGAATCTTCTAAGGGATTAGTCAAGGGCTCAACAAGAGATGCTCAAAGTACAAATGAATATATATCTAAAATCAAGAATGATATTTATGAAGCGTACAGAAGTCTTGAAGAATCTAATTCAGTAATAACAGCTAATGCAATTAAAAAAATGTTACTAGGTAATGATGCAAATATGAAATCACAAAAAAACGTGTTTGTGGTTTTTGAAGAGCATAATTCTAAAGTAAAACAGCTAGTGAACAAAGATTTTGCATACAGAACTTATGAAATGTATCAAACCTGTTTGAAGCACCTCAGAGAGTTTGTTTTGAAAAAATATACTACTACTAATTATCCCCTATCTGAAATTAATAGTGAATTTATATCTTCATTTGACCACTTCTTAAGGGCTGAAAAAAGTATAGCTAATAATACTACTATCAAGTATATAAAAAATTTCAAAAAAATAATCCGTATTGCTATTGCAAATGGGTGGATTCAAGTTGACCCATTTTTAAGTTACAGAGCAAGGTTGGTGAAAATTGACAGAGGTTATTTAACTCAAAAAGAACTAGACATAATTAGTAATAAACCTTTTTCGACAAAAAGAGTTGAACAAGTTAAAGATATGTTCTTATTTCAATGTTATACTGGATTAGCTTATTGTGATGCACGTGTACTAACTTGTAGAAACATTGTGAGTGATTCTGAAAACGTATTGTGGATAAAAACATATAGACAAAAAACTCACAGCTCAGTAAATGTACCTTTACTTCCAAAAGCAATGGAAATATTAGAGAAGTACAAAGCCTACCCCAAGGAAAACAAAAATGGATATTTATTGCCGTTTTTAAGTAATCAAAAAATGAATGCTTACTTGAAAGAGATTTCTGACATCTGTGGAATTGATAAAAAATTATCGAGTCACCATGCCCGCCATACATTTGCAACAACTATCACACTTTCTAATGGTGTAAGTCTTGAAGCCGTTTCTAAAATGCTGTCTCATGCTTCTATTAATACTACAAAAATATATGCTAGGATGCTAGATTCAAGAGTTGCTAATGAAATGAATGTGTTAAAGAATAAGTTAACACAATAGATGAAATGAGAGAGGGGGTAAGTGCCCCTCCATTTCATCTCAACTTTCTAAATTTTTAGTGCACTTTTAAGATTTGTTAATTCATATTGCTTTTCAGAAGTCAAATTTAATAATCTCTTGATTAGCTTTTTTCGCTTAGCTTCTGTTCCACAATAAAAGTACAAAGGATTAACAGTATATAGTCCTCTTTTATTTTTGAATGAAATTAGCAAATCATTTGCCTTTAGTAGCTGAAACCCTTTGTTAATAGTTTCTTCTTTGCAATCCATGCTACAAGATTTTTTCATAAAACTAATATAACTCTGTCTTAATAGTGCGGAGTTTTGTATTTCATTGTCCGCATTCATTACTTGAATTAAATAATCTAGTAAATTTCTAGCAGATGGAGGCAAAGATGCAGTCTTGTGCATATTGTTCTTGTACCTTTTGATACAACTAGTCATCACCATTGCGGATTTAAATTTAAGAAGCTTAATGTCTGTGCCGTAATCTTCATAGCATTCACTGATGTAGCTAATTTTAGTTTTGTGAGTTTTCATAAAATCTGTTTTTTAAGTTAACTCTCCGTATTCCTTACTGTGACATACCTTATACCACCAAGAAGGGGAGCAGAATTGGCGTATGAGTTGATTTTATTGGGGTTCTACCTTATGTCACGTAGAAAAAATAGTGCGTATAAACTTTGAGTGAAACGGTTAATTTATCAAAGAGAGATTGATGTTGAGTTGGAGTGTTGAGTTGAGGGAGTAAAGAATATACTCTGCTACAAATATACAAAAAAGATAAATGCGGACAATACCTACTACACTTATTTGAAAACTAAATGAAAACTTATTCAAATTAACTGTCATGCCCTATTTTAGATTCCGTTATATAGCTACAGAAGGAAAGTAAGTGTGTTATGGGTCCCTTGTAAATAAGACCCTCCCTCGTAATACTTCTTCTACTACCCCTACCTATTTTATATAGTCTAATATATGTGTGACAGTTAATGTAGAAAAAGTACCATGGTGGTTATACCTTTTACTTCCAAACATTTCTGCATATAATTTTTTATTTATAATTTAGCTATTCTTTTAAAAAATCATATTATGAAATGTCCTCACTGTGCAGTAGAAGTCAATCCAAATTACAATGAAGAGTATATTGGTCGTGATTCAGATGGGTATTGGTCAATTGAATCAATGAACTGTCCTAATAAAAATTGCCAAAAACTAATCATTAGGTTGGCTTCAGGAGAAAAAAGAACTAATCATCATATGAATATCATTGGAACCTACAAAAGAACTTCTGATGAATTTATAAGACCACTCACTTCAACAAGACCACCAATTCCTACAGAAGTTGAGCCGCAATTTATTGGCGACTATAAAGAAGCTTGTCTTATCCAGACCCTCAGTCCTAAAGCAAGTGCTGCACTTAGCCGCAGATGTCTACAAAGTATATTAAGAGAAAAAGCAGGAATAAAAAAAGGTGATTTAGCAAAAGAAATTGACCAGATTATTGCAAGTAATTCTCTTCCATCCCACTTATCTAAGAGCATAGATGCTGTAAGGCAGATAGGTAACTTTGCGGCACACCCAATAAAGAGTACTTCAACAGGAGAGATTGTTGAGGTAGAAGAAGGAGAAGCAGAATGGTTATTAGATGTAATTGAATCTCTGTTTGATTTTTATTTTGTTCAGCCTGCCGTTTTACAAGCAAAAAAAGATGCCCTTAACCAAAAATTAATTGATGCTGGAAAGCCTCCTATGAAATAGTACTTATTTCAACCCCATTTAATTATTACGTGAATGTATTCATGTCAGCTTATTTAAGAGTAGAGCCTTAATCGGCTTACAGAACAGACATGTAAAATCCCATCTCTAGTAGGTGGTTTTTTTACTTGGAAATAATGAGTTCTCACTTCTTTCAGTCAGCATAAAACCCGCCAAACTATTATAGTATTTGTAGAATAAATAATCAGTAACAAACACTATAATATCATAGATGCTATGCAGTTTGTCATGTTTTATGCAGCTCCTGAATCAGTGCTCACAACAGGCTACCTTGTCCTTAGAGCAACTTCATTCAGTCACTTTCACAGCAGTTGAAACTGATCTGTTACAGTTTCGTCATTTCAGTAGCTCTAATTACACCGCCTGTTAACTCTAGGCTCACCTGCGTGAGTCAATTTGCTGGGGCTTAATGTATTTTTATATAAATGTAAGCCCGCAGTGTTGTACCAACATAGGTCAAACCCGTAATGTGAATTACATTACTCCTGTTCTCCCACAATTGAACTCTGTTCGCAGGAGGTGAGCGTGTTATAAAAATGTTAGTAGGGTAAGTAAAAAGTAACAGTCAGGAGGCATAACGACCCAGTTATACTCAGGAGGAGCTCTTTGCAAATCTTCGCTCCTGAGAGTTCTTTAGCTAATAGCTAAGATGAGCATCGTGACAGCTGTTACCAGCCTAATAAGTGCCCTAAGAAACTCAGGTGTGATTTCCATTTTCATGTGAACCAAGATTAAGATTATACTTAAGTTAACACCTGACTGCATTACAAATTTAACCAATAAAAGTTTAAACTATAAAAGTTTGGGTAATCAGGATTATGCATACTTTTATGTATAATAATTTAATCAAATAGCATGGGAAATTTTAAAGAATGGGGGGATGTTGACATACAGCATCCTAATGCAAATAGTGGTAAGTACTTATGGAAATATATTGATTTACATAAATTACTGGACTTCCTTTATACAGGAGAACTACATTTTACTAGATTGGATTCATTTAAAGACCCTATTGAAGGAGTGAGGACATCCCTCTTGAGACAAAGGGAAATGATGAAAGGAATGTCTACAGATATGAAGGACTATAACCCCGCTCTACCTTTGAACCAGAGAAGAAAGTTGGTTAATGCTAAAAAAGTAGCAGATGTAACATTCAGAGATGAAGTGATATTAGCCCAAAAAACGCAGTTTGTAAATTGCTGGTTTCTTGGAAACCGAGAATCGATGGCAATGTGGGAAATTTATTCTGGTCCACATTCAGTTGCTTTAAAAATAGAACTAAAACCTTTGCTTGATGCTATTATTGAAAAGGCAAGTGCATTTATAGCAGAACACGGAAGAAGATTGTTTTTGTTAGGTGATAAAGTTACTTACTTGCCACTAAATCCTTTTGTCAGACAACAAAAACTTGTAACTATTAAATATGCTGGGATGAAAAAGGATGAATCTTTTGAGCATGAGAAAGAGTATAGGTTGCTGATTTCAGCGCTACCAGAGTGGGTAATAGAAGAAGACAAGAAATGTTTCAGGTATAAGCTAGACCACGCAAAACTTGATATTACAATAATTTGTCATCCATTGATGGAAGACTGGCAATTCAATAACATAAAAACTTTAGTGGCTAAATTAAATTTGAATTTTAAAATCCAGAAATCAGATATTGAACTAAGAAAGTAGTAGAAGTTCAGCTTGGATTATACCTTCTTCTGAAATGCAAATAACCTAGATACTGGGACACCTAATGCAGTAGCAATCTTTAATAAAGTTTTTGAAGTTGGATTAGTCCTACCCCTTTCTAATCTCGTAATGGTAGGCTTTTCCATATTAGCTAGTGAAGCCAAATCAAACTGAGTAAGCTTTTGCTTCTTTCTTATCTTGGCAATTTCTTCGCCAAGACTCTTTAGAAATTGTATATCCTCCATGTAGCTAATAAGTAATTGCAAAATGGAATTTTTCTCAAGCATAGAGGGTAACATATTTGTTACCATTAAAAATATTTATATATTTGAATAACATTAATTCATAAAAAATGAAACAAGTAACACTATCAATATTACTTCTTATGCTGACTAGTATTGGTTGTAAGAAAGAAGATAAAACACCTAGTCCCACTACTGCACCAACTCCGACTGCAACCATGACAGCAACTGAAACCGCTTTAGTTGGTAAATGGTATTGGGATAAAACTGAAAATTGGAGTGGAGGCTCTTTGATTGCCACCTACGACCACACTACACACCCTTCACAAGCTGTAGCATATATGGATTTGAAATCTAGTTTATATTTCGGTGCTGTTAACCCCGCTCCGCAGAAGTATGATAATATTTGGTTAAGTACTGGTACAACTACGTATTTAAATGCTTGGAAAGTGATACCAATAGGGTTATTTCCAAAAGAAAACCTAGAAACAAATGCTCCACCATTTTCCACATACGGTGGCTATATAGATTCAATTTCTTCAACAAACCTTATATTAATAGGTTGGTCAGGTACTGTACAAAATGGGTATAAGAATTTTTACCATAAGTAGGAATGAAAAAATGCATTGTAAAACTTTCAATCATATTATTGTTGGGCATATTATCCTTTACAACCATAAACTGTTTTGCACAACACAATAGATATGATGAGTCTGAATCTATGGATGATGAAGACTTAGACAGGAAAAAAGATGATGGTATTAGTTGGATTTCAATTATTGTTATTGGCGGTGTAATTTATTGGGTCTGGAGTGGTGGCTGGGGTAAAAAAGATAATCAAAATAAATAATTAGGTTACAAATTAGGTTACCTACTACCAATACAAATTTATGTAACCAATTGGCAGCCGCGCCAGACTTAGGATCTGGTGCCGAAAGGCGTGGGGGTT
>CAZJUY010000049.1:0-17275 GCA_964549315.1 uncultured Chitinophaga sp. | reverse complement strand
AGATATGAACAGAAGTATTAAAAAAGTTGCAATATTAGGCTCTGGCGTTATGGGAAGCCGTATTGCTTGCCACTTTGCTAACATTGGAGTTGAAGTATTATTGCTAGACATTGTACCAAAAGATGCTGGAAGTGATAAAAAATCACGTAATAAAATAGTTGACGAAGCTTTAGCATTTGCATTAAAATCAAATCCTTCGCCAATATATCGTAAAGCATTTGCGAAACGAATTGTTACAGGAAATTTTGATGATAACATGAAAGATATTTCAAACTGTGATTGGATAATTGAGGTTGTAATTGAACGTTTGGATATTAAAAAGCAAGTATTTGAAAATGTAGAAAAATATCGTAAAGCAGGAACTTTAGTTACTTCCAATACTTCTGGAATTCCAATTCATTTAATGAATGAAGGTAGAAGTGAAGATTTTCAAAAACACTTTTGTGGGTCACACTTTTTTAACCCACCACGCTATTTAAGATTATTAGAAATCATTCCAACTCCAAAAACTTCGCCTGAAGTAATTGATTTTTTAATCCACTATGGCGAGTTATATTTAGGCAAAACAACCGTATTGTGTAAAGACACACCTGCTTTTATTGCTAATAGAATTGGTGTTTACGGAATCATGAGCTTATTTCATACTGTTGAAAAAATGGGATTAACCATTGACGAAGTAGATAAACTAACTGGACCTGTTTTAGGCCGTCCAAAATCAGCAACATTCAGAACATGTGATGTTGTTGGGTTAGATACTCTTGTTCATGTTGCGAATGGCGTTGCTGCTAGTTGTCCAAAAGATGAAGCTATTGATGTCTTTAAAATTCCAAGTTATGTTTCTAAAATGGTAGAAAATAAATGGCTAGGAAGTAAAACGGAGCAAGGTTTTTTCAAAAAAGTAAAGGGAGCTGGTGGAAAATCAGAAATTCATTCTTTGGATTTAAAAACATTGGAATACAAACCATCCGCAAAAGCAAAGTTTGCAACATTAGAGGCTACAAAAACAATTGATAATTTACGTGACAGAATGAAAGTTCTGTTGTCAGGAAAAGATAAAGCAGGAGATTTTTACAGAACTTCTTTTTATGGTTTGTTTGCTTATGTAAGTAATCGTATTCCTGAGATTACGGATGAATTATATAAAATAGATGCAGCAATGAATGCTGGTTTTGCATGGGAACTAGGACCATTTGAAGCTTGGGATGCATTAGGAGTTTCAGAAACTGTAAAAGCTATGGAAGCTGCTGGGAATAAACCAGCACAATGGATTTATGATATGCTTTCGTCTGGAGCAAATTCATTCTATAAAGTTGAAAATGGGAATAAAAAATATTATGACATTCCATCTAAGTCTTATAAAATTATTCCAGGCACAGAATCATTTATCATTTTAGAAAATATTCGTTCAAATAAAACTGTATGGAAAAACAGTGGAGCTACATTAACTGATATCGGTGATGGGATTGTAAATTTAGAATGGAATACAAAAATGAATTCTATTGGTGCAGAAGTAATTGAAGGCATCAACAAATCTATTGAAATTGCTGAAAAAGATTTTAAAGGATTGGTTATCTCAAACGAGGGAGCCAATTTTTCTGCAGGAGCAAATGTGGGAATGATATTTATGATGGCAGTTGAACAAGAGTATGACGAATTAAATTTTGCAATCAAAACATTTCAAAACACAATGATGCGTGTTCGTTATTCTTCAATACCTGTAGTTGTTGCACCTCACAATTTAGCATTGGGTGGTGCATGTGAAATGAGTTTGCATTCTGATAAAGTAGTTCTGCATGCAGAAACATATATGGGATTAGTTGAATTTGGTGTTGGTTTAATTCCTGGTGGTGGAGGAACAAAAGAATTTGCTGTTCGCTTATCAGATGAATTACAAGAAGGAGATATTGAATTAAATAATTTTCGTGATCGTTTCTTAACTATAGGACAAGCAAAAGTGGGAACATCGGCATACGAAGCATTTGATTTAGGATATTTAAGGAAAGGAAAAGATGTTGTAGTCATTTCTAGAAATAGGCTATTGGCAGAAGCAAAACTAAACTGTTTAGAATTAGTTGATGCTGGTTATACCAAGCCAGTTCATCGCAAAGATATTCGTGTATTAGGAAAACAAGCATTGGGCTTAGCTTATTTAGGAGCAAACTCAATGCAAGTTGGAAATTATATTAGCGAACATGATGTAAAAATTTCTCAGAAATTAGCTTATGTTTTATGTGGCGGAGATTTATCTCAACCAACGTTAGTAAGTGAACAATATTTATTGGATTTAGAACGCGAAGCATTTTTGTCTTTGTGCGGAGAAAGAAAGACGCTAGAAAGATTACAGTCAATTATTACTGGTGGTAAAATTTTAAGAAACTAAGAAAAAGTACCTGGTAGCAAGTGCCAGGTATCTAGAAAGAAAAAATAACATAATCGTATTTAAGAACAAGTCCTGATACTTGATACTAAATACTTAAGCCTAAAAAATATGAACGCATATATAGTAGCAGGTTTTAGAACCGCAGTAGGAAAAGCAACAAGAGGTGGATTTAGATTCACTCGTCCGGATGATTTAGCAGCAGATGTCATTAAACATTTGATGGCAAGTGTTCCAAATGTTGCACATGATCAAGTAGATGATTTAATTGTTGGAAATGCAATGCCCGAAGCTGAACAAGGATTGAACATGGCTAGGCTAATTTCATTAATGGCATTTAATACTGATAAAGTTGCCGGAATGACTGTGAACCGTTATTGTGCTTCTGGGTTAGAAACAATTGCGATTGCAGCAACTAAAATTCACGCAGGGATGGCTGACTGTATTGTAGCTGGTGGAGCAGAAAGTATGAGTTTAATTCCAATGGGTGGTTGGAGAATTGTTCCGCATGCAGGAGTTGCATTAGCTCACCCTGATCATTATTGGGGAATGGGATTAACAGCTGAAGCGGTAGCAAAAGAATACAATGTGAATCGTGAAGACCAAGATAATTTTGCTTTCAACTCTCACATGAAATCTCTGAAAGCAATCAAAGAAGGAAAATTCAAAGATGAAATCGTTCCAATTAAAATTTCTGAAACCTATTTAGATGAGAATGAAAAAAAGAAGACAAGAGATTTTATTATTGATACGGACGAAGGACCAAGAGCAGACACAACACTTGAAGCATTGGCAAAACTAAAACCTGTATTCGATGCGAAAGGGACAGTAACTGCTGGCAATTCATCCCAAACAAGTGACGGAGCTGCTTTTGTTATGGTAGTAAGTGAAAAATTTTTAAAAGAAAATAATTTAAAACCAATTGCACGGATGGTTAGTTTTGCTGCTGCTGGTGTTCCTCCAAGAATTATGGGAATAGGCCCAATTGCTGCAATTCCAAAAGCATTAAAACTTGCTGGATTAAATCAAAATGATATTGATTTATTTGAGTTGAATGAAGCATTTGCTTCACAATCATTAGCAGTTTGTAGAGAACTAAATTTAGATATGGATAAAGTGAATGTAAATGGTGGGGCCATTTCCCTTGGACATCCATTGGGTTGTTCGGGTGCAAAATTATCTGTTCAACTATTTAATGAATTAAAAAGAAGAAATAAAAAATACGGTGTTGTAACTATGTGTGTTGGAACTGGACAAGGAGCAGCAGGTGTATTTGAAATGTTATAAAAGGTATCAAGTAGCAGGTACTAGGTATTAAGAAAAAATAAAAAGTATTTATGCATAATTTTAAAGAATTAAACGTTTGGCAGGAGGCGAGGTAATTAGCTAAACATATCTACAACACAACTACTATTATCTAGTGAATTTAATTATATAAATAAAGAACAAACACAATTATTAATTGAAAAGGTATTTAAAGAACAAAGGATGATAAATGGATTGAAAAAGTCTGTTTTACAAGCATCCTGATACTTGATACCTGATACAAATTCAAAAACTATGTCAACATTAAAAGGAGGAGAATTCCTAATCAAAGAAACAGAAGCAAAAGATGTATTTATTCCTGAAGAATGGAATGAAGAACAACAAATGATTGCACAAACTTGTCATGATTTTTTAGCTCAAAATGTTTGGGATAAATTAAACAGAATTGATGAGCAAGAAGAAGGTCTAATGGTAAATTTGCTTGAAAAAGCAGGTGAACTGGGATTATTAGGAATATCAGTCCCAGAAGAGTATGGTGGTTTCGGAAAAGATTTTACTACGTCTATGCTTGCAACAGAAGTGCTTGGTGCAGGGCATTCATTTGCTGTAGCAATTTCTGCTCATACAGGAATAGGAACTTTACCTATCTTATATTATGGTACCGCAGAACAAAAAGCGAAATACATACCAAAACTTTCAAGTGGTGAGTGGAAAGCAGCTTATTGTTTAACGGAGCCTAGTTCTGGCTCTGATGCAAACTCTGGTAAAACGAATGCTAAACTATCTGCTGATGGAAAACATTATATCCTAAATGGACAAAAAATGTGGATTACAAATGGTGGATTTGCAGACATATTTACTGTATTTGCAAAAATAGACGATGATGAAAATTTAAGTGCATTCATTGTTGAAAAATCATTTGGAGGAATTTCTTTAAATCCAGAAGAACACAAAATGGGAATAAAAGGAAGTTCTACTCGTCAAGTATTTTTTAATGATTGTAAAGTTCCTGTTGAAAATTTATTATCCGACAGACAAAATGGATTTAAAATAGCTGTAAATATTTTAAACCTTGGTCGTATTAAATTAGCTGGTGCTGCTATTGGAGGAAGTAAAGAAACTATTTCTAAATCTGTTCAGTATGCAAATGAACGTCAACAATTCGGAAGAGCTATTTCAAAATATGGTGCTATTCGTTATAAATTAGCAGAACAAGCTATTCGTGTTTATGCAGGAGAAGCAGCAATTTATCGTGCAAGCCAAAATGTAGAAGATGCTACAAAAGCCCTAATTGCAGGAGGAATGGATGAAGCAAAAGCAAAATTAAAAGGAGTAGAACAATTTGCTGTTGAAGCAGCAATCGTAAAAGTTCATGGCTCAGAAGTGTTGGATTATGTTGTGGATGAGGGAGTGCAAATTTATGGAGGAATGGGATACAGTGCAGAAGCTCCTATGGATAGAGCGTATCGCGATGCACGCATCAATAGAATTTTTGAAGGTACGAATGAAATCAATAGAATGCTTACAGTTGATATGATGTTAAAACGCGCAATGAAAGGTGAATTGGATTTAATGGGTCCAGCACAAGCTGTTGCAGCAGAACTTATGGCAATACCAGATTTTTCTTCTCAAGAAGAAACATTGTTTTCAAAAGAAAAAAAATATGTAACTGGATTTAAAAAATCTGTTTTAATGGTAGCTGGAGCAGCTGTACAAAAACTAATGATGCAATTAGGAAAAGAGCAAGAGATTTTAATGAATATTGCCGACATGATAATTGAAACATATGTTTGTGAATCCGTATTGTTACGAGTTGAAAAATTAGTAGGAATGAAAAGTGAAGGGGAATGCAAAGAACAATTGGATATGATGCGTGTTTATATAAATGATGCTGCCGATCGAATTCATAAATCTGGAAAAGAAGCTATAAATACTTTTGCTACAGGAGATGAGCAAAGAGCAATGTTAATGGGATTAAAACGTTTTACAAAAACAGAGCCCTTTAATTCAACCGAAGCTAGAAGAAATGTTTCTGCAAAATTAATAGCAGAAAATAAATATTGTTTTTAAATCCCATTAGATACAGAAAAACGCAGAGTTTAGTTACTCTGCGTTTTTTATTTGGATTTATTCATACAAATAATTTAATTTTGTTTTATGTCAATAGAAACAACATACTATCAATCACCTGTAGGATTACTAGAAATAGGTGCAGATGAAGGTGGTATTACTTCCCTCTATTTTGTTGACGAGAAAACAAAACCTTCTTCAAAATCAAATGTTCTTCTTAAAGAATGTGTAATACAATTAGAAGAATATTTTAATGGGATAAGAAAAGAGTTTGGTTTAAAATTAAATCCAGAGGGCACAGATTTTCAAAAGAGAGTATGGAATGAATTATTAAAAGTTTCATTCGGAAAAACAAATTCCTATTTAGACTTATCAAAAAATTTAGGAGATGCGAATGCTGTAAGAGCTGTTGGTAATGCCAATGGTAGCAACCCAATTTCTATTATAATCCCATGCCATAGAATAATTGGAAACAATGGAAAACTTGTTGGTTATGGAGGAGGATTATGGCGAAAAGAGTGGTTATTAAACCATGAAAAAAGCATTGTATTTGGAAAACAAACACAGCTTTTCTAAGGAGCATTAATCGTATCTAACTTATCAAACTCAATTACCTTTATTGTTTGTGTTTTTCCTTTTGAAGTGTAATAGATAATTACTCCACCTTCTATGTTTGTTGTATCCACTTTTTGATTTTGGGGAGGAGAACCGGGTCTGCCACCACTCCCTTTGTTTTTTGTAATACTAAAGGTAAATAGATATAATCCTAAATCACATTTATTGTATGATTTTATTTGCTCGTATTTTGGAGAAGGGCTCTCAGGGTTATCGACTTTAACAATATTGTAATTTACTTTTTCTCCCTTTGAAACACTCAAAACAGAATCAACAGACCATTTAAATTTTTTATTTTTTTTTACAAATACAGAATATGTAGTGGTTGAAGTTGGTGATGCCCCATGATTAACAGTTTGCATTGTGGCCTTCACAAATTTTAATTCTTGTGAAAAAGCAGCAAATGAAAAAAAGGAAAAAAGGATAATTAAAATACGATTCATAATAATAAATTTACTTATCTACAATTGCAACAAACAGACCAAAAAAATATTTTAAATTAATTTTGAGGAGGGATTAACCCCAATTTTTCTAAATCTTCTAAGTAAACACGCTTGTTCAGATAGATGGCGGTAACAAATGCATCTGATTGTCCCGCTGCTATTACTTTTTTGCAGTGTGCTTTTGCTTCGTTTAAAGTTTTAAATCCTCCACCAATTGTAAATCGTGTTATACCATCATCCAATAGTAATTTTTCTACCTCACCTAATCCTTTTAAATGCCTGTAAGAATAATTTTTTGGTAAATTATATGCAGCAATTTGAACCTTAAAAACTAATCCCTCTTTTGTAGAATTTCCAATATCTGTATTTGCGGGTTTAATTGTTTCAATAGGATTTGAATTTACAGCAATTGCTGCTGAATCTACCTTAACAAGCGTATCTTTCGTAGAAAATTTAATATCTATAATTTTTTCAGTAAAACTTTTTAAATCAGTTATATCTAATTCTTTTATTTGATTATCAAATCCTTCTAATTTATATGTAATCTTATAGTTATTACCAACAGCAAGATTACACAAATAATTTCCAGATTCACTATTAGAATAAACAGTATTATAAATCGTATTTTTGTTTATCACTTCTACCACAATTTCCGATTTTGTAGGTTTATCATCAATTGTGATAGTACCTTTAACTAAAGCCAATATAGGCTGAATAAAATCGTCTGGCATATCAACTGTATATATATCCTGCAAACCATAACCTCCAGCTTTACCAGAAGCATAATATCCTTTTTTACCATCAGCAGAAAGCACAAAATAAATATCCTCATCAGGAGTATTAATTGGATATCCCAAATTAACAGGCTTACTCCATGTAGAATCTGACAAATTTAATTCTGTTTTAAAAATGTCATATCCACCCATACTGTTCATCCCTTTTGAACTATATATTAGAGTTTTTCCATCAGGATGAATAAAAGGAGCGTCATCATCGTAAGGTGTATTAATCGTTGGTCCTAAATTTTTTATATTTCTCCAAGATCCATCAGGCATAAGTGTTGCACGATACAAATCTTTTCCTCCCATACCTCCAAATGTTTCACTTGAAAAATAAAGTGTTTTTTCATCGGCAGATAATGCACAACTTCCTTCCCACGAAGATGTATTTACTTCTCCAACTAATTTTTCAGGAACACTCCACGTAGAGCCAATTAATTTACTTAAATAGATATCGCCATTGTCGTAGCTATTATCTCTATAAATGAATAATTTTTGTCCATCGTTTGAAATTGCAATAGCAGCATCATGAACATTTGTATTTATATTTTCGCCAATGCTAGAGGCCGGGACCCAATTTCCATTTTCTTTATGTGTAATAAATACATCTTCGTAATATATTCCCATTGGGTCGGGTTGATTGTATGCATTTTGTAAACCACCAACACTTTGGTCGCCCCTATAAGTGAATATCATCACATTTTCATCAGATGAAATTACTGGCACATATTCCATTGCAGTAGTATTTAATATATCTCCAATATTTTCAATTTTTGCATCTACAGGTGATGTTACTAACTCTTTTGCGTTTACACAATAACTTTTTAGCTGTTCTGCTTTTTTCTTTTCTGATTCCCCTAATTTTTTATTGGATAAATATTTATCTACAAGTTCAATTGCCTCATCAAACTTATAATTATAGTGATACGCTCTTGCTAAATCATATTCAATCTCAGAAACTTTTTTATTTTTTGTATATACTTCTAATAAAAATTCTAGTGATTTTTCATGCAAATCGCTTCTGTACAAACCACAAATGCCTACAACATATTTTAAATATGTTTCTTTTATATGGCTTGCTTGAAGCTTTTCATAAATAGGTAAGGCCATCGTATAATTCCCTTCTTCAAAAAGCAATTGTGCTTTTTGCAATGAATCTAGTTCTGTCGGTCTCCATTTACGGGTTTTCATATTTTGAGAAAACACCACAGTAGAGAAACTAAAAATAAAAAATAAAATAATTAATTTTTTCATTTATTGCTATTTTCAAAAATGTATATCTCAAATTTACTTAATTTTACGATATGCCTTCAATGAATTTAAATGTTGAGAAAAAACCAAATATGTTTAGGTCTAACATAAAAATTGGACAAGAAGTGAATGTTGTCTTAAAAAAAGACCAACGAACGGGTAAGTTAACAAGTGGAAGAGTTCATGCCATACTAACTAGCTCGGCATTCCATTCAAGAGGAATTAAAGTTCAATTAGAAAGTTATCAAATAGGAAGAGTACAAGAAATAATTAGTTCTATCTAATTTCTTTCATCTTTTGAGCAAGAATATTAAAGAAATTGCCTAAAGGTTTTTCTACCATCATTTTAAGCATAGGGTTTAAATCTGATTCAAAATTGATTTGGCCTACACAATTATTTTCGTCTTTTTGAATAATTAAAATAAACAATTTGAATTCAAAAGGAACTTTGCCGTGCGATGAAATAGTAATTAATGAATGTGGAGTTTTATCAATTATTTTCATTCCAATAGTAGCCATTCCATTTATTGTAAATGAACATTCTTCAGCTGTAGACTGCCAATTAGTAACTTGCGATGGCATTAATTTTTGGAAGTTATTAAAGTCAGTTAAATAATTAAAAATATTTTCTGCTGAATTATTTATTTCAACTTTATCGCTTTCAATTTTTGTTAATGACATATGGCTTTAATTTAAATTTTTATTTTTTCCATTCTGCTGGATTTTCTCTCCATTTTTTCAACGTTGTTAAATCATTTTCTGTAACATAATTAGAAGCCAAGGCTTGTTCAATTAATGTTGTATAATCAGAAAGTGTTACTAGTTTGCATTTTGCCTTGATAAAATTTTCTTCAGCAACAGTAAAACCATAAGTAAATATGGCAGCCATTCCTTTCACATCTGCTCCTGCTTCACGCAATGCTTCAACTGCTTTTAAACTACTTCCACCAGTTGAAACTAAATCTTCAATTACTACAACAGATTGCCCTTTTTCAATTATTCCTTCAACCATATTTGTCAAACCATGTTTTTTAGCTTCAGAACGAACATAAACAAATGGCAATCCCATTTCTTGAGCCACCAATGCGCCTTGAGCTATTCCACCTGTTGCCACTCCAGCTATTACATCTGGCTTCCCAAAACGTTCATTTATTATATCCACAAATTGCTGACGAATAAATGTTCGCACTTGTGGAAATGATAAAGTAACTCTATTATCACAATATATTGGAGATTTCCAACCCGATGCCCATGTAAATGGGTTATTAGGTTGTAATTTTATTGCCTTGATTTGTAATAAAAATTCTGCTATTTTTAATGCCGATTCAGGGGTTGTTTTCAAACTTTTGTTTTTCATCTTATTTTTTTGCGTGGCAAATATATTAAACTTATTTAACACCTGATTTTAAAATTATGATTAAAGTTTTTTCGCTCAACAAAACACTGTTTTTTATCGACCAAATAAACAATTACGCTCAAAAGACTAATAATATATTAATATCTGTTGATTCTGAAAAGAGCCTAAAAAACAGTTACGATACTTTAATTGGGAAGAATAATTTGTCGGAAATTTATTTTTACAATGGTGATATAAAATGGCTTTTTGATGAATTTAAAAAAATGTTTCGCATAATTGAAGCGGCTGGCGGTGTAGTGAAAAATGAAAATGAAAAATATCTTTTTATTTTAAGACATAATAAATGGGATTTGCCTAAAGGGAAAATAGAAAAAATAGAGACTACAGAAACAGCTGCTATTCGTGAGGTTGAAGAAGAGTGCGGTATTGATAATTTAAAAATAATAAAACAACTACAAACAACTTATCACATTTATTCTTTGGAGGAACAAGCTATATTAAAACCAACCTACTGGTTTTTAATGCAAACAAATTCTGATAAAAATTTAACACCTCAACTAGAAGAAGGAATAACAGAAGTAAAATGGTTCAAAAAAAATGAACTTAATACAGTACAAGAAAACACATACGAATCAATTAAAGAAGTATTAAAAGAAATTTAATTAAATGCTAATCGCCAATCACAACCCGATTTCCAATTACTGCATCCGTAAGCTGAATTACCTTTTATAACATTCCCTTTTTTACATTTTGGACAAATTGCAGGAGTTTTTTCTTTTTTGTTTTTTTGAGTTATTGCTTGCTTTTCTTCAAATTCAACATTAAAATTTGATGTTAATTTTAGTATCCCATCCTTTTTATTCCCATTAAAATCAAAGCCTTTTATAATAGACGTTTTCCCTTTTTCAATCAACGTTTTTATTTGACTATCGGTTAATTTTTTATTCATTAACTCAAATGGAATTTTAAAATCACAACCATTTTTAAACTCGTTGCAACCAAATGCAGTTTTACCTTTTATAACATTCCCATTTTTGCATTTTGGACAAACTAAAACAGTGTTTAACTTTTTTTTATTCAGAATGTCTTCTGGCACTTCTTGGGCAATTCTCTTTCCTGTTTCATTTTTTACCTGGACTACCAAATCATTTATCATTGTTTTCATTTCTTTTAAAAACAATTCTGCTTGATACTCTCCTTTTTCAATTTGACGCAATTTAAATTCCCAGTTGCCTGTCATCTCTGCCGACTTTAACAACTCATTATTAATAATATGAATCAATTGCATGCCAGTAGAAGTAGCCACAATATTTTTTCGTTCGCGTTTAATGTAACTTCTACGAAACAATGTTTCAATAATTGCAGCTCTGGTACTTGGTCTTCCTATTCCATTATCTTTCATTAAATCTCTTAGCTCCTCATCTTCAACTTGTTTTCCTGCAGTTTCCATAGCTCTGAGCAAAGTAGCTTCAGTAAAATATTTTGGTGGAGTAGTTTTCCCCTCTTTTAAAAATATCTCATGTGGTCCTTTTTCTCCTTTTATAAATTCAGGCAAAATTTGAGAATCTTCTTTTTCATCTTCCTCTGCAATTCCATCCTTTTCATAAACCACACGCCAACCTGCATCTAAAATTTGTTTCCCAGTAGCTTTGAATTCAATATCCTTTACGAATCCTGTAACTGCGGTATTTGAAACTTCGCAGTCTTTGTAAAATGCAGCTATAAATCTTTTTGCAATTGTATCATAAACATTTGCTTCTGCGCCAAATAAACCTTCTGCCTTCACTTCTGTGGGAATAATCGCATGATGATCTGTCACCTTTTTATCATCAAATACTTTGCTTGACTTACGAATGGGTTCTGCTAATATTGATTGAATTAAGCTGCTATAATTAACCATATTTTTCATTATCCCAGGAATTTTTGAATACATATCTTCTGGTAAATAAGTTGTATCGACTCTGGGATATGTAACTAATTTTTTTTCGTAAAGATTCTGAATTGTTTTAAGAGTTTCGTCAGCTGAAAAACCAAATTTTTTATTACACTCAACCTGTAAAGCAGTTAAATCAAATAATCGAGGAGAACTTTCTTTTCCTTTTTTTGTTTCAACAAAATTTATTTCAAATGCCTCATTTTTTAATGAGTCTAAAACATTCTCTGCTTTTATTTTTTCATCACCTGAAAATCTATCTATTTGAGCATTAAAAACAACATCACGATATTTTGTTTTTAATTCAAAAAATATTGCGGACTTAAAATTATTTATTTCAATTTGACGATTTACAATCATTGCTAAGGTTGGCGTTTGAACCCTTCCAACAGATAATACTTGTTTGTTTCCACTACCATATTTAATTGTATACAATCGAGTTGCATTCATGCCTAACAACCAATCTGCTGCTGCGCGAGAATAACCAGCGTAATACAACTTATCGTAGTCTTTTGAATCTTTTAACTTTTTAAATCCATCACGAATAGCATCTTCTGTTAACGATGATATCCATAATCGCTTCATTGGTTTTTTACAATTTGATTTTGCAAATACCCAACGTTGAATTAATTCTCCTTCTTGCCCAGCATCACCACAATTTATAACCTCTTCCGCATTTTCAAAAAGTGTAGAAATAATATTAAATTGTTTTTCAATTCCTTTATCGTTTTTTAATTTTATTCCAAATTTTTCAGGAAGAATAGGCAGCATATTCAAATTCCATTCCCTATAAGCAGAATCATATTCGTGCGGCTCTTTTAATTCACACAAGTGCCCAAACGTCCAAGTAACTTGATAACCATTGCCTTCCCAGTAACCATCCTTTCTTTGTTTTGCACCAACAATTTCAGCTATTTCTTTTGCTACACTTGGCTTTTCTGCAATGCATACTTTCATGAGCGTAAAAATAATAATGGGTATGGCTTTTGTTTAAAAATCATTTTACTACTTATTAACATTGCGTGAAAATAAAATTTTGAATGTTATTTTTACAGCATTAAATTTAAAACCTATGAAAAGAAATATTTTAGTATATGTATTATCCCTTTTAACATTTGCTGCTTTTTCAAAAGATAAAAAATCTAAACTCGAAAAAGGTTTATATGCTGAGATAGAAACTAGTAAAGGGAAAATATTATTACAACTTGAATTTGAAAAAACACCTTTAACCGTTGCAAATTTTGTTGGATTAGCAGAGGGTAAAATTAAAAATACTGCCAAAGGAGCAGGAGTACCTTTTTACAATGGATTAAAATTTCACCGAGTGATTGCAAATTTTATGATACAAGGTGGTGACCCTGCAGGAAATGGCTCTGGTGGACCAGGCTATAAATTTAAAGATGAAATTCACCCTGAACTAAAACATACTGGACCTGGTATTTTATCTATGGCCAATGCTGGTCCAGGAACCAATGGCTCTCAATTTTTTATTACACATGTGGCTACTCCATGGTTAGACGGAAAACACAGCGTTTTTGGACATGTAGTAAGTGGACAAGATGTTGTAAATTCAATTCAACAAGGAGATGAAATAAAATCAATCAAAATTATTCGTGTTGGAAAAGCAGCTAAAAAATTTAAAGCAGATAAAGTATTTAACGAACTAAATAAATAAATCATGAAAAAAATTGCAATAGTTTTAACGTTATCAATCACTTTATTTTTTATAGGATTTAAACCTTATGGAGGTGTTGTTGGTAAAATATTCCCTTATTTACAAGGTGAAGATTACAATGGAAAAAAAGTGAATTTACCTGTTGATACAAAAGGTAAATACACATTAATTGGAATGGCTTTTAGTAATGCTGCTGAAAGTGATTTAAAAACATGGATAAATCCAATTTATAATAAGTTTATTGTGAAAATAGATAGAAGTAAAGCAGATGTTTTTGATGCAGGAATTGATTATGATGTGAATTTATTTTTTATTCCAATGTTTACTGGAATAAACCAATTAACAAGTAAATCATCAAAAGAAAAAATAAAAGCAAATACTGATAAAGAAATGTATCCTTATCTTTTGTTTTATGAAGGATCAAAAACATATAAAGAGGAATTGGATTTTGAAAAAAAAGATATTCCTTACTTTTTTGTGTTAGATAAAACGGGCAAAATTATGTATGCAACTTCAGGAAAATTTGATGATAAAAAATTGGAAAAAATATTAGATGTAATTGAAGAAAATTAAAAAGTACTTAATTTTAGCTTAAATTAAAATAAATATCTGATTTTCAGATAAATATAATAATTAAAAAGGTTGCTATTGATGCAACCTTTTTTTATTTTTATACATCTTGAATATTAGTAAAAATTTAGAACATAATACCAAACTTCATTTCATGAAAAAAATATTCTCAATCTTTCTTTTAGTTTTGATATTGGCAGGAACAAAAGTTCAAGCCCAATTGGTTATTAATCCAGGAGGTGGGGCTGCTGGTGTAATTAGCGCAGTGGGAGGCCCTGGTTTAACAATAAGTAATGTTACAATAAATTGTAATGCAAGTGCTTATGGCTCTTATAGTGGAGCTTCTACCGCAGGTTTAGGAGGGGCTATGACAAGCGGTTTAGTTATGGGGACAGGTAATGTTTCTCAACTACCTGGTTCTCCAGGAGCATTAAACAATGATGATTGGAGTACTTGTATCGGAGGTAGCTCTAGTGACGCACAACTCGTTTCGGTGATTGGTGCAGGTACTTCTATTTATGACCCTTGTATAATTGAATTTGATGTTGTTCCTCAATGCAATAGTTTAAGTATTCGATTTGTGTTTGGTTCAGATGAATATACTAACTGGGTAAGTGCGGGTTTTAATGATGGGTTTGGCTTTTTTGTATCAGGCCCAAACCCAGGTGGAGGAAATTATACGAATTACAATATGGCTGTTTTGCCAAGTGGTACTGTTGTAAGTATTGACAATGTTAATAACACAACTAATTCGGCATACTTTGTCAATAATAATGCAGGAGGCAATCCTAATCATTTTGATGGCTATACAACTGTTTTAACACCTTCAATAAATGTGACCCCTTGTGCTACATACCATTTCAAATTAGCGATTGCTGATGCAGGAGATTGTTATGTTGATTCTGGTGTAATGGTAGATATTATTCAGTGTGTAAGTCCTTGGACTGTTGCAACAAGTTCAACTCCTGCAAGTTGTGGAGCAACAAATGGAACAGCTACTGCCACTGTTAGTGGAGGGATTGGACCCTTTACTTATTCATGGGCACCAAGTGGAGGAACTGGAGCAACTGCATCTGGTTTAGCAGCTGGTTCGTATACCGTTACTGTTAATGACGGCTTATCTTGTACTCCCGCCCAAGCCTATACGGTTGTGGTGGGTGGTTCAGGAGGAAGTCCTGTTACTGTAAATTCTCAAACTATTTGTGCTGGAAGCTCTACAACCTTAACAGCTACCCCTACAACTGGAGGAGGAACATACTCTTGGGCACCAGGTGGTATGACCACTCAAACTATTACCATTAGTCCGGGTACTACAACTACTTATACTGTTACTTACACACTTGCTGGCTGTGCTACTACAAACACTGGTACTGTGACTGTGAATCCTGTTCCTACTGTTTCTGTGAATTCTCAAACTATCTGTGCTGGTAGCTCTACTACTTTAACTGCTACACCTTCAATTACTGGAGGGACTTATTCTTGGGCACCAGGTGGTATGACTACTCAAACGATTACTGTTAGTCCGGGTACTACCACTACTTATACTGTTACTTACACACGAAATGGTTGCACTGCAACAGGAACAGGAACCGTTACTGTTAATCCCGTGCCTACTGTTACTGTAAATTCTCAAACTATTTGTGCTGGCAGCTCTGCTACTTTAACCGCTACTCCATCAATTGGTGGAGGGACTTATTCTTGGGCGCCAGGTGGTATGACTACTCAAACCATTACTATTAGCCCAGGCGTAACTACTACTTATACTGTTACTTATACTTTAGCTGGATGTACGAATACTGGAACAGGAACTGTTACTGTAAACCCAGTGCCTACTGTTTCTGTTAACTCTCAAACTATCTGTGCAGGTAGTTCTACTACTTTAACTGCTACGCCTTCAACTGGTGGGGGAACATATTCTTGGGCTCCAGGTGGTATGACCACTCAAACGATTACCATTAGTCCAGGTACTACTACTACTTATACTGTTACTTATACTTTAGCTGGATGTACGAATACTGGAACAGGGACTGTTACTGTTAATCCTGTGCCAACAATTACAGTAAATTCACCTACTATTTGTCCTGGACAAAATGCAACATTAACAGCTACTGGTGGTACAACTTATTCTTGGACTCCTGGTGGCTCAACAACTAATCCAATTACTGTTTCACCTGCTTCTACAACAACTTATACTGTTACAGGAACAACTTCTGGATGTTCGAGTACAGCAGTTGCAACAGTTACTGTTGGTTCTAGCATGACAATTACAGTTAATTCACCTACTATTTGTGCTGGGCAATCAGCAACTTTAACAGCTACAGGAGGCACAACTTATTCTTGGAATACAGGCTCAACTTCTAATCCTTTAATTGTTTCTCCTGTAACAACAACATCTTATACTGTCACTGGTACAACAGGAAGTTGTTCAGGAACTGCAGTTGCAACGGTTACAGTAACACCATTACCTACTGTTTCTAGTACATCTTCTACAATATGTAATGGTCAAACAACAAGTTTAACAGCAAGTGGAGCCACCACTTATTCATGGAATACGGGAGCTACTGGTTCAAACTTAACTGTTACTCCAAGTTCTACCACAAGCTATACAGTTACAGGAACAACTTCTGGCTGTTCTAATACTGCAACAGGAACAGTTACAGTAAATCCTGTGCCTACTATTACAGTTAATTCTCCTACAACTTGCCCTGGAACTTCGGCAACCTTAACAGCAAGTGGAGGAACAACTTATTTATGGAGTACTGGCGCTACAACTAATCCTATTACTGTATCTCCTGCCACAACAACATCTTATACTGTTACAGGAACTACTCTTGGTTGTAGTAATACTGCTGTTGCAACCGTTACAATCGGATCTGCAATGGTAGTCAACGCAGGTGTAGATGATACAATCTGTTACGGAGGTAATATTGTATTAAATT
>CAZJUY010000048.1:0-18412 GCA_964549315.1 uncultured Chitinophaga sp. | reverse complement strand
TTCCAGCAATTACTACCGATAATGAAATTACTATTCAATCAAAAAATATAATTGATAGTTGGGGAAAAGTAACAGTGTTGACAAAGGATACCCCTGGATTTATTGTTAATCGTGTAGCACGCTCTTACTATGGTGAATCTATACGAATATATGAAGAAGGTTTGGCTGATTTTGCTACTATTGATTGGGCATTAAAAACACTTGGTGGATTTAAAATGGGACCATTTGAATTGATGGATTTTATTGGTAATGATATTAATTTTAAAGTTACTGAAAGTGTTTGGGAGCAATTTTTTTACGAACCAAAATTTAAACCCTCGCTTACCCAAAAGCGATTGTTTGAAGCAAAATTATTTGGCAAAAAATCAGGGAGAGGATATTATAATTATGCCGAAGGTGCTTTGATGCCACAACCTAATCAAGATGAAAAATTAGGAAAAATGATTTTTACACGTGTAATTGCTATGCTTATCAATGAAGCAATTGATTCGCTTTATTTACAATTAGCTTCTAAAGAAGATTTAGATTTAGCCATGACAAAAGGAGTAAACTATCCAAAAGGTTTGCTTAAATGGGCGGATGAACTAGGATTAGAGAATGTATTGAATACACTCAATACACTTTATGTTGATTATGCCGAAGATAGATATCGACCATCTGTTTTGTTAAAACAAATGGTTAAAAACAAACAAAAATTTTATAACTAATTTTTTATCAACAAAATCGTTGAAAGTGTTGAAAATATTATTGTTTTCAGCATTTTGATATGTTTATATTTGTGATGAATAAACATTATTGAATATCTGTGTGTTTGTCACTCTGAACCTGTCGAAGAGTTTGGGAAAGCAAACGCAATTATTTTCCTTCGGTAAACTCAGGATAAACTAGCTCAATATGTATGCGCGCAAATTTTTAAAATAAATTTATAATAAATGTCAGAAATTAGATTTTACAAAAAAATTGCTTTACAATTAAGTGTTTCAGAAAATCAAGTAAGTAATACCATTCAGTTGTTGGATGAAGGAGCAACGATTCCTTTTATCTCTCGTTACCGTAAAGAAATGACGGGTAGTTTGGATGAAGTGCAAGTGGCTGCTGTGCGTGATGAAATAGAAAGATTAAGAACCCTAGAAAAAAGAAAAGAAGCAATCATTGAGTCAATCGAAAGCCAAGGAAAATTAACACCAGAATTAATAGAACAAATAAATAAAGCTGAAACATTATCTACGCTTGAAGATATTTATTTACCATACAAACCAAAACGCAGAACACGCGCTACCATTGCTCGTGAAAAAGGATTAGAGCCATTAGCAGAATTACTTTTTACACAAAATAAAATGGATGTGGATGCTGAAGCAGAAAAATTTGTTTCTGCAGAAAACGTAGCATCCTCAGATGAAGCTCTTTCTGGAGCTAGAGATATTATTGCTGAGTGGGTAAATGAAAATGCTGAAGCAAGAGATAAAATCAGAAATTTATTTAAACGTAGTGCTACAATTAAATGTAAAGTATTAAAAGGGAAAGAAGATATTGGTGAAAAGTACAAAGATTATTTTGACTGGGAAGAACCACTGATGTCTTGCCCTTCGCACAGGTTATTAGCAATGAGACGAGGCGAAGGAGAAGAGATTTTAAATATAAATATTGCTCCACCTGATGAGGATGCTTACAAAATTTTAGAATTACAATTTATTAAATCAACCACTGCTGCTGCAGAGCAAGTAAAATTGGCGGTGCATGATTCATACAATAGAATGATGCAAAGTTCTATTGAAAGTGAAATGCGTATGCTTACAAAAGAACTTGCTGACGAAAAAGCAATACAAGTTTTTGCAGATAATTTGCGCGAGTTGATGTTGGCTTCACCACTTGGACAAAAAGCTATTCTGGCTATTGACCCCGGTTTTAGGACAGGTTGTAAAGTTGTTGCTTTGGACAAACAAGGCAAACTTTTGGACGATACCGTAATTTATCCGCATGAACAAAATAAAATATTTCAGACCAAACAATTGATTTTAGCTTGGTGTGATAAATTTAAAATTGAAGCCATAGCAATTGGCAATGGAACAGCAGGAAGAGAAACAGAAACGTTTATTAGAAGTATTGAAGATTTACCAAAAAACATAAATGTTTTAATGGTAAACGAAAGTGGAGCATCTATTTATTCTGCTTCGGATGTCGCACGCGAAGAATTTGCAGATAAAGATATAACTGTGCGTGGTGCTGTTTCTATCGGAAGACGATTAGCAGATCCATTGGCAGAGTTGGTAAAAATTGATGCCAAGTCTATTGGAGTAGGGCAATACCAACATGATGTAGACCAATATTTGTTAAAGAAAAAATTAGATGAAGTAGTTGAAAGTTGTGTAAACAAAGTAGGAGTGGAGGTAAATACAGCAAGCAAACAATTACTTACTTATGTTTCTGGGTTAGGTGCTGTGTTGGCAAAAAATATTGTAGAATACAGAAATGAAAATGGACCATTTAAATCTCGGAAAGAAATTTTAAAAGTTCCCCGTATGGGCGATAAAGCATTTGAACAAGCTGCAGGATTTTTACGCATTGCCAACGGAAAAAATCCTTTGGATAAAAGTGCTGTACATCCCGAAAGCTATGATATAGTTGAGAAAATGGCTACCGATTTAAATTGTACAGTAGAACAATTAATAGCAGAAAAAGAATTACGTAAGAAAATTACTTTACAAAAATATGTAACAGAAAAAGTAGGATTACCTACATTGAACGATATAATTTCTGAGCTGGATAAACCTGGGCGTGACCCACGAAAAACATTTGAGGTATTTAAGTTTGATGATAGCGTACACGAAATTGCTGATTTACGTGTCGGAATGAAACTACCTGGGATAGTTACCAATGTTACCAACTTTGGAGCATTTGTAGATATTGGAGTACACCAAGATGGTTTGGTGCACGTTTCACAACTAGCAAATACGTACGTGTCTGATCCCAATACGGTTGTAAAAGTACAACAGCAAGTAATGGTAACAGTTACCGAAGTGGATGTGCAACGTAAGCGTATTGCTTTAAGTATGAAAGATGCTTTAACAGGCTATAGCACCAAAAGAGCAAACACTGCAAACAAAAAAGAAACAGAGGAAAAACCCGCTAATGATTTTGCTTCTCAATTAGCTGCTCTGAAAGATAAGTTTAAGTAAGAAACAAATAGTTCTCAATTACTCCCGATAACTATCGGGACAAACTGACAATGTGCTTTGCTAAACCTTTACACATTCTTCGGTAGGCTCAGAGTGACTAGCGCGCAATATATAAGTAAAATATTATTAGTAGGTCATTGCGAGGAACGAAGCAATCCATGGCTAAAATGCAATGCTTGGAGATTGCTTCAGTCGTACCTCCTTCGCAATGACGAAAAGTTCTCGACTACCCCAGATTATTATCGGGACGTACTGACATTAAAATGAAGCAGTACGTAAGGCCATACTGAGCTAGTTTATCCTGAGTTTATCGAAGGAAAGTATGTGTGGGTTTTTAACGTTCTCGACTAGGCTCGAACATATTAAATTCACATATTGTATTTTGTCTCACTTTCTTTTTTATTGATAAAAAAGAAACAAAAAATCAAGACGGCAAAATCGCTGCGCACAAGCGACTCGACATCGTTTGCCGTCATTCCTTCCCGCTGCTTCGAAAGATTAATTTTAATCATCATTAAGTAAAACGTTTTGTGTTAGGTCATACTGGGCCTGTCGAAGTATGTGCAATGATATCTAAACCTGCGTCTTATTCCTCTTAATCAATCGGTTCCCAAAGTTGGATTTTGTTTCCCTCTGCATCAAGGATATGCACAAATTTTCCGTAATCATACGTTTCAATAGTATCTAAAACGGCTACGCCATCTTTTTTAAATTCTTCTACAAGTGCTGTTAAGTTTTCAACTCTGTAATTAATCATAAAATCTTTTTTTGAAGGCTCAAAATATTTTGTGGTTTCAGAAAAAGGAGTCCATTGTGTTTGTGCTTTTTTTGTGCTGTCTGCACCTTCATACCATTCAAAAGTAGCACCATAAGGGTTTGTGTTTAAACCAAGGTGTTTTTGGTACCATTCTGTCATTTTTTTAGGGTCTTTGCATTTGAAAAAAATGCCGCCTATGCCTGTTACTTTTTTCATTTTTATAGGATTTTTATTTTCTGGTGTAAGTATGGTTTTAAATGTAAAACCTAAACAAAAGGATGTTGCAGTTATTAAAATTATTAAAGTAGTTTTTTTCATTGTAAATATAATTTTTATTTTTTTGTTTTGAATTGCAAGATGGCTGGCTATAGCTTAACAACCTAAGCCCTGGCACACGCAATGTTATGCTTCAGCTTAGCTCAAACGGGAATGTTTTTATCTGGTTTCGCTCAATATTTTTTTAGCATTTTCATTCTTTGGATTTAGTTCTAAAGATTTTTTATAAGCTTTTAATCCTTGTTCATTTCTGTTTAGTTTTAAAAGGCATTCACCCAAGCTATCAAAGGCATTGGCAGATTTAGGATATAATTCGGTATTTAATGTGAATATTTTTAAAGCATCTTCTGTTTTATCTAATTTTAACAACTCATAGCCAAAGTTGTTTATCGCCTCTTCGCTAATATTGTACTTCGTTTTTTCTCCTTTCTTTATTTCACTTTTCACCAAAATTATGGTTTTATAAATTGAACTGGAGTCTGCATAATATTTTGAAAGAGAAAGCAAATTTTTTTCTTTCTCTTTTTTCGCAATATAAGCTTTCCAGTCATTTAGTCTTTTTAAATTTTCTTTTGCAATTTTATTATTCGATTCTATTTTCAGAATTTCCTGATATTGTTGTTTAGCCAAGTTATAATACATAATATCGTGTTGAGGATTATTTTCATATTTCTTCGCATAAATAGCTGCTAAACCAAATTTAAATTTAATGTCATTTTCTTTTAATTGATGATGATTTTTTGAAGTGTCAATTATTGGTGCATATTTTTTATACAATTCATAATTTCTTATAGAAATAGGGTAATTAATACTATCTAGGCTTGTTGCTGCATCATTATACAATGTAGTGGCTAAGTATTTTATATTAGCTTTATTGTTTTCAATGTTTTGTTTCGTAGTATCGTACTCCATAGATTTCTTGAAACATTCTAAAGCAATGTTACGCGATATAGATTCTTTATTTGTATTTTCTCTAGTGGTATATGTTTTTTTATATGCAAACCCTCTATAGTACCAAATGGCTCCGTTCTTTTCATATTTTTGAGTCTTTATACAAGAATCTAAAAAGGAGCGTGCGTCATTATAATTGTTTGCATTAAAAAAAGAATAGATTGTGGTTTCTACTTCTTTTTGTGAAAAGCAGTTTGTCGAGAGCAATACTGAAATTATTAGCAAAGTTGTTTTGTTCATTTTGTTTTTGTTTTTAATTTTTTGCATGTACTACTTTCTTTCTCTGTTTCAATGTTGTGTTTGCAGCTCTCACAGTTAGGGATAACACTCTTATGCTTTTCATCTTTTCGTTTTCAAACCATTGTAATGCCATCCCAGATGGGACTTTAGAAACACTTTTGGTTTATTTATTTTTATTAAAAAGAAGTATTTACTAGCTAAATATTTTCTTCAATAACTAGGGCTAATGTATTAAAAAAACAAAACAGCCCAAAAATATTTTGGGCTGTTTTTATGCTTGTTAAAAAATGTTTTTACTATTGTATCCCACCCATAATATTCATGGTTTCATTTAAGTAAAGATCTTTTTTAATGCTCTTGTACCAATCTTTTGTTTTGGCTACTTTTACAGTATCGCTTTCGTTTATAGTTCCATCGACTGCTAAAGCATTAATTTCAAAACCTTTTAATTCTTTATCCAAATCATCTAGTTTTTTATTATCAGCTTTAATTTTTATTTGTTCTGCAACAAACTTATCGTAGTTTAAAGATACTATGCTTTCATCTTTTTGTTTTTTTAATCGTTTGGCTGCTTCATTTAAAATACCAAATCCTTCGTTTGTTTTAATACGTTCGGCACTTGCTGCTTTTAATTTATCAATCATTAAATTGGTTTTCCAAGTTTGGTATTTTGCAGCTGGTATTTCGTCCCATGCCAATGGATAATCTTGTTCTTTCTCGCCTCTGTCAAGCAAATAATAAGGATCGGGCAAAACAATATCTGGTATCACTCCTTTTAATTGTGTGGTGCCACCATTTATTCTATAAAATTTTTGTGTGGTTATTTTTACAGAACCCAATGGTTTTAAATTGCTATAAGCAGGGGGTAAGTAATCATCTAACTCATAAAAGCGTTGTACTGTTCCTTTACCAAATGTAGCAGGTGAAGTACCTACTATTATTCCACGTTTATAATCTTGTATGGCTGCAGCCATAATTTCAGATGCAGAAGCAGAGTTTGAATTTACCATCACTACCAATGGTCCATCATATACTACAGATGCATCTCTGTCTTCCATTACTTGTGCTGTTCCTGTTTTTTGTTTTACTTGTACTATTGGCCCTTTTTCAATAAATAAACCTGCCATATCAACCACATCACCCAAAGAGCCACCACCATTGTAACGTAGGTCAAGAATAATTCCATCTACATTTTCGGCTTTTAATTTTTGTAATTCTTTTTTTACATCTTTTGCACAGCTGCGTCCACCATTTTGTCCGCCAAAATCAGCATAAAAAGAAGGTAGTTTTATATAACCAATGTTTTTCTTTCCTTTTAAAATTACAGATTGCGCGTAGGTTTCTTCTAATACTACAATATCTCTTATAAGTGGAATAATAACAGTAGTTCCATCAGGCTTTTTTACGGTTAAACGTACTTCTGTTCCTTTTTTACCTCTAATAAGCATTACAGCATCATCCATACGCATATCTACCACATCCACTGGCTCATTAGTACCTTGTGCTACTTTTAAGATTATATCGCCTGTTTTTAATTGTCCTTGTTTCCAAGATGCGCTACCTGGTACTATGTTGGTTACTTTTATATAACCATCTTTTTCTTGTAGCTGAGCACCAATTCCTTCTAATTGTCCGCTCATAGAAATATCAAAGTTTGCTTTGTCTTTAGGAGCGTAATATTCAGTATGTGGATCGTAAATACCAGTAATAGAATTAAAGTAAACGGATAATCTGTCGTTGCGATTAAACTCTTTTAAACGTTTAAACCAATCGTCATTGCTTTTTAAGATTTTTTTACGTGCTTCTATTTCTAGTTCGGCAAGTGTTTTAATTTGTACGGTATCGCTTTTTTCTTTTGCTTTATCTTGGCTTTCTTTTAAATCGTACATCTTAGCCAATGTTTGATATTTAAGTGTTTTGCGCCAAGCTTCTTTTAATTCTTCTTTTGTTTTGCAAAAACTTAACTTTTCAGGGTCTAGTTGTAAATTTTCATCCTTAGTAAAATCAAAAGGTTGTGTTAAAATATCTTTGTAATATTCTTTTGCTTCATCCACACGTTGGTTAATCATATCGTATGATTTATCAAAAAAGTTAAAACGTGCATTGTTTATATCATCATCAATGGATCGGTCGTATTTTTTTAGTTCATCTACATCCGATTGCAACAAGAATTTTTTGTTGTAATCCAATCGTTTCATATAAAGTTTAAATACTTTTTCTGAGAACTTATCGTTCACTTCCAGCGGTGAAAAATGAATATTATTAAGGCTTTGCATTAAGATTTGGTCTAATGCTTCTTCTTTTTCGGATTGGGCAACAAAGGTGTATGAAAACAGTGCTATGGAAAGCACTGGAATTAAATACAAAAGTTTTTTACTTTTTAGCATAATAGGTTAAATAATGAATTGTTTACGAATATACGAATTAGGTCTATTTTATAAGCTATAATAGCATGGCAAATTGCATTCCAAAAATAGTATTTAACAATTTATAACAGATTAATATTATGTTATACATTTACTACTTCAATTACATATCTATACGTTAACTCCAAAAAGATTAAAAAATGTCGAAAAGAATTTTATTGCTTTTAGTTGCTGGTGTAATACTAGCTTTTGCAGGTTTGTCGGTACTATTAAAAGGCTCACACTCAAGCTATGATGAGGTAAATCCTGCATTTAGCGCATACATTAGCGCTTACACATCGGGTGTAATATCCAGTGAAAGCACTATTCGCATTTTATTGGCAAATGAAATAGAGTCGCCAATTGAAATTGGTAAACCAATTGAAAAAGAATTATTTGATTTTTCGCCTTCCATAAAAGGTGTGGCTGTGTGGTTAGATAATCGTACCATTGAGTTTCGTCCCGAAAAACCTTTGCCTAATGGTAAAGAATATAAAGCAGAATTTTATTTGTCGGATATAATGGATGTTCCACGCGAATTCAAAACATTTGATTTTGGATTTCAAGTAATGAAACAATCGTTTGAGGTTTACATTGATGGAATGACTACAACCGACAAAAAAACATTACGCACACAACGTTTGGATGCAACGCTTTCTACTGCTGATATTGCAGATTTTGCTTTGGTTGAAAAAATAATTACTGTTACACAAAATGGAAAATCATTACCTATTAATTGGATTCACGAAGGAAATAAAACAACGCACCGTTTTTCTGTAGATGGTATTTCTAGAACCGAAAAAGCTGGAAAAATTGAAGTAAGCTGGAATGGAAAACCAATTGATGTAGATATAAGCAATACTATTTCTATTGATATTCCTGCTCTTGGCGATTTTAAAGTGGTAAATACTTTTGTAGAACAAAGTGGTGAACAATGTGTAGTAATGCAATTTTCGGATCCTATTCTTGAAAATCAAAACTTAAATGGTTTAATTACTCTAACTGGTGGTAGTGCTTTGCGATTTGTTATTCAAGACAATGAAGTGCGTGCATATCCTAGTGTTCGACAAGTAGGAGCAAGAACAGTTACTGCCGAAATAGGAATAAAAAATATTCTTGGAATGCCATTAAAAGAAAGGTATTTAATGGAATTGATGTTTGAAGAAATAAAACCTCAAGTACAATTAGTTGGTAAAGGAATTATTTTACCAAACTCCAATGGACTTACTTTTCCTTTTAGAGCAGTGAGTTTAAGAGCTGTGGATGTTAAAATTTTAAAAATTTATGAAAAAAATATTCCTCAGTTTTTACAGGTAAATAATTTGGAAGGTCAACGTGAGTTAAGACGTGTTGGAAAAATTGTTTATAAAAAAACAGTACAGTTGACTCAAAAATCTGCAATGGATTTAGGCAAATGGAATACATATTCTCTTGACCTTGAAAAATTTATTAAAGCAGAACCAGGCGCGATTTATAAAATCATTATCAGCTTTAAAAAAGAGTATTCTACTTTCACTTGTACCGAAACTGATAACAGTTCGGATGATGACAACATGCAGTCTATTGACAGCGAATATGCTGATGATGACAATGACCGAGATTGGGATTATTATGGAAATTATTACTATGATGATTATGAATATTATGACGATTATGATTATGGTTACAATTACCAAGACAGAGACAATCCTTGTAAAAACTCTTATTATAGAAACAGAGAAGTAAGTCGTAATTTCTTAGCATCTGATTTAGGTTTAATAGCAAAACGTGGAACAGATGGTTCAATGAATTTTATTGTTACCAATTTAGTAACAGCAGAACCTCAGGCTGGCGCAACAGTTGAGATTTATGATTATCAATTACAAGTCTTAAAATCGCTAAAAACAAATAGCGAAGGAATGTGTGAAGCAGAATTTAAAAAGAAACCATTTTTGATGGTCGCAAAAAGCGGAACACAACGTGGGTACTTAAAATTAGATGATGGTTCTTCATTATCGGTAAGTGCATTTGATGTGAGTGGGGAGTCAGTACAAAAAGGAGTAAAAGGATTTATTTATGGAGAACGTGGCGTATGGCGACCTGGCGATACTTTATTTTTATCATTTATTCTAGAAGACAAGCAAAACAATTTACCAAAAAATCATCCGGTGCAATTTGAATTATTGAATCCACAAGGACAGGTGTTTAGAAAAATGGTAAAAACGGTTGGACTAAATGGATTCTACAATTTTACTACTACTACTGATAAGAGTTCGCCTACAGGAAACTGGACAGCACGTATAAAAGTAGGAGGAGCATGGTTTACAAAAAATATAAAAATAGAAACCATTATGCCAAACCGATTAAAAATTAAATTGGATTTTGGTACAGATAAACTTTCAATAGCTAAAAAGGATGTAAATGGAAATTTGGAAGTAAAATGGTTGCATGGTGCTGTAGCGCGTAACTTAAATGCAAAAATTGATGTTACGCTTTCTCAAATAAAAACAGTATTTAAAAAATACGAAGACTATACTTTTGATGATGCAGCACGTAGCTTTTCATCTGAAGCACAAACTATATTTGATGCTGATATTAATAATGATGGGAAAGCAATTGTAAAACCTAATATATCAGTTGAGAGTTCAGCACCAGGTATGTTGCGTGCAACGTTTAAAGCACGTGTATTTGAACAAGGAGGAGCATTTAGTGTGGATCAATTTTCATTGCCTTATTCTCCTTATTCAAATTATGTGGGTATAAAATTACCAGAAGGGAATCGTTACACAGGTATGATACAAACAGATACTAATCATATTGTAAAGGTTGTAACTGTTGACAGCGATGGAAAACTTGTTTCAAGAAAAAAATTAAAAGTACAAGTTTATAAAATCAACTGGCGCTGGTGGTGGGATAGTTATGATGGTGATTTGGCAAATTATGTTGGAAGTGAATACCGTCAGCCTATTATGTCGCAGAATATTTCTACTGTTGATGGAAAAGGACAATTTGTATTGCGTGTGAATCGCCCAGATTGGGGTCGTTTTTATGTATGTGTTACAGACGAAGAAAGTGGACACCGTACAGGACAAACTGTTTATATCGATTGGCCAGCATGGGCTGGAGCATCACCCAAAGGAAATGATGGAGCTACTTTATTAGCATTTTCAAGTGATAAAACGCAATACAATGTTGGTGAAGATGTGAAGCTAACGATTCCATCAAGTGGAGTAGGGCGTGCATTAATTAGTATTGAATCTGGAACAAAAGTGTTAAAAGCATTTTGGACAGAGACACAAAAAGGAGAAACAAATTATTCCTTTAAAGTTACTCCTGATATGACACCGAATGTGTATGTGAATGTAACATTTGTTCAGCCACATGCACAAACAGTGAACGACTTGCCAATACGTATGTATGGTGTGGTTCCTATTTCTGTTGAAGATCCAAACACACATTTGAATCCAGTGGTTAAAACTCCAGAAAAATGGAGCCCTGAAACAAAATCGAGTTTAACAGTTTCAGAAAAAGATGGTAAAGAAATGACTTATACCATTGCTATTGTAGATGAAGGATTATTGGATTTAACACGTTTTAAAACTCCTGACCCTTGGGCTGCATTTTATGCGCGTGAAGCATTAGGAGTAAAAACATGGGATATGTTTGATTTGGTAATGGGTGCTTATGGCGCTGAATTAACAAGGCTTTTAGCAATTGGTGGTGATGGTGATATAAATAATAAAGCTGGAAACAAAGCAAATAGATTTAAACCAATGGTTAAATTTTTAGGACCATTCCATTTGCATAAAGGCAAAACGGCTAAACATGAATTTATGATGCCACAATATGTGGGTAGTGTTAGAACGATGGTAATTGCTGGCTATAAAAATGCGTATGGTTCTACAGATGCTACCACGCCTGTTCGTAAACCATTAATGATTTTAGGAACATTACCGAGGGTACTTGGTCCGAACGAAGAAGTGGATTTACCGGTTACTGTTTTTGCTATGGAAAAACAAGTGAAAAATGTAAAAGTAGAAATCAAAACAAATAATTTATTTTCTCCACAAGATGGAACTTCTAAATTGCTTGTGTTTAATGAAGTAGGGGACGATGTGGTTACATTTAAATTAAAAGTGAATTCTGCTTTGGGTGTTGGCAAAGTAAAAATTATTGCGACAAGTGGAAGCGAAAAAGCAGAATTTGATATTGAATTGGATGTTCGCAATCCAAATCCGAAAGTGGTGAATGTGCTTGAATCGCTTATAGAAGCAGGAAAAACATGGGAGACAGCATATACTCCTGCTGGTATGGTTGGTACAAATAAAGGAACAATTGAATTATCATCCATTCCTCCAATTAATTTAGGAGAACGATTGAAATATTTAATTGAGTATCCTCATGGATGTATCGAACAAACAACATCATCTGTTTTCCCTCAATTGTTTTTAACTGATATCATGGAGTTAAACAGTGATTACAAAATTACGATTGATAAAAATATCAAGGCTGGTATCGAACGATTGAAATTATTTCAAACGGCAAGTGGGGGTATGAGCTATTGGCCAGGCAATTATGAAGCCGATGATTGGGGAACAAGCTATGCCGGACATTTTATGATAGAAGCTGAAATGAAAGGTTATGCATTACCTCCAGGCTTTTTAGAAAACTGGAAACGCTATCAACGTGCTAGAGCAAACTCTTGGACAACACCTACCAAAACTAATGGATACTATTACAATAGTGATTTGATTCAAGCTTATCGTTTATATACTTTGGCTTTGGCTAAATCACCAGAGTTGGGAGCGATGAATAGATTAAAAGAATATCCAAATCTTTCTACTTCTGCTAAATGGCGATTGGCAGCAGCTTATGTAAAAGCAGGACAACCAGAAATAGCTAAAAAATTGATTGAGAATTTATCATATAAGATAGATGCCTATGCTGAAATGTCTTACTCGTATGGTTCTGCTGATCGTGATAAAGCAATGATTTTAGAAACATTAACCATGTTGGATAACAAATCGAAAGCAGCTCTTTTAGTAAAAGAAATTTCTGTTGCCTTGAGTGCAAACCGCTGGATGAGTACGCAAACTACAGCATATTGTTTAATAGCAGTTTCTAAGTTTGCAAAAGGATCAGGTTCTGCAAGTGATGTGTTGAGTTATAATGTGAAAATTAATAACAGTGCTCCTATTGCTTTAAATACAAAATTACCTGTTAAACAAATTGATATGCAAATGAAAGGTGCATCAGCAGGTAATGTAAGTATTACCAATAGCGGAAGTGGAGTAATGTTTGCGCGAATAATTTTAGAAGGTATTCCAGAAACTGGAGATCAAACAGAAGCACAAAATGATTTGAACTTAAGTATTAATTATACCACAATGGAAGGCGGTTCTCTTGATGTTACTAAACTGGAACAAGGAACAGATTTTATTGCTGAAGTACAAATCAAAAATCCAGGAACACGTGGTGAATATTTGCAAATGGCATTGTCGCAAATATTCCCAAGCGGCTGGGAAATTCACAATACACGTATGGACGAAGCAGAGAGTGTTGTTAAGAGTGATTTCCCAACATATCAAGATATACGTGATGATAGAGTTTATACTTACTTTAATGTTTCACCTACTGTTACTAAAACATTTAGGATAGTTTTAAATGCAGCTTATTTAGGTAAATATTATTTGCCAACAATTTATTGTGAAGCAATGTATGACAATACGATTAATGCTCGTAAGCCAGGTAAGTGGGTGGAAGTAGTGAAACCTGGTTCCTAATAATTTTCTAAATTAGAATAAGTAATAACATAATAAATTTAAAACAAAAAACTATGGCAGCAGTAAATCCTTATTTAACCTTTAATGGTAATTGCGAAGAAGCATTTAATTTTTATAAATCCGTTTTTGGAGGAGAGTTCCCTTATTTAGGAAGATTTAAAGATATGCCTTCTGATAAGCCTTTGCCAGAATCGCAGAAAGACAAAATTATGCATGTTTCCTTACCAATTAGTAAAGAAACAATTTTAATGGGAAGCGATTCTTCTGAAGAGTTTGGGCAAGCAACAACGATAGGTAACAATATTTCTTTATCGATAAATGCATCATCTGAAGAAGAAGCAACAAGTTTATTTAATTCACTTTCGGTTGGAGGAAAAGTAACGATGCCCTTAGAAAAAACATTTTGGGGCGCATTTTTTGGAATGTTTACGGATAAGTTTGGGATTCATTGGATGGTAAATTATGATTATAATCAAAAGTAAAATGTAATTTTATATTATATAAAAGCCGTGAGTTTACTTACGGCTTTTTTGTTTTTAATCATTCTTTTATAGTAATGGATTCAGGCTTTTTATTAAATTTGATTTTAGATAAAAATTTAAGATGAAGTTAAAAATATTCACATCCTTATTGTGTTTAATTATTTGTTCAAATAGCCTAATGGCAGGATTGAACACCGACAGTTTAGTTTCTATTGTAAAAAATAACAATCCGGATACGTTAAAGTTAAGAGTGCTTGAAAAACTGGTGTCTTATTACAAGCGTAAAGATGCTGTTAAAGCTGCAGGTTTTTTTTCACAGTATGAAGCTATTTATAAAGCAATGGAAGATACTAGTGGATATGTTGGAAAATATCATGCTTTAAAAGGTTTTAAATTAATGCATAGTGGAGAACAAAAAAATGCGATAGCTGAATACCTTATCTCCGAACAGTATTTTCTGAAAGTAAAAAATTACAACGAACTATGGAATATCTACAACAATTTTGGTTCTGCCTACGAAAATATGGGCAATCTTCCCAAAGCTTTGGAATATTATTTAAAATCAATGGATATTGGTGAAAAGTATTTGGGAGAGGGAGCAACAGCTGGAACAGCAATGAATATTGGTGTTATTTATGGAGAACAAAAAATGTACAAAGAAGCATTAAAGTATTTTAGATTATCGGCCAGTGTGTATAGTAAAGTTGAAAACAGCTGGGGTTATGGAAATGATTTAAATAATATTGGGCAAGTACACGGTTTTTTAGAACAATACGATTCTGCAAAATATTATTATGATGCTGCAATAAGAGTTTGGAATAAGATGAATGATAAACAAGGTTTAGCCATGACCTATCATAACCTTGGAAATTTGTATGGTTTTACAAAAAAGTTTAAAGACGCAGAATACTATCTTCAAAAAAGTTTAGACTTAAGTTACGAGATGGGCGATCAGTTTGGTATAACAATCAATTTAGCAACACTTAGTAGGCTAGCATTTGAATTGGGATTTAAAGAAAAAGGACTTAAATACATGAATGAAGCGGTTGCTTATGCAGAAAAAAATCAATTATTAAATGTTCAAAAAGAAAACTATGAACTACTGTATAAATTTTATAAAAAAGAAAATAACTACAAATCAGCTTTTGATTATTTAGAAAAATATTTTACTGTTTATGATTCAATTAACAATGAGAGCAATAATAAAGTGTTAAAAGAAATGCAGGAGAAATATGAATCAGAAAAAAAACAAGTAGAAATCGACAAACAAAAAATTGATATTGCTGAAAAAGATTTAAAATTATCGGAACAAAATAAACGAGCTATTATGTATATAGCTATTATTATGTTATCTGTAATAGTTGTAGTTTTTGTTTCCTATCAATATAAGCAAAAACAAAAATCCAATACCATTATTTTAGCTCAAAAACAAGAAGTTGAAAAACAAAAGGAGTTAATTGAAATACAGAAAGAAATGGTAGAAGAAAAAAATAAGGAAATTACGGATAGTATCAATTATGCAAAGCGTTTGCAAGAAGCAATCTTACCTCCTATTAAGTATTTTACTCAAAACTTACCTAATAATTTTATTTTTTATAAACCAAAAGATATTGTAGCAGGAGATTTTTATTGGATGGAAATTTCTGAATCTCAAGATAAAGTATTTTTTGCCGCAGCAGATTCTACAGGACACGGAGTGCCAGGAGCATTGGTGTCGGTTGTGTGTTCTAATGCATTAAATAGAGCTGTAAAAGAATTTAAGATTGTGAGTCCATCAAAAATATTAGATAAAGTAAGAGAGCTAGTAATTGAAACTTTTGAAAAAAGTGAAAATACCGTGGAAGATGGGATGGATATTTCTTTATGTTGTTTAGATAAAAAAAACTTGCAGTTAACGTGGGCGGGAGCCAATAACCCCCTATGGATTATTAGGGATAAAAAATTGACCGAATATAAAGGTGATAAGCAGCCGATAGGTAAGTACGAGTTAACAGAACCGTTTACAGAGCATAAAATTCAATTGCAAAAGGGAGATATTATTTATTTGTTTACAGATGGTATTGCTGATCAGTTTGGTGGCCCCAAAGGAAAAAAATTTAAGTATAAACAACTTGCCGAAATTATTGTGGCAAATTCAGATTTACCACTACCTGAACAAAATCAAAAACTACAATTAGAGATTAAAAATTGGCAAGGAAATATTGAACAGGTGGATGATATGAGTTTAATTGCAATTCAGATTTAAGTAAATATGAAATACTCCATTATTCAATTACAAAAAGAATTAGCTAAATACCCGACAAAACAAGTATTTGAAATTTGTATAAAGCTTGCTAAGTTTAAAAAAGAAAACAAAGACTATTTAAGCTATTTACTTTTTGGTTCGGCTGATGAACAAAATTATATTCAAGAATCAAAACTAAAGATAGACGATGTATTTTCTACAGTTAGTAGAAAGTCAGCATACACCACAAAAAAAGGTTTGCAGAAAGTAGTAAGGCATTTAAGCAAGTTGATTAAAAATTCAAAATCAAAACAAACAGAATTAGAACTACGAATTTACTTTTGCAATAAAATAAAATCAGCTCGAATAAATTTAGATTCAAGCAAAGTAATTAGTAATCTGTATTATCGTGAGATAGATAAAATAAAGCTTGTTCACTCTAAATTACATGAGGACTTGCAGTTCGACTATGTAAAAGATTTGGAAAAATTAGGAATAGTGTTATAAATAGATTTTTCGTTTTTTTATGGAACGTATTTTGTTGTAGTATTAAAAAATAAGTATGAAAATAAAATTTACTTTTTTAGCGTTAAGTATTATCATTTTAACTTCTTGTTCGAATTACGGGTATGTAAAATTAAATTACCCAACTGCACCTAACGCTGTTTTGCCTGATAATATAAAAACCATTGCTATTGTGAATCGTTCAATAGCGCCTAAAGGCAATAATCAAAATACTGTTTTAGAAACTATTTTAACTGGTGAAGTTGCTGGTTCAGATAAAATTGCTTCTGATGAATGTTTAAAAGCCGTTTTTGATAGGTTTAATGGTTATCAGGATTATAAAATTGTTTTCCCAGCTAAAACAAGATTGGAAGGAACAGGAACGCGTGTAACTCCAGAAATTTTGGATTGGAAAATTGTAAAACGAATATGCGATTCTACAGGTGCAGATGCTTTATTGGTATTAGAAATGTTTGATTCAAATTCTGATATTCTTGTAGGAGCAATTACTAATCAAGTAAATAATGTTTTATCAGGAAATACAAATGTTCCCGCTCCTCCTAATCAAATTAGAATGAATGTGGTAAGTTATTGGAGAATGTATGATCCTAACAAAAAAATAATTATTGATCAATACCAATCTACGAGCTATTTAATTTTTAATACCAATGGATATGTTAATATACCACCGCCAGAAGCCTTGCCTCAAACTGCCTATGCAGCGGGTGAAAAATATGTTTATCGGTTTTTACCAGGCTATTACACTGTAAAACGTGATTTGTACAAAAGAGGTAAAGGCTCATTTAAACAACAGTTTAAAGCTGGTTTTAGAAAGTCGGAAGTGGCAAACTGGAAAGGCGCATACGAAGTATGGTTGGATATTGCCAATAAAGCAAGTGGAAGAAATGCCGGAAGAGCTTGTTTGAATTTAGCTGTTGCTTGTGAGGTTTTAGGAAATACAAAAGAAGCATTGGGTTGGGCTAAAAAATCGTATGAAGATTATGGTAATAAACTTGGAAGAGAATATGCTAATAAATTAAAGTATAGAATCAATATTGAATAAATGTATTGGACTGACAAATTTTATTCTTTTCTGAAAAAAATTCAGTTCATAAAAATCATCTAAATTATTTTTCTGTTTTTTTGTCAGTTTTTTTGCTTGATAAATCCCTCGGAATATTTTTTGTTCAATAATAAATGATAATTCATTAATTGTTTAACTAAAAATATAGGAGGAACCAAAAAATGACACTCGTAAAATGGAAAAGACCTATTGATAATGGTCATTCAAGTAATCAGTTATTTTACAATTCACCATTTTCAAACTTGTTTGAAAATTTTTTAAACGATGATTTTATTGTTAGAGAAACAGCATCGTTTATGCCTGCTATTAATGTGATAGAGGAGAAGGATAAGTTTTTGTTAGATTTATCAGCTCCTGGTTTTGAAAAAGAAAATATTCGCATTAATGTTGAGAAGGGCGTTCTAGTAATTTCTGGCGAAAAAAAAGAAGAAAACGAGCACAATGAACCGAATTATAAAAGAAAAGAATTTAACTATGGTTCATTTAAAAGAAGTTTTACTTTGCCAGAAAATGTAGATGAAAATAAAATTTCAGCTAAGTACGAAAATGGG
>CAZJUY010000047.1:0-20859 GCA_964549315.1 uncultured Chitinophaga sp. | reverse complement strand
CCTCTGTTGACGGGATGAGTGACGGTTCTGCTTCTTATCGTTATGGATTTAATGGGAAGGAGAGTGATTTCGAGGTTCACAACGGACAAGGAACGTCTTATGACTTTGGTGCAAGAATATATGACCCTCGTTTAGGTAGATTTTTGTCAATTGATAAATTCTTTGCAAAAAGACCTGATATTGCTCCATACACATTTGCAGCCAATTCACCTATTTTTGCAATCGATATGAATGGAGATAGTGTTTACTTTGTGGTCGGAAAAAAACTACTGAGTGCATCAAAAGAAGTAATTTTAGAAATGCCAAATGGGAAAGAAATTTTTGAAAAATATGCAAAAGACCCAAATAGAGATTTTTATATAGCCGTTGGGAAAGTTCCTGGTGCAGAAGGGCAGAATTATCCATTAAGCCCATATAAAATCGATAAAAATGGTATAGTCACAGTAACTCCACAAGATGAACCTGTTGGGAAATTTCCAACAGATGATGCTTTTGGAGCTGTTTTTGATGGAATAAAAGTAGACCCGAACAAAGAAAATGTTTTAATAATAGTACCTAATTCAGTGAGCCCTGCCGCTACAGCCGCTGATGTATTACATGAATTAGAGGCTCACAATGGGGTCGATGCAAATGGACAACCAATGAACGATACTAAATTTGGGAATGGAACAAGATTCTTAAATCCTAAGCAAGAGTACAATACACCAGGTTCACCAGCTGACATTTTAAATGCTGAGTTAAATAAAGTTATCAATTCTCCGAAGTACAAGGAAATTGTTGAAAAAATGAAAAAAGGCACTTCACAAACCCCAGCAGAAGAGAAAAAAGTCAAACCAAAAGCAGAATAAATAAATAACAACAAAATGATGGCTAAAAGAATATTTTTCATAATTAGCATTGTAATTGCGTTTTCATCCTCGTATAAAGCACAAGTAACAACTTTCTGTTATAAAGGAACCGTTGTTAATTACAAATTAAAAAACATTGTAAAAGATGTAAGAGTCATGCTTAAGACTTCTTGTGGAAAAATATATATAGACAGCACAGATGTAAATGGCTACTACTTTTTTGACAGTGTAGAAACATGTGAAAGCTATACGATTATTTGTGAGAGAAGTTCATTACATTGTGATGGCGGATATTACTATTTTAAAGAAGTTATTTCTAAAAACAAATTAGATGAATTAGACACTTTAGCAATAGTGCCTATAGAAAAACACCCACGTATTCCTATTATCTATTTTTATGAAAATACATTAGATATTAAGAATGTTTTAATACAGCATGACGAAGAAAATGAAAAAATTTATGTTGATAGTAGTTATAATTATTCAATTTTCGATGACCTGAAAAGTTTTGCAGAATTTATAAAATGTAATCACCAATTCAATGTTGTTTTAAGCACATTCTGTAGCAATCAAGAAATGAAATCTAAAAATAAAAACTTGTCACTGGAAAGGGCTAATAAAGTAAAAAAAGAATTAATTAATCTCGGTGTTAATCCTGATTTAATAAAAATTGAAATATTAAACAACACCTCATTAAAATATACTGATAGTGATTTGAAAAAAACAAAAGACATCACGGAAAAATATTTAAAAGCAATTTCAAATCAAAGAATAGAAATCAAATTACCCTTTCGCTGTAAGTAGAGTAATGTAAAAATTATCACATAGTATTTTTTGAAAATCAGAAAGTGTTAAATAAGTAATAATAAAGCTAAACAGATGAAAAGAATAAAACTGTATATTTTTTCAGCTATAATACTTACTTCTGGACTAATATTATTCTTTAGTACAAAAGAATTAAAAGCAGATAATTGTTGTGAAGGAGGAAGATGTACTGGAAGTGCAAATTGTCATGTTTGCTCAAATTGTAGTAGGTGTGCTCATTGTGGAGCAGGAGGTACTTGCGGTGTATGTGCAACATATTCAACACCGACACCCAAAAGCTCAGTCAAAAAAATCGATAGTGGTAGTAAAAACACTACGCCTTCATCCACATATAAGGCTGGCAGTAACTATGTTGTAAACACGAAGACATTGAATGTTCGTAGTGCACCATCAACTACAAGTAGTGTTATTTATACATTAAAGCAAGGAGAGAAGGTTGTTTTAATAAAAGTCATAGATGATAAATGGTTACATATATCTGTGAATAAAATTAAAGGCTATGTAAGTAGTCAGTTTGTCTCGACAATAAAATAAAATGAAAACAAATTGTAAGCAGTGTGGTCATGTTATGGATAGTGAGGCGTTAACCTGTCCTAATTGTCATGCACCTAACAAGTCATCTGTTAATATGAAATTGTGTGTTAAATGCGGAGCAGAAATAGAAGCGAGAAAGAAAAAATGCACAACCTGTGGCGAATTACAAACATCAAATAACACCTCTACTATGAATAAAAACAACCAAAATAATTCTACAAACTCAGGCTTAAAAGCTTTTATCGCTTTGATTGTAGGGGCGGTGATAATGTATTTTGCTTATCCGCTTGTTAATGAAATAAACTCGAATGCAACACCTTTGGCAACCGTTGAAGTGAACGAAGCTAAAGTAATTGATGTTGGCGGCATTTATATATTCATTAAGTCTCAACCCAAAGCAAAAAAATCTGTCCTTGGTACAATCACTCAAGACAAAGTCATAGAGATATTGGATAAACTAAATAATATTACAAAAGACGATAGTAAAGATATTCTAAGTAGAGCAAGTGATTTCTTTAATACCGTGAGAGAGAATGTCAACTTACAAGAGCGTATTGAAAAATATGTAAAAGCTGCGAAAGAACAATATCCAGAAGTTCAAGGGTTGGTATTTTCTCGGTCAGATTTAAAGGAAGCGGAAGTAATAAAGTTTAATTAGAAAATTATTAAAACCGTTAGCAACAAATAATCCTCAGGACATCTACTAAAATTATAGTACAATGGCATTAACACCTCCTTCACAAGCAATTTATCCAAAGAACCGTATAAAGAAAGTAACTGTACTTTATGATGGTTCAGCGAACCCTAATCATGAATTTTCTATTGCCAAACTCGAATTGCATGATGGAACAATAGCTTATGGTGTAAGACACGATAGAAATGAGTGGAATGAAAATACAGAAGAGAATGGTTACCCAGTCGTAAGGGGGGGGTTGCCATCTTGGTTCATAATGCCAAAAGTTGATGATTTATTAATCGAATTGAATCGATTAAAAAAAGGAGGTAAATTCAAGGATTAAAATTACTGATATATCAAGTAAAAAAGAACACTGGCTTAGGCTGGTGTTTTTGTTTAAAATTTATAAGTTTTACAAAAAAACAGTAGAAGTTATTTATTATAAATCTCTTGCATTTCGCTACCGTATGGTTGTACCTTTGCATAGATAAAAATGTAAAACTACTTCACATGAGCAAAATTCAAAGACAAATGGTAGATTTAAAAGCAAATGTTCCATTTTCAATTAAACCAACAGGTGGCATTGACTGCCATTCGGAAATACGTTTCCGTGTTCCGCATTCAGCAGTTGGTAAAAGCATTCAGCTAAATTTTGTAGATGCCGATGGAAGAGAATTACATCGACCCGTAACTTTCATGGATGTTGAAACATACTTCTTTGAGAGTATTGATGTTACTAATCTGAACGATACTAATTTTGATTCAGTTGAATTAACAAGTAAAGAGGATTTGTATCTGGAAATATGGACACCAGAACATAAAGCAAATTTTATGTAGCTAAAAGAAGCACCAACGGTACGGCTGGTGTTTTTATTTTACATCAAGTCCATCAACCAAGTCGCTAAGCTTAACGCCCAAAGCATGGCATAAACGAAACGCCATTCCTAGCGTAATATCTTGACCTTTATCTTTGTCGTTTAACTTGGCAAATATGTTTCTTATTGTAGATTCCGAACACCCAGAAGCTTTAGCCAGATGAACATTATTACCGTTGAATTTCTTTTGATGCAGAGTAAATAAACGCTGGGTTATTTCAACCTTTAACCGTTTTATTTCGTTCTCTTTTATCATAATGTAAAAGAAAACAAACTGGTTATTGTATTAGATTATTTTACTCGCATTATAATGCGATTTTAGTTTTATTGAGTATATTTGTTCTATTAATCCAATAAATAAAAAATCTATGGCACGTAAAATAACAACTGCACTTCTACTGGCAATCGTTCTTATGTCATGTGGTGGTGGTAAAAACAAAGAGACTACTTGCAACGCTTCAAACGAAGGTTACAAATCTGGTTACGAAGCTGGTAAAACATCTATATGGCAAACACCAGAAGACCACCTGAGAGAATGTAATAACGGTGCTGGTATGATAGGCGAAGTTCCAGAGTGTTGGAAGGACGGTTTTAGAGCAGCCAAACAATAATAATTAAAAGCTATGGAAAAATTTGAATCACAAATATTTCGTTTTAGCTCTGGTGTTGTAGTAGAGTTAAACGAAAATAAGCTAACAGCCAAAGCCGACAATGGAAGTACTGGCATTGAAGCTAAGAACTTAGATAATGTTAAGTTCATTAAATTCACTCAACCACGTTTGTCGGTAATAGGTATGATAACAAGAACGCTAATTGGTGGTTGCTTACTGGCGTTATTTATTGATTTAATTTTCGTTAAGGATGAATGGGGAGCAATATTTTTTGATGCGAGTGTTAAAGATATTTTCTTCGGTTGGTTGGCAATTATCATATTCATTGGTTCTTTTCTACTGGCTGGGTTTATATGGTTCGTATTCGTTTTTGATGCTTTCTTAGAAACTGGATTGTATGAAAAATTTATATTGAGATTTTTTGCTGATAGAGGTTATGCCGTAACCATTGGCAATAAGAGTGGTAATAATGCCAATTTGTTTGTGATGGAATCCGATTTGCCTAAGCTTAAAAAACTTGAAACAGCTATCAGCGATTTAAAACACTTCTTAGAAAACAAACAGCCACTACCTCAACAACCAATTGTAAAACCGACACCAGAGCCGAACATTAAACCAAGTTCAACCAGTCAACTGGATGACTTAAAGAAGCTCGGAGAGTTATTTCAGAGCGGTATATTGACACAAGAAGAATTTAATAAAAAGAAAGCTGAATTACTCAACCAATAACACCGTTTTATAATGAAACACTTTGCACCGTTAACAGCGGTGCTTTTTTATTTCTGTTTATTTCGTTCCTTTTTTGCTGCGATTATAATGTAATCTAAATCCGATGCTTTAGCTTTGATTGTATGACCAACAGGCAGGTTGTTTAGTAAATATTCAATCTGAGAAGGTCGGAGTATTAGCGTAATGGTTTTCTTCATATTAAATAAATATCGTTCCGAGAGCCAAAAGAATTGGTTTTAAGCATGTTTATTTATATTGATTCGGGGACAACTTTCGCACGTTTATATTCTATAGGTTTTAACAGGAAACCTCGAAAACAATATAAATTTTCATTATTCCTTTCAATGTGTGGTAAACGCCTCCCGTCCCCCGTGCTAAATATTTCTTGGCCTCCCTCCGTTACAACCTCAGCAAAAAATCATTGTATATTAATTCTCGTTACTCGCCTCTCTATAGGATTTTTCAACCTTGAAATAATGACCTTTGAATATCCGTTTTCAGAATTTTTATATTTCTGGCAATTTTTTTAGACACTTGGTCAATGGTCGCTTTCGAGGTGTGGCACTATTAAGCTATGCCGCTTCCCTGTCTTCAACGCCATCCAGTTTATTCATCTCATCAATGAAAGCATCAAAATCCGTTATTACTTCATCGTCTTCCTTTGGTTTCTCGGTAATCAAATAATCTATGTGCAGAGCTGGTGCAATTCCGTATAACTCTGTAGCCTTGTCAATAAATAATTGCTTTATGGTCATTGCCTCCGATTCCTTACATACGAAACTATCATGTATAGTATATGGTCTTATGCCTCGCTTCTCTAACAATGGCATGATTATATCCAGCACCGTAAACGATTCTTTTGTTTGAAGCTGGATAGAAAGTGTTTCGTGTTTTTCTTCATTGGTCTGGTTGATGTGGTTCATAATCGTTGGGAACAAACTACCAAAGAATTGTTTTTGCTCTTTAAAACTACTCACTCTTGAAAAGAAGATTTTAAACAACATGTTTTTCATTTGGTGTCGTTCTCTGGTGTAACCAGTTTGTTTTTTGTATTGCTCTGCCAGATACTCGTAAAAGGTTCCACCGATTACCAGCTCCGCATATCTCTTTAACTCCTCTTTGTCAATCTCTGACTTGTGCATGATAAGCGTGTATAAGAAATATGGTTGTGAGTTCTTTATATCAATGTTCATTAACTTTTCCGAAGCGATTAAATACGGCCTTAAAAAGCTTGGCAGGGAGGTAAGGTTCGTGTCAAGCCTCCCGTTGGTACTGTTACGCTTAAAGAAAAGGAAGCCGTCATTAATAGCGTTAATACGTGTATTATATATCATGTAACGGTGCATAATGTTATCCAGCTCATAGCCTTCTTTATGTAGCATAATACAAAAGCGTGTCTGCATGTAACCATTTTTACACTCAATAATATCTAATACATCCTTATCGCTGTAATTTAGATTTAATCGGTAGCAAAGGCTTTTAATTTCGGTTACCGTTTTGTTTAATATCGCTTGCCTTGCCCCTTCAATATCAATCTTAAATGTTTTGTAATACTCGGTCTTGGCAAATTCTAAGTTCTTTGCTTTCATCTTTTTGTTTCGTTTAATCTTATCGCTGATGCGTTTATTAATGTTTTTATCCTGAATGGTAACGTAAACGGGTTTACCTAAATACTCTCTGGGTATCTTATATTTTTTTGATTCCACACCAACTATGTAAAATGGATTTTGCAGCAATAGCTTATTATCAATAAGGAACTTTATACCCGTATTTAAAAGGTCGCTACTCGCAATGTATTCTTTAAACTGGGCTTTCGATATTTCGGTGTACCCGTGTCGATTCTGATAATCAGATTTGTAAAATATTTCCTTACGGTGGATTAGGTCTATAATAGTGTAAAGGTCATCTTTACGCTCATAGTTTAGTTGGTCTAAGGCCTCTTTAAGTTTTACGGGAATGTAACGCCTGAACTGTTTTTGTTTTTTCACTTTTCATTGTATCTCTGTTTTATGTTATGCTTTTCTCTATCCTAACTGGACAGAGACCTATCGGGAGCAACCCCGATAGGAACCAGTAAAGCCCATCTTGGATGTGCTTTTATTAAGTATACTGAAAAAAGTGTAAAAGGTCAATAGGTAAGTACAAGATTTCTGAAAATAATTTAAAAGTTCATTTATGAAAACCCTCGTATCTCAACAATACCATAAGATACAGGGATTTTTAAGGATGAAAAAGGACACTATAAGGCACGGAATGGGTGGGTCGCTTCGCTGGCTTATAGTGTCCTAAATGAACTCAAAAAACCTCTAAACCTCAACACCTGAAAGGCACACAGGGAAAATCATAAATGAACTTTATATAAGTCTTAATAGTTCTATACCATGAAACCCCAGGAAAACCAGGGTTTTTGTAGGAAGTTCAAATCCAGGGGTTTATCTTTATGCCAGGAAAATCAACCATTTCAGAGCCATGAATAAAACATATCTAAGCAACTTCTTTCAAGAAAAGCAAATCAACTACACCATGTTCGAGATAACCGACCTCAACGGTCTAACTCACTTCATTGACACAGATTTTGTTATTGAAGCAATCCATAACGCACCGCTTAACGAACAACAGGTAATTAGCCAAACCCTAAGACGGTTGGATTTTTATAATCAAAGCATTAATGAATATCTAAAGCATTTAGCAACCATATTGGTGAACCAGTACAATAAATCCAATTTAATAGAACAGTCAGAAAATTAGGTAGCGGTGAAGAGCATAAGTACACTAAAAATAAGTTCGATTAAAAAGCATAAATTGTTATAAGAAATGGTACACGTTTCCTTATAACAGTAGAAACTCAAAAAACATGTCTAAAAACCAATAAAAGCATTCAAAAAAACATTAACCCTTTTTTTATAACACTAAATAACAAGCAATGAAAACACCAGTAGCGATTTTTGGAAGGGTCTCATCTGACCAACAGGATTTTCAGAGACAAATAACCGACTTGCAAAAAGCAGCAATTAAATTAAACTTTGAAGTGGTGAATGTAATCACCGAAAAAATTAGCGGAGCAAAAACCAATGAAGAACGCAGAGGTGTTCAGGAGCTTTTAAACGGGGCTAGAAATAAGCATTTCAAAAAGGTCATGGTAACAGAGGTCTCAAGACTGGGCAGGTCAACCATTGAAACCTTAAAGCTAGTTGAAGAATTGCATAAACTTGGTATAAGCATTTATCTACAAGACCTGAATGCAGAAACACTCAACGAAAAAGGAGAACCGAGTTTTCAAAGTGAAATCATGTTGCACATGCTTACTCTTTTTAGTACCAATGAAAGGCGGTCTTTGATTTCCCGTATTCGTAGCGGTATGCAGCAAGCCCGTCTTAATAACATTCATTGCGGAAGACCAAGTGGAACGGTTGAAGAGAGAGAAGATTTTCTTTCTAAATACCCAAAGGTAGTCGAAGGATTAAAGAAAGGATTTAGTGTAAGAGAATGTGTTAAACTTTATGATACATCATTGGGAACCGTTGCAAAAATCAGAAAGATAATTTTTGAAGAAGTGCATTGTAAAGTAGTATAATAATTGAGCAGTTAAACTATTATATTAAACATGACATGGTAAATATTTGCGAAAAAACTTGCATAACTCAAAAATTATTAGTACTTTTGTACTCAGAAATCCAAGCCCTGCCTACGTTGTAGAGGTTGTTTCTTTCAATTCAAAAGTAAAGCGGCATTGAGTTGCTTGTTTTATTTCAAGTTCAAATCCAAATAGTCCATGTGGAAACAGGTTAACCTGTTTGGGATTGTTTTTGTCTTAAACTAATCGGTTTTAGATAATCTACAACCCTGCTAAGTGATTTTTTTCGAAGCTCAGGCATCGGCTGAAATTACTTTGTCCAATCGCAAGGATGTTTGATAAAAAATTGAATATGAAAGAAACAAAAGACATCCTTAAAGCTCTACACATTAGCTTTAGCAATGGCATCAGAGCCGCAAAAACAAAAGAGCCGAGAGAATGGCTCGAAAGCAAAGGTTTATCTATTGAAAAAACAGGAGCATGTTTTAGCTCTGGTCAAACTCACCACCGTAGGGAACAGGCTTTTATTGATGAGCTGCTAAGTGTTGGTTTTTTAATGCCAAGTAATGCAGCCGTGAGAAGCCCAGAGTTAAAGGCATACACCAGCTTTGGTAAAGAGGCGATTATCTTTGCACTCCGTAACCAGTTAAACGAGGTTGTTAACTTTAGTGCTATCCGCATCTTTACTAAAGACCTAACACCTCAGCACCTCAACCAAGACGGGATTTATCCAAGTCATCCGCATCAACTCACCGAGCGTTTGTATATCACCGACAATGTACTGGACGCTGCTACCCTATTGGAAAGCAAAATACTTGGCAACAGGGATGCCGTGATGGCTTTGGCTAACGGTAAAATGTCGGATGAAAGACATGAGGCCATAAATAAGTTAAGCCAGTTAAAAGAAATTATTTTTATACCAGCACTCAACAGCAAAAAATCTCTAACCTATCAATATCTGTGCGGTTTATACGGCTCCCTTAAAATCACCTATGTAGAATTACCCGAAGACCATAGCCTAAATGATATGTGGGTGGATTATGGATTAGAAGGCTTACAACAGCTTTTAGATGAATCCAAAGAGCAAGCTGAGGTAATTGCAGTTGAACAGATAGAAGTGTGTTTAAATCGAATTGCAGAAGGCAAATTAAGCTATGAAGCAAGCACAGGAACATACTACGTACTTGGCAACCTATCAACCGACTTAGGGAACTTAAAAGCAACCATACACTTTGAAGAACTCAACACCAAAAGGAAACACCGTGCAAAGCCCGACCTATACGACAGACAGCAGTTAGTAAACTTTGCCAAGTCCATTAGCGAAGGTGAAGGGATTGACCAGAGCGAAATTGAAGCAGAGCTATTAAAACTCACCGACCTCTTGGAAGCATATCGAGATGAACAACTGGAAGCTGAACACGGAACAAAACAAAAGCCTCAAAATCTTTTACCGCCAGAGAAAGAAAAAGAATCGATTGAGTTTTTAAGCGAAACAAATCTAATCCAACGCATTGATAAGTTAATTGAAACAAGCGGTATCGTTGGCGAAGAGAATAACCGCAAAATGATTTTTGTTATTGCCTCAACATATAAGATGCTTAACCCTTTGCATGGATTGATACAAGGAACATCAGGAAGCGGTAAAACACATTTAGTAAATGGTATTGCCAACCTTATGCCCCCAGAGGATTTACTCAACATGACCAGAATCACCAGCAAGTCATTGTATCACTACAAAAACGAAGACCTGATTAATAAACTGGTATTGATACAGGACATTGACGGGCTGGATGAAGAGGCTATGTTTGCTTTTAGGGAAATGCAATCGGCTGGTTTTGTAAGTAGCTCCACAACTTATAAAAACAAGTCAGGTCAATTGGTATCAACCGTTAAACGGGTTAATGCAAAGTTTGCAAGCCTTGTGGCGACAACTCATGCAGAGATTTATTTTGATAATCTGAGCCGCTCCATTATACTCGGTGTAAATGAAAGCGAAGACCAGACCAAAAGAATTATCCTGTACCAGAATCAACAAACCGCTGGGCTATTGGATGCCTTAGCAAGTAAACAAGCTAAAGAGCTATTGCAAAACTGCATCCGCACATTGAAGCCTTATGAAGTGGTTAACCGTTATGCAGATAAATTACAACTACCCGTTGAGGCAAAGATGTTGAGGCGGTTAAACAACCATTACCAAGACTTTGTAAAACAAATCACCTTGTTACATCAGTACCAACGCAACAAAGATGAGCAAGGTCGTTTAATCTCCACCAAAGAAGATTTAAAGCTGGCCTGTGAAATATTGTTTGATGCTATCATGTGGAAGATTGATGAACTCGATAGCAGCCTACGTCAGTTTTTTGAGCAATTAAAAAACTACGTCAAGAAAAAAAACGGCTCTGGTAAATATCATTTTAGCACCAGAGAAGTAAGGCAAGCTTTTAACCTTAGCCGCTCCCAAGTGGACAGATACATACAGGACTTAAAACACTTGGAATATATCCAGATAGCCGAAGGCTCTGCAAACAAAGGGTATAAGTACCTGATAAGCTACTGGGATGACATGGAAAAGGTTAGACAGAAGGTAAAGGATGGACTACTTAACCAGATAAACCAAATACAGGATTAAGGAGTAAATAAAAGCACTTTGGGACGCTGGAACTCACTACCAGTATAGGTTTGACCCGTAGCGTCTCAGTTTCCCAGAAGTACATATATAAAGCAAAAGAAAAAACACTATGACCAAACGAGGCGAACTATACACCCATACATACCAACTCCTTTTAAAAGGATTTGATGAGGCTATCAAAGCAATGGGCTACCGACAAACAGGAAACACCTACCAGAACAACGTGAAAGAGTTTTTAGCCTATCTGGAAAACTCAGGTAAACTAAAACTTAATAAGTTAAAACCGCTGGAAATGGTTGAGTATTATGAGTACCTGAGTACAAGACCCAACATGAGAAAAGAAGGTTTGTTAAGCAGCTCAACTATTGGAGGTAATATGTTTGCGGTAGATTTGTTTTTTGACTACCTGCTCGATAATAATTTGATTGATAAAAAAATCTTATTGCCGAAGCATAACCGAAGCGAAGGCAGACAAAGACAAATCATAAGCATTGATGAGGTAAAACTCTTGTACACCGTTTGTGAAAACAAACGGGATAAAGCCATACTGGCTATTGCATACGGCTGCGGTGCAAGGCGAAGTGAAATACAAAATCTCAATGTTGTTGATGTACAATTAACCAGAGGTATATTGATTGTAAGAAAAGGAAAGTTTGGGAAACGCAGAGAAATACCGCTCTCTAATAAGCTTGTAAATGATTTAAAAGACTATTTGGTTAATGAGCGACACGTTTACTTTAAACAGACACAGCATCAACGAACTGAGGCATTTTTAGTGAACAATAAAGGCCAACGGATGCAAGGCGACCACATCAATGACCGATTAAAGGAACTTATTGAGAAAACACAAAACACGGAACTCATTAATAAAGATATTACTCTGCATTGCTTACGTCATAGTATAGCAGTACATCTATTGGATAACAAAGCAACCTTAGAATTTGTAAGGGAATTTATGGGACATAGTGAGATTGACACCGTGCATGTTTATGCCAGACGAAGAAAAATGAAACAACTCCTAACACATAGCCGATAATATGGAAACACTTGAACAATACATTTACCGACACCACACCAAGCAATCCGCTAAAACCTATCTGTATTATTTGGATGTGTTTAAAATGAAATGCCCGAACAGTATAGCGTTGAACTATGTGGATATTACGGAGTACATCAACGGTCTAAGAAAAAGTAAGACAGAAGCCACACAGATAAGCCCGATACTATCCGCAATCAAACGCTATTACGATTATCTACTGGAAACTGGCCAGCGACAAGACCACCCATGTAGAAACTTTAAGCTAAGGCGAAAGAAAAAACAGATACAGTTACAAGACCTATTTAGCCCAAATGAATTAGAACAGCTAATGAAAAGAGAAAACCGTTTTGTTAATCTGGAACTACGGAATAAGGTAGTCATATCGCTGTTAATTTACCAAGCCTTAGCTTGCTCGGAGCTTTGCAGATTAACGCTGAGTGATATTGATTTGGATGCTGGTACAATCTATATCAAAGGTAGTCCGAAGTTTGCAGCGAGAACACTTAGTTTAAAATCTAGACAAATTAAATTATTAATAGACTACATCAATACATCACGAAAAAACTTGTTGAGGTCGGCAACAAATTGTTTGGTTATAACTCAACGTGGTGTTGCTGAAACGGTGGACGGCATACATAGCATGATTGAACCATTAAAACACCTTTACCCTGAGCGTAACCTCAACCCAACCACAATAAGACAAAGTGTTATAGCTAACAAGCTGAATGTATCAAAGGAAAGCATTGAGGACGTACAACTCTTTGCTGGTCATAAATGGCCGAGCAGCACGGAGCAATACAAACGCACCGACATCAACGAGCAATTAGAAAAAATAAACAAATGGCATCCGTTGAAATGAATTATCTTTGTATAAACTAAAAATAAAAGACATGGCAAAATTTATTGAAGTCAATGAAATCGGTGGTGGTGTTGTTTATTTAAACGCTGACAAGATTATCAAAATTGAAAAAGAACCTGAAGGCAAAAGCGGAAAAGGTAGAATTTTTTATCAGTCGGATAAAGTATATTCGATTTATGTTAAAGAGACTCCAGCTGAATTGTTAAAAATGATTAACTCAAAATAACTGTTTTGTTGTTGAAAAAATGTGAAAGCTTCTGAGAAATCAGAGGCTTTTTTATTTGTGTATATCCAACATTTTTTGTATTTTTATCAAAGATAAAAAATATCAGTATAGTTCTTTAAAACACCAGCATTTGCAATACTTACAAGGTATATAGGATTTCGTATTTTTTTATATTCATTAACCCTTACCGTTATGGATTTAATGGTAAAGAAAATGATTTTGAACCTAAAAATTCTCAAGGTTCTCAACAAGATTATGGTATGCGTATCTATGATCCTAGATTAGGTAGATTCTTAAGTGTGGATCCGTTGAGCCCGGAATATCCTTGGTATACTCCTTACCAGTTTGCAGGAAACACTCCAATTAGATGTGTTGATTTAGATGGATTAGAACCTAAATCTGTTGTTGAACAATGGAATGGATATCTAGAAGGTAAACAAAGATTAAAAGTAGATGGTTATGATATTTTTATATCTAGACAATCTGCCTCCCCGGATTTAGACAGATTTTATTTTTTCAATAATAAACTGAATAATGGTAAAGGAGGGTGGGAACAATTCTTTCCAAAAAATCAAGAACAATTAGATAAGGAAAAGGTAGCTGGAATAAATAAAGCGATTGATGATTTGGAATTAACCCTTATTGTAGCAGCGAATGCGCCAATAGCAGCGGCAGCTGCAGTGGAAGCTGCAGGTTGGGCTGCAACTGTTAGGGCTGCTCATTTTATCGCAGAGGAAGTAGCAGAAGAGGCTTTTGAGCAAATAACTGGAATTCCCATGATTACGGGAGTTTTTGACCTTGTTCAACAAGGAATAAAGACGACAGGAAAAACTGTTTTGGGAAGTTTTCCCGACTATATTGAGATGGCAAAGAAAATGAATGCCAGTTACTTTGATATTGGGGAAAAATGGAAATTATTGAATGACGCACAAAGATGGGCAGCGAATAAATATTTTTTAGATAAAGTAGCAAAAAATGGAGATGACATTATTCTATCAACTGCAAAAGGAAAAATTAAAAAAGGAACATCTCTATGGAAAGAGGTTCAGTATTTAACTAAAGAAAAAGGTTATATTTGGAAAGATGACACAACTTTAATTCTTAAAAAATAATACATGAATGAATTAATTAAAATGATAGCTGAATACTTTTCATTTCTATATTTACGGGATGGGTTTAAATTCAGAGATTCGTTATACAGCAAGAGCTTTGATAATGCTTTTATTATACTTGAGTCCAATGAATTTAAGTTCAAATTCATTCGAGAGAAAGGATTATTCACGCTGGATATTTTAAACAAAAACTATCCACACGAATGGTATGACGGATCCATAATAAAATTAATGATTTCAGGGATAAAAAGCGAAGATGATTTAATAAATGAAAAAATGGCAATATTTTATAGAGATAATATGGACTCTTTAAGAGATTATTTTTCTGTAAAAAACATTGAACAAACCAAGTTGACGCTAAAAAAATTAGAAAATATTCGTAGTAAGGATCTATGAAAGTCTAGTCTATATTTAAAGCAACAGTCCTACAAAATAAGCTGTTTTTTTTTATAAATTATATAGGTATATAGGTTAAGGATGACTAATATCGAAAAAGCTTACTTTTTGTATTGCTCGGAAAAGTACAAAGAGGCTTTTAATCTTTACAAACAAATTGCAAGTGATGAGCAAAATTCCCCTATCGATAGGTCGGAAGCATACAATATGCTAGGTTTAATAGGTGGAAATATTAATAAGGATCTCTTAGATGATGAGAAGGATGAGTTTGAATTCTATAATAAAGCAATGGAGCTTGATTCAGCAGATCTAATGCCTGTAATAAATTTAATTTCAGCATATGGTATTGGATATAATTTTCATACTAATCATGGATATTTTATTAATGCATATAATGCAATCTGTAATTTTTTTTTAAATGAACTTTCAGAAGAGCAAAAAAATATTGTTGCAGAAAGAAAACAATTATACGATAAGCTTAATCAAAAAATTAAATAGTTTTTTATAAATAAATCGAGTTTGTTTAACCACAATTAATGGTGAAAACATGTGGCAGATTTCGAAAGTAAAAAGAATCCCATTAAATAAAGTACTTTATTCTTTTGAAACATTCAATATGATAGTATACTTTAGGTAAAAAATATATAGTTGAAAGACCTAACGCTATGAATGATTTATCGGAAGAATAGTATATTCTCTTTAGAGTTAAGGGTAAACATAAAATAGTTTAATAATAATGGTTTTAATGCTTATTAATCTTCCTTAGTTTTATCCTATATTTAGTTGAGTAATTTTTATTAGATTAAAATAATTTACTTCAAAATGGTCAATTTCCCTGTTGTTTTTACTTCTTCATCCATTATGAAAGAATAAAAATAAATACCATTACTTAATTCTTGAATATTGATTTGAGTTTTCTTTCTGTTCAATTTATATTTACCTATTTCCCTCCCAGTATTATCGGTTATTATAAATTCTCCTTTTTGAAATTTATCTAATCCAACTTCCACAATAAATGTTCCGTTGGATGGATTCGGATAAATATAAAAGTCATTACTCTCCACAATTTCGTTCACTCCAATCATTGTTACAGGTGTACATGGAGATATTGCAACACAACCATTAAGATTAATTTGAACAGCAAAAACTCCTGACCAAGTTACGTTTAAGGCTTGATTGTTTTCAAAAGATATTGGTGACATTCCATTAACACAATCAATCCATTGGTAAGTGGTTCCGATTGTTGTTTCGTTTGATGAAATTGTATTGCCACTTACTGTAACAGTATTATTAATTGTGGTTAGAGAAAGATGTAGAATATGTGTGCTATCACAGCCATAATAAGTGGTTAAATAATCATAATATGTACCTTGGGAATTGTATGTATTCCCATGCCATATGTAAGAGCCTCCAGGACAAAAAGTTGCTGTGTCATGAATCGTATATTGAGTAGTTGTAGTAGATAAGTTTAAACTATAAACACTATCACAACCATTAATGGTTACCAAGCTGTCGTAGTATATACCAGCTACCGTATAAGTATTTCCATGCCAAACATATGCCAATCCGTTACATAAAAGTTTATTTTCTGGAATTAAATAGGAAGGGTGCGTGTAAACATAAATAGAATCCCTCCATGAACAACCATTTGAACCAGTGCTATTAACTGTATAATATCCACTATTAATAGGAGTAACATTTGTAAATGTATTCGTATCGCCATTAAACCAAAGATAAGAAACAGCTCCTGCTACATTTAATTGTACCGAACTTTCGCCACTACAAACAGTATCGCTTGAGGCTGTTATGGTTACAATTGGTTTTGGATTAACAGTAATAGTAATGCTTTCACATATTGTTGGATTGGTTATACAGCCTCTTCCGGCTTTAATATAATACGTGGTGGTTTGTGTTAGTGAAAGCTGAATGGAGTGAGCCATTGTACTATCTACAATTGTTCCATTACAGCTATCAATTGAAAAATACCAATTTACAGCACTGTTTAGATTACCTCCTAAATTAATTGTAACGGCTTCTCCTTCACAAATGATTGTAGTATTTGAACTAACCATTGGAGCTGTTGGATCGATACATGGTTGATAAAATTTAGCTAAAAAACCATCTTTTATTCCGCCTCCATAAGTTGTTTGATGTGCAGAAAGAGTTGTAATAGTGTCGGAAGATGAAGTGTTTGTTCGGCCACATACAAAAACATATTGTCCACTAACAGCACAATCTTCAATAGATTCAGAGCCAAAAGAATTGCCAAAAAATGTACCCCATTTCCATTCCCCATTTCCATTAAATTTAGCTAAATAACCATCATAGTAAGGACCAGATATTCCTATAGAATGTTGAGTCTGATAACTTCCCACTGTAGCATAGTTTAAATTGTCAGTATAGTCTATCGAGCCTGAAATGTAGACATTTCCATAATTATCTGTGGCACAGCCTCCTTTTTGTGTATTATAGTATGGGGTTCCATAGCTAACATTCCATATTAGGTTTCCTCCACTGTTAAACTTATGAATTCGCGTATAAGGAGGTGTTGCTGATCGGGTATATAAAAAAATGTTATTGTATAAATCAATTGCCATACACTTTTCTGTTGCTCCGTTACAATACGTTCCCCAAATCCTGCTCCCGTTAGGATTGAATTTTTCTAAAAAACCGCCAATAGTATCAAGGGTCATTAAGTATGAACCTGGCGTGCTTATTCCAGTAGTGGATGCCGTTCCTCCAGAAACATAAATATTATTATAACTGTCGCAAGAAACATTAAGCGCAAGATCACTACCCTCTCCCCCTAAAAATGTCCCCCAAATTCTATTTCCATTATTATCAAACTTGGCTAGCCAGCCATCTTGCGCTCCTCCTCCATAAATATTTTGATGACAACCCAGACTAGTTAACACACTTGTAGATCCTGGAGAATAGGCAACACCACAAATTAAAATATTTCCTTGTTTATCCAAAGAAAGCCCAGATCCTAGCTCTTTAGAAGCTCCACCATAATAAGTAGACCAAAGCCGAATTCCATTTTTGTCGAATTTACCTAAAAATGCATCTCCATTTCCTCCTGAAGAAGATTGATATGAACCAATGGAGCTATAACCAGAGCCATAAATAGTGCTACCTGCAAAATAAATATTTTGAAAAGAATCAACTTTTAGTGATGATATATATCCATCACTTTGTCCAAGATATGTACCCCATTGTCTAACTCCTAAACTATCAAATTTTGCTATAAAAGAAGCTAAGCCCCCTAAAAGTGTAGTAAGAAAGCCACCAGGTGTGGCAATAACTCCTGCCCCAGCAGATTTGGTATAACCACATATATAAGAATATCCAAATTCATCTGCTTCACAAGCAACAGAAACATCCTCTCCAGTTCCGCCATAAAAAGTTCCCCAAGATAATAAAGCTGGGTCAATGATTAAGGATTCGTTAGGGTTAAAATTTTGTATTTCAAATTCTATTATATTATCCTTTATTACCCATTTTGCTTTGAGTTGTTTGTTGTTTTGAAATACAATAGGAGCATCTTCAATAATATTTCCCAACTCAGTTTTAAAAACAAGCTGACCTTTTCTGTTTATCGATGGTTTCGATCCAGTAACTTTTAATTTAATTTTTTTATAATCAGCAGCTTTTGTTAAAACATAATCATATTTTAAATTTTTTCCATTTTTATACCAAACAATATCTATCCCGTCATATATATTTTGATAAATTAGTTTTTTAAAACTCCTTACATTCAATATTCCATTAATGTTATTATCATTATAAAAGTTTTCAATTCCTTGAATTTGATCGACACCTTTAAGTTCAGTTTTAGGATTTGCTCCAACCCAATTAATATCAATGCTATAATAGTCTATTTCATAGGGTATTTTCTCTACTACCTTATGCGATCCAATGTATTCTTCCTTCCAAGTAATTGTTTTGTTAAGTTGATATTTCACACTGTTTTTTTGAAAATGAACAACCATATTTTGGGATTCACATGAATAAAGAATTTCATTATTAGGAACACCTTTTCCATCAGAAATTTGACCTTTATTTTCGCGAAATACTAAGTTGCTCGCATCTGATATTGCAAATGAAATTATTAAAAAAAACAGTAATAAGAGTGCTCTATTTTTTTTCATTTAGAATAATTCAAGTTACTTTTAATTAATAGTTTGGATAATTGGTATTCATAAAAAATTTCATGTTTTATTCAATATTAGTATTGTGCTATAAAGATAATAAAAACAAGCTTTCTTTACCATAATTATAGGGACATAGAAAATTTTAGCACTATTATATCTATATTCATTTTAAATATTTATTTGGCTTTTTGTATGTAGTTTGAGGAAAAAATACAGTCCAAAATAAAACTCTTTGATAACTATAATTCAATGTGTTTGATTGATTTTATTTGATATTTTTCAAATAGCTTTTCAAAGTTATTCTTGTACCATTCAAAGTCTGTTTTTCCATTAGATAATACTTTTCGATTTATATTAATATTGAATGAAATCATTTTAGACTCAGAAAAATATAACATTTGTCCTCCAATATGAGTTCTGCCAAATAATAAAATAACACCAATATTTTCATTTAGTTTGAGTTTTTTAATAATTTCATCTAATACTTGTTTTTCTCTTGAAATGGGAACTCTTACCCATTCAAAATTTTTTTCTTTTAAAGGGATATAACTAATAAAATTATCATCATTGTAATTCCAATTATTTGAGAATAATTCTGATTTAAAAAAACTTTCGCCAATTTGTTTTTCTAACTCAATATCAATTGATGCTGCTAGTCCCATTACTTATTCAAGTGTTTCTGTAAATTTAATGTTTTTTGTATTAAGAAAACTTTTTACATTGTCTGGAATTGGCGAATTGGAAAACAATTCATACTCTGCACCGCTTTCTTTTGCTATTCTTAATCTATCTCCCATATCGCTTTTAAATTTAGCAAATCCAGCTTTACTTGAGGTTACATCCTTCCAATAATTTCCCGATTTTGCTTCAAACCATGTCTTCCCAAAATTATAAGAGCCATCAAATTCTCTTCCTCCTTTTTTAAAGCTACCACTTCCTCCTTTTAAATTTTTAACTAAGTAGTTTTCATAGGCACTACCCCTTAAAGCACCAATTCCTTTATATGTTATGTTAGACGATTTTCCATGTTGACTTTTTGCAATTGGACCGCCATTTATTCTTATTTCAATAGCAACATTATTTAACCCTTGAATTGCGTAATGAGCCAATCGGCTACCTTCATGTTTATCTGTGTAGTGTCCATTTGTACCATTTATTGCATCTTCAATATTTTCATATGCTACCTCTTCTTCATAAGTATACCAAGTAAGTCCATACACAGACTCTATGGGACGTTCAACGGTTATAGACTCTACAAGTTCTACCCTAGAATTTTTAACTGTTGTATAAACAATATTTGGGATACCATTTGGCGAAATTTCAATAGAATATACTTTTTCATAAATATCTTCTTTTCCTGTAATAACTAATGATGTTTTTCCAGTTGCATTATCAAATTTTCTTTGAAAATAATATTTTTCTTCTCCATCTAAATCAATTGCCATAATAGGGGTATTCTCTGCAAAGGCAAAAGGCGAAAGTTCAGGATAAGACTTCGTCAACGGATCCACACTTAAGAATCTACCTAATCTAGGATCATAGATACGCATACCATAATCTTGTTGAGAACCTTGAGAATTTTTAGGTTCAAAATCATTTTCTTTACCATTAAATCCATAACGATAAGAAGCAGAACCGTCACTCATCCCGTCAACAGAGGTTTGGAAAGGAGTAACCCTACCAGGCATAACCGCTCCAAATGAATAGTAATGTTTTATATTTATCCCCTGATAAACAGACATTTATATTGAATTAAAATTTCAAAAAAATGC
>CAZJUY010000046.1:0-21803 GCA_964549315.1 uncultured Chitinophaga sp. | reverse complement strand
GTAAATGTAATTATTTTATTGTGGATGATAGATTCTTGTTGCAGTGCTAAAAACTTCATCCTTGTTAAGTGTGATTTTTTTTGTTTTTTGTGAACTATATAATCCCATTTGGTCTGTTAAATGTGGATTGTTTTTTCTTCGTGATTCTCCGTAGGGCACAACGCATTCGTATGTATTTCCTGTTTTGGAAAATTTAGCAAACATGATAAATGAATCACCATTTTCAGCTTTTAAAACTCCATTTTTTTGAACCTCACTCGTCATGGCTTGCAAACATTCTGGAAATCCAGGAGCAGGAAAGCTTTTGTCTTCTCTTACAAGACGCTGCACTTCACCAAAAGGAATATCTATTGTTTTGTAGTGTTTAATTAAATATTTTTTTGCGTACGTTATTGCTTTTACTAATTCTTGTTCCGAATAAACGAAACCAGTTTCTAATTCATTGTATGCAGCATTTTTTAATTTGAATAAATAATTGAATGTAATTGCTACCAATGCAGCTTCTCTATTTTCGCCATAACCAGTAAAATTCCATTTTTTTAATTTAATTATTGCATCAGCAATACCAGGATATTTATCTTCTTTTAACTGTAAAATGGGATTAAATATTTTATGTACACCACCTGCATTTGTTGGATATTGGCTATCGTATTTTATTTTTTTAATATCTTCAAAACTCAATTTTTTTTTGTCTTTCATTATTTCCATAAAACGCAAATCACGATTATTTATTCTGTTCCAGCTAAAAGCAGATTGTTGGTTGTAGGATAGTTCAAGAATATTTTCGTTTGGTGCCGTGCAATGAAAAGGGGTATTATTTGTATTGTATAAAAAACCACATCTAGGATTATATTTTTGTGGTAATGAATTTAATGGATAATAATTGTTCCAAAGCGTTTTGGATGTATTTCCTGGAAGTGTTTTTTGCCAATTATATTCTGGATTTCGAATCGGTAGTTTTGCATTAAATAAATAGAAAATATGGTCTTTGTTGTCTGCCATCATAAAATTAAATAATGGAATTCCTTGTGCTTCCATTGCTTCATAGAATTCTACATATTGTTTTGTTTTGCCCATTTTATACCATTGTTCTGCAGCTTTAATATCGTGCATGGTATTGTATCGCAAGGCGTACATTCCCTTTTTAGTTTTATATGCGGGACCATAAATACACCAAAATGCATTTCTTTTTACACTTAGCTTGCCAAGCTTTGTTTTTACTTTTAGTTTTATTTTACGCTTATCAAAATTATACCATTCTCCATCAAATTTATATTGGTTTTTATTTTTAGGATTTATTTCCATTTTGTAGATGTCAACATAATCGGGCCAATTAAAAGTAATTGCCCATCCTAAGTTTTCATTACATCCCATTGCTGGAGAAGTCATACCCGGAATTAAAGCTCCATAAATATTCCAATTTTCTTGGCTACACAAATGAGCTTCGTACCATGAACCTTGCCCTTCAAGCGGCACGTGTGGATTAATTACTAAATAAGTCGCACTATCAGAAGTGATATTTTTATTAAATGCAAAAGCATTTGAACCTGCACTTGCATTAAAAATATATTCATCTGGTTTCCCATTTATAATAAATTGCAAAGCTCTAGGAGTGCCGACCATGCTTGTTAAAATTAGATGATATCCTACAAGTATTGTTTTGGGATTAATCGGAAAAATATTTTTTAATTTAACTTCATTTGGATGTTTTAGCGCATAAGCATTTATTCCATCAGCATAGGCTTGAAGAATTTTTTTATACTCAGTTGAAACATCTTTATCATAATATTTCTCAACATGTTCTTTTGCCCGTATAAATTGAACAAAATAATCAGTTGCGGCACCTTCTTTTCCTTGCAGTTCTCCAAGTCGAGCACTGGCTGTTACCATTATATATTGTATGTGTTCAAAATCGTCTTCACAATGTGCCCATGCCAAGCCATAGGCAACTTCGGCATCAGTGGGAGCAAAAATATGAGGAACCCCAAATGTATCGCGTGCAATGGTAATATTACTTGGGTTTATTTGCGAGAAGCAAACGGAATAGGTTAAAATAAAAAAACTTAAAAGTCTAAAATGCATATTCTATATGTGATTGTAAAAATAGTAATAACAATTAGGTTTTTCGCGACTTTAAGATATTTTTTATTTACATACTTTTACACTATAAAAAATCAATATGTCTTCAGTTGAAAATGAAATAATTGCAAAAAAATGGTTTGATGCTTTTAATGAGCATAATTTGGAAAATTTATTATCTCTATATGATGATAATGCAAAGCATTACAGCCCTAAATTAAAAATTAGAATGCCAGAAACAGCTGGCTATGTTGAAGGGAAGCAAGCTTTAAGAGCTTGGTGGAAAGATGCTTTTGAGAGAATACCTAGCCTTAGGTATGAGGTAAAAACATTAACTGCGAGTGATGAACGTGTTTTTATGGAATATGTAAGATTAGCTGCAGGCGAAGAAAATATGTTGGTAGCCGAAGTGTTAGAAATAAAAAACAGACTAATAATGTTTTCTCGCGTTTATCATGGATAAAAAAAACACCCTTTCAATCAAATTGAAAGGGTGTTTTTTAATAGAGAAAATATTTTATTCGAAAACTACTTTTTTAGTTATTGATTTTCCTTTACTTGTTATTTTTACAAAATAAATTCCACTTTGTAAATTTTCTTTATCAATCGTAAATTTACTTGCTTTAGTAGAATTAATGCTTCTCACTTTTTTGCCAACAACATCATACATTTCAATAGAGATAGAATTACTTGCAAAGGCAATTAAATCAATTACAAAAGAGGAATTTGCTGGGTTAGGATAAATATCAACATCCTCGCTAGTAACTGATAATTCATTAATTCCAACTACAGGAGCAGTTGTGTAATTACAGTTTAGAGCAACTCCACATACAAAATGTTCTAGAAAATTTCTTGTTATTGTAAGGGTTGTATCATAATAAGCTGCATTGCTAGCATGAGGAACATGGTCTTGCCCTTCATAAATCTCAAAACAATTTTCAATTCCCATTTGATCAACTCTTGCGTTAATTGAAAAACTACCATCCACTTGCATAATTGGCCACACTCCAGATAATGTAATCATCGCAGATCCATAAGGAACAGTATTGTCGTTTGTGCCATGAAAACTTAAAACAGGTTCATCTCCAGGATGAATCCAAGCTGTATCTCCAACAGCACCACAAATATTTACAACAGCATTAACATCTGAAGAATAGCCTGGATTTCCGCTCAATCCTTGAATTCCACCTTGAATACCAGGTTGAGCAACAGTATCAATATATGAAGGTAGTTCATTTATATCATCCATGTAAGCAGTTTGTAATGCAATAAAACCACCAGCAGATACACCAAGCATATAAATATTGTTTGGGTCAATTCTATATGTATTCCCACCAATTGCAGCATTTTTTCTGAAAAAACGAACAGCGGCTCTTGCATCATGAACTCCACGAACAACAGCTGGTGCTGCATCAGTTGAGTCCGGTCCCGGGAAAGGGAAGCGTGTCATACCCACACGGTATTCAACTGAAACAGCTACATACCCCAATCGAGCTAAATCTCTACAAATAGGAACAACATCTGTTCCTGTTTTGCTACCACCTATAAAACTTCCACCATGAAACACTAAAACAAGTGCGCGTGAAGTTGCTATGTCGCCAACAGGCTCATAAATATCTAATAATAAATTTTGTGTTGTTCCATTAGATCTTACATTGCTGCCATACGATACATTTGAAGTAGGGGTAGGTGTAGCAGGGAAAACGAAATCATGGTAACGGCTTCCAGCACATTGTGCTTGTGTTTGGATAGTACTAGCAGAAATTAATCCTGCTGCAATAAACAAAGAGTAAATTTTTTTCATATTTTTTTAGTTAGGATTAGCATAAAGGTAATAAAGTATATGTGAATAAAAAATATCTTACCACTTTTTTAATATCAGAATGAAGAATATTTTTCAACCATCTTTTGATTAACCAGAAATTCCTATAAATTTGTGCGAATTAAAAATAAAAATCAAAAAAATGAATTTTCCAGAAAATTTAAAGTACACAAAAGATCACGAATGGGTTCGTGTAGAAGGTAATGATGCATATATTGGTATTACTGAGTTTGCTCAAGGCGAATTAGGAGATATCGTTTATGTAGATGTTTCTACTGAAGGAGAAGAATTAGCTAAAGAAGAAATATTTGGAACAGTAGAAGCAGTAAAAACGGTATCAGACCTATTTATGCCTATTTCTGGTAAAATACTTGAATTTAACAAGGGTTTAGATGCCTCACCAGATTCAGTTAATAAAGATCCTTATGGAGAAGGTTGGATGATAAAAGTGGCTATTAAAGATACAACAGAATTAAATGATTTATTAAGTGCTGCTGATTACAGAGCTTTAATTGGTCACTAAATAAATGTTTCTAAAGCATATAAAATGGGCAATTCTTTGGGCGTTGCTCATATTGATTTTATGCGGAATACCTGGCAAGGATATTCCGCATATTTCTTTTTTAGAACTCTTAAGCTTTGATAAATTTGTGCATGCGGGTATTTTTTTAGTATTGATACTGTTGCTTAGTAGGGGTTTTTTAATTCAAGAAAAATACCAGATAATAAAAAAGAAAGCGAAAATCGTATCTTTTATTATTTGTGTAATTTATGGTGGTTTATTAGAAGTAATGCAAGGAACTTTATTTTCAGAAAGAAGTGCAGACATTTACGATTTTATTGCAAATAGTTTTGGATGTGTTTTGGGTTTAATTACCTATACCTGGTTTGAAAAAATGTTTTTATCTCGTTTTATAAAATGAAAATAGATTGGAAATTAAATTTTTTTGACGAATTAAGTAACAAAGAATTGTATAACATTATGCAATTGAGGGCAGAAGTGTTTGTTGTAGAACAAAATTGCCCTTACCAAGATGCAGATGGAAAAGATTTGAAGTCATTTCATTTGATGGGTTTTGATACAAATGGAAAGCTTATTGCATATACAAGAATACTTCCGCCTAATATTTCTTATTCTGAAGCATCAATAGGAAGAGTGGTTTCTTCTCCTTCTTTGAGAGGTAAAGGAGTAGGAAAAAAATTGATGGAACAATCAATTGTGGAAATTGAAAAATTATTTGGAAGAGTTCCAATTAAGATTGGAGCACAACTGTATTTGAAAAAATTTTATGAAGACTTTGGTTTTGAGATGTCAAGCCAAGAGTATTTAGAAGATAACATTCCTCACATTGAAATGCTGCGTAAATAAGAAAGTTCATAAATTATTTTATCTTTGGTTAAACTTTTAACGGAACGCACCATGAAAAAAAACATACTATTTATATTCAGTTTTTTGTTTTTTGCATTTATTTCTAATGCACAAACATCTCATAGCTTAATCGGATACGACAATTATTTTAGTCCTGACACATTGTATATACAAGCTGGAGATACTGTTCAATTTACAAGTGTTGGTTATCATAGTGCAACCGAAGTGAGTTATGCTGATTGGCAAGCAAATACAACTAATGCAATTGGTTTTGATGTAGGTTTTGGTGCTCCAACTTCTGATATGTGGTTTGTAGTTAATACTGTGGGAACACACTATTATATTTGTCGGGTTCATGATGCAATGGGGATGAAAGGGGTGATAATTGTTTCTCCTTCAACAGGGATTCTTGAAAAGCAAACACCTGATGTTATAAAATTAGTTGCTAATATAGTTGACAATAAACTTACTGTTTTTAACAAGCAGATAAAAACTGTTTCCTTAATTGATTATACTGGGAAAAAAATTTTTGAATCGAATAAATTAAGTCAATTAGATAGACAAGAGTTTACTATTCCTGAAATTGCAAAAGGAGTGTATATTGTTTCTGCAATACTAACTTCTGGAGAAACAATTTCTTGTAAGGTGGTTTACTAATTATTTTTTTGCTTGTTTGTAAAGCGGAACTGTTGAGCATGGTTCTCCATACATAATGCTTTTTGCAACTGGGCGTAAAATTCTTGTTAATTCAACATAAGCAGCAATTGGTACCGGCAATTTTCCACAGCCTTTAATAATTATTTTAGCATCGGTATAATCTTCTGGTTTTATTTTAGAAAGTATCTCGTCATACAAAACGGTTTCCAATACTTCTAAATTTCCGAATACTACCTTCTTTGCAAATGGTTCAAGCTGAGTTGTTAATAGCATGTAAGCCCATGTTGGAACTATAGCATCTGCCGAACAAACTATCGCAACATATTTATTTTGGTATTTGCTCCAATCCTCATTTTTTACAAATTCTCTAAAATCTTTTTCTTTTAATATTAATCCTTGAAAAAGTAAATCTTTTATATCAAACAACACACGATCTCCTTTGGGATAATATTCTTCCAAATCGATTGTGATTAAACCACTTTGTGCTACTTTATTTATTATTTCGTTTCCCATTTTACTTAATACTAAGTACTAAATATTTTTATTTCTTTACTTCTATTGATTTTTGACTTAATGCCTTTTGACTTTTTTCTTACATAAAACCTAATTCCAATTGAGCCACTTCACTCATCATTTCTTTTTCCCAAGGTGGTTCAAATGTCAATTCAATTTTTGCTGATTTAATTCCTTGGATATCTCTTAGTTTTTGTTCTACTTCAGGTGGTAAAGTTTCTGCAACTGGACAGCTAGGAGAAGTTAATGTCATCATAACATTTAAGTTATTTTCTTCATCAATATTGATTTCATAAATTAAGCCAAGCTCCCAAATATCAACTGGTATTTCGGGGTCGTAACAAGTTTTAATTGTATCAATAACGCTTTGAGCTAATTGTGTATTGTGTGTATTTATTATTGCAGGCATTTCTTTTATGTTCAAAGTTTAAAGTTTTAAAGTTCAAAGTTTTGGCTCAAAATTCTTTTCTTGCACTTAGCAAATTTTGAATTTTCTAACTTTAAACTAGCTTATTTTATAAGCCAATGCATCTAATTTCATTTGTTTTATCATACTTACCAAACCATTACTTCTGGTTGGTGAAAGGTGCTTTGTTAATCCAATTTTTTCTACAAAATCAAGATTCGAGTCAATTATTTCATCGGGTGTATGGTTTGATAAAACCCTAATCATCAGTGCAACCATCCCTTTAGTTATAATTGCATCACTATCTGCTGAGTAAATTATTTTCCCGTCTTTAAATTCAGAATGCAACCAAACTCTGCTTTGACAACCTTTTATTAATTTTTCTTCTACTTTATATTTTTCATCAATCAAAGGGAGCGATTTTCCCATATCTATAATATGTTCATATTTCTGCATCCAGTCATCAAACATTTCAAACTCTTCAATTATTTCGTTTTCTATTTCTTTTATGCTCATGTTATTTCAACATCTCAATCGCCTTTTTCAAAGCATTTATAAAAATATTAATTTCTTCTTTCGTATTATAAAATGCAAAAGAAGCTCTTATCGTTCCTTGAATATTATAGAATTGCATCAGCGGTTGTGTGCAATGATGACCAGTTCTAACTGCTATTCCAAGTTGGTCTAAAATAGTTCCAATATCAAAAGGATGTATTCCTTCAACAACAAATGAAATTACACTGGCTTTGTTTTTTGCTTCTCCAATAATTTTTAATCCTTCAATTTTTTTAAATTCATTGGTAGCATATTCTAAAAGTTGGTGTTCATATGCTGCAATATTTTCTAATCCAATTTCATTTATATAATCAATGGCTTTAGCAAGACCAATGCCTCCTTCAATATGAGGTGTACCTGCTTCAAATTTTAGTGGCAAATCAGCATATTCTGTTTTTTCGAATGTTACTGTTTTAATAGTTCCTCCTCCCACTTTATAGGGTGGTAAAGCATTCAGCCATTTTTCTTTTCCGTATAAAATTCCAACGCCAGTTGGTCCAAATAATTTGTGACCGCTAAAAACATAAAAATCGCAATCTAATTTTTGAACATCCACGCTTGTATGCGGAACAGCTTGCGCCCCATCAACTAAAACAGGTATATTTTTAGAATGTGCAATGCTGATAATTTCTGCTATCGGATTTATAGTTCCAAGTGTATTAGAAATATGTGTAATTGCAACTATTTTTGTTTTTGAAGAAATTAATTTTTCAAACTCATTAATTCGTAATTCTCCTTCTTGGTTAATAGGAATTATTTTTAGTACTGCACCATAATTTTCACATACTTGTTGCCAAGGTAAAATATTGGAATGATGCTCCATTGCAGAAATAATTATTTCATCTCCTTTGGCGATAAATTTTTTTGCAAATGAACTTGCTACTAAATTTATTGATTCTGTGGTGCCCGAAGTAAAAATTATTTCATGCGAATGTTGCGCATTAAGGTGCTTTTGAATCGTAGCTCTGGCATTTTCATAATCAACAGTTATTTCTTGGCTTAGCGTATGAACTCCACGATGAATATTTGCGTTTTGATTGTTGTAATAATTTTCAACAGCATCAATAACAATTTTAGGCTTTTGAGAGGTAGCACCATTGTCAAAATAAATAAGCGGTTTGCCATTCACAATTTTTGAAAGAATTGGAAATTCGGCACGAATCTTATTGATATTTAAATCTGAGATGATATTGGATTTTGTGTCAATCATATTTGATGACTACAAAATTAAGAATAATTCTAAATAACGAGCTTTTTGATTGAAAATAAAGTGATTTAAAGCCATTAATTTTTTAATTTAGTGCTGTGAAAAACCCAATTTATTTAGATTATAATGCTACAACGCCCGTTGATAAAAGAGTGTTAGAAACAATGTTGCCTTATTTTTCAGAAAAATTTGGTAATGCTTCTAGCAAAACACATCAATTTGGTTGGGTTGCAGATGATGCAGTAAAAATAGCAAGAACACAAATTGCAGATTTGATAAACTGTATCGACCAAGAGCTTGTATTCACATCAGGATCAACCGAATCAATTAATTTGGCAATTAAAGGTGTTTGGGATAATTATCAAACAAAAGGGAAACACATTATTACAGTTAAAACGGAACACAAAGCAGTATTAGATACGTGTTTGGCTTTAGAAAAAAAAGGTGCAACAATCACCTATTTGAATGTAAATCGAGAAGGAATAATTGATTTAGATGAGTTAAAAAAGGCTGTTACTCCTGAAACTATTTTGGTTGCTGTAATGTATGTTAATAATGAAACAGGAGTTATTCAACCCGTTAAACAAATTGCCGAAATTGTACATGCAAATAATAGTATTCTCTTATGTGATGCTACTCAAGCAGTTGGTAAAATAAATATAGATGTGGAAGAAGAACATATTGATTTAATGTGCATCAGTGCGCATAAAATGTATGGACCAAAAGGTGTTGGAGCTCTTTATGTTCGAAGGAAAAATCCTAGAGTTTCACTTTTTCCTCAAATAGATGGGGGAGGACATGAAAGAGGTTTGCGTTCAGGAACATTAAATGTTGCAGGAATTGTAGGATTAGGAAAAGCATGTGAAATTGCCAAACAAGATATGTGGGAAGATTCAGCAAGGATTTCAAGGTTGAGAACAAAATTAGAACAAGCACTTTGTGATTTGCCCAATACGTTTATTAACGGAAGTACCAAGAATAGAATATTTAATACAACCAATATCTGTTTTTTGGGAAACAGGTCCGAAACAATGATTAGTAAAATTCCCCACATTGCAATAGCAATGGGGTCGGCTTGTACTTCAGCAATTGCAGAACCTTCACATGTTTTAAAAGCAATGGGCTTAACAGAAGAAGAAGCTTATTCCTCCTTACGGTTTAGCCTTGGAAAACAAACTACAGAAGAAGAAATTGAAGACGTAATTTCATGTTTTCAAAAAATTATTAAATAAATTTTTTATCAGATTAAACTTCCTTTATTATTAAGCGTCAAACAACTAAAAAATAAATGCAGCACCATTCGGATGAAGAATTAATGGACATGTATAAAGTGGTGGAAACCCGCAACATGTGTATGCATTATTTAATTAAAAAGTATCAAGAAAAGTTGTATTGGCATATACGTAAAATTGTAATTGACCATGATGATACGGATGATGTTTTACAAAATACATTTATTAAGGCTTGGAAAGGGATGGAAAATTTTAAAGAAGAATCAAAATTGTTTACTTGGTTGTATAGAATAGCAACCAATGAATCGATTTCTTTTTTACGACAAAAAAAGCGTTCTAATTTAACTTCTATTAATCCAATTGAATATCATTTAAGTAAAACATTGGAGAGCGATTCATTTTTTCAGGGGGATGAAATTCAATTGAAACTTCAAAAAGCAATTTTAACATTACCTGAAAAACAACGCATCGTATTTAATATGCGTTATTATGATGAAACACCTTATGATACAATGGCTGAAATATTAGAAACTTCGGCTGGAGCATTAAAAGCATCCTATCATCATGCGGCTAAAAAAGTAGAAGAATATTTATTAAATCATTAAAATGACAAACGATTATAATAACCAATTTGAAGATGAAAATTTCTTGTTCTTACCCAACAAGAAAAATTCTTTTGCTCTGCCTGATGGTTATTTCAGTTCATTATCTATTCGTATTCAAAATAGAATAGAAGCAATGGATGAGTTAAAAGAATTTAAAATGCTTTCTAACCTTTCAAAAGAAAAAGTGTTTGAAACGCCCCAAGATTATTTTAAAGAAAAAGCAAATTCTATTGAGTCTGAATCTGAGTTGTCGGAATTTAAAATTTTGAATTCTATTACAAAACCTAAGCTGAAAAAAGTAGAAAACAATTATTTTGATGAATTAGAAAAAAATATTCTTTTAAAAAAAGAAATTCAGGAAGAATTAAATTCATATTCTACATTACATTCAATTGAAAAGCAAAACAATTTTACCCTTGCACCTGATTATTTTGACTCAGTTGCAGAAAAAGTAAAAGAGAAAATTCATAATTCTAACACAACTTATGTTGGATTGTTTGAAAAGTTAATTACTTACATTTTAAAACCTAAAATTGCTTTTGCATCTTCCTTTATTATTTTGTGTGCAGCTATTTCTGTTTGGTATTTTACTACACCGAATGTGCTTCCCGATGACGGTGATTGCAAAACATTGGCTTGTTTAGAAAAAAGAGAATTGCTTAATGAAAAAAACATGAACGATTTTGATGTAGATAAGTTATATGAATTGGTAGATGTAGATGCTTTAGATAGCCAGTTGTTTCAAGAAGATTCTGTAAATGTTACTAATAAAAACAATAATTAATTGAAAGCTTGTTTTAAATATCTATTATTATTTCTGATTTTTTCAGTACAAGTTTCTATTGCTCAAACTGAAAGTAAAAAAGATAAAATAGAAGCATTGCGTGCAGCATTTATTGCTAAAAAAGTAAATTTTACAAGTCAAGAATCTCAGGTGTTTTGGCCGCTTTATAATGAAATGAACGATAAGCTTGATGCTGCAAGACATGCATTTAGATTAAAATACAATGCTAAAACAAATTACGATTTTTCAAATGATAAAGAGGCAGAAGACTATTTGAATGCTGAATTAGTATTAAAACAAAAAGAATACGAAATTTATAAAGAGTACTACGAAAAATTCAAAAAAGTTCTTCCTGTAAAAAAAGTTGCAGCGGTTAGAAGAGCTGAAGAAGACTTTAAAAAAGAGATTATTAAATCTATTCAAGGTTAAAATATTTTGAGAAACATAAAAATAGCATATTTGTTTTCTTGCTGCTTTGTAATACTATTTACAAAGCTTTTGGCTTTTAATAAGGACTTAATTAAAACAGCCCCTGTTCCTTTGGCTAAACATTATTTTAATCACATGTATTACTTGGATTTTTATTCGCCATTTAAGAGAGATTTAGATACATCAAATTTAGTTTCTAAAAGATTAAAGTCGTATCAAATATCGCAGTTGAGTTTGGGTTTTAATGTTCCAATAGTTACTAAAGATTTTTACAATAAAGACAGCACTAAAATTTCTAATATTCATTTTTTACTTACAGGAAATTATTCAAGTATAAATTTAAATTTTGCTGGAATTGAAAAACACAGACTCACAAAAACGGCTATTGGTTTTAGGGGTTTGTTTAATGATGGTAAAAAAAGTTTATTTTTTGTAGAATTTTCACCATTTAGCACTCAAGATAAAGGCTATAGGAATACTAGAATTATTCGCTTTGCTGCTACTGTTTTATACAACTGCGCAGTGAACGATTATTTTTCGTTTAGAGTAGGGTTTACCCGTTCTTATTTGTGGGGGAATCAATTTCATTTACCGTATATTGGAATTAGAGTAGGGAAGTTGGATAAAGTTAATTTTAGTATTCAATTTCCTAGAAGCATTACATTTAATGCTCCAATTGGCAAGTATATACGTACGAGTTTGTACACAAAACCGCAGGGAGGTTTGTACACTTTTGCAAATACCGATTCTATAAAGTTGGGTAGTGTTTATGAAAATGATATTTTATATTTTGGTCGTTATGAATTTTTGGCAGGAGCAAGAATTGATATATTGCCAACAAAACATTTCAATTTTTATTTAAGTTCTGGTTTCACAACTCAAAATTCAATTACTTTTTATCCTAAGAACAAATCAAGAAGCACCTTTAATTCCTATGACAATTTTTATAAAGAAAAAATTGGTAGTAGTATGTTTTTTAATTTTGGACTCGTATTTAGATTTGGCAAAACAAAATCTATTTATAACAATTCACAAATGTATAATGGATTGGACGTGAATAATACAATTGATGGGGGAGATAATGGAATAAATCCCGGTAATGGAAATATCCCTATTGTTCCAAAAAAAATAAAGAAAAACAAAACAGATGATGTTTTGGATCTAATAGAAACTCAAGATTTATATTAAAAAATATAATTTAATGCAAAACCTGGGATAACTGCTTTTGCTTTGTAGGTGCCACCAAATCCAGTTTCTAAATTAGTGTCAGTTCTTTTCATCCCTTCAATATAAAGTAAAGACATATCTACAGAAATCTTTTTAGTAACTTTAAATGTAGCACCAGCAGTAATTCCTAATTTATCTGCATCAGGTGTTTCAGGTGTTAAATAACCTGCTTTTACAGGACTCATATCATAATAAGCGCCAAGGCGTCCTGTCCATTTTTCGTTTAATTTATATTGAGCACCAATTCTAAAAATATAAGAATTTTGATATTCTCTTGCTGAATGAATGTCTTTTAGCTTATCTGTATTATCAGCAAAATCAATTATTAAAGAGTCGTATGATTTCCAACCAACATAATTTACATCCAATGCAAGTGTAAGTTTTGAATTTAATTTATAACCCAAGCCTAATGTTACCATTTGCGGTAATCTAATTCCTGTACTAAATGTTGTAGTTGGGAAATGCTCTGCAACAGATGTAGGAACTGTAAACTCAGCACTTCCTCCATCCACATTTACTTTTACTTCGGAACGATAATCTAAACCAACTGAAAATTTTTCTGTTGCTTGATAAAAAATACCCATATTAAATCCCCAACCTCTTGCTTTTCCACTCAATTTTCCCTCACCATAATTTCCTAAAGTATCCTGAATAGGCACTCCTTTACGTAAACCAAAAGAACCTGTAGCATAAACAAACCCAATACCTAAACCTAATTTATCATTCACTTTATAGGAAAAAGTAGGTTGTATAAAAAATGTTTTTAAATCAATTTCACGAATTAAAAATTGTCCTTTCCAATCATCAGCCCACTGTACTTTACTACCAAAAGGATTATAAATACCTAAACCAATATTCCATTTATTAGTTTTTTTAAATTTATAAACGGCATATAATGTAATTGGTGTTCCCGTGTTTTTTTCAATATTTGCAGTATAAGTGCCAGGATAAGGTTCCAAATAAGTGGTACGTGGAAAAATAAAACTTCCGCCAATTGTAACGCCTCTTAAAGAGTCCAAAAAAGACATTGCACCAGGATTAAAAAGAATACTTGCATTGTCAAAACAAAGACCTGTGCCTGCATGTCCCATCCCTGTTTGCTTTTGACCTTGCAAATTTATTTGAAAACCTCCAGCAAAAGAGAAAGAGGATATAAATGTAACGAATAAGGTAAGTTGTATGATTTTCTTCATAACAACAAAATAAACCAATTTATTTACACAAATCAAATTTTTATCTACCTTTGTTGCCGAAACATTCAGAAAGATGATTAAAACCGCAAAAAATAAAACAAAAATGATGGTAATGTGTTGTAAGTATGCAATTTGCGGGATTTGCTTTTAATAAATATTAACAAAAATATTGTAAAGGTTTTTCCCGAAAAGGAAAAACCTTTTTTGTTTAATAATAACTTTGAAAAAAATAAAACTTCCCTTTTAAAAAGGAACACATATAAAATGAGTACACAAACAGAAACAAAATCAGATGTAGTAATATTATTTGCTGGCGATTCGGGAGATGGAATTCAATTAACTGGCTCTCAGTTTACAACTACAGCTGCACTTTATGGAAATGATATAAGTACGTTCCCAAACTTTCCAGCAGAAATTAGAGCTCCGCAAGGCACAATAGCAGGAGTTTCAGGTTTTCAGTTGCGATTTGGTAGCGTAGAAATATATACGGCAGGCGATGCTTCTGACGTACTTGTTGTTATGAATGCTGCTGCTTTAAAAGCAAATCTTAAACAACTAAAACAAGGTGGAATTATTATTGCTAACAGTGATGGATTTGATGCTAAAAATTTAAAATTAGCCAAATACCCTGATGGTGTTAATCCTTTGAATGATGGTACGCTTGATAAATATCAAGTACATTTAATTGATGTAACAAAAATTACTCGAACTGCTTTAGCCGATTCTGGAATGGGAACAAAAGAGATGGATCGTTCTAAAAATATGTTTGTTTTGGGCTACATCTATTTTATGTACAACCGTTCATTAGATAATTCAATTGACTTTATAAAACAAAAATTTAAAAACCGTCCAGATTTAATCGATGCCAATATTAAAGTTTTAAAAGCGGGTTTTAACTATGGTGATACAGTAGAAGCGCCTATGAAACGCTTTGAAGTAAAGCCTGCTCCAGTTGCTAAAGGCACTTACCGCAGTATAATGGGCAATCAAGCTGCAGCATTGGCTTTAATTGCAGCATCACAAAAATCGGGATTACAATTATTTTATGGGACTTACCCAATAACACCCGCTTCAGATATTTTACATGAATTATCAAAACATAAAAATTTTGGCGTAAAAACATTTCAAGCAGAAGATGAAATAGCAGCTATAACATCAGCTATTGGTGCTTCTTTTGGTGGTTCATTAGGTGTTACAGCTTCTTCTGGTCCTGGTATAGCATTAAAAGGCGAAGCAATTGGATTGGCATTAATGCTAGAGTTACCACTTGTTATTTTAAATATTCAGCGTGGTGGACCAAGTACTGGATTGCCCACAAAAACAGAACAAGCAGATTTAATGCAAGCAATTTATGGAAGAAATGGAGAAGCCCCAGTGCCAGTTATTGCTGCTTGTACACCTAGTGATTGTTTTGATATGGCATACGAAGCATGTCGTTTAGCAATTGAATTTATGACACCTATTTTCTTTTTAAGTGATGGTTATATTGCAAATGGTGCCGAACCTTGGAGTTTTCCATCTGCTAAAGATTTACCCGAATTAAAAGTATCGTTTGCGAAAAATAATTTAAAAGAAGGAGAAAAATATTTACCGTATTTACGAAATGAAAAATTGGCTCGTCAGTGGGCTATCCCCGGAACAAAAGGATTGGAGCATAGAGTAGGAGGGATTGAAAAAGAAAATGAAACAGGAAATATTTCTTATGATCCAGAAAACCATGAGTTGATGGTGAAATTAAGACAAGCAAAAGTTGATAACATTGCTAATTATATTCCATTGCAAACAATTGATAATGGAAATGCAAAAGGGAAGTTACTTGTTTTAGGTTGGGGTTCTACTTATGGATCAATTAAAACTGCAGTAAAAGAAGCTATTGCAGAAGGATATGATGTAGCACATGCGCATGTTAAATACTTAAATCCATTCCCAAAAAATTTAGGAGAAATAATAAAAAATTACGAAAAAGTCCTTATTCCTGAAATGAATAATGGGCAATTAATTAAAATTATTCGTGATAAATATTTGGTGGATGCACAAGGGTTGAATAAAATAAAAGGATTGCCTTTTACATCAGTTGAGATTAAAGAAAAAATTATTGAGTTAGTGGGTTCTGCAAAATAGTAGAATGTAGATTTCATATATGAAAATTAATAAAAATGACAAACAAAATAATATCAAACGTTGAAACCCCCTCTCCTTCGGGGAGGGCTGGGGAGGGGCTTACGGCTAAAGATTTTGTAACCGATCAAGAAGTACGCTGGTGCCCTGGTTGTGGTGATTATTCTATATTAAAACAAGTTCAAACGGTAATGCCAGAATTAGGTATTCCTCGCGAAGAAATTGTTTTTATTTCTGGTATTGGATGTTCTTCTCGTTTTCCATATTATATGGAAACATTTGGGATGCACAGTATTCATGGGCGTGCTACAGCCATTGCTAGCGGCTTAAAAGCTACTCGTCCCGAGTTGAGTGTGTGGATTGTTACAGGAGATGGTGATGCTTTATCAATTGGAGGAAACCATTTTATACATTTATTAAGAAGAAATTTTAATGTAAATGTTTTGTTGTTTAACAACGAAATTTATGGTTTAACTAAAGGACAATATTCCCCAACATCTCCTACTGGAAAAGTTGCTAAATCAACACCAATGGGTTCTATTGATCATCCTTTTAATCCTTTGGCGTTAAGCCTTGGAGCAGAAGGTACTTTTATTGCTCGTACTATGGATAGAGACCCTATTCATTTGCGTGGAGTTTTAAAACGTGCGAACGAACATAAAGGAACATCGCTGGTTGAAATCTATCAAAATTGTAACGTATTTAATGATGGAGCTTTTGAAGTATTTACAGAAAAAGGAACAAAAAAATTAAATACACTATTTGTTGAAAATGGCAAACCATTAATTTTTGGAGAACAAGCAGATAAGGGAATTAAGTTGGATGGATTTAAGCCAGTAATTGTAAATTTAGCTGATACATCTACAAATGATTTATGGATACATGATGAGTTAGATGCTGTAAAAGCAAGTATTTTGGTTCGCTTTTTTGATAACCCAGCAAATGAAAATGCATTGCCTCGTCCGTTTGGAGTGTTTTATAAAGAAGATAGATTTTGTTATGAAGATGCTATGAATGCTCAAATAGAAACAGCCTTGGAACAAAAAGGCAAAGCTGATTTAGATGCATTGCTTAGAGGAAAAAATACTTGGACAATTTAATTGTGGTTTTAAAAAAATAAAAAGAGCCGCTATTTTTAGCGGCTCTTTTTTTGTGACTTATTATTTTTTAATAAAGCGTAATGTTGTAAACATTTCCATTGATAGTAACTGTTGCTTGATTATCACAAGCTCCACTTCCAAAATCAATATAACGGGTAGCTCTGCCGGATGGTGTTAATGCCAATGTACCACTTACTAAATAACGGCAACCAATATTTTTTCTTAAAGCAGACGTAATTGCCGCTGTGAATGAACGACCTGCAGCGCTTGTTCCGCTTGCGCTCCCAGTAATCAGGTAAGAATCATCATTCCAAGCAGGAGTACTTTCACCTGCAATCCATTCACGCTGACGAGATGATGTCCAAGTGATAGTTCCACCACCACTAGCTTTTATTATTTGTCCGTTTACTTGAATAGAATAAACCAAATGCCCTGCAGCATTGTGCCCATTATTTGTAACTGTTTTAGTTCCTAAAATTTGATTATCATTTACAAAATAATTTGTGAAAGATATTGTATGGGTAGATGCCGAATCACGATAATTGCCTGTATAAGAAACATTAATTATTCCTCTGCGATTTCTTCCATCAGCACATAAACAATTAGTCGAACCAAAATCAATGGTTAATAAATGAGGAACAGAAACCGTATCGTTATTAATTGTTGCGCAAGTGCTCAATACCGATTTATAATCACCATCGTTTGGTGCTAAATAAGATGTTAAACTTCCAGTAGAAGCTTCATCTGCAATATTATTTACATCATTAAAAGTGATTTCAGCCAATGCATTATCGCTTGAAGCACTTGTATCATTATCTTTTTCCTCTTTTTTTCTACAAGAAGAAATGGTAATACCAATTGCTGCTACAACAAAAAGGTAATTAATTATTTTTTTAGTTTTCATATGTATGGTTTTTAGAAAGTTTGGTAGTATGACGTACCAAATTACTCAAAGTTTAATCAACAGTAAAATTTTTTTTTAAAATGGTATTGGCTTAAATTATTTGTCATTTCGAACGTAAGGGTGTGAAGGCAGAAATCTCTTGATAATTAATAGATTTCTCCACACACTTGAAATAATAGAAAATAATCCTACTTCCCTTTTCTAGTAGAAGAAATTTTTCGGATAAAAGAAAAACCTTTTCCTGTACTTTCGGTAAATACACCTTGATTGGCATTTTTAATATCCTCTATGGAATAAAAAGCACTGGGATTATGATGTTGAATAATTTTTACAATGTTTTGAATATTTTTTCGCTTTACAATAGTAAAAATCATTTTTACCGGACCTATTGCACCTTGTGCATCAACAATTGTAACCCCATGGTTTTCTGTTTTTAAATTTGCAAGCAAATCATCACAATTTTGGTTGGTGATAATGCGTATTACTTGTAAACCCAATGCCAATCGTTCTTCAATTAATAATCCCACGTATGTACCCGTAGCAAAACCTCCTGCCCAAGCCAAATAACATGCTACATTATTCAAATTTTTCATTACTTGTGCTACCACCACAATCCATATTAAAACTTCAAAAAAGCCCAATAATGGAACAATTTTTCGAAACCCTTTGGATATAAAAACATGCCTTAAAGTACCCAAACTTACATCACATACCCTTGATACAAATATGATTAAAGGAAGAATTACCCAGCTATGGTAGTCAAAATCTGCAAACATGAATTATTTTGATTGTTTGGCTGCAAATATAAGCACTTAAAGCTTTAAAAAAGGCGTATTTATGGACTTAAAAAATTATTTTGAGGTAATATTATTTATCGTTACCTTTCGCCCTTTAATCGGGTAAAAATAACTACTCGAATAGCTAAACGAAGGCCCCTGTGAAACAAACAATAGGATACAGTTTTTTTATTTTAATTTTTGTTATTATTTTTTCTGGCTGTGGAAATACAGACGAAAAATTTATTTCGGAAGGAGTAATTGAATACTCTGCCAAAGTAGTGGACGAAGCCAACCCAATGGCAAGTTTGGCACCAAACAAAATGACCATTTCTTTTAAAAATAATAAGTCTTGTGCCGAAATGAACGCAGGAATGGGATTGTTTAGTACTTCTTTTATTTCCGACCCAGAAACAAAAACATTAACTCAATTGGTAAAGCTGTTGAATAAAAAGTTTTCGTTAGTACAAAACGAACAAGAAATCAAAAAAGAAAATGAAGCTTATCCAATGGAAATTGTTCAATGTGATGACAAAAAAATAATTTTAGGTTACAATTGCAAGAAAGCACATATTAAATTATTAAATGAGGATGCTACCGAGTTTGATATTTTTTATACAACAGAACTAGACATTAAAAATTCAAATTTTGCAAATCCATTTTATGCTATTGATGGTGTATTAATGGAGTACCAAATGAAAAAATTTGGACTTGAAATGAGATTTACTGCTACATCAGTAAAAAATCAGGATGTAGATGATGCTATATTTGAACTTCCTGCAGATTACAAAAAAATCTCGCAACAAGAAATGAACGATTTGTTTCTTGGATTACAATAACAATTAAAAATTTTATTTCATGAAAAAATTAGTATTAGCAGCAAGTGTTGCTTTGTTAAGTTTTACTTCGGCAACAATTATTAATCCAGCATTTGAAGGTAAAGTAGTTTATGATATTACTATTGATGGTTTGCCGCCAGAAGCAGCAACTATGTTTAAAGGTTCTGAGTTGGTTAAATACATTAAAGGAGATAAATCCAGAGTAGATATGAATATGCCAATGCAAAGTACTACTACTATTAGTGACAATAAAACCAAAACAATAGTTATGCTAATGGATGTAATGGGAATGAAATATTTAATTAAAATGACTGAGGCAGACATAAAAAAAGAACAAGATGAAATGCCTGATGTAAAAATTAAAACCACTACCGAAACAAAACAAATTGCAGGTTATAAAAGTGTAAAAAATGAATTAACTATTAAAACAAAAGAAGGGAAAGAAGAAACGGTAAACGTGTGGACAACGGATGAAATACCAACTAGCGAAGTAAAATCTGTTTACAAAGGATTAAAAGGATTTCCTTTGGAGTATAGCATTAACCAAAAAGGGATGAAAATGACTTTTACTACCAAAGAAATTGCAAAAGAAACAGTAGCCGATTCTAAATTTGATATTCCTACAAGTGGTTATACCGAAACTACTATGGCAGAACTAAAAAAATCAATGGAAAAAATGGGAGGAAAATAATTTTAAAATGTATTTAAAAACGTTCAATCGTATTTTTTGATTGAGCGTTTTTTTGTACTTATAATTAAAAATCTACGATACACCGAAGTTTCTCTCTCCGAAAAAGCGGAAAAACGGAGGGTAAAAGGTAGGTTTGGGGTTCGGATCCCTACAAGACCACAAATGTTACTTTTACGAATGGAGCGGGGCAAGTTATTGCCACCTGCATGAGTGGAATGGGCACAACATGTGCATCATTGATAGAGTAAGCAAGAAGTACGAGGCCAACAAAGGAAAATTTGAAATGGGGACAGTTCGTGTAGAATCGGATGAAAAGGCTAATGCGGTATTTAATCAATTCATCAACAATATTATAGATAAGCAATCATCTGATTTGATTTTAACCTGTCTAGCTGGCTATCATATTATTGCAACGGCTGATAGTTTCAAAGCACAAGCAAGTAAATCTCTTAATAGCAATGACATTACGAACTATTGCAGGCTTCAGAGTGTAGATAAGTTTGGAAACACCCTACGTGTTTATACAACCAAAGAAGAGCGAGAATTCTATCATTTGTCAAATGCTATTAATCTATCTCATCAGACCAATTTGCAAATTATATTTCAGATTTTATGGAAGTCATTAAATGCAGGCTTTTTCTCATATAAAGATGTAAAAGCTGCTCTTGAGGATACTTGGTTAAACCAACCAGTAGAATGGATGGAGCATGGAAAGTCTCGTCAGGTTATTCCACTGGATGCAATTTTGCCAGGAGTAAAAAATTTCTTTGATGAGATGAATCTCCGAATTCAGGACGAAAGTTATATTCCAGACTTAATTCTGTGTTCTGATAGTCTGGCAACAAAAATTGAAATGATTCTAAGATATATGAGCAAGAATCTTGATGTTCCTACCTTCCGATTTAAAGAGCAAGGCGGTGTCATATTAACAGATGAAAAACCCTTAAGTATGATTTTAGAAGACTTAGAAGGCTTGATTGAGGAAAATGATACGATTCTCATTAAGCATCTAATAAATGAAAAAGGAGGCATGAATATCAGAAACAGGCTAGCTCATGGCCTGGTGGATGCTAAGGAATACACTCCAGCTATTCCATTAACTTTACTGGGGATTATTTTGCGATTAAGTCTGTATAAATTCACCTTTCCGATAAAAAACGAAGAAAAAAAATCCAATAGGCCAATAAACAATGAAGAAGGACGCTGAAACCAGCGTCCTTCTTTTTTTAGCTGAGTTGAACCCGTGACCTCAGGGTTATGTATCATGAGGTTACCAAATCCTTATTTATTCTCCATT
>CAZJUY010000045.1:0-21874 GCA_964549315.1 uncultured Chitinophaga sp. | reverse complement strand
ATATAAATCCTCCGTCTAATGCTAAATCTCCCGACAAACAATCTTCTGTTCCACTTGTACCATAGGTGCGTTGCCATTCAAAATTTCCGTTCTTATCTGTTTTTATTAAATAATAATCGCTTCCTCCCATTCCAAAACTTTGTGTTACGCCCATTAATACAAAACCACTATCAGATGTTTGAAGAACTATATTGGCATTATCAAAATTAGGCCCTCCGTACGTTCTTGTCCAGAGGGTGTCTCCGGCCTCGGTGAGTTTTACTAATAAAGCATCTGGTTGAGAAGAAGAATAACTCATTGTATAAGCATGAGCAAGATTTCCATCAAAACATTTAATTAAAGAACCAGAAGTTCCAGTTGTTGGGTACCTTCCTATTAATGGATATTTTTTCATATAAACAGTATCTCCATTAATATTTATTCTAATAAAATGAAAAGCTCCAAAACCAGAAGAAGCATACTTTTGCCCAGACACCAAAAAGTCTCCATTAGCATATTCATAAGAAGATCCTGCCGCATTTAAATAAGGAAAACCATAATCATATAATTTATTAAAATATGTTTGCGCATGGGTTTGAAAAACACACATGCAAACAATTAATAATATCTTATTTTTAAATTTCATTTATTTTGAAATAATTATTTTTTTCTGTTCTATAATTTCATCTTCTGTTTTTAACACATACAAATAAACACCATTATTCAATTCTTTCGTATCAATTGTAATCTAATGTAATTAGGTTTAAAAGAATTTCAAAAAATACTTTCCTCTATTTTATATAAATTTAAAGCAAAAAAAAGTGTTTATGAAAATAATCAGAAACTGTTTTTCTGATTTTTCAAACCTGTTCTCAAATTGACGAAGCGTATTCATGAACTTCTAACTCAATTCCAATTCTATTAAACACAAAACCCCGAAATATTCGGGGTTTTGTGTTTTTATCAAGGGAATATAATTTCTATCGTACTAAACTAAACGAACCTTTTTCGAAGTACTCTTTACCATCATAACCTTTTGCTTTAATAATAAAGTAATACGTTCCTTCAGGTGCTGGCACACCACTCGCTGTGTATCCATCCCAACCACCATTTGGTGTATGCCATTCGTATTCTTTTTGTCCCCAACGGTTATACACCTCTGCATCCATTGTTTCTAAACCTCTTGCCATTACTCCAAAAATATCATTTGTTCCATCACCATTTGGTGAGAATATATTTGGTATTACAAAAGCAGAGTTAATAAATACTATAATATCAGAACAAGCTGTATCAGCGCATCCTACTCCATTATCAGCAATTAAACAAGCCGTAAATGTTCCTACACTATTGTAAGTATAAGTTGGGTCTTGCATTGTAGATGGTAAACCAGCTCCAAATGACCAAACATAATTTACTGCTCCAACACTTGCATTGGTAAAGTTTACAGTTAATGGAACATCACCTGTTAATGGGTTTGCAGTAAATCCAGCAATTACTCCATTTGTAGATGTAATTGTATAAGGTCCAACCTGTGAAGAACATCCATTACTATCAGTAACTGTTAAAGTATAATTACCAGGACCTACATTTATTAAATCAATATTAGTTCCAACTGTTGCTCCTGTTGAATCTTGCCATTGGTAAGTAAATGGCGCTGTTCCAGAAGTCATAGTTATTCCAGTAACTGAACCTGTGTTTGTTCCACAATCAGCAGTTGTTGTTGTTGCACCATTAATATTAACTGTTGGTAATTGGTTTATAGTAACAGTAACTTGTGTTGGTAAACTTTCGCAACCATTCACAGTTTGAGTTACCCAATAACTGGTAGTAGCAGTTATTGTTGGTGTATAAGAGTTGCCTGAAGCTACCAACGTAGTTAAAGCAGCATCACTATACCAATTAATATTTGTTCCAGTTGCAGTAATAGTAGGTGTTGTAGCACCAAAACATGAACTTGGATTTGTATTAGATACTGTTGGTGCCGTTGGCAATGGAGTAATTGTTAAAATTAAATCATCACTCACTGCATTACAAACTCCAGCAGGATCATCTGTTGTAATAGTTAAAGTTACTGTTCCTGCGGTAATATCTGCTGCACTTGGTGTGTAAGTAGCGCCTAAAATAGATGCATTATCAAATGTACCTGTACCACTTGTAGTCCAAGTAGATGAAGATGCACTTCCACCTATTGAAGCTCCAGCAATAGTATATGTTCCACTAGCACATATAGTAGCATCTGTTCCTGCTGCTGCTACTGCTGGTTGGTTAATAGTAATTGCTAAAGAATCAACTGCCATTGCGCAACCACCTGCTGCTGCAATTGTATTTACGATACTATAAGTACCTGTTGCAGAATTTGCTAAATCTATTTGTCCTGTTGAGCTACTCACAAAAACTAAACCTGCAGGAGAAACAGTAAATGTTCCTGTAGTTCCTGTTGGTGTAGGATTTGGATCTGTTTGGCAGAATGATGTAGCACCAGATGTAAATGTAAATGTTGCACTTGGTGCAGATGATATAGTAATTGTTTGTGTACTAGTATTTGGACAAATACCTCCTGCACTATATGTGATTACATAAGTACCTAAAGTACTTGCTGCAAGATTTACTTCACCAGTTGCTGTACTTACAAATACAAGACCTGCTGTTGAACTAAATGTTCCACCTGGCAATCCAGTTATTGTTGCAATAGGATTTGTACCTGATTGGCAATAAGTAGTTCCAGAGTATGTAAATGATGCATCACTTAATGGATTAACTGTTAAAACAACATCATCAGTAACTGCTGGACAAACACCTGCAGGGTCATCGCTTGTAATAGTTAAAGTAACAGTTCCTGCTGTAACATCAGCAGCAGATGGAGAATAAGTAGATGTTAAACTTGTAGCACTTCCAAAAGTACCAGTACCACTTGTTGTCCAAGTAATTGAACTTGTGCTACCTCCTTGAGTTCCTGCTAAAGTTAAAGTTGATCCTTCACAAACAGAAGCATCTAAACCAGCATTAACAACTGCAGCTTGATTAATTGTTATTTGAACACTATCTCTTGTTGCTGCACATCCGCCAGAAGCTGTTATTGAATTGATTATCCAATAAGTTCCTGCGGTACTTGCTGAAATATTTACTTCACCTGTACTTGTATTTACAAATGTAATACCTGCTGGATTAGAGCTAAATGTTCCAGCACTTGCTCCGCCTCCAAATATTGGTAATTGATTTACATCAGAAGTACAATATGGTCCACCAAGTGTAAATGCTGCAGATGGAGCATTTGTGATATTTACTGTTATAGTTGTACTATTCGGACAAACTCCGGATGTTTGGTAAGTAACATTATATGTTCCTACTGCACTTGTATTTAAAACAATTGCACCTGTGGAAGCATTTAATGATAAACCAGCAGGAGTAGCGCTAAATACACCTCCTGGCATTCCAGTTATTGTTGCTGTTGGATTTGTTCCTGTTTGACAGAAAGTTGCTCCTGGATAAGTAAATGTAGCATTATCAATAGGATTTACTGTAACGGTAACAGTTATTGGTGTTCCTGGGCAACCAGCAGCTATTGGCGTAATGGTATAAGTTGCTGTACCCGCGCTTGCTCCTGTTGTAGTTAATAAATCGGCTATTGTAGCACCTGAACTATTACTAGCTCCTGTTACTCCTGACTGAACAGATGTCCAAGAAATAGTTGAACCAGTAACATTACTTGACAATGCAATACCTGTAGTACCACCAGAACAGAATGTTTGAGAATTTGGTGTTGCCGTTACTACAGGTGTTGGGTTAACTGTAACATTCACTGTTATAGGCGTTCCTGGGCAAGTAGCTGCAGAAGGAGTTATTGTATAAACAACACTTCCTGCAACTGTTCCTGTAGCTGTTAATGTTTGAGTGATATTTGAACCACTACTTGGTGTAGCACCTGAAGCACCTGTTTGTGATACGGTCCAAGAAAATGTTGTTCCACCCACATTACTTGTTAAAGCAACACCTGTTGCTGTTCCACTACAAATAGTTTGTGAACTAGGTGTAGCAGTTACAACTGGTATTGGATTTACAGTAACAGTAACATTTATTGGAGTTCCTGTACAACCATTTGCTGTTGGTGTAATTGTATAAACTGCAGTACCTGATGTAGTACCAGAATTAGTTAATGTTTGTGCTATTGAACTACCTACACCGCTCGATGCTCCTGTAACTCCTGTTTGAACTACCGTCCAACCAAAAGTAGCACCAGCAACATTGCTTGTTAAATTAATAGAGCTTGTTCCTCCAGAACAAATCGTTTGAGTTGATGGAGTAGCTGTTACAACTGGTATTGGGTTAACTGTAACAGTAACCACAACCGGAGTTCCTGAACAACCATTTGCAACTGGCGTAATTGTGTATGTAGCAGTACCTGCACTAGCTCCTGTAGCATTTAATGTTTGACCAATTGATGTTCCACTTCCTGCACTTGCTCCAGATGTTCCACTTTGAACAACTGTCCAGTTAAATACTGTTCCTGTTACTGTTCCAGTTAAAGAAACAGATGTAGCTGTTCCTGAGCAAATAGTTTGCGTCATAGGAGTTGCAGTAACCGTTGGAATAGGATTTACTGTAACTGTAACATTTATTGGTGTTCCTACACAACCATTTGCAGTTGGTGTAATTGTATATGTTGCTGTTCCTGGTGTAGCACCAGTAGTTGTTAATGTTTGTGCTATCGAAGTGCCACTTCCTGCACTTGCTCCTGAAACACCTGATTGAATTACTGACCAAGCAAAAGTTGTTCCTGCTGTAAAGCTACTCAATGCAATGCTTGTTGCACTACCAGAACAGATAGTTTGTGTGCTTGGTGTAGCTGTTGCAAAAGGAACAGGGTTAACAGTAATAGTTACTGTTATAGGTGTACCTGCGCAGCCGTTTGCTGTTGGTGTTATAGTGTATGTTGCTGTTCCTGGACTTGATCCAGTAGCAGCCAATGTTTGAGATATATTTGTTCCTGAACCAGCTGCTGCACCAGAAACTCCAGATTGAACTACAGTCCAAGCGAATGAGGTACTTCCAACATTGCTTGTTAAACTGATTGCTGTAACGTTACCAGAACAAATTGTTTGTGTACTTGGTGTAGCTGTTGCAACTGGAATTGGGTTTACTGTAACAGTCGCAACTATTGGTGTTCCAGTACAACCTCCTGAAACAGGAGTTATTGTATATGTTGCTGTTCCTGGTGAAGTACTTGTTGTATTAAGAACTTGAGCAATTGTAGAACCACTACCCGCTCCTGCACCTGTAACTCCTGATTGAACTACTGTCCATGAATAAGTAGTAGCACCAATATTACTTGACAATGCAATATTAGTTGCACTTCCAGAACATATATTTTGAGTAGAAGGAGTTGCTGTAATTACTGGTGCTGGGTTAATTGTAATTGAATTTGTAGCACTAGTAGCAGCACATCCACCTCCTGCAGGGATTGAATTAGTAACTGTATAAGAACCTGGAGTACTTGCTGCTAAATTTACCTGACCTGTGTTTGTATTAATAAATACTAATCCAGCAGGTGTAGCACTAAATGTACCAGCACTGGCTCCAGCACCAAAAGTTGGTGTTGGATTTGGAGTTGCTCCTTGGCAGAAAGGTCCCGCGTAACTAAAAGTTGCTAAAGGAGCACTTGTAACCGTAATATTTACAACACTCGTATTTGGACAAAGTCCTGTTGTGGAATAAGTTACTGCATAAGTATTTAATGCAGATGCTGCAAGGTTTATTAAACCTGTACTTGGATTAATACTTAAGCCAGCAGGTGTTGCACTAAATGTGCCTCCTGGTAAACCAGTAATGGTTGGGCTTGGATTAGTACCTGTTTGGCAATATGTTGATGAGCCATAAGTAAATGATGCATTATCTAAAGGATTAACAGTGATCGTAACGGTAATTGGAGTTCCAGTACAACCATTTGCTGTTGGTGTAATTGTATAAGTTGCTGTACCTGCACTACCACCTGTAGTAGTAAGTGTTTGAGTGATTGAAGTACCAGAACCAGCACTTGCTCCAGTAACTCCTGACTGAACAACTGTCCAGCTAAATGTAGTTCCTGTAACATTACTTGTTAAGTTAACAGCAGTTGTTCCTCCTGTACAGAATGTTTGAGAACTAGGTGTTGCTGTTGCAACAGGCCTAGGATTAACTGTTACTACTACGTTTGTTGGTGTTCCTGGGCAACCTCCAAAACTTGGTGTAATTGTGTAAGTTGCAGTTCCTGCAGTTGCTCCTGTAGCATTTAATGTTTGAGATATAGATGAGCCTGAACCAGCACTCGCTCCGGTAACTCCGGATTGAACTACTGTCCAACTGAAAGTTGCACCACCCACATTGCTAGTTAAAGAAATAGAAGTTCCACTTCCAGAACAAATTGTTTGTGAAGCTGGTGTTGCTGTTACAGTTGGAATAGGATTTACTGTAATTGTAACATTTATAGGTGTCCCATTACACCCTCCAAAACTAGGAGTTATTGTATATGTTGCTGTTCCTGCTGATGTTCCTGTAGCTGTTAATGTTTGTGTAATTGAAGATCCACTTCCTGCACTTGCTCCTGAAACGCCTGATTGGGATACTGTCCAGCTGAATGTCGCACCAGCTGTTGTACTTGTTAGATTCACTCCAGTATTTGTTCCAGAGCAAATTGTTTGTGAAGCTGGTGTTGCAGTAACATTTGGAACAGGATTTACTGTAACAACTACCACAACAGGTGTTCCTGTACAACCACCAGCGGTAGGTGTAATTGTATAGGTTGCTGTTCCTGCAGATGTTCCTGTAGTATTTAACGTTTGAACAATAGAAGACCCACTACCTGCGCTTGCTCCTGAAACGCCCGACTGAACAACTGTCCAAGAATAGGTTGTTCCGGCAATATTGCTTGATAATGAAATAGATGTAGAACCTCCAGAACAGAATGTTTGCGAACTAGGTGTTGCAGTTAATACTGGTCTTGGGTTTACTGTAACAGTTACATTTATTGGTGTTCCTGTGCAACCATTTGCTGTTGGTGTAATTGTATAAGTTGCTGTTCCTGCTGTTGTTCCAGTAGCATTTAATGTTTGAGCAATAGTAGTACCACTACCTGCAGCAGCTCCTGTAACACCTGATTGAACCACTGTCCAAGCAAATGTAGTACCAGCAACATTACTTGTTAATGCTATACTAGTAGCACTTCCAGAACAAATTGTTTGTGAACTTGGAGTAGCAGTTGCAACTGGTCGTGGATTTACTGTAATCACAACAGATATTGGAGTTCCATTACAACCACCAGCAGTAGGTGTAATTGTATAGGTTGCAGTTCCTGCTGATGTTCCTGTAGCTGTTAATGTTTGAGCGATTGAAGTACCACTTCCTGCAGTAGCACCAGAAACTCCTGATTGAACTACTGTCCAATTAAATGTTGTTCCTCCTATTGAACTGGTTAATGCAATACTTGTAGCATTACCTGAACAAATTGTTTGAGAGCTTGGTGTTGCTGTTGCAACTGGTATTGGATTTACAACAATAGTTCTTACTTGAGTTGCAGAACAAGTTCCAGAACCCACAGTGTAAGTGATATTGTGAGACCCTGGTCCCGCAGTAGCTGGATTAAATGAAGTTCCTGTTACTCCAGGGCCGCTCCAAGTTCCACCTGCAGTAGCTCCAACATTTAATAATGTTGTTAAATTAATAGATGCAGCGTTAGCACAAATAGGTGCTGGTGCAGTCCAATTTGCATTATATGGATTCGTAACGGTTATTACATGAGAATACGTGTATGTTGCACAAGAACCAGGAGGATCAAAAGTATATGTTATTGTGTATGTACCAGGGCCTGCAACAGAAGGATTAAATGTTCCATATCCCCAATCTGTAGTTGTTAAACAACCTCCACAAGCAGGAGAAATTGTATAATATGCAGAACCAGAAGGACTTCCCGCTGGTAATGTTATATTCAAACAAGCACCGTCATCTACCCAGGTACCAGAACTGAGTACCGCCCCACTGGCAGCATCTACAATTTGATAGGTCATATTGGGCTGGGCTGTATTCGGTTCACAGAGAGTAATAAGGTTTGTGGCCGATGGCGACATTGTAGAATATTGAATATAATTATTTTGGTTTGTATAAATAGGCGTACCACAGGGTGCAGGACCAGAACATAAAATAGGAGTTCCATTTTCATACCAAGTAATTTGATTGTTTGTATTCCCATTTGCGTTAAATCCAATAACAATAGCAGGAGTAATCGGGTTACCAAATGGAGTTTGATTGGATGCAATCATTCCTATAGTGGCACTATTACATGCAACTGTACTAGGCATATTTCCTGTAGCACCACCTCCCAAGACTTGTAAAAAGCCATTTCCTCCCGTTACAGTTGGACAAGTAATTGCACAGCTTGTAGGCGGACCACCTGTTTGGGTAAGAGTAATATTACCAGGAACATCTGCATAATTTGTAATCATTATTACAAAATAATTACCTGGTCCTGGTGAAACTAAAGTCATTTGTTCCACAGACAATGTACTGTAACTACAGTCTTCTATGTTACCTGTACATGTTTGAGGAAGCGCAGTCCCGCCCGGAGAACAACTTCCAGTTAAGCTGGAACAAACATTAGTCATTGAAGGGAAAGGTCCCCAAGCTATAAAATCCACGTCAATACCACTACTACTGGCCGATAACTGACTAATAGTAAAATTCATCGTACCAGCTGCAGTAGTTTGAATAAAAAACCAAGAAGGGTTTGGTCTTGTTGTTAAACATCCGTAATTAGGACCAGTTTGTGCTGTACTATTGGTAGAGTTTGGAAACACAAATGGGACTCCGATTGCTGTACAAAAAGGGGTTGCAGTAGCACAAGTTGAACCTTGTGAAAATGTTTTACTTGCCTGAGCAATTAATAACATTAAAAAAAAGAAGTAAATTCTTTTCATAGTTTTTGTAGTTTTATGTGTTGTGTGGATTTCAATTTATTACTTGGAAAATCGTAATTAACGATCTTTTAATTTTTCTTTAGGTTTGTCTTTTAGTATTTCCTTATGCATAATAAAATATGCATCTACAACTTGATTATAATCATCTAAAGTCCAACGAGGATCGTATAAAGGAAAGTCTGAAGGCAATTCAGATAAAATAATTAGATTTAAAAATTCATTTGTTCTTCCCATATACTTATCCGTCACATCATACGGCAATACTGCAATATGAGATTGAGAAGACGAAGATGCTGTACGTGGATTTGGAAGATTATCTGGCATTTGATTATTATCAGTAGCTACAGTCTTTGGAGTTTCTGTTTTTGTATCTTTTGTATCCGAATTGGCAGGAACAGTGGTTTTAGTTGTTGTTTGTGCAATCATAAAGGAAGATGCACTTAAAAACAATAATGTAAAAAATTGTTTCATGTTAAGAAGTTTAGTTTAGTTTTTAGTAAATATCAAATTGGGTGACTAAATACTTTTTCGTGACGATAAAATTAAAAAAATATAAGATAAAAAAAACATCTTTTTATTAATTCTACTACACAATACCTTAAGACGCATATTATAACCAAATGGTTGCACCTATTCTGTTGGCTTTCAACACATTTTTACTAATACTTAACCAAAAATCAGATGCTAATTAGAAGACTTGTTTGCTAATGAAAAATAAAGGTTTGATTTTTCTTTATTTCCTTTGTTTTCATAGTAATTTCCTAAAAATAAATTTACTTTTTTATTGTTTGGAACTACTTCTATGGCTTTTTCTAAATAAGGAATAGCTTTTAATGTATCGCCATTCATAAAATACACATTTCCTAAATTAATATACGGAACATCAGACTTAAGCCCCTTTTCAATTGCTGAAGTATTTAATAAAATAATTTTATCGGTCTGTTTTAAATATGCATACATAGCACTTAATGATTGGTATGCTTTAACAAACGAAGAATCAAGCTCAATTACTTTAAGATAATTTTTTTCTGATTCGTCATATTGCTGAAGGGATGCTTGACATGTTGCAAGATTAAAATATGCTTCTAAATAAGCAGTATCTAACTGAACAGCTTTCAATAAATGGGGTAATGCATCCTGAGGCTTATTAAAAAAAGTTTGATAAACCATTCCTATATTATTATGCGAAGTAATATAATCAGGATAAACCCTCAAAGACTCTTTGTAATTTTTCAGAGCCACATTAGCCAATCTTTGTTTTTCTTGTGGACTAATGTTTTGAGTTTCTTTGATTTTTTGTACAGCACCTGCTGCCAATAAAGAATATGTATGTGCTGACTGAGTTGCAGTTTTAACATCCGTTTCGTACAACGTATAGCTATCATACCAAGCTGCATTTCTTGAAAATGTTTTTACTGAAAATATTAAACCAATAATTATTACAGTAGAATAAACGCCTAATTTAAACGATGATATTGGAGATGCCAAATTATCAAACCTTGATTTAAAAATTTTAAAAATCCCCCAAGTAAAAACAATACACAAACCAAAAGATGCGATAAATACAAAACGTTCAGCAACTATACCAACTACAGGTATTACAATATTTGTAAACATTGATATGCTTATCAAGAAAAAAATAATACCATATACTTCAATGTTTTTCGTTTTTATATTTTTAGCAACGTAATAGATAACTGCTATCAACAATATAATCATTATCCAAACCAAAACACTTTTCCAATTCATCAAAGGAACTTGATTATATCCATAGTATGAAATTAGTGGGTGAGGAATTAAAAACATCTTTATATAAAAATAAATAGAATGCATCCCTTGAGGAATTCTTTCCCAAAATTTTGTTTCAAAATACAAGGGGTTTTCCCAAAACAAAGGGTTTCTATTGGGTTTGTTTTGAACAAGCATAGCTGCCATTTTTACAAATCCGAATGTTGAAATAAGTAATGATGAAAACACAACAAGCAACTGTTTTTTGTTTGCATTTGTAAAAAACCACAAAGTAATTGGAATTAAAATTAAAAAAGGAATGCTATCTCTCTTACTCATAAAGGCAAGCAAAATTGAAATAAGACCGAATACAACATAATACCACTTGTTTTTTTCAATATATTTCAAATAAAAGTTAAGAGCAAACAAAGAGAACATAAAACTTAAAATAACATCTAAGTTTTTTAAACTCATCACCACTTCAGAATGAAGAGGATGAACAAGAAATAATGTGCAAACAATCAATGAAAAAAAGTAATGGTACTGTGGTAATAATTTTAGCATGATGTAAAACATGTAACTCACCAAAAAGGCATACAATAAAATACAGATAGCATGATTTGCTTTTGTATTCTCTCCAAAAATTTGAAATTCTATTGCATACAAAACTTTAACTAATGGCCTATATTCATAACTCGATTTTTGTCCAACCACATAAGATGTTGTAAAAATTTCTGGGATTGCTTTTATGCCTTTTTGAATTTGTGTGTTTTTATACATTACAAAATCATCATCCATTGAATACTTATTTCCGATACTTTTTCCAAAAATCAGAAATGACAAAACAAAAAATAGCAGAATACACTTTCGAAATATTTTTGAATTTATGGATGCGTTTTGAAAGTTTATTTTTAGCATAATAATTTGAAGTAGTTTTTCTGATTCAAATGTAATTAAAATATATTTTCAAATACTATAAAAAAAAGTATCTTTGGTAGGTTATGTCAATTAAAATAAACAGCATAGAAATTTATTTACCAAAGGAGATTATTACCAATGAAATGTTGGCGAATGATTTTCCGGATTTAAATGCTGATGATATATTTAAGCGCACAGGTGTAAAAGAAAGAAGGAGAACAAAAGAAGACTTTATAATGTCTGATATGGCTTATGAAGCAGCAACAGCACTTTTAAATAAAAATGATGAGTTAAAAGAAAAAATTGACACTCTGATTTTAATTGGACATGGTTATGATTACAAAGCACCAATCACAGCAGCTCTTTTACAAAACAGACTAGGATTAAATCAAAACGTACTAAGTATAGATTTACCTCATGGCTGCACAGGGTATATTAACGGACTGGCTGTCTCAAAAGGATTAATAGATGGAGGAATGTCGGAAAATATTTTACTTTTGACTGGTGATACCCCTTCTTATGTAATTGAAAAAAGCAATGCTGAACTATTATCTATTTTTAGTGATAGCGCCACAGCTACTTATATTTCGAAAAACAAAACTGAAGACACATTTGAAAAATTTATTTTTGGAACAGATGGTAGCGGAGCAAAAAATTTAATTGTACAAAACAGTAGCAGCAGATTTCCTGCAACGATCGATTATTTAAAAAATGATGGAAGACTGAATGGTACAATGACAATGGATGGGGTTGAAATTTTTAAATTTGCAATTAAAATTGTTCCTAAATTAATTCATGAAACATTAGAAAAAAACAATTTGACTTTAGACCAAATTGATTACATAATATTTCATCAAGCTAACTCTTTCATGCTAGAAATTCTACGAAAAAAATTAAAAATTGAAAAAGAAAAATTTTATAACGATATTAGCCACACAGGAAACACAGTTGCATCCACAATTCCAATAGCGTTAAAAGATGCATTTGAAAAAAATAAAATAAAACGTGGCGACAAAATTTTGCTTGCAGGTTTTGGCTTAGGATACACTTGGGGAGCAACAGTAATTAAATTTTAAATTTATGATAACGATAGAAGAATTTACAACAGAGCTAGAAAAAGAATTTGAAGATATTGAACCAGGAACAATCACTCCTGAAACAAATTATCGAGAAATAAAAAGTTGGAGCTCGATGTATGCTTTAATTGTAATTGCATTTGTAGATGCGAACTTTGAGGTAGAATTAAATGCAGATGATTTAAAAAATTCACAATCAATTAGAGATATTTACAACATCATTGTTGCAAAAAAACAAGCTTAACTTGGCACTATTCAAAATAAATAATGTTTCAATAAAAGGAATATCTAATTGTGTTCCAAAAGATGTTGTATTCACAAAAGACTACGAATACTTTAATGAACAAGAGCAAGAATTATTTGTTAAAAGTGTAGGAATTACAGAGCGAAGAGTGGCTCCTTTTGAAATAAGTACATCTGATTTATGTTATCACGCAGCAGAAAAATTAATTTCTGATTTAAGTTGGAATAAAGAAGATATCGATTGCTTAATTTTTGTATCACAATCTCCTGATTATTTTTTACCTGCAACAGCAATTATTTTACAGCATAGATTAGGTTTAAAAAAATCTACAATGGCATTTGATGTTGGACTAGGCTGTTCAGGTTATGTTTACGGTTTGCAATTAATGGCCAGTTTAATTTCAAACGGAGGAATCAAAAAAGGTTTATTACTTGTTGGTGATAAATCAACACTATCAACTTATATAGAAGATAAAAGTACTTACCCTTTGTTTGGTGATGCTGGATCTGCTACAGCAGTTGAATTTGATACTAATGCAGAACCGATGTATTTTAATTTACAAAGCGATGGCGGTGGAGAAAATGCAATAAAAATATTAGATGGAGGAGCAAGAAATACAGTTAGACCTGATACTTTTGATATTCAAGAAATAGAACCTGGAGTTAAACGCAGCAGAAGACACTTAGCTTTAAGCGGAATTGATATTTTTAATTTTGCTTTGAAAGAAGTTAGTCCAAACATTAATCAGCTAATTGAGTTTTCAGAAATTGAAAAAGATAAAATTGATTTTTTTGTTTTTCATCAAGCAAACAAATTGATTAATGAAAGTGTTCGAAAAAAATTAAAGGTTGATATTTCTAAAGTCCCCTACTCTATTGCCAAATATGGAAATACGAGTTCGGCATCTATTCCATTAACTATCAATACTAATATTGCAGATAATGTAAAAAATAAAACTACTTTATTATTTTCTGGTTTTGGTGTTGGATTTTCATGGGCTTCCTGTATTTTTAAAAGCGAAACTATTTTTTGTTCTGATCTAATTGAAATTTAATGAACGATTTTTTATTAACCGATAAAACAATATTAATTACAGGCGCTTCTTCTGGCATTGGAAAAGCTGCCGCCATTCTTGCATCTGAAATGGGTGCAACAATTATTGCATGTGGAAGAGATGAAAAAAGATTGCAAGAAACTATTTCTCAATTAAAAAAAGGAGCTAATCATATTGCTTTAACAGGAGATTTAACAAATGAAGAAGCATTGAAAAATTTGACAAAGCAATGCCCTAAAGTGGATGGTATAGTACATTCTGCAGGAATAGTTAAACCTGTTCCTATAAAATTTATTCAACAAAAACATATTGATGAAATGTTTTCTGTTAATTATAATTCTGTTGTATTAATTAATTCTCAACTTTTACAACAAAAAAAAATAAATGATAATGCATCCATTGTATTAATTTCTACTATATCCACCCAACACAGCTATTTTGGAGGTGCTTTATATATTAGCACTAAAGCTGCATTAGAAGGTTATTGCAGATCTTTAGGGTTAGAGTTGATTGGAAAAAAAATACGTGTAAATACACTTTCACCTGCAATGGTAAAAACTGAAATTTACGAAAACACTTTAAAAAACACTTTAAACGAAGAACACGCAAAAAAATATGAAAGCACCTATCCTCTTGGAATTGGCGAACCAAAAGACATTGCGAATAGTATTGTATTCCTTTTATCAAACGCATCAAAGTGGATTACAGGAAGCATTATAAAAATGGATGGAGGACTAACTCTTGGTTATCAAAAAATTGAAGAATAATGACAGAATTTTCGATAATAATACCTGTTTTTAATGCTGAGTCTTGTTTAACAAAGACTGTTGAATCAATTATTGATTCAATGAATAAATTTAATTCGAGTTATGAATTATTACTCATTGATGATGGCAGCAGAGACAACAGTTGGCAAGTAATAAAAGGAATAAAAGATAAATATCCACAAACAAAAGGAATAAAGCTAAATAGAAACTACGGGCAACACAATGTTTTACTTTGTGGGCTAAACAACTCTAGCGGAAATTATATTATTACAATTGACGATGATTTAGAACAAAATCCTGACGATATTCCAAATTTATTTTCCACTTTAAAGTCAAACAATCTAGATGTTATTTATGGAGTACCTAAAAACATTAAAAAAAGTTTTTCTCGTTCCCTTTTAACTTCAATATACAAGAGCCTATCAAAAGTAGAAAATAAAAATGCAGACAAAGGAAGCAGTTTTAGAATTTTTACTAAAAGAATAAAAGACAGCTTAGTAAACCATAGTGGTTCTTTGTTTTTTTTAGATGAAATAATTTTATGGTACACAAATAAAATAGAATACCAAAAAGTAGATTATTTACAATCACAAAAAAAATCTTCTGGTTATACATATTCTTCACTTTTTGATTTATCACTACGTCTTTCATCATTAAGCTCCACAATGCCTTTAAGAATAGTAAGAACTCTTGGATTTTACATCTTTATTTCAAGTTTTATTTTAGCGTTTTATTTTATCTTTCGAAAATTCTTTTTTAAAGTTCCAATGGGTTATACATCGTTAATTGTTGCTATACTATTTAGTACAGGCATAATTACGTTTAGCCTAGGTATTATTGGTGAATACCTGGGGAATTTAATCGCTTTATCCAATAAAAAACCTGCCTATTTTATTCACGAACAAATATGATTGCCGAGCAATATGGCATAAAATACAAACGAGTTACAATAGATGATATTGAAACTGTTCGTTATTGGCGCAATCAACCTCACATAAAAAGTGTAATGCAATTTCAAGAAGAAATAACTCCTGAAATGCAATTAAAGTGGTTTAATAGTATAAATAATAAAGACAATTACTACTTTATTATTGAAGTTGAAAGCAAACAAATAGGATTAATCAACTGCAAAAATGCTGATCCAATTACACGAATAGCAGAAGGCGGTATTTTTATTTGGGATTTAAATTATTGGAACACGCCTCTACCCGTTTTTGCTGCATTATCAATGCTTGAAGGTGTTTTTGAAATTTTTAGCGCTGCAGGATCTTCTGTAGCTACTGTAAAAAAAGATAATATCAAAGCCCTTCAATTTAACAAAATGCTTGGATACGAAATAATTCCGGAAACAAAATCAAACGAATTTGTTAAACTAATACTTACAAAAGAAAAATATTTTCAAAAAACTGCTAAACTTAAAAAAGCTGCAAAATTGTACAGTAAAACGGATGGAAAACTTAATATTATAATTACAGAAAGCAATGAACTATTGAGTGATGAAATTATTGCATATATTAATAATATTAAGTCTTAGCTGGCATAATATAAAATTCTTTTTTCTCATAAAAATCCATCCATTGTTTCTTATCACAAATACTTAACATAAATTCGTCTTTCATGTTTTCGATATGGTAACGACAAATTTCATCAACAGTATATTCCCAACGTGGATTTTTTATATCAAACATTAAAACAAATCTATCCTCATCACTATTATTCCAAGCCTCATGTTCATAAGAATCATCAAAAATCAATAATTTCCCTGGCTTCCAAGTTCTTACTTCGTCTCCAACCCTTATTGCACAATCATTAGGAATTATTAGTCCTAAATGAGAACGCAATACCACTGGAGCAAAACCTTGATGTGGTTTAATATGAGTGTTTGCAGGTAAAAAAGAAAAATCTGCTGAGATTAAATTTGGTAATTTAGAAAGTAATTCTGCTGTTTTTGGACATAAACTACAATTCAAAGGATGCTTAATTCCAAAGAAACGAAATGTAAAAACTTTCCACTTGCCTCTGCTTTCCGGAAATAAATAAGAAGGAAATGTATCCAACCAAAACCCATTTTCAGCATTTTTTCTTAGCTCTTGTAATTCTTCTAGTATAACACCAAAATTTTCTTCTAGCAACTGAAGTTCTTTAAATTCAGATGTATCATAAAACAATTTTGGATTTTTTTCGGTAAAATTCATCTACACAAATATAAAGCATATTCGCAATAATCTAATCTGATTAAAATCATAAAAATCAGTTTTGATTAAATTAATATCTTTATAAAAAAAACAAAATGCTTTGGTTCAGCCTTTATAACAATTCTGAGTATAATAATTCTACACCTCCTTTCGTGGACGTTAGCATAATTAAAGCCGTTAGAGAACTTGAACAAAATTATGCAGTAATTATAAAAGAACTTGAACAATACATTAAACAAAATGAAATAAAAAGCCATTTTAATGTTACGATGGTTGAAAAACCTGAAACATGGAAAGTTCGTGCGCTAACAGTTTGGGGAGTAGAAATGTATCAATATCAAAAACATTTCCCAGAAACAATGAAATTAATGAATGCTATTCCTAATGTAGTTAATATTTGTTTTAATGTATTAGAGCCACAGTCAAAAATAGTTCCTCATTTTGGCGACACAAATGCGATAACAAGATGTCATCTAGGTTTGATAATCCCAACAGATTTTCAAAAATGTGGAATAAAAGTAAAAAATGAAATAAAACATTGGGAAACAGGTAAAGCATTAGGATTTGTGGATGCATACACACATGAAGCTTGGAATTCTACAGATGAGAAAAGGATAATTCTTCTTTTTGATATTTTAAAAGATGAATTCTCAAACAAAAAAAATAAAGTATGCGCTACTGTTTTAATGAGCTTTTATTTGCAAAATATTGGCAATTACATTCCCTCTTTGTATAAAATGAACAGAGCTTTTTTAAAATTTGTGTTATCACCTTTTATTGCTGTTTTACGAATTTTAATCCCAATTCGTAATCAATTAAAAAGATAGGTCATTTTGCAGTTTCTTGGAATTTATCTGAAGTATAAACGTTCTGTTTAAATCTATTACCATATTTAATTTTTTTAATAATATATCTAAAAAAGAAAGGTATGGAATAGTATATCGCAGGAACAAGTTCCCTATAAAAAAAATATCGCATTATACAGTAATAATATCTGAAATTTCTAGTGATTATTTTCTCACAACCATCTTTTTTATAGCCAATTTTTTCTGCTAACTCTCCACAAATATACCAGATAGTATTTGCTTCCTTCTCAGTAAGATTTTGTTTCCAAAAACCAACCTTATCGGTATTTGTTTCTTGAGAAAGGCTCTGATGCAATTTTAAAAAAAGTTCCTTTCTTATATCATTGTCATTTTTAAAATTATTAATTTTTTCCTTAACTTTAAGATGATACTGTAACATCTTAACATCGTACTCAAAATTTAGAAAATTTGCTATTTTTTTTAACTCTTTTTCAGGCTGAGCAACTAAGTCTTCGTACTTTATTTCAATAAAACGATGAGAGCCAATTTTCTTTTTTTTAATATAAATTAATTTGTACACATTTAGCCAATCTCTTGATAACCTATGAAAATTAGTATTAAGTCTTTTTTCCCTTTTTATCCTTCTCATCTTGACTACAGCATTATCTCTAGGATCCCGATTTAAAATAATAAACTTGCTATTAGGAAAAAACAAAGCTACCTTCTCAAGGTATTGATGAAAACGCAACTGCTTATCAATAATTATTTTCACATGGCTTTTATCTTTTTCTGGGACAAAACAGAGATAGGTTATTTTAACAGCTGTATCATAATCTAAATGATCAATATATTTTTCCAGCATTTCTTTAAGCTCTTTCTTTGTTCCAAATTGAGGCTCTAAAACACCTTCAGAAAACAAATAAAAATCATAACAAAAATTTTCAATTGTAGATTTTGTCCATTTTTTTATAGACTTGTATTTAAAATACAAATTGAATGCAAATGGTTCTTCAACTGGTGATAGTAAGTTTTCATGCATATTAAACATTGATGAAAGTAATGTACTTCCTGTTCGTGCAGTTGAAATAACAAAATGCAATTCAATATTTTTAATTTGTTCAATTGTCATAATTATATAAAGAAAATTCGTTAACAGATTTTAGTAGTTTTTCTGCTATTATTTTTTGAACAAATTCATTTGCATGAATATCAACGGCATTCACAACAAGTTCGCTCGTAGAATAATTTTTAATTTTATCAGCAATAAAAATACATTCCACATTTTCATTGTTTAGGGATGGAACTATTTTACTTTCATAAATATCTTGAGCCAACTTTACGTCCGTTAATTCGGGGATAAATAAAACGTATATCTTAATATTGTTTTCTTTACAATATTTTATCCCGCTTACCAAATCGTTTAAATGTTCGTTTATACAATTTTCATTGTTAAAAGAATCAACAATGTCTTTTTTATACCAAGAAGAAAAATAATTGTCAACAATTTTATTTCCAAGATTAACAAATAAAAAATTTAGAAAAAAAGAACATTTAAATGGGATAATGGCAGCAAAAAGTAGTTTTGTTTTCTGTTTTTCATGCTTTTCTCTATAGTCAAAATAGCCATAGCGCATGCCTGTTGGGATAATATCATTATAAAAATATTGCAAAACAACAATATCTGGCTTTACTTCTATTTCTTTTAACCTTTTGAATTCATCAAAGGTATCTGATTGGCATTTTCCTAAATTATAAGTATCAAACTTATCACTTACTTTTTTAGCAACAATATTTGAAAATCTATCATTTTCATTTTCAATACCACTGCCATAAGTAAATGAATCACCTAAAAAAAATAATTTCTTTTTTGTGGACTCACTTTTGTCTCGAATTGACTCATCTCTATATCCCAATTCATTTATATTTCTTCCATAATAGGCTTGCCACAGACGTTGCCCCAAGTCAACTTGTCCGTTTGCTTGGCTTTGTGGTATAAAAGAAAAAATCATTTCACAAAAAATAAAAATGCTAATAAGACTTGTAAAAAACAATTTTCGATTTGCTTTTTTTTCATTGACTTGTGACTTGATAACCTTGTAGTAAAATTGTTTTAGAATAATTAATAAAATATGAAATAGAAACACAATTCTTAAAAAATAAATAAATCTCCAACACCATATCAACAATAAATTTCCTCCAACTATTTTTTCAATATAATTATTACTCCACATATAGGGAATAGCAATAATCACAAGTACTTCTAATAATAAAATAAATTTCAACTTATTACTCATATTTAATCTTGTTACCACATGTTATCAAAATCATTTTTTGAATACAAATGTTTAAAATTTACAAATTGAGATCTTTCACCCTGAGAGTTAAATTTATTTTTTGTGAAAATTTTCATAATAAATGCATATGGGGTTATGATAATAAAAAAAAGCAAAAAAAGAATAATCCTAGTATTTACATATCCTAACCCTTGAGCTAATTTTTTCCATAACAACAGAATTAGTTTTAATATTTTAGGCGACAATAAAGCAGCCAAAAGTAATATCAGTACAGTAGTTATTATAACAATACTTTTCAGAAAATAAGCCAGAATACCAAGTCCTGAAACAATTATAACAAATTCTTTTATGTCTTCTTTTGTATACACTAAAAAACAGAATAAATAAATGGTGCAATTACAGAACTACCTCCCACAACCAACAAAACTCCTAAAAGAAGTAATATCAAAACAATAGGCATTAACCAAAATTTTTTTCGTGTTTTTAAAAAAGCCCATATATCTTTTAATACTTCCATTGTCTTTTTTAATCGTTTATCATAATATTATTAATCTTCTTTTTAAAAATCGGCTGCTCCTTTTTGTCAAAGATAAAATTATTAATTACTAAATAATCCATTTCGGTGTTCATAAAACAAGAATATGCATCTTCTGGTGTACAAACTATAGGTTCTCCTCTTACATTAAAGCTTGTATTAACAAGCAAAGGATACCTCGTTTGTTTTTTAAATTCACTAAGTAATTTATATAACTTGGCATTTATTGTTTTACTTACTGTTTGTATTCTTGCAGAATAATCAACATGAGTAACAGCTGGAATATCACTTCTTATTTGGTTTACAGTTTCAATTAAATCTGAATCTGAATTTTTTTTACCTTTTATATTTAACCTTTCTTTTTTCACTGGTGCGGTGAACAACATATAAGGAGAATGTATTTTTATATCAAAATATTCTCTAGTATCTTCTTCCAAAACACAAGGAGCAAAAGGTCTAAAACTTTCACGGTACTTAATTTTTAAATTTAATTTTTTCTGCATTTCAGTATTTCTTGCATCTGCCAAAATACTTCTATTCCCTAAGGCTCTGGGGCCAAACTCCATTTTCCCCTGAAACCACCCAACTACGTTTCCTTCACTCAGTAATTTTGCAGACAACTGAATTAGCTCGTCTTCATTTTCATAATGTTTGTAAATAGCATTATTTACAGAAGACATCTTTTTCACTTCTGCATCTGAAAAAGATGGGCCTAAATAACTCCCATTCATATTGTCAAATAATTCGGTTCTTTTTCGATCATTATTTAAATATATATAATATACTGACAACGCTGATCCAATAGCCCCTCCAGAGTCCCCAGATGCGGGTTGAATGTAAATTTTTTCTGCAATATTTTCTTCTAATATTTTCCCATTTGCAACGCAATTTAGTGCAACTCCTCCCGCCAAACATAGATTTTTTGTTTCAGAAATTTTTAATGCTTCTTTTGCCATTTTTAGCACACATTCTTCAGTTATATTCTGGATGGCTAAAGCTAAATTGCAATGAATTTGGTCGATTCTTTCTTCCGCTTCTCTTTTTTTAAATCCAAATAAATTTTCCCATAATTTATTATTTGTCATTGTTAAGCCAGTAGCATAATTAAAATATTTCTGATTTAATGCAATAGAGCCATCATCATATACAGAGATTAGTTCTTTTTTAATTATTGTTACAAACTTTTTAAAATCTTCAGATTCTTTTTTCCCATATGGAGCCAAACCCATAAGCTTATATTCTCCAGAATTAACCTTAAACCCTAAATAATATGTAAATGAAGAATAAAGCAAACCCAATGAATGAGGGAAATGCATCTCCTTTAACTTAGTAATCT
>CAZJUY010000044.1:0-23449 GCA_964549315.1 uncultured Chitinophaga sp. | reverse complement strand
TGATAATTTAGATGCAGTAGGAAATACTACAGCAGCTACAGGAAAAGGTTTTGCTATTGCTTCGGCAGCATTAACTTCATTGGCTTTATTTGCTGCTTTCGTAGGAATTGCAGGAATTGATGCTATTGATATTTACAAAGCCCCTGTATTAGCAGGTTTATTTGTTGGTGGTATGATCCCATTTATTTTCTCAGCATTGTGTATTCAAGCTGTTGGTAAAGCAGCAATGGACATGGTGCAAGAAGTTAGACGCCAATTCCGTGAAATACCTGGAATTATGGAATACAAAGCAAAACCAGAATACGAAAAATGTGTTGCTATCTCTACTAAAGCATCTATCCGTGAAATGATGATGCCAGGTGCAATTGCTTTAATTACTCCAGTAATTGTTGGTTTTGTATTTGGTCCAGAAGTTTTAGGAGGTTTATTAGCAGGTGTTACTGTGTCGGGTGTATTGATGGGTATTTTTCAATCAAATGCTGGTGGTGCTTGGGACAATGCAAAAAAATCTTTTGAAAAAGGAGTTTTGATTAATGGTGAAATGTTTTACAAAAAATCAGAACCACATAAAGCATCTGTTACAGGTGATACTGTGGGTGATCCATTTAAAGATACTTCAGGACCATCAATGAATATTTTGATTAAATTAATGTCAATTGTTTCATTGGTTATTGCGCCTTATATAGCTGTAAATACTGCTGAAGCAGGAATGAATGAGTGTGAGATGATGAAAAAAGAATGCATGATAGGAATGGAAGATGGTTGCGAAGGAATGATGAAAGATGGTTGCATGATGGGAATGGGAAAATGCGATATGATGGAGTGCTCAAAAATGACAAAAGAAGAGTGCGCTAAAATGTGTGATGAAAAAGGTTGTTCTGCTGAAGAAAAAGCTTATTGTATGAGTATGTACGGAGCAGACGGAAAATTTGTTGGTCCGAAATGCGATATGAACAGATGCATGAAAATGAGCAAAGAAGAGTGTGCAAAATATTGTGATTCTGTTGGATGTTCTCCTTCCGAAAAAGCAATGTGTGTGGCTCATGCTGGTTCTGGAGATTGTAAAATGGGTGGGATGAGTGGGAAGAAAGATTGTTGCAAAAAAGGAGGAATGACAGAAGAAAAAATGCAATGTTGTAAAGATGCAACAGCAGCTGGAAAAACTTGCGATAAATGTGTGAAAAAATAAATTTATACTTGATATAAAAAGAAAAGGCAGAACAATTGTTCTGCCTTTTCTTTTGTAAATATATTTTCTATTTTTTTATCAATTTCTGTACAGATGTTTTTCCATCTACAGTTAAGTTCACAAAATACATTCCTGGGCTAAATTCTGATGTTTCAATTGGCAACAATTGTGTTCCAGAAAGTTTACCATAATCTTTTTTGCTTACCAAAGCTCCATCAATTCCATAAACAGCAACTTGCACAGTTGATTCTGATTTTAATTCAACCGATATATTTGAATTAGTGATTGCTGGATTTGGTTGCAAGTTGAAATTTTGAGCATTTGCAACTGTTTCTAGAATACCAACAGCTGGAGTATAAGTGAACGAAACATCATCTACCCAAAATGCAGCAGTATCTTCTGCTGGATAATAGTCAATTGCAAAAGCACTATTGATAGTTGGCACCCAAGTTCCTTGAGAGGTAGAATTAATAAACAATTCCCAAGTTCCAGTTGTAACGTTTGCATTAATACTTACTTCAAACCATGTATCGTTTGGATATGCTCCAGAAACTGCTGCTAATCCTCCATCCATAATATCAAGGAAACCGCTTCTCATAAAACATTCAAAAACATATTGATTGCCCATTGTTGCGTTCCCTTGAAAATTGAAATAAGCAGTTTTACCTGTTGGTATTTTAAACCAAGAGGAGAATGCCAATTGACCAGAAGTGATAGGTGTTGCATTAAAAGGTAACACTACATCTTGAGGACCACCAGTTGCGCTAGTAGAAGAAAAGTAAATGGATTTTGAACCTCCAGTTGTATGGTTGTCGGTTGTGATTACATAAGTATCATCTGCACCTCCTCCAACAGTACTAGCCCATGTGCGCCAAGGACCAGACTGAATTCCTAAATAAGTTGTTGTGTTGTACGATTCAAAATCGTCAGTAAATGTTTGAGCATCTGAATAAACAGATAAAAACAAACATGCAATCGTTAGTGTAGCTATTTTTTTCATAGTATATAAATTTGGTTAGATGTTGCTAAAATATAAAAAAACAAAGAGGATACTAAAAAATGTTTTTTATATTATTAGTAATCGCTTATGATTGATTTTTTTAAAACCAAGAGAATAAAGACTTTAATGAGAATTTTAAAGAATAATTTTTTAAAAACTACTTCTTCTTACTACTTGGTTTTTCTTTTAAACATTCGATAGGATATTTTAATCCTTTGTAGCTAGTTAGATGTACTTTAATTGTGCCAACCAAAATAGGTGTTTCCACATAAACAGGGATTCTATTTTTATCATTCGTTACCCAAACAATCATTCCTTCACCACCTTTAAATAAAGAGCCAGCAATTAATTTAGGACGAAATTTAATGCACTCAACATAACCCAATGAAGGATTGTAAATAATTTCTTTCCCAACATAACGCGCATAGGAATTAAAAACTTCTCCATCTAAAACAAACGTTATAGGTATGGTATCATTGGGTTTGTATTTATTAAAATCAACACAGCGGGTATAAAAAATAGCTGTTATAACATCAAATGTGCAATTTGTTATGGCCAACGAATCAATCTTAATTGGTTTTTTATTTCGTTTTTCAAATGTGTAAACTTTGTTTTTTTTAGAATTAAAAACATAATCATCATTTGTATAATTTCCGCCTTCTAAAACATCTCGTTTAAAACGAATAGGTCTTAATGTAAGTGTATCAGCATAAGATTCGTATCTGTCATTTACTTTATAAAACCAATCGTATTTAGGATAGGTACTTCCTGTACCTACAAAATGAAAAACTTTTTTATCGTTTACTTCGGCAGTGGTAACAGCAAAGCTTGCTTCACCAGCATTCATCCATATTGCACCCCAATTGTATTGTATTTGATAATTAAATTTTTCACCGCTTTTAAATGAAATATTTTGTACCTCACACATTTTTTGTGCAAGAACAGAACTAAAAGAGAAAAGAAAAATGAAGAAACACACATTTCTCATATCCTCAAACCTACAAAATTTTATGAATCAATTCTACATTCATTTTTAAATGTTGGTTAATAAAAAACTACTTCCAAAATTCATAAATTGTTATATATTTGTTTTGAATTAAAAGTCTAACCAACTAACTATAAACACATGAAAAAAATTTACATTTTTATTTTTATGCTTGCTTTTGCTACAAATTTTACGCAAGCACAAACATCAGGCGGGCCTGATACTTACGGCTATATTTGGCGCGATAGCAATGACCCATCTGGACCTGCTTACAATTGGATTGATATTTTAACTAAACCAGGGGTGGCTGAAGTAAGATTTTTAGCTGATGACAATGTTCAAGGTTCTTTTCCAGTTGGTTTTCCTTTTCATTTTTACTGGTATGATGTTACTCAATTTTGGGTGGGATCAAACGGCTATTTAGGATTTACAAACGGACAAATTTCTCATCCTTTTCCATCAATTCCAAGTGTTGCAGCTCCACAAAATTATTTGGCAGCTTTGATGAGTGATTTAATTTTTAATCCTGCAAATAATGCTAAATGTTGGCGTTGGACAAATCCAACAAACGATACATTGGTGGTTTCATATATTGATGTTCCTTTTTGGGATGCTAGTTCTGCAGGAGGAGTAGGTACAAATACATTTCAAATTATTTTAAGTGGTGTTGATAGTTCAATTACTTATCAATATCAAGTTCAAACAGGTTCTCCTTCTAACCTAACAAGCTATGCAAGTATTGGTATAGAAAATAATTCAGGAAATATTGGTTTGCAACATTCTTATAATGCTTTGCCTCCAATTAACTATGCTATTAAGTTTTATTACCCAACTAACACTACTTATTCAGTTTCTGATGCATCTACTGTTTATAATGATAATGCTGAAACAGGAGGTTTGTTTTTGTCAAGAAACGGACAGCCATTTTCAATGGTTTCTGAAGTTAAAAATACTGGAAATCAAAATTTAGCTTCATTTAATGTGTTTCAAAGAGTTGTAAATTCTGTGGGAACTATACAAGCTCAAAACAACACCATGTCGAATGCTTTAACTCCTTCTCAAACTCAAACTATAACTGGTACAAATACATTTAACCCAACAACAGCTGGTACTTTCCGCTTTATCTCAGATACACAATTAGGTGGTGATGCTACTCCAAGCAATAACCAAAAAATTCAGGAATTAAGAGTTGTGGATACTACAGGAACATCTATCAGATTATCTTTTGATAATGGAGTAGATGCAGGTTTGGGTGGTTTATCATGGCAAGGTGGAAATGGTGGAGCAGGCATCTATTTTATCCCTCCATTTTATCCTTGTAAACTAACTGAGGTTCATGCTTTTATAGCCGCAAACCCAAACTTTTTTGGTTGTTCATTTAATATTTATGACGACAATGGGTTAGGTGGTGGAGCAGGAACTCTGTTGGATTCCATTTATTACCCTTCTGGAAACGTAATCGTAAATTCATTTAATACGGCAACTTTACCAACGCCTCTACAAATTAACAGCGGTGGAGTGTACGTTGCTTGGTTAATGGAAGGTGATGGTATTTCATTGGGTCAAAATCAAGTAGCGCCAATTTCGAACAGAACATTTGAAATATTGGGCACTTCATGGGCACAATACCGCTACCGTGAAACAGAAGATTTAATGATAAACATTAGTATTGAAAAAGTTTCTACTATTGGAGTAGAAGAAAACTCAATGAACAATGCTTTTGGTGATTTTTACCCTAATCCATCTGCTGTTTTAGCGGCTTTAGATTACAATTTTAACGGAACCGTAAACAAAATTTCGTACGAAATTTATGATGTTCAGGGTAAATTAATTACTAAAAAAGACTTAAACCAATCGTTTACAAATGGTAAACTTGTTGTAAATACTGAATCATTTTCAAACGGAATGTACTCATGCCGTATTTTAGTGAATGGCAACAGTGTTATGCGTAAGTTTGTGGTTTCTAAATAAGATTGTATAATATCTAGAAAATCCCTGTTTTGAGAATCAAAACAGGGATTTTTTATTAAAATGTTTGTGAAATAAAAAAAGTTTCTATATTTGCACTCCGAATTAGGGGATTAAAGAACATTAATGGTCATTTCTGAGTAGGGAAGGACGAAAAAAACTAATAAAATGAAACGTACATTTCAACCATCGCAACGTAAAAGAAAAAACAAACACGGGTTTCGTGAAAGAATGGCATCTGCTAATGGTCGCAGAGTATTAGCTTCTCGTAGAGCTAAAGGAAGAAAAAAATTAACTGTGTCTGACGAAAAAACTCACAAATAATAAGTGATTTATTTTAAAAAATATAAAAGCCTTTCCATTTTTGGAAAGGCTTTTTTTTTGAAAACTTGTGAAAACATTTTCATTTTAAAAACTGCTTTTATAAGTAATTTCGTGAGCGTTAAAAGAGTGATTAACTAAGAACAATAAACCATCAACTAACAACTAGCAAAATATGCCTCAAGACAAGTCAATAAAATCAGTTTTAATTATAGGAAGTGGTCCAATTATTATTGGGCAAGCATGTGAGTTTGATTATTCTGGTTCTCAAGCAGCAAGGTCTTTAAAAGAAGAAGGTATTAAAGTTACTTTAATTAACTCTAATCCTGCAACTATTATGACGGATAAGGTTACTGCTGAAAATGTCTATTTACTGCCTTTAGAAGCCAAATCAATTATAAAAATATTAGAAGAAAATAAAGATATTGATGCTGTTCTTCCTTCTGTAGGTGGACAAACAGCTTTAAATTTAGCAATGAAATGCGATGAAATGGGCATCTGGAAAAAATACGGTGTTCGTATGATTGGTGTTGATATTGCTGCAATTGAAGTAACAGAAGACAGAGATAAATTTAGAGAACGAATGGAATCCATTGGAGTAGGAATGGCTCCATCAAAAATTTGTCGTTCGTTCTTAGAAGGAAAAGAAATAGCACAGGAATTTGGTTTTCCATTGGTTATTCGTCCTTCATTTACTCTTGGAGGAAGCGGTGGAGCTGTAGTATATGTAAAAGAAGAATTTGACGCAGCATTAAATAGAGGATTACATACATCTCCAATTCATGAAGTCTTGATTGATAAAGCGGTGTTGGGCTGGAAAGAGTATGAATTAGAATTATTAAGAGATAGCAATGATAATGTTGTTATTATTTGTTCAATAGAGAATTTTGATCCAATGGGTGTGCATACTGGAGACAGTATCACTGTTGCACCTGCTATGACACTTTCTGATAGTACCTATCAGAAAATGCGTACGATGGCAATTAAAATGATGCGTAGCATTGGCAATTTTGCTGGAGGCTGCAATGTTCAGTTTGCAGTAAATCCTGATGATTCCGAAGATATTATTGCTATCGAAATTAATCCACGTGTTTCACGCTCATCGGCATTAGCAAGTAAAGCAACAGGTTACCCAATAGCAAAAATTGCTGCAAAGCTGGCAATTGGTTTTAATTTAGATGAGCTGCAAAATCAAATTACAAAATCTACTTCTGCATTTTTTGAACCTACATTAGATTATGTAATTGTAAAAATTCCTCGTTGGAATTTTGATAAATTTAAAGGAGCTAAACGTGAATTAGGATTTCAAATGAAATCGGTAGGAGAAGTAATGGGTATTGGACGTTGTTTTCAAGAAGCATTACAAAAAGCTTGTCAATCGCTTGAAATAAAACGCAATGGATTAGGAGCTGATGGAAAAGAAGTGAAAAATCAAGATGAACTACTGAAAAGTTTAGAACGCCCTAGTTGGAATCGTTTGTTTCATATTTATGATGCTATTAAATTGGGTATTTCTATAAAAACAATTCAAAAGCTAACACGTATCGACCCTTGGTTTTTAAACCAAATAGAGGAATTGATTTTGTTGGAAAATGAAATTTCGAAATATTCGTTGTCCGAGTTGCCAAGAGAAATTTTGTACGAAGCAAAACAAAAAGGTTATGCCGACAGACAAATTGCTCATCTTTTAAAATGCTTAGAGAGTGAAGTGTTTAATCGAAGAAGAGAATTAAATATTAATCGTGTTTACAAATTAGTGGATACATGTGCTGCAGAGTTTGAAGCAAAAACACCTTATTATTACAGTACTTTTGAAGATGAAAATGAATCAATTGCATCTGATAAGAAAAAAATTGTGGTACTTGGTAGCGGCCCAAACCGTATTGGACAAGGGATAGAATTTGATTACAGTTGTGTGCATGGAGTGTTGGCTGCAAAAGAATGTGGTTACGAAACTATTATGATTAACTGTAATCCCGAAACTGTTTCTACCGATTTTAATGTTTCTGATAAATTATATTTTGAGCCTGTTTTTTGGGAACATATTTATGATATTATCTTAAATGAAAAACCCGAAGGTGTTATTGTTCAGCTTGGCGGACAAACAGCATTAAAGTTGGCAGAAAAACTAGAACGATATGGAATTAAAATTATTGGTACTGATTATAAATCATTGGATTTAGCTGAGGATAGAGGAAGTTTCTCTAATTTATTAAAAGACAACAATATTCCTTATCCAAAATTTGGAGTGATAGAAGATGCTGAACAAGCTGTTGAATTATCAAAACAATTAGGTTTTCCTTTATTGGTTCGTCCTTCTTATGTTTTAGGTGGACAAAGCATGAAGATTGTAATTAACGAACAAGAATTGGAACAACATGTTGTAAATCTTTTGAAAGATCATCCAGGAAATCAAGTGTTGTTAGATCATTTTTTAGAAGGAGCAATAGAAGCAGAGTCAGATTCGATTTGTGATGGAACAGACAATTACATTATTGGTATCATGGAACACATTGAGCCTGCAGGAATACATTCAGGTGATTCATATGCTGTATTGCCACCATTTGATTTGAGTGAAAACGTAATGAAACAAATTGAACAACATACTAAAACCATTGCATTGGCATTAAATACAGTTGGTTTATTAAATATTCAGTTTGCCATAAAGGATGAAGTAGTTTATATTATTGAGGCAAACCCAAGAGCTTCACGTACTGTTCCATTTATTGCAAAAGCTTATGACGAGCCGTATGTGAACTATGCAACAAAAGTAATGTTGGGTGAAAAGAAAGTAAAAGATTTTAAATTTAATCCGCGCAAAAAAGGATATGCAATAAAAATTCCTGTTTTCTCGTATGAAAAATTCCCTGAAGTAACCAAGGAATTGGGGCCAGAGATGAAATCAACAGGAGAAGCAATTTATTTTATTGATGATTTAACAGATGAATATTTCCACAATATTTATTCTGAAAGGAATTTGTATTTAAGTAAATAAAACAAAAAAAGCGAGTTTAACTCGCTTTTTTATTTTATGGATATTTCAGTAAATTGCGTCTTATAATAAAACTGTAATATGAATTTACACATTCCAAAGCCCTGTAGTGAAAATTGGGAAGCAATGAATCCTTCTGAAAAAGGTCGTATGTGTGATGTTTGTGAGAAACAAGTGTATGATTTTACCAATTCAACCTTAAAAGATATTGAAGGACAATTTTTATTAAATAATAAAAATTTATGTGGCAGAATTTCTTCTAAATTATTGACCGAACAGTATGTTCAACAACAATATAAAAAAGAATATAGAAGCAAATTGAAGTTGTTTTTGATTGCTACTATTATATGTTTTGGCGCAAATTTATTTACATTAGAAAAGGCATCTGCTTCCATTTTTTTGAAAATTAAAAATAAAATTTTAACAATATCAGATACCAATCAAATTATTGTAAAAGGCAAAGTGAGAGATTTAGATTCAAAAGAATTACTCCCATTTGTGAATGTGATAATGATGGAAAACGATTCTGTTATTGCCAACGCAATGACAGATATTGATGGTAATTTTACAATAAAACTAAATATGCCAACCCCAAATAATTTGTCGCTAAAGCTTGTTTATGTGGGTTTTAAAACATTGTTGATTAAAAATTTTAAACCAACTAAACAGCAAATAGATATTTCTTTAGAGATGGAAGGTGTTTTACAAGGAGATTTTATTATTGAAATTCCTGAACCAAACCCAATTTCAAATCCTTTCCAATCTGGCAAAACAATTAGTGGTGATGAATACAGAAAGATGCCGAAGTGATGAAGTTATTTCACCAATAACTTCTGATGAAACACCTTGTCGTTTGCTGAAGCAGTAATTAGATAAACTCCAGTAGGTAATTTTTTACCGTCAGTACTTAAAGTAAATAAAAAGCCATCTTGTTCACGAATCTGAATTTTAGAATAAATTTCTCTTCCAAACATATCGTAAACTACAACTAATAAGTCGTTTGCTTTAAAACCTTGCAAACTTACATAGGTGTCGTCTCCTTCATTTGGGTTGGGATAAACATTAAATACTGGATTTTCAGAAAATATAGTTTCTTGTTGTGCGGTGCCTGTTTGAGTATAAAACAGAATGATAAACAAAATTACTACTAGTTTTAAAATCTTCATGATTTGCTTTTTTTATGTTTCTATACCAAATAGAGTTCATTTTTTTTACAAAAGCAAATCCCTATCTACCTAGTTATGAACAGCTAATGGTGTATTAGCTCTAACATTTTACTACTAATAATAGAATACTTTCGATGAAGCGTGTTTTTTTGTCTTTCAATAATGAAAATTGCTTTACTTAATGAAAGAACTAATTTTGTTGTTTAATAAAGTAAAATGCCACATAATAATATTTCATACTTAGGCGAAATAGTTGCCTTAGGAACAACCTTATCATGGAGTATTGGCATTTTCCCATTTACAGAAGCTGCACGTAGGCTTGGTCCCAATGCTGTAAATCATTTTAGATTGGTTTTAGCAATTATTTTTTTAAGCATATTGAGTTTTGTCTTTTTGAGCTATTCATTTACCGATTTATTTTTATTGCCTTTACCCGAGCATTGGTTGTGGTTTGGTGTGTCGGGTGTTGTAGGTTTGGCTCTTGGCGATTATTTTGGTTTTACGTCATTTGCAATTTTAGGAGCCAGAACAGGAAGTATTTTTATTCCATTAGCTCCTGCAGCAGCACTTTTTGCAGGTTATTTTGTAGTAGATGAACGAATCAACCTAATTGGTATGATTGGAATATTAATTACAATAGCAGGTGTAATGTGGTTAACATTAAGCAAAGCAGAAAAAAATAGAATGCCTACATCCGAACACGGAAAAATTGAAAAAGGTATTTTGTTTGGTGTACTTGCATCTATATGCCAAGGAGTAGGAGTGGTACTTGCTAATAAAGGTTTTGAAAGTGATTTGAATGGAGCAAAAATTCCAGCAATTCATGCAACTTGGATACGTATGGTTGGTGCCACCCTTGTAATTTATTTAATTACAATTGGTAGAGGAAAATTGAAACAAATGTTACAACCTGTTTGGGAAAATAAAAACAAAGGTGTTTGGTTTACTTTTGCTGGAACTTTATTCGGACCAGTAATGGGTGTAAGTTTATCGATGTATGCTATTTCATTATTAGAAAATAAGCCCTCAATTGCTCAAACTATTTTTTCATTGGTGCCTGTTTTGGTTTTACCAATCAATTATATTATTTACAAAGAACCTATCCGGTTAAAATCTGTACTGGGTGCATTGATAGCCATAGCAGGAGTAATTATATTAATTTGGCGTTACGAAATTCAAAATTGGTTTTGAGTTAGCAATAATTCATTATCTTTGGGCTTTGATGAACTTTACTTACCCGGCTTTTTTATTTGCACTTTCGGCAATAGCCATTCCAATCATCATTCACTTATTCAATTTTAGAAAATTTAAAACCATTTACTTTAGTAATGTAAAGTTTTTAAAATCGGTACAACAAGAGACTCAATCAAAATCAAAACTTAAACATCTACTTGTTTTATTGGCAAGAATACTTGCAATTGTATTTTTAGTATTTGCTTTTGCACAACCTTATATTCCAAATAATAACAAATCGCAAGTAGTTGGTTCCTCTGTAATCTCAGTATTTATTGATAATTCATTTAGCATGGATGCAGTAAATACAAACGGAACATTACTTGACGATGCAAAAAAACGAGCAAACGAAATAATTGCAGCATACAAACCAAGCGACCGATTTCAAATCATTACGAATGATTTTGAGGGTAAGCATCAACGATTAATTAACAGAGAAGAGTTTATTGAACGATTAGACGAAATTAGAATTAGCCCAGTTTCTCGTAAATTTTCTGAAATTAGTTCTCGTGTTGCAGATATTATGAATAGCAGCGATTCAAAGAACAAGCAATTGTATGTTGTTTCAGATTTTCAAAAATCAAACTTTGATATTGATGCTTACAAAGTAGATACAAGTATAAATATTCATTTAATTCCAATACAAGCGAATGAAAATAGCAATGTTTACATTGATACGTGCTGGTTCGAAAATCCAGTAAGACAATTAGGCGCGAATGAAAAATTGCATGTGCGATTAAAAAACAGTTCAGATAAAACGTTTGAAAATAATTCAATTAAACTTTTTATAAATGGAAATCAAAAAACACCAGCTAGTTTTACAATTGAGGCAGAATCTGAAACAGAAGTGGTACTTGCATTTGCATCAAAAGAAACAGGAATACAACATTGTTGGGTAGAGATAAACGATTACCCTATAACATTTGATGATAAATTTTATTTCAGCTTTGATGTTGCGAAAAGCATTACTGTGTTGAGTGTAAATGCTGCTTCTAACACAACCGAAAACAGTTATTTAAATAAATTATTTGCAAGTGATTCTGGTTTTGTTTTTAAATCGACACCTGAAAATCAAATTGACTATTCCGCACTTTCAAAAAACAATTTGATTTTGTTAAACCAACTAAAAACTATCTCAACGGGTTTAGCTCAGGAGTTACAAAGGTTTGTAAGCAATGGAGGTAGTTTAATGGTGATACCCAGTATTGATATGGATTTGAATTCGTATAATTCATTTTTAAATCTGTTAAGAATAAACAACTATCAGCAGTTAGATACAGCCAGAACAAAGGTTGATAACATAAACATTCAAAGTGAAATTTATAAAGATGTGTTCGATAAAAAAACATTTTCTGCTTCTAATTTAGATTTGCCAAAAGTGTTCCAGCATTATTCTATTTCTAAAAACTCAAGAAGCACAGAAGAATATTTAATGAAATTACAAAATGGAAATGTGTTTTTAGGAAAATATCAATCACAAAAAGGATTGGTTTATTTATTGTCTGTGCCAATAAATGAAAAATACAGCAATTTTGTAAAACACGCCATATTTGTGCCAACATTGTATAAAATAGCTATACAAAGTCAAAATAGTACTCCATTGTTTTATACAATTGGAAACAATCAAAGCATAGAAGTTGAAAATGTTTTAACGGGCGAAAATGTATTTCGATTAAAAAATATAAATAGTGATTTTGAAATTATTCCAGAGCATAAATTAATAGATTTGAAAATGCAATTGCTTGTAAATAATCAAATTTCACAAGCAGGTAATTACAATGTTTCTGCAGATAAAACTGTTATTGCAGGCGTTTCATTTAATTATAATAGAAATGAATCTGATTTAAATTGTAACTCATCGGAACAATTAAATAGTTTAATTTCTCAAAAGGGATACACAAATATGAACTTAATTGAACCAAGCAAACAATCATTAACTCAATTGTTGGCCGAAACGGAACAAGGAACAAAACTTTGGAAACTTTGCATTATTTTAGCACTTGTATTTTTGGGTGCAGAAATAGCTTTGTTACGATTTTTAAAATAAAGAAACACAATAACTATTTAACTATATAAAAATGAATGTACTGATTAAAAAAGCTACAATTGTTTCTCCAGGAAATGCTTTAAATGGTAAAGTAATGGATGTGTTGATAGAAGGAGGAATCATTAAGTCAATCAAACAAAAAATAACTCCTGAAAAGAATATTAAAGAAATAGAAGCAGAAAATCTTCACATTTCAGCAGGTTGGTTTGATATGCAAGTGAATTTTTGTGACCCGGGAATGGAATACAAAGAAGATTTATTAAGTGGTTCAAAGGCTGCAATGGCAGGTGGTTTTACAGGTGTAGCAGTGGTTCCTTCTACAAATCCACCAATACATACTAAAGCTCAGGTAGAATACATAAAAAACAAATCAGCAAATTATTTACTAGATATTTATCCTTTGGGAGCCTTATCTCATAACGTAGAAGGTAAAGATATTTCAGAGATGTATGATATGCATCTCTCTGGAGCAGTTGCTTTTACTGATGATAAAAAGGCTGTAGTAGATTCAGGTTTGTTGTTGAGGGCATTATTATATTCAAAAAACTTTGGAGGTTTGGTTTTAACACATTGTGATGAAAAAGGGATATCTAATGACGGTCAAATAAACGAAGGTGAAATGTCTGTTAAGCTTGGTTTTAAAGGAATGCCAGCCTTAGCTGAAGAGCTGATGATTAGTAGAAACCTTTTTTTGGCAGAATATACAAATGCACCAATACATATATCGAATGTATCTACTGCAAAATCGGTGGAGCTAATTAAACAAGCAAAAGCAAAGGGAATTAAAGTAACAGCATCAGCAAACATATATAATCTTGTGCTCGATGAAACACTTTTAAATGATTTTGATACAAATTATAAATTAAATCCCCCTCTCAGAACAAAAAAGGATGCAGATACTTTGCAAAAAGCTTTAGCAGATGGAGTAATAGATGTATTAACGAGCGACCACCGTCCTCAGGATATTGAATCAAAGGCTGTGGAGTTTGATCATGCATCAAATGGAATGGTTGGCTTAGAAACAGCTTTTGCATTAATTAATACTAACAAAAGCAAAGTAAAGTTGGATGATATCATTGAAAGCATAACGTCTAAACCTAGAAAAATATTAAACCTTTCAGAAGTTAGTATAAAGGAAGGTATAGAAGCAAATATAACCCTTTTTAACCCTGAATTAAGCTGGAAGGTAGAACTAAATTCAATTCAATCTAAATCAAAAAACACTCCTATTATTGGAAAACAATTGAAAGGAAAAGTATTAGGCGTAATAAATAAGAATCAAATAAATATGAATAAATAAGCTGTAAGTATTATTTTAAATCTTGTTTTGTAGATTGATATTTTTTTGTAGTTTAGCACATCAAAAAATTACCCCAATTAAATTATAACATAAAAAACTAAGAAATGTCACCAAATCCAAAATCACTAATTATTAAAGGTTCGCTGTTTTTTGCAGCATCTATCCTTTTTATCTCTTGTGGAAATGAAACTCCAAAAGATGAAAATTTGAACGTAACAACTGAAGATACTACTGTAACAGTAGAAACTTCTGATGTTTCTTATTCTTTACCTTCGCCATTACAAATTGCATCTATCTTTAAAAAATCAGGATTAAAGTTTAAAGCTGGTGTAACTAGTCAAGAAAAAGACCCAGGAAAATATACAACGAATTTAAATAAAGCTTTAAATCTTGGTGTTTACAGTGCAGATTTATCTTATACTGTTTTGAACAAACAAAACCAAGAAGCAATGAACTATATGAAATTAAGCCGTCAGTTGGCTGATAATTTAGGTATGGGCTCTGTTTTTGAAGAAGGTAATTTGTCAAAACGTTTCGAAAAAAACTTAAGTAACGAAGATTCATTAGCGTACATTATTGCTGAATTGCAAATGGTAACAGATATGTATTTGGATGAAAATGATCAACAACAAATTACATCAATTGTATTTGCTGGTGCTTGGATTGAAAGTATGTATGTAGGGTCTAAAGTATTTGATAAAGGCGATAAAGAATTGAATAACAAACTTGCTGAGCAAATGACTATTTTAGGAAGCATTATAGGAGCTCTTAAAGCGCAAGAAGCAAAAGATGCTAATATTGCTTCTCTTTTAGCTGATTTAGAATCAGTAAGAGCAATTTATGTGGAACTACCTTCTGTTAAAAATGCTAATCCCGATTCAGATGTAGCAATGACGCTTACAGATGATGAAACAGCTCAATTGACTAAAAAAATTGAAGAACTAAGAACAAAATTTATTAAAGGTTAATTTATTACCCCAAAGAAAAATATTATCGATATGAAAAAATTAGCATTTATAGGTGTTTTATCTCTTGGTTTAGTGTATGGTTTTACTACTATTCAACAAGCAGATAATTGCGACAAAAAAACAATAACAGCAAGTTTGAAAAAAGCTTTAGAGCCATTCAAATACGATAGTCAAAAATTTACAAAAATTAATTTTACTAAAAAAACGCAACAATTAGAGGTTGAAGTTCCAGTATTTATTGGTGAAAAATACAGATTAGTATTTAATACTTCTGGCTTACCTAAACCTATTAATATTAGTGTTTATACAAAAGACAAAGAATCTAAAAAAAGAGAAGCTATTTACACAAACAAAGAAGTGAAAAATGGTCAAACAGAAATTATTTTTGATGCACCTCGTGTAAGAAAAATGTTTGTTGATTATGAAGTTCCTATAGATAGCACTGCAACTCCATCAAATAAAATTTCTGGATGTGTGGCGTTTATGGTTGGGTATAAATAATACGCAACTTTTTAGTTTGTATTTCGTAGAAAAGGTACTTAACTAGCCATCTATGAAAAAAAATAACTTTTTACTTACATTTATTATGGTTAGCTGTTTTTTAATAGCTAACCATAATATTTTAGGGCAATGCAAGTCGAAACAAATTGTTAAAGGCTGCAAATCCAATATTACCAAGCCGTATAAGTATAATAGCTACGCTATTAGTGAGTTTGAGTTTAATGATAAAACTCAACAAATTGAGGTGCAATTTACTGCATTTCAAGGTCAAAAATATAGAATTGTATTTTGCTCTTCTGGTTTTGAAGAAGAAGTAAAACTGAATATTTTTGATAAAAGTAAAAGAGTAAAAACTGGGAGAACAAAGTTGTACGATAACGCTCAAGGGATTGATAATAATTTTTGGGTATTTGAACCGCCTAAATCTGGGAATTATTATATTGAGTACGAAGTTCCTAAAAGTACAAACGGACAAGTTAAAAAAGGTTGTGTAGTTATGTTAATTGGCTACATCGAAAAAGAAGAAAATTAAAAATGAATTGGAAAATTTTAATACTTTTTGCTATTGTTAGTATTAAGCTTCCATTGTTTGCACAATGCCCAATTGCTGAAATTGTTAAAAACAACAAATCAAAAATTTCTCATCCTTATGTTTACGATGGTTTTAATGTAAGTAATTTAAATTTTGATGAGCAAGAAAGAACAGTTCACTCAGAATTCATTGCATTAAAAGGTCAGAAGTACAAACTTTACATCTGTTCCTCTGGCTTTAGTGAAGTAGTTAAGATAAAAATATCATACAAGCACCCTAAAAAAGATGAAACAGCCAGATTGTTTGAAACTACAATTGGCGGTTTAGTTGATTATTATACCTTTGAACCCACACAACCAGGTGTTTATTATATTGATTACGAAGTACCAACAACATCTGTTGGTAATGCTCACAAAGAATGCGTTATGCTTTTAATAAGCTACAAATAAAGAATTATAATCTCATTTGTTTTTTCTAGTTAAATTGCAACACTTTTGTATATTTGTTTATACGAGTACTCCGTCAATATTATGAACAAGAAAATATTTATTCTGCTATTGCTTTTTTTAATTCAATTTGTTTTTTTGTTTTCTCAAAATTCAGATTCGCTCCGATCATATTATTTGAATAAAAAAAATCCTGATAGTTTAAGATTAGAAGCATTAAACGATTTAGCATGGAATTCACTTTATAGTAATCCTGATTCAGCTTATATTTTAGGGCACGAAGAGTGGGAAGTAGCACGTACAAAAAAACTTAAAAAATGGGAGGCAAAAGCATTAAATACAATTGGAGCATCTTATCAAGTGAAGGGAAATTATCTAAAAGCAATTGAGTTTTATCAACAAAGTTTAAAGGTAAGCGAAAGCAGTGGCGAAATGAGAAGAGTTGCATCTTCACTGGCAAATATTGGTAGTTTGTACATTAATATTGGTGAATTTGAAAAAGCACTTGATTATCAAAATAAAAGCTTAGTTCTATTCAGAAAACTAAACATGAAAGAAGGTGTAGCAAGTGCTTTAAATAACATTGGAATTATTTACAATAACATTTCAAACTTCGAAAAAGCATTAGAATATAATGAACAAAGTTTAAAATTATATGAAGAGTTAGGTGATAAACAAGGTATAGCTGCAGCTACAGGTAACATTGGTAATATTTATTTGTATCTAAAAAAATACGATAAAGCTTTAGAGTATCACCAAAAAAGTTTGAATATTACAAAAGAAATTGGCGATAATGCTGGTACATCTAGTAATTATACAAATATAGGACGTACATTATTAAAACAAAAAAAATATGATATTGCTTTAGATTACCTCTCTAAAGGGAAAGAACTAGCAAAACAAACAGAAGATTTGGTGTCTGAAAGAGAAGCATCTTATGTGTTGTATGAAGTGTATAAAGCGACAAAAAATCATCTTAAATCGTTAGAAAATTATGAAGATTACGTTGCCTTGCGTGATAGCATATTAAAAGAAGACAATCAAAGAGAAATACAACGAAAAGAGCTTGAATACGAGTATGAAAAAAAAGCAGCAGCAGATAGTGTAAAAAATGAAGAAGAAAAGAAAGTAAAAGACGCTTTAATCTTTGCTAAAAATGCACAAATAGAACAGGATAAAACACAGAAAATAGCACTGTTTGGCGGTGTAATTTTACTCGTTTTGTTTGGTGTTTTTATTTATTCAAGATTTAGAGTATCTCAAAATCAAAAACAAATTATTGAAGTAAAAAGCAAAGAAACAGAAGTACAAAAACAAATTATTGAAGAAAAACAAAAAGAAATATTGGCTTCAATTTCTTACGCAAAAAGAATTCAATACACTTTACTAGCGCATGATGATTTATTGGCTAAAAACCTTTCTGATTATTTTGTTTTGTTTAAACCAAAAGATATTGTAAGTGGTGATTTCTATTGGGCTACTGCTAACGAAAAAGGTTTTTATCTTGCCATTTGTGATAGCACAGGGCATGGTGTTCCTGGGGCATTTATGAGTTTGTTGAATATTTCATTTTTGAATGAAGCTATAAATGAAAAAAATATTTCTAGTCCTAATGAAGTATTTAATCATGTTCGTAATAGATTGATTGATAGTATTAGTTCGGAGGGTGCACAGGATGGAATGGATGCAACATTAATAAAATTTATTGAAAATAAAATTGAATATTCTTCGGCTAATAATTCTCCTATTTTAATTAGAAATAAAGCAGCAACTGATTTGCCGTACGATAAAATGCCGATTGGAAAAAGTGAACAGATTAAGGAGTTTAATAAATATTTATTAGAACCTCAAAAAGGCGATATGATTTATTTTTGCACTGATGGTTATGCAGATCAATTTGGAGGAGATCAGGGTAAAAAATTCAAACACAAACAGTTACAAGATGTTTTAATTGCCATTTCTCCAAAGCCTCTTTCTGAACAGAAAAAAATATTAAACGATACATTTGAAACATGGAAAGGCGACTTAGAACAAGTTGATGATGTTTGTATTGTGGGTATAAGATTGTAATTTATTTATTCTATGTTTATGAAGCACCTAAAAACGATATTTTTTGTTTTGATAATGTGTGCTTCTTCTTTCTGTTATTCTCAACAAGCAGAAATTGATTCCATTAAATTATTTATTAGTAAAACAAAAATTGATACTGTTAGAATTAGTTCTCAGGTTAGTTTAATGGATTATATGAATACCAATAATGATGAATGGTATAAAATTAACCTTGAATTAGAAAAGGAATGTTTGGCAAAAATACCCAATGAAAAAGGTAAACGCTTAGATTTTTTTAGAAATGTATTGGCTATAATAATTAGTAATAAAGGCTATTATCATGAAAGAATAGGTGAAAGAGATAAGGCGGATTCATATAGAGAAAAGGCCTTGGAATTATTTACACAATCAGGAAACGAACTTGGTAAAGCAAAGTTGTATAACAATATGGCATTTAGTTTTAACCGAAATGGAAATGTTCCAAAAGCAATTGAATACAACATAAAAGCATTAACTGTTTTTAAAAAAATGAAGCTAGATGATGAAATAGCAAATTCCTTAATTAATCTTGGTGCTATCGCATACAATCAAAATCAAAATCAAGAAGCATTTAATTATTTAAAAGAGGCAGAAGGCTTGTTGTTAAGAGGAAAAGACGATAAAACTTTGAGCCGTTGTTATTTGAATTTATCTGCTAGTTATAAGTCGTTAAAAGACTCTGTTAATATGTTTGTATATTTTAGAAAAGCAGAAGATATGCTCATAAAAATGAATGATTTAGAAGGATTAGCACATTCATATAACAATCTATCAGTTTACTATAAGGACAAAAAAGATTACTTAGCATCAACTAATTGGATTTTAAAAGCATTAAACATTAGAAGAAAAATAAACGATAAAAGAGGTATCGCCAATTCACTAATTAATTATAGTAAAATACTTTCTGCACAAGAAAAGTGGGATAGTTTAAAAATAATTCTAGATGAAGCGAATGAGGTTATGAAATTGCTAAAAACGCCTGAATATTTGGTTTCTTTACACGAAGAGTACTATAAATATCACAAATTCCAAAAAAATACAGAAAAGGCCTTAGAACATTATCAAATGCATATTATGTTTAGAGATAGTTTGCAGAACGACAAAAATAAAAAATTGTCGTTAAAGCAAACTATGCAATATGAGTATGAAAAGAAGGAAATTCAAACACAGGAACAATTAAAAAGACAACAACTAGAGTTTGAGTTTAACAGAAAAGAAGATGCATTGATTGCGCAAAATGAGATAAAAGAAATTGCATTTAATGAACAATTGAAACGCAAACAGTTGGGGTATGAGTATGAATCAAAACAGCGTGCGCAGAAGATTGAAAACGAAAAAAAAGAAGTTGTTTTTAAAGAAAGCATAAAGCGAAAAGAAATTGAAAATGAAAATCAACGAGTACTTTCTGTGTTTTTTATTGTAGCCTTTCTGTTAATGTGTTGTTTGGCTTATTTTATATTCAGAGGATTACAGCAAAATAAAAAAGCAAAGCAAGTTATTGAGCATCAAAAGCATGTTGTGGAAGAAAAACAAAAAGAAATTATCGATAGCATTAATTATGCAAAGCGCATTCAACAATCAATTTTGCCAACTGATATTTATATAGATAAAAATATCAATCGGTTAAAGAAAGAATCGTAATAGATTAAGATTTTACAGTTTCTTTTACAGGAAATAATTCCTTTAATTTATTTACTGTATAATCAATTTCTTCCTTTGTATTGTATTTGCAAAAAGAAAAACGTACAGAGGGGCGAGTAACGTCAGCATTGATCCCTCTTAATACATGGGAACCTTGATTGCTACCACTAGTACAAGCACTGCCTCCGCTAGCGCCAATTCCTGCAATATCTAAATTAAACAATAACATTTCAGCATTATCTGTGTGAGGAAATCGAACATTTAATACTGTGTACAAACAATTATCTAAACAAGCACCATTAAACTCCATTCCAGGTATAGATTGTTTTAGTTTTTCAACCATATACTTTTTTAATTCGAGAATATGATTTTCATGTTCTTTCATATCTCTTTGAGCTATTTCAATCGCTTTAGCCAAGCCAATAATACCATAAAGATTCTCAGTTCCTCCTCTCATATTTCTTTCTTGAGATCCACCATAAATAAGAGGATTGATTTTTATCTTATTGCTAACGTATAAAAAACCCACACCTTTTGGTCCATGAAATTTATGTGCAGCGCAGGTAACAAAATGAATGTTTATTTTTTGTAAATCCATTTCATAATGTCCCATCGTCTGAACAGTATCAGAATGGAATATAGCATCGTATTTTCCACAAATTTCTCCCACTTTTTCTAATGGTAAAAGATTTCCAATTTCATTGTTGGCATGCATTAAAGAAACAAATGTTCTTTCGTTTTCTTTTAGCAATTGCTCCAGATGTTCTAAATCAATATGTCCGTTTGATGTTAGGTTTACAAAACTCAATTTTATCAATCCTTCATGTTCTAATGCTTCCAATGTATGTAAAACCGCATGGTGTTCAATTTTGCTAGTAATGGCGTGTTTTATTCCTAAATCATTTATACTACAACGAATAGCTTGGTTATCCGCTTCCGTTCCACCAGAAGTAAAAAATATTTCGGCAGGCGATACATTTAAAAATTTTGCAACTGTTTTTCTTGCACCTTCAATAGCTGCACGTGTTTTTCTACCAAACCCATGAATAGACGATGGATTGCCAAAATGCTCGGTCATATAAGGCAACATAGCATCCAAAACTTCTTTATCGAGTGGGGTGGTAGCTGCATTATCTAAATATACTTTCATGATTTTAAAATTCTAGTGAGAATAAATACTAAACAAATGTATTGATACCTGCTTTAATTTCAAACTGTAATTTGCTGCATTTTTATGAATTCACGGATGTCTGCCATTATCTTTTTAGCCAAATTATCAGCAGTAGTTTCGCTTTCACTTTCTGAATAAATTCTGATTATAGGCTCTGTGTTTGATCTTCTCAGATGTACCCATTCTTTATCAAATTCAATTTTTACTCCATCAACCAAATTAATAGGTTGTTTGGCGTATTTTTCTTTAATGGATTCTAAAATTTTGTCAACATTAATCTCTGGTGTAAGTTCTATTTTGTTTTTAGAAATATGGTAATTTGGATAAGTAGAACGCAACATCGAACAGGTTTTACCATATTTTGCAAGGTGAGATAAAAATAATGCTATTCCTACTAAAGCATCTCTTCCGTAGTGTAGTTCAGGTAGTATAACTCCACCGTTTCCTTCTCCACCTATTATTGCTTTTGTGTCTTTCATCATTTTTACCACATTCACTTCTCCTACAGCAGATGCACTGTATGTACCATTATGTTTTTCAGTGATGTCTCTTAATGCGCGAGTAGAAGATAGGTTGGAAACGGTATTTCCTTTTTTGTTTGATGCTTTTTCAGCCGGGGTACGTTTATTTAAAACATATTCAGCACAAGCAACTAAAGTATATTCCTCTCCAAACATTTCACCATCTTCACAAACTATTGCCAATCTATCAACATCAGGATCAACCACTATTCCTAAATGTGCTTTTTCTTTTACAACCGTTTTTGAAATATCTCTTAAATTTTCCGGAAGAGGTTCCGGGTTATGAGGAAATTCGCCATTGGGTTCGCAATATAATTTTACAATATCTTGAACTCCTAGGGCTTCTAGTAGCATTGGCAAAACGATTCCTCCTGTTGAATTAACACAATCTATCGCTACTTTGAATTTTGCTTTTTTAATAGCTTCAACATCAACTAAAGAAAGAGATAAAATTTTATCGATATGCTTTTGAAAATAAGTATCATTTATGAATACTTTCCCTAAAGAATTTACATCGGCAAAAGTATACTCTTCATTTTCAGCTATAGATAACACCTCTGCGCCATCTGTTTCACTGATAAACTCTCCTTTACTATTTAATAATTTTAATGCATTCCATTGTTTTGGGTTGTGGCTAGCTGTTAGAATAATCCCACCATCAGCTTTTTCATCTGGAACAGCTATTTCCACAGTTGGAGTAGTAGATAGGCCAATATCAATTACATCAGCACCAATGCCTTGTAATGTTCCAATAACAAGATGGTTTACCATTTCCCCAGAAATACGTGCATCTCTTCCTACAACAATGGTTATTTTTTTGTTTTTAGATTTTTTCGAAATCCAGTTAGCATAAGCAGCTGTAAATTTTACTATATCCAACGGACTTAAGCCTTCACCTGGTTTTCCACCTATTGTTCCCCTGATACCAGATATTGATTTAATTAGAGTCATATTTTTCTTTACTTTTTTATTCTATCATCAAAAATTGAGCCTGCAAATATACTTTATTCAAAGTTTTAAGTAAAAATTAAGTTCTCAACAAAATAGAGGATTTTGCTGTTTAAAATAATATGTTTTTTATAGTTTAAAATTTTGTACTTTCGCTTAAATTTGAAAAATACCATAATGTTTTATGGTATTTTTGTTTTGTTTAACCCTAAATACAATGATTGATGAGCAGTGAAGATTATAATGAAGAACCAACAGGCGGGGCCCGATTAGCTTTAATTTTAGTAGATAGATTTGAAGAAATGATTGCGAATGACAAGCAATACTATTTTGATGCAGAAGAATTGGAGTTGATTATCGAATATTATATCGAAAAAAATAATTCAAAAAAATCATTACAAGCAATTGAGTTTTCAATTGGTCAATACCCTT
>CAZJUY010000043.1:0-24122 GCA_964549315.1 uncultured Chitinophaga sp. | reverse complement strand
CGCGAGCTGGGTTCAGAACGTCGTGAGACAGTTCGGTCCCTATCTGTTGTGGGCGTTAGAAATTTGAGGGGAGCTGACTCTAGTACGAGAGGACCGAGTTGGACGAACCGCTAGTGTACCTGTTGTGGCGTCAGCTGCACCGCAGGGTAGCTATGTTCGGACGAGATAAGCGCTGAAAGCATCTAAGTGCGAAACTCGCCTCAAGATAAGATTTCTTTAAAGGGTCGTAGAAGATTACTACGTTGATAGGTTGCAAGTGTAAAGGCAGTAATGTCAAAGCTGAGCAATACTAATTACCCGTTAGCTTTTTATTGAACAAGTATTTTTATTAATGAATTTGTCTTTGTATTTTCTTTCTTTTTATGTCAATCATATTTAGTTCCGCTAAAACGGAGCAACAGCTTTAGGTGACTATTGCAATGAGGTCCACCTCTTCCCATTCCGAACAGAGAAGTTAAGCTCATTAGCGCAGATGGTACTACCTTTACCGGTGGGAGAGTATGTCGTTGCCACTTTTAAACCCAACTTTGAAAAAAGTTGGGTTTTTTTGTTTTTATATTAATTAGTTAAAGCAACTTTTTATTTATCTTGTCGTCTTACTATTGAAATCTATTTAATTTTTGTGCGCTATTTTTTATTAATTTTTTTCTGCTGTTTAAATTTCATTTTTTCTGCTTATTCTCAAGATGAAAATGAAATTATTACCTCATCTGAAACAGAAGAAAGATCCCCAGCAAAAAAAGTATTTTATTTATTAAGCCCTAGAATTTCTGTTACCGTTCCTCATCCTATGGGAAATAAAGCATTTAAAAAGAGTTTTGTTGGAATTTATGAAGCTAGTGGAGGTCTAAATTTTATGCTTTACAAAGGCTTTTTTATAGGATGTACTTATAAAAACGGATTATTGAAAATAACAGAAAATAAAATTGCAGATTACAATGCTAGCATGTCAATAAATAACTATGGAGTAAAACTAGGGAGTGATTTTTATCTTGGAGAAAAAAATAGAGTTATATTTTCTACTGCTATCACTGCGGGACAAAACAGTACTAATTATTCTGGTTTAGTTTGTAGAAATCCATTAGAGGTTCCTAAGATAAATAAGTATTCAAGCAAATATCTTGAGCCAGAAATAAATATGTTTTTTTTAGTAGAATCAAACTTTGGAATAGGGCTTACATTGTCCTATAGTATATTTGACAAAAACTTTGACCCCTATGAATTATGCTTAAATGATTGGACAAGTTATAGTAAGGATAACCCAGGAAATACAAGATATTTGAGTTTTGGTTTTGGTTTTTATTATAGCTTAATAAGAAAAAAGACTAAATTAAAAGGAGGGTATTAAACTTATTTTTCAAACCTTTTTAGAGAACTACTTGCAAAAAATATTGCTATAATAATTAAGATTGCCCCAACAATAAATGCAGCACCTGGGAAATAAATTGCAGCAGTTTTAGAGGTAAAATGCGCGAATAAATTATTCATGACCAAAGGACCCAAAATTGCGGCAAGACTCATAAGACCAGTTAATGCACCTTGAAGTTCTCCTTGTTCGTTGGCAGGAACTTGATTTGAAATTATTCCTTGTAATGCAGGCCCTCCTATTCCACCAAGGCAATATGGCAAAAGGAAAGCAAACATCATCCAACTTTGTGAAGAAAAAGCAAAGCCTATTAATCCAATAATATTGAGTACGAATCCAAAGTAAATTGCTTTTTTGTTTCCAATTTTTGGAACAATAACTCTAATTAATCCACCCTGAACAATAGAAACTAGAATACCTACAAATCCGAGAGAATAACCCACCCATGCTTCTGACCATTTAAATTTGAGCATTGTATAAAATGTCCAAGTGGTTTCAACGGATTTTCCAGCCAAGTATAGAAAGAATATTGAAATTACTAGTCCAATAATAATAGGATATCTTTTAAGTTTAATTAATGATCGGCCAGGAATCGCTGTTTTTATATCAAATTTTCTTCTGTTTTCTTTTGAAAGTGATTCAGGCAAAACAATTAACCCATATAAAAAATTTAGCAAAGAAAAACCTGCTGCAACCCAAAAAGGAAAGCGTGGTCCCCATTGACTACAAATTCCGCCAATTACAGGTCCAATAATAAAACCTAAACCGAATGCGGCACCAATTAAACCAAAATTTTGTGCTCTTTTTTCTGGGGAACTAACATCTGCAATATATGCAGAGGCTGTGGTAAAACTTGCACCACAAAGCCCCGCAATAATTCTACCTAAAAAAAGCCACGCAATTGTTGGTGCTAATGCCATAAAAATATAATCAAACCCTAATCCAAGAAGCGAAATTAAAAGAATTGGTCTCCTTCCTATTCTATCACTAAGAGCCCCAAGAATTGGAGAAAACAAAAATTGCATTGTTGCGTAGGCGAAACCAAGCCAAGCACTATACCTGGATGCTTCGCTTAAATCTGTATTCGTTAGTTCAGAAATTAAACTTGGGATAACAGGAATTATAATTCCTATGCCTATTACATCAATAAGAACAGTAATAAAAATAAAAGCAAGTGCGTGATTAGTTTTTTTTTGCATAAAAACAGAAGGTGTATATCCCTTCTTTATAGATTTTGGGTAAACAGTTTAAATGAAAAAGTTTATGTTTGAATAACACCTACATTATACGGTTTTGTAATAGGAGCATGATTTGCGGCTTCTATTCCCATAGAGATCCATTTACGTGTATCTATTGGATTAATAATTGCATCCATCCATAAGCGAGCTGCAGCATAATAAGGAGTAGTTTGATAATCGTATTTATCTTTTGTTTTATTATATAATTCCGCTTCATTTTCAGGAGTAATAATTTCCCCTTTTGCTTTTAATGATGCAACTTCAATTTGAACTAAAACTTTTGCGGCTTGTGCACCTCCCATAACAGCCATCTGAGCGGTCGGCCAACCAACTATTAAACGTGGATCATAAGCTTTTCCACACATTGCATAATTTCCAGCACCATAGCTATTTCCAATAACAATTGTAAATTTTGGAACAACAGAATTACTCATAGCATTTACTAGTTTAGCACCGTCTTTTATAATTCCACCATGTTCTGATTTAGAGCCTACCATAAATCCTGTAACATCTTGTAAAAAAACTAAAGGAATTTTCTTTTGATTACAGTTCATTATAAACCGAGCTGTTTTATCTGCACTATCACTATAAATTACACCTCCAAATTGCATTTCTCCTTTAGCCGTTTTCACAACTTTTCTTTGATTAGCGACAATACCTACTGCCCAACCATCTATACGAGCTAAGCCACAAATAATGCTTTGTCCATAACCTTCTTTATATTCTTCAAAGTCAGAATTATCAACTAAACGATGAATTACTTCCATCATATCATATTGTTTGTCTCTAGAATCAGGGATAATACCGACAATTTCCTTGGGATTTTTTTTAGGTTCAACGACTTTTTCGCGGTTGAAACCTGCTTTTTCAAAATCACCAATTTTGCTCATGATGTTTCTGATACGTGTTAAGCAATCTTTATCATCTTTGCATTTGTAATCAGTAACACCAGATATTTCACAATGTGTAGTTGCGCCACCTAGTGTTTCGTTATCAATATTTTCGCCAATCGCAGCTTTCACTAAGTAAGAACCAGCAAGAAAAATACTTCCTGTTTTATCTACTATCATTGCTTCATCGCTCATAATTGGAAGATAAGCTCCACCAGCAACACAACTTCCCATTACAGCAGCAATTTGCAATATTCCCATACTACTCATTACTGCATTGTTTCTAAATATTCTTCCAAAATTTTCTTTGTCAGGAAAAATTTCATCTTGCATTGGAAGAAATACTCCTGCGCTATCAACTAAATAAATAATTGGCAATCTGTTTTCCATTGCGATTTCTTGCGCACGTAAATTCTTTTTTCCTGTAATCGGAAACCAAGCCCCCGCTTTTACTGTAGCATCATTTGCAACAATAATGCATTGCTTGCCACTCACATATCCAATAACAACTACTACTCCACCCGCAGGACAACCACCATGCTCTTTGTACATATCATCACCTGCAAAAGCTCCAATTTCAATCGTTTTTGAATTTTCATCAATTAAAAATTCTATTCGTTCACGAGCAGTAAGTTTTCCTTGTTCGTGTTGTTTTTCAATACGTGATTTCCCACCACCTAAATATATTTTAGATAATTTTTGCTCCATTGCAGAAATAAGCAAATTCATCTTGTCTTCATTTTTATTAAATTCTAAATCCATTCTATAATAGTAGTTTCAATTAATATTTAAAGCTTTTTTGAGAAATCAAATATAAGGACAAAAACGAAACTTTTATTAAATTTTTATTTGTTTTAATTGCTCTAAAACCTCCTTTGCCCTAGTATTTTTAGGATTTTGTTTTAAAATTTTATTTAGCACTATTTGTGCCTCTTTGTAGTTTTTTTTATAAATATTTAAACCCGCGATATTCATTAAAAGCAATTCATAATCGGGGTCTAGTTTTAGAGCTTTATTATATAGCATTTCTGCTTTATCTGCATTACCCAATAATAGATTAGAATAACCCAAATTATTTAAAGCTTGAACATGTTTAGGATTTTCAATTAGTATATCTTCAAAAACTTTAATAGCATCAGGCAAATTATTTTTATCCATTAAAGCTGAACCTACTTTATTTTTAAATTCTAAATTAAATGGAGCCAATTCATTTGCTTTTTTGTAAAACAAAAAAGCATCATCTATTTTATTTTGTGAATATAAGGCCTCCCCTACTCTATATGCCGTCCAAGCATCATCGTTACTCCATGATTTATGTATTAAAATTGTTTTAAGCAATTTACCATAACCAATTTGATTTGCATAAACAACTATTTGATTAAAATTTTGTTGAATAAAATTAATATGAATCAATAATTGAAAATTTTGTTGAACAGCTTCTAATGTTTTATCACTTAAATATTTTTTAGCAGAATCAAGATATTCGGGCTTATATTCAAATTTATCATATTGTTGAATGTATGCTTTTGCTTTAATTTGGTTGGAGGGATTTTTATCGTTGATAGCATACAAGCCGATAAATGTTTTTATTTTCTCTTGTTCTGTTTTGCTAATTGGTTTTCTTATGTAATGATCGTGAACTGTAACATGTGGGATGTCTATTGAGCCAGATTTTGGCATATGGCAACTAACACAGTTATCTTGTTTTTTTATTCTTACATTCATTTTTTCCGAACATAAAACTGGTTTTGGTGGAACGCTTGAACTCACCTTCGCTTTTTCATCATTGTGGCAATTTTTACAAGCATTATTAAATATTTCGACACCAGTAGATTTTACAGTAACGTGCGGGTTATGACAGGTAACGCAGGTTAAAGAATTTTTATATGGTCTTAATGAGGCTTTATCTTTTTCTTCATAAAAACTGTTCACAAAACATTTGCTTTGTTTCAATCTATCCGCATGTGAAGCCATAATAAATTCATCGTCAGCATTTTTATAACGCGGTAAAAATGTAACCATGTAATCAGAAAGTTTCATTCCTGGTCGAAAATCATAAAATGATTGTCCTTCTTTTAAAACTGTGTTGCCCTGTAGATGACAACGTTGGCAAACATCAAATTGTAAATCAATTGGTAACTTACCTGGATTTACAATTGAATAATCAATGTATTTAGATGTGTCAATTTTTGAGCCTGTGGAACGCTGCTGAACATGTATACTCCCAGGACCGTGACATCTTTCGCAACCAATACCATCTGGCACCGATTGATATTTATTTTCTGAACCTTGAACAAAGTCAGGCAATGAGTTATGGCAGCCCATACATTCTAGTCCTATTTTACGTGAAAAGCGTGTATTGAAACCATTTTCGAAACCAGGAGGCAAATCCCATTTTTGCTGTTGCGTGTAATAAGTCATTGGCATTTGATTAAAATAGCCATTTACACTTTGTATATGCGAATTGGTATGTTGCCCGGAACCGACAATATAATCAACCTTTTCGATACGTTTAAAAATGGTGTCTTTACCACTTAAACGAAACTCCATAATTTTCAAACTGTCATTATCCCAAAAAGGATGATAATAAAAATCTTGATATTTATCGTAAACAACAGTATGCTTATCAAACTTAGCTGAACTTTTTTGTTTTGATGCAACATCAAAACTTTTACCCATTCCTGTTTCAATAAATGTGTTGTAAATATTTTGATGGCATAATTTGCATTGACTCATACCCACATATTGTGCGGTATCGTTGTGGTTAAGATAAACTAATGAGTCTGACTTTAATACTTTCTGATTTTTACTTTCGTTATCGTTTCCGCAATTCGTAATAAGCAAAACAATTACCGAAAACAAAACAGCAAAAACAATGTATTTCTTTTTAAGCTTCATTGAACAACAAAGTTAAAAAAGGAATTGATTGAAACTTAATCTTTTATTGTTTAACAAAAGATTTAGTTAATACAACTTTATTGTTAGATATGGCTTTAATAAAATAAAATCCTGCATTTAGATCAGAAACAGAAAATGTACTTTTGTTTTTTCCTTGAATAAATTGCTTGCTAGTATTGATAATAAGTTCGCGCCCCAATACATCTGTAATTACAAATTTAATATTTGCGTTTTCTGATAAATTAAAGTCTAGATTAATTTCATTGTTTGTTGGGTTGGGATATAAATTTAGTTGACTAATCATTTGTAATTCATCTACTCCAATATATGTATCCACATTTATATCATCAATATAAATATTGTTTCCTCCTTTAGAAGTAAAAACTATTTTGAAACGGGATGTAGCTGTAATATAAGTTGCAGGAATTGTAGCAACAGCTTCTTTCCATTCTGTTAAAGAAGTAGGAACAAAAGGTGAAGTAGTTATATTTGAAGTTTCTAATGCAATTCCTGTTAAACTTAACCGTTGAATCCAAGAACTACTGCAATCTTTTGAAATGTAAACTTGCAATTGGTCATTGTTAGAACTATCTTTTCTTGTAAAAGCATATTTAAACCTAATTGCAGGAGAAGCAGTACCAACAAGGTCAATCATTTGGCTATACAGCTCATCCTTTGTGTTCATTGAATTATTGAAATTATTTAACCAAATAGAATGATTATTACTAAAAGAAGCAGTAGTGGTAATTTGCCAACGATTAATTGAATCAAATGAATTTTCAAAAAACTTGCTTCCATTTAAACTTGTAGTTGTTTCAAAATCATCATAAAAAGGAATCGTTGTAGCTGAATTTCCTATTACTGAAATATAATTTGATTTTGTTATAGAAAGAGAATCCGTTCCATTTTTCACTTTTAATGTTACATCATACACGCCCGGTGTAGAATAAGTAACTGTTGGGTTAGCAAGCGTTGATGTATTAGGAACTCCTCCATTAAAAGTCCATTCTACATTGGTAAAATTTCCGTTGTAAGAATTATTAGTAAACGAAATTACATTACCAATAGAATTACAAACTACTGTTTTATTTGCAGAAAAATCGACAGCACATAATGGTGCAGGAGGAGAATAAACACCAGTAGCAATGAGATTTGAAGTTTGCCACAAATTATTTCTGCCTCCAAATGAAGCATTTAAGCAAGCATGCATACGCGTTTTTTGTCCGTATGTGAACATGATGTTACAATAAGAATAATCCATCACATTTTGAACATTATCCACTGCATTTAAACAAGATGCTCCGCTTAAGTTACAACTTTGCCAACCGATTGTTGGTGGTGTATCCGTTACAAAATCATCAATATTGCAATCTTTAAATGGGTCGGCACATGGGTAATAATAAAAGCCTGGAACATTGTTGCCTCCCCAAATATGTTGCAAGTTTAAATAATGTCCGCACTCGTGAGCAAAAGCAACTGAACGAGTTAAGTTAGATGTTCCAATTGTCCCTACATAACTATGAGTAAGAACTATTCCATCCCATTGCGGTAATGAGTCCGCATCAGAAGGGAAAATAGCATGTCCCGCAAGACCAGCTGCATTTTCAACTACATATACATTTAAATATTTTGTAGGATCCCAATGTATTAATGATTTTACGGAATGGTCGCCAATACTTGTAAGTGATGATGCAATGCGGTTAATTCCACTATGGCAATTTCCGTTAGGGTCAAGTTGTGCCAAACGAAATTCAATTTCGCAATCAGCATGTATAGGCTTAAATGCTGCAACAATAGAATTTGTATCTGGACGGAGTTTACGAAATGTTTGGTTTACAATATCTATCCCATCTTTTAATTGAGCATCCGAAATGTTTTCGATACCATAATTGTGTATTACATGAAAAACTACAGGAATTGTATAGTTTGCAGGTGTACTTGATTTTTTCTGCTGAACATTTTGAGTGTACTCTGCTGTAAATTTTTCTAATGCTTGCTCGCGTTTTGCAATTGCTTGTGCAAGTTTAGGATTTTGCTTTAGCATTTCTATTCTCATTTCATCTGCACCACAAAAATTAGTGTGTTGAGCAAAACTATCTGCTATCAAAATGCAGGCTAATAACGTAAAAACAATTTTGTTTTTCATTTGTATATAATTTACCTGCAATTTAAGTATAAATCGAGAGGAATTTATGGCTCATTTACAATTAAATTTTATATACTTTTGAATATGAATATGAGAAAGCGAAATTTTTTTTATCCGATATTACAACTATTTTCAAAAAAACATTTTAAAACAAAACCTAAGAATGCTATGAGTAAGGAATCTATTTACGCTATTTCGATGAAAGGTATTGATGGAAAAGAAATTAGTTTTAATCAATACAAAGGCAAAAAATTATTGATAGTAAATACTGCTTCGGAATGTGGTTATACTCCGCAGTATAAACAGTTACAAGAATTACATGATCAATTTGGAGACAAATTAACTATACTTGGTTTTCCGGCTAATAATTTTGGTGCGCAAGAACCTGGAAGCAATACAGATATTGTCAATTTTTGCGAAAAAAATTATGGTGTCACATTTCAGTTATTTGAAAAAACGAATGTAATTGGCGAAAACAAAAATCTGCTTTACAAATGGTTAGCAGATAAAGACAAAAACGGTTGGAATACAGAAGAACCGAAATGGAATTTTGCTAAATATCTAATAAATGAGAAAGGTGAATTAACAAAAGTTATTTCCCATTCAACTAGTCCACTTAGTGATGAAATCTTAAATGAATTATGAAAACAAAAATGGCTTCAAAAAATTTGAAGCCATTCATTTTAATTTTTACCACCGTTTTTCAATTTCTGATATTCTTTAATAATATCATCATCTCTATTGTCGTGATAAGCACCATAATAACTAAATGCCAAACCGATACCCCATCCTAATGAACTCCATGCTGGCCAAGGCAAATCTCCTCCTAATCCATTTCTTCCTTCCGAAAACCACCATAATATCCACAAAAACCCATTAACAATAATGTAAGAAGCTAAATGCTTTTTAAACTTTACTCTTTTCTTGGCTATACGCCATAATTGATCATCTTGATTTTCCATGTTGTATAATTTATTGGTTAGTTCTTTTTAATATATGCTTGTATTGAATCAACATAATTTTCAAATGCTTTAATTCCTTTTTTAGTAATGCTACAACTTGTTAAGGGATAATTATCTTTAAATGTTTTTTTCACCGTAATATAATCTGCTTCTGCTAACTTAGAAATTTGAACACTAATATTACCAGCTGTAGCTCCTGTTTTTTCTTTTAAAAAAGTAAAATCCGCTTCTTTAACACTTATCAGTAAACTCATAATTGATAAGCGTAGTTGTGAATGCAATAATGGATCTAAATCTTTAAACATTTTATTTTTTGTTATTAATTTTAAGCAAATAGCCTGGAATTATATAGCCGCCTAAAACACATACTGCTAAAATCAATAGTATAAAAATTGATTGAAAATAAAAACCAGCAATAGCACAAGCCCAACAAAACATTCCCCCAAAAATCAAAGGTTTAAATTTTAAAACACTACCAGATAGAAACAAACCTATACCATATAAACACATCAATACGGGAAGCACTTGCAAAAACTCCATTTTATTAAAAAATATTATTATTAAAAGTGCTACTGTAAAAGCTATCCAAATAAATTTTAAAGATTCGGTAATATGTGTTTTTGTTCTGTCTTTTTTATTCTTCATCATCACATAAATAGGAGTAATTATTCCTCCTAATGGCATTAATAGCCAAGGCAAAGACTGATTAATATTCAACTCCATTTTAATAATAATGAATTGAGACAAACTAGCAATAAAAACCAACCACCCCCATAGCAAAAAAATAAATGCATCTGCTTTTACATCGTTTTTAGCTGCGTCAATCATGCTTCGAATAATTTGCAAGCTTTCTTGTTCGCTCATTTGATTCTCTTCTTTTTCCATCATTTTTATTTTTAGAGGGTTTGATTAAAATTTTTATTTTTTATCGCACTCTTTTAAAAAGTACATAGTAGAATTTTTTCCCCAATTAGGAGCAATACTGCTTACTGGTTTGAATATTTCATACATTTCTAATGCTTTTTGAAAAACAGGTTTAGCTTTATCTTTTCCTCCACCAAACATAGGCGGTGTATAAAAATAGGCAGTACCTTCTAAGTAATAAGGGCGAGGATTTGTTTTATCTAAATCCTTAGCCTTTTCACGCAACTCGCCAGAAATTGTTCCATATTTTTGGCCACGAGTCATTGGATTTACACTTATACGAGCAGAAGCAATTTGTGCTTTTAGTGTATATATTTCAGAGTTGTTAGGAGAAATTGAATCTGCAATTTTTATAAATTTCTCTGCTTTATCGCAATAAGTATCAATTTGATCACCTTTGAAACTGTAAGTCATATTTACATAACAATATGCTACATAATAATTCGGAAGCCATTCTGATTTTTCGGCACTTGCAATACGCTCAAATGTATTGGCTAAATTTTGCAATTGAACGGCATCTCTTGTTGTGTCGAGAGCAGCAACATTTTTTTCCATTGCAGCAATGTATTTTTGGTTTTGTGATGTAGCAAAAAGCGATATGCTTAACAAGGCTATTATTGATACTAGTTTTTTCATTTTTACTTTTTATTAGTTATTATTATTAATTACTTCTTTTGAACGATTTTGACCGAATGACAAAAATAGACCTACAAAGAAAAATCTTTTTGCTGGCAGAGTAACTGCTGTTCTTCTTTGTGCATCATAGGAATATGTATATCCAAATATTTGTTCATTACCAAATACATTTGTTACTGAAAAAGCAAGTACAGCAAAACAATTTTTTACTTGTCTTAAATAAGCACCGTTTACTCCCAATGCATGATAATCAATAGTTCTATCACTCATAAAATCAGGATTAGTTGGATTATAATAAGGTCTTCCGCTTGCGTAAGTATAAGTAAACCCAGTACTTAAATTTAATTTTTCGAAGAATTTTTTAAACACTAAGGATGTAGTATGTTGTGCTGCAAATGGCGGTGTTACTTCTTTTGGATAATATAAATATTTGCGTTTTGTTTCTATGTAAGTATAAGATACCCAATAATCAACACCTTTAATTGTTTTCTTATCTCTCCAAAATATATCTAACCCTTGAGCATAGCCATATCCGGTATTAGTTGAATCTACAAGGTTAGTAAGATTATCATATTTTTTATAATACACTTCTGCACGTAAAGTATGAAAATCATCTACGCGCTGAATATTGGCAATATAATGTGTTGCTTTATTATAACTTGGTATTTGAGGATAAAATAAATAATCTCTGTCTGGCTTTTGATAAAATTGCCCATAAGCAAATGACAACTGACTTTTATCTCCAATTTTATATGCTACAGAACTGCGTGGCGAAACAACGTATTTTTGCAACAAGGTAGAATACTCTCCGCGTGCACCTGCACGCCAAACCAATTTTGATGTTAAATAAATATCTGCTTCAACAAATTCAGCAGAATAATTATCATGAATCGTTCTTATTACATGATAACTGTTTCCATATTTTGCTCCATCTATTTTGTACTGATCAAAAGAATTTTGATACTCTGCACCAAAGCGTATGATAGATAACTTTCCTATTCCCCTGCTAACTACAATCCTTCCTTGTGTTAAATCGCTTTGCGAAGTTATAGAATCAGTCCATGTTTTTATTTTATCAATATTTGTGCTATATGAAACACCTAAGTTTAGCAACCATTTTTCACCTAAACGTTCTTTGTAAGTTAAATTAGTGTATATATCATGATTATTTAGTTCAAATAAATTTTTAAAACCATTCGTGCTATCAATACTAAATGTTTTTATTCCAAAATCAGATAAATTAAAATTTCCGTAAAACTTAAGAATACCTGTAGCAGATGTTTTTTTTCTGAAATTTAATGACCCACCAGAAAACTGAGGAGCAACAGTATATTCAGGGGTTTGTTTAACTAAATTAAAATATGGAGTAAGGTTAGCATAATTTACATCAAAACCTGCGCTCATGTTTTTTTCTTTCCATAATTTATTATATCCACCACTTAAACCAACTGAAGAAACAGCTAATGTTGAGGATGTTATATCCGGCAAATCCTGTGTTTCAAGAGCCAGAACAGATGACATTCCTTGTCCGTATTGTGCCGAATAACCACCAGTACTAAATACGGTACCCTTAAAAAGAAATGGAGAAAACCTTCCGCGTGAAGCAATATTAGGAGCAGAACTAAAAAAGGGTTTATTTACAACCATTCCATCAATTATTGTTTTTGTTTCACTTCCTTCACCTCCACGAACAAATAATCCTTCTGATTCTCCAATTTGCTGAGCCCCAGGTAATGTTTTTAATGCGCCTACAATATCTCCTTGCGCTCCAGCAGTTGTTACAATATCAAGTGGTTTTAAAACAGTTGTTTTTTTTTCATCACTGGCTTCTATTGTTCCTGCCGAAATAGTAACCACCTTTAATTCATTTAAAGATTCTTTTAAGATTGGATTTAAAACAAAATCTTTACTTGTTAAGTGAACACGCTTTTCTATCTGCTCAAAACCAATAAAACTGTAAACTATTATAACATCACCTGTATCAGTAGATGTAAATGAATACGTGCCATCAGCAGCTGATGTTGTACCATTGTAACTATCCTTAATATAAATATTAACTCCTGGTATTGGTTGTTTTTTTTGATCAAGTACTTTTCCAGAAATTTTTGTTTGCCCAAGAACACTCTGTAATGACAATAAAATAAATAGATTAAGAATAAAAAAATGTTTCATAGACCAAGCAAAAAAATAATTTATTTCACAAATATAAATTAGTTTATAATATAAACCAAATTTATTTTAAAAAAATTATTTCCATCTATATTTAAAGGATTCGTATTTTCCTTTTATTGCCATTACTAATTCATATTGACTAGAATTTATAATAAAATCATCGCTTAAGTTTAAATACATTATAAAGGCATCAAACTCTTCTGTACTTAAGTCAATAATGTCATTTTTAATATAAATTTTGAATAAGTCTTTTAATACTTCGCGTTTTAAATCTTCATTTTCCCATTCAGCAACTTTGCGTTTGCTCTTTTCTAGTTTGCTAAATCGTTCATACAAATAAGTTATAGGACTATACATTGCATCTGCGACACCTTGTGTTTTATATGTGCTTTTAATTCCTAACCTATCAATATCCTTTTGTATTTGGCTTAAACTTCGTGTTTCAAATACGGTAATTTCTTTTAAAGTATAATGCATTTTAAAAATTGGGACTTCAATAAAATAAGTACTTTTTGCTGCAGAATCTTTTAACGATATTTTTTTAATCATAAATCCTTGAGCAGAAAACACTAGTGTATCTGATTGGTTTGCTTGTAGCGTAAACTTGCCTTCCGAATCAGCAAAAAAACCTTGATTTGTTGCTGAGTTTATTACCATCAATTTTGGAAGAGGTAAATTACGGTCTTCGCCATTATATGCTTTACCTGAAATAGTAACTTTTTGGGGTACTTGAACTGGAGTATTTGGTAATGAAATATTTTGGCTTTTTACTTCCTCCGTTAAAGCAAAAATAAAAAGAATTAAAAAAAAATATTTAATCGATTTACCCATAAAATATTTTATAAAGTTAAACGATTTTTTTCGAAGCGATTGTTAAAAAAAGAGAAAGCGGGATTTTGACTTCGTCAAAATACCGCTTTCAAAAAATGTTAGTTATATTATTTAACTAAAGTAACTGTTCCTATAAAGTTATGTTTCTTACCAAAGACATCTGTCAACTTCACTTTCCAAACATACACATCTTGCTGTGCCACATCACTTCCATTATTTGCTCTTCCATCCCATTTGTCATTTAGTTCATCTCCGTGGAATATCATATCTCCCCATCTGTCAAAAATCCACAAATCATATTCCACTATTCCAATGCCTTGACCAAAGAAAAAGTCATTTATTCCATCACCATTAGGTGTAAATGCATTTGGAATAAAGAAAGTGTACTCAGGTCCAATCATAACTGGATGAATTACTGTATCCCAACATCCATATCCATTAACAACATAAAGCATTGCGTTATAGGTTTGTGATGTTTGATTTGGGTATGTGTGAGTAGGACTAGATACAAATGGTGCAATAGAATCTCCATCACCAAAATAATAATACCAGCTAGTTACATCAGAAGAAGATTGGTTAACAAGCGTTACAACAGGATCTAAAACAGAAGCTGGATTAGGATTAGGAGTAAACTCTGCATTTGGAACAGGGAATACAAAAATCATTTGTAATACTGTTGCTGTAGAAGTACATCCTTGATTTGATGTAGCTGTAAGAGAAACATCATAATAACCTGTGTTTGAATAACAATGTGATGGATTTTGAGTTACATCTGCTGGTGAACCATCACCAAAATTCCAAACCCAGCTTACGATGCTTGCACCCACTCCTGCAACTGTTGAATTATCTGTAAAGTTAACGCAATGCACAGGACATCCATCTGGATCATCAACAGAAATATTAATCACTGGATTTTGATAGAAGTTGTGAGTTACAGTTGTAGAAACTGCATTGCAAGGACCTGCAGGGTCATTTGTTGTAAGTGTTAAAGTAACTGTACCTGCAGCATACTCAGCAGCACTTGGAGTATAAACTGCATTTAAGGTATTTGCATTGGGAGCATACGTTCCATTTCCTCCACTCCATGTTCCACTAGTTGCAGCTCCACCAACAGAACCTCCAAGAGTTATTGAAGTTCCAACACATACAGTTTGAGTAACTCCTGCATTAACAGTTGGTAATGAGTTAATAGTTATTACCATTTGATCATTAACAGAAGGGCAGGGACCAATTGGATCGTCAGAAGTATATGTTAATGTAACTGTTCCAGCAGCGGCTTCAGCAGCAGTTGGTGTATAAATCGCATTAGCGGTAGTATTGTTTGGAGCAAAAGTTCCTGCTCCACCAGTCCAAGTGCCTATAGTTGCTGAACCTCCTATTACACCAGCTAATGTTACTGTACTTCCTATACAGATGGTTTGGTCAAGCCCTGCATTTATAGTAGCAGGTGTATTAATATTGATAACCATTTGATCATTAACTGAAACGCAAGGACCAGCAGGATCATCAGTAGTAAGGGTTAAAGTAACTGTTCCTGCAGCTACTTCCGCAGCGCTTGGAGTATATACAGCATTTAATGTGGTATTATTAGGAGAAAATGTTCCGGCACCTCCACTCCACGTTGCCATAGTAGCGGCTCCACCAATAATACCAGAAAGGGGAACGGTAGAACCAGCACAAATAGTTTGATCTAATCCTGCATTTACTGTAGGTAATTGATTAATAATAATAACCATTTGGTCATTTACTGAAGAACAAGGACCAGCAGGATCATCAGATGTATACGTTAATGTAACAGTTCCTGCAGCTTCTTCAGCAGCACTTGGTGTATAAATAGCATTTGCTGTTGTATTATTTGGATTGTAAGTTCCTGTTCCTCCTGTCCATGTACCTATTGTAGAAGCTCCTCCTAAAATTCCTGCAAGTGTGATTGTTCCTCCAACACAAGTTGTTTGATCGGCACCTGCATCAATTGTAGCGATAGGATTAATCGTAATTGTCATATTTGAAGTCGCTAAAGGACATGGTCCAGCAGGGTCATCAGTTGACAGTGTTAAAGTAACTGTTCCTGCACTCACTTCTGCAGCGCTAGGTGTATAAACAGCATTTAATGTTGTAGCATTTGGTGCGTATGTTCCAGCACCACCACTCCAAGTTCCAGATGTAGCTGCACCACCAATTGCACCAGCAAGCGTAGCAGTTGTTCCAGCACAAATAGTTTGCGCAGGACCAGCATTGGCTGTTGCTACTGGGTTAACCGTAACATCCACTGCATCTGTAGAAATACAACCAGTTGCAATAACTGTTGTAGTTACCGTATAAGTACTTGTGATAGGAGCAGCACCAACATTTGTTAAAGTAACAGTAGGTGCAGAAATATTTGTTGCACTTAATCCTGTTCCAGGACTCCAAGAATATGAATATAGGGCATTATTCGCACTACCAATATTTCCAGTTGTAGCAGAACAAATTGTAATATCTGTTCCAGCATCAGATAATGGAGGCCCATTTACAACGATAGTTGTATTAACAGTTGCAGGACAAGCTCCTCCAACAGTATATGTAATTGTATTATTGCCAATTGTGGCTGAACCAGGTGTAAATGTTCCTGTTGTAGCATTGGTAATACCTGTTCCACTCCATGTACCTCCACCTACACTTGCTGTTAAATTCACAGCAGCAGCGTAAGAACAGAAAGGTCCAGCAGGTGTAATTGTAGGGCTTGAACCTGCATTTACAGTTACGTTTTGAGTAATTGTAGCATTGCAAGGTCCCCAAGTAATAATAAGTGTTACAGGATACGTTCCCGCTCCAGGGAATGTATAGGATGGATTTTGAACATTGCTATCCTCAATACCATCGTTGTTAAAATCCCAAGACCAGGCATTAATACTACCGACAGGTGTGGATGTATCTGTAAATGCAGTAGCTGCTCCAGCACAAACAGTTGTATTTGTGAATGAAGCAACAGGGTTAGAAGGATTTGAACCAATTGTAATGTTTAAAGTAGTTGTACAAGAAGGACCAGCCACAGAAGTAATTACTACTTGATATGTTCCACCTTGATTAACTGTAGCAGTTTGGCCTGTGGTAGATCCTACAATACCTGTAGTTCCGCCAGCCGTATTCGTCCAAGAATAAGAAACTCCTCCCGCAGGAGCTGTAAGAATAACATTGTTACCACCACAAACAGCTGGAGATGATGCAATAATATCTATTGGATCACAATCTCCATCAATATAGGCATATCCCAAATGACCTGATTGAGCACATTCAGATGAAGTAAATTCTACTGTTATACATTGCCCAATGTAAGAACTTAAAGGTACAAAAACTGTTGTCCAAGGGCGGTAATAATAATTTGAAGTCCCAACTTGAATAAAGTTAACAATAGGAGGTTTTGCAGAAACATAATAATCTCCGCAAGCTAATACGTTATTAGACGCATCTCTAATTTTCACACTAAAATAAGGTCTTTCAGCATCTGTATGCCCAGAAACTGGATCCTCTAAAACTACAGCATATCTGTATGTGAAGTTAGCACTTGCAGCAGAAACTGTAAAAGAAATACTTGCTCTGGCTGCTTGACCACCGGTAGTTCTATCACCTAGTAAAAGAGAATTATTTCCTCCTCCTGGTGGTACCACAGGCAATGTAGTTCCTCCGACAATTGGATCAAATGCTCCAACTGTCATAACAGTATGAAGGGCTGCATTAAAACCTGCAACCAAACTACAAGGGTCATTCGATGAACTTGCACAAGCTGTGGCGCTCCAATAATTCCAAAATCCATTACCAGATTCAAATCCAGGATTTGTACACGGTTGACCACAAGCAAAAGGTGTTGGAGTTGGTGCTCCTTGTTGCTGACGATATATTTGTTCTACTATCTCGTCTCTTTTACTTTTAAATTCCGTGTAATATTCTTTGTATTTTGGTTGCAATGAACTTAAGTATTCTCTAATATTTGCTTCTGTAACTTCTCCCTTTCCCACTTTTAAAATCAGATTAAGTTTATCTTCTTTAAATTGGTCTTTTTTGTAGTTCATAAAAACATCCTTATCATAAAGTTTTCCATCAGAAGAAAAAATAACGTAATTAATAAAACTTGCCACATCCACTTTTTCAAGCATTTTAAAAGTTTTATCTGTATACATAAACCATTCTTTTTCAGAAACGCCAAAAGGATTTGAAGTAAAATCTGATTTATCCACGTTTATTTTTTGTTGATAAACGCTATTGGCTTCATGAGTATGTCCTTCATGGTTATGAGTTTCTTGTGCCAGAACAAAACAAGATCCAAATAAAAACAAAACTGTTGTAGTAAACAGTTTAGTGAGTGTTGCTGTAGTTTTTGTAACCATCTTTAATTTTACTTAAAATGTTTATAACGAAATTAATCTTTTTTAAAGGCTTTTTTAAGCCTAATGATTTTTAGTTTTTTAGATGAGTTTTAATCTTTTTATAGACCAATTCACAAAAAAACACCATGAATCTGACTTACAGATACAATTGTTTCAAAAAAGGTTGCATTTTGGGTTGCTTTTTTTTGTAAAAAATATTAAGCCCAATTTATGCCTTTTTTTAGAAGTCGAAGAGTCATTTCTTCTGGAGAATTTGAAGCAGGCAGGTAATTATACTGCCAATTGGCCGTTGAGGGAAGGCTCATTAAAATAGATTCTATTCTGCCGTTTGTTTCCAAACCAAACTTGGTTCCCTTATCATAAACAAGATTAAACTCGACATATCTTCCTCTTCTTATGAGTTGCCATTCCTTATTTTTTCCTTCAAAAGGAAGAAGTTTGTTTTTGTTCATTAATTGAACATAAGTAGGTGCGAATGTTTTTCCTATTTGTTTAACAAACTCGAATAATTGATATTTTGAATTTTCAACATTTCCCGTTAGTTTATCAAAAAAGATACCTCCAATGCCTCTTGTTTCGTTTCTATGTTTTATAAAAAAATAATCATCCGCCCATTTTTTAAATTTAGGATAATAATCCAAATCATGCTTATCACAGCTATTTTTCAACTGAGTATGAAAAAATTTGGCATCTGCTTCATTCACATAATGAGGTGTTAAATCAATTCCCCCACCAAACCACCAAACACCATTACTCATTTCGAAATATCGCACATTCATATGAATAATAGGAACAAAAGGATTGCTAGGGTGAATTACAATTGAAACACCCGTTGCATAAAAGGTAATGGATTCAGAATTAACATTCGTTTCTGTTTTTAAAAAATCAGGAACGGGTCCAAAAACTGCAGAAAAATTCACACCGCCTTTTTCAATTACATTTCCATTTTGAATAATTCGAGTTCTACCTCCTCCTCCTTCTTCTCTTGTCCAATTATCTTCGTGAAATTTCCCTAACCCATCCTCTAATTCTAAGGCAGAACATATATCGTCTTGTAAAAATTTAAACCAATCGGTAATTTCTTCTTTGGTAGGCATATCAACTATTTAATTGGCTTTTACCAATTTAAAATTATTATATTTAAGAATAAATATTTCCTTGTTTTCAAAACCACTGTTTTCTATCTGAAATTGTGAAAACAAAAAATTCGCTTGAATTCCTTTAAATTCTGATTCTGACAGATTATTTAAAAAACCTGTTCCATTATTATATAACAATGAGATAAAATAATAGCAGACATCAAAACCTTGAAATGCATAAGCACCTGGTTCTGTTTTGTACTTATCTCTATAAATCTGTATTACACGTTGAGTAGGTTTATTATCATAATCAACAAAGTTATTTGCTGGCAAATGAACAGTTAAATTGTTTAAATATTCAAAATCTAAATTATCATAATTCATCCAGTTTTGCATACCAAACAAAACAATCTTGTATTTTTCTCTATACGTATTTAGCTTGCTTAAAAAATCGGTAACAAAAGACTGATTTGTAGAAGGCAACACAATCACATTCGTTTTTGTTGTACTTAACATCAATTGAACCCCTGCTATTGTTTTTGTTTCTTTTAATGTATCATTTATCCCAGAAATTTTCAGCAACTGATTTGCATTGGATTTAAAAGTGTTATAATAAACATCATCTTTATTAAAAGCAGAAGTTGTATTTATTAATATTACATTTTGAGTTTTGAAAGTATCAACAACAAATTTTGCCATCTGCTCCATCTGCAAAGCACTTGAAGGAGACACTTTGCATACATAAGGGTTATTAAATAAAATTTTATTTACTTGAGTAAAAGGTGAAACAATTGCAATTTCATTTTCTTTTGCAAATTTAGCAACTGGTAAAAAACTTGTACCATATAAAGGACCAATAATTAAGTCCATAGATTTTAATTCAGGCTTTTTCAATAGATTTTGAATATTAGCAGAATCGCTATCATCAACATCATACATAAATATTTTTGCATTCAGTTTTAGTTTTTTTAACGAGTCAATAGCAATTAACGCACCTTCATAAAATTCAAGTGCAATGGATGATTTATTTGGCAATTGCGATTCGCCTTTAATTAATTTTTCTAAATCTAATGCATTCGCTTCATCAGCATGAAATGGCAAAAACAAGGCAACATTGTATTCTTGTTTTTTCTCTCCCGCGTAATTCGATTGAGGATATATTCGATTAGCAGCATCAACATTAGTTATAGCTTCTTTGGCAATAATTTTTTCAAATTTATTTTTGCTTTTAAGTGTATCTGCTTTTTTTACTTCTAATACTTCTGGTAAATTAGTTTTAGGTTTTTCAATTGGAATTTTTAAAACTTGACCTGTTTTTAAGCCGTTCAACAACTCAGGATTAAATATTTTCAATTTTTCATCCGTAACATTGTATTGTTTTGTAATCGAATATATTGTTTGTCCTTTTTCAACGGTATGTAAAACATATTTTGATGTGTCAATAAATTCTTTTTTTACAACTTTCTTTTTTTCAAACGGTATCCTAAGCACCTGACCTGTTTTAATTCCATCAATTGCTTCAGGATTTTCTAATACAATATCATTTAATTCAAAACCATAAAATTTTGCGATAGCATAAAGTGTTTGTCCTTTTTCTACGGTGTGTAAATAATAATGAGTTCCGTTTATTGTTGCTGAACTTTTAGTTCTATGAATAGGCTCTGATTCTTTTTCTTGAGCAAATAATGGAGATGCACTAAGTGCAAAGCACAAAGTACAACAAGTAAAAAAATATTTACAAAAACTCGTTTTCAATTTATTAAAATTACTCCCACTCTATTGTTGCAGGAGGTTTTGAACTTATATCATAAACCACTCTATTGATTCCTTTTACTTTATTAATTATTTCATTTGAAACTGTTCCTAAAAACTCATACGGTAAATGGCACCAATCAGCAGTCATTCCATCAGTACTTGTAACTGCTCTTAATGCTACCGCATTTTCATATGTTCTTTCATCTCCCATTACACCAACTGATTGCACTGGTAAAAATATAGCTCCAGCTTGCCATACATCTTTATATAAACCACTCGATTTTAAGTTATTAATAAAGATAGCATCCACCTCTTGCAATATTCGTACCTTTTCAGATGTAATCTCACCCAATATTCTAATTGCTAAGCCTGGGCCTGGAAAAGGATGACGATTCAAAATAGCATCGTCTATATTTAATGTTTTTCCAACTCTTCTCACTTCATCTTTAAACAAAGTATTCAAAGGTTCAACAATTTTTAATTTCATAAAATCTGGCAAACCACCCACATTATGATGTGATTTAATAGTTGCCGAAGGACCTTTTACAGAAACTGATTCTATCACATCTGGATAAATAGTTCCTTGTGCCAACCATTTAACATCTTTTATCTGTTTTGATTCATCATCAAATACATCAATAAAAACTTTTCCTATTGCTTTGCGTTTTTTTTCTGGATCTGAAACACCAGAGAGTTCAGAGTAAAAACGTTTTTTTGCATCAACGCCTTTAACATTTAAACCCATGTGTTTATATGATTCCAACACACTTTCAAATTCATTTTTACGAAGCAAACCATTATCTACAAAAATGCAATATAAATTTTCACCAATTGCTTTGTGCAGCAAAACCGCAGCTACACTTGAATCAACACCTCCACTTAAACCAAGAACGACTTTATCATTACCTATTTTGTTTTTCAATTCTGCAACCGTTGTTTCAACAAAAGAATCAGGAGTCCAATCTTGCTTACAACCACAAATATTAACTACAAAATTTTTCAGTAATATACTTCCTTCAGTTGAATGATATACTTCAGGATGAAATTGAATACCATATGTTTTTTCTCCCTGAATTTGATAACCGGCAAATTTTACATCTTTGGTACTTGAAATAATTTCGTAGTTATCAGGAATTTTTGTGATTGTATCAGCATGACTCATCCATACTTGTGAATTATTACTCACTCCTTTGAATAAATCATTATCCGGTTTTACAAAAGATAAATTTGCTCTTCCATATTCTCTATGCTCTGATGCTTGTACTTCGCCACCAAATACATGAGCCATTAATTGAGCACCATAACAAACTCCCAACAATGGTAATTTTCCTTTAAATGCTGATAAATCAGGATTTGGAGCATCTTTTGCTCTAACGGAGAAAGGTGAGCCTGATAAAATAACACCTTTTATATTTTTAGTAATTTCTGGAATTTTATTATAGGGATGTATCTCACAATAAACATTCAACTCACGAACTCTTCGTGCAATTAATTGTGTGTATTGAGAACCAAAATCAAGGATTAAAATAGTTTCTTGCATGCGTGCAAATATATAAAATAAGCTATTGTCACAGATTGTTATTTTTCAAAAAAAATTGACACTACACAAAATTTGTTTCATTTTTGTGAAATCATGGAAGACATATTTAAAAATCTTAAAATAGTTGAATTAGCAAATGTTTTGGCAGGACCTGCTGTTGGCATGTTTTTTAGTGAATTAGGTGCCGAAGTTTTGAAAATAGAAAACAAACTTACAAATGGTGATGTAACCAGAACTTGGAGGCTATCTTCTGAAAAAGGCAAAAAAACAGTATCTGCATACTATGCGTCAGTAAACTGGAATAAAAAATCTCTATTTCTTGATTTAACAAAAAATGAAGACAAACAAGTTGTTTATAACCATATAAAATCAGCCGATATAGTAATAGCAAACTATAAACCTGGCGATGCTGAAAAACTAAAAATGGATTATAAGACTTTAATAAAAATAAATCCTACTATCATTTATGCTCATATTACAGGTTTTGGAAGCAATATTAAAAGAACTGCATACGACTTAGTTTTACAAGCCGAAACAGGGTTTATGAATATGAATGGAACACCAGAAAGTGGTCCGATAAAAATGCCAGTTGCATTGATTGATATACTAGCCGCCCATCAATGCAAAGAAGCTATTTTAATTGCTTTACTTAATAAATACAAAACTGGGAAAGGAGCAAAAATTGAAGTTTCATTATACGATTCTGCTATTGCTTCATTGGCAAATCAAGCAAGCAACTGGTTAATGGCAAAACACAACCCTAAAGCCGTTGGCTCATTGCATCCTAACATTGCACCTTATGGTGAAATTTTTATAACAAAAGATAAAAAGCAACTAACCTTAGCCATCGGGAATGACAAACAATTCAAACAACTTTGTAAAATATTAAATTTAACAAAATTGTCATCTAACAAAAATTATATTGATAATACTTCAAGGATAAAAAATCGTAAAAAACTTTTTGAAATTTTACAAAATGAACTAAAAAAACAAACCTCTTCTAAATTAATGAAAAAGTTTGTTTCATTGGATGTGCCAGCCGCATTGATTAGTAGTGTGAAAGACATTTTTGACAACCAAAACAACAAAGAAAAAATTTTGATTGACGAAAAAACGAAGACAAAATGTGTAAAAACGGTTGCTTTTGAAATCAAATTTTAAGATCTATTCTTATCTTTTAACTATTCTTAAAAACCGAAAGTGCTGATTTGATTTTTTTGTGTAAATTCGCAACCCTAATAAAACCTGCGTCCGTTTGTTTGGATGTTTGGATAAATAAAAATTATGATAAAAATTACCCCACCCGATGGTTCAATTCGAG
>CAZJUY010000042.1:0-25985 GCA_964549315.1 uncultured Chitinophaga sp. | reverse complement strand
GGGATCACTAAACAAATTATTTAGTGAATTCTTCAAGCCTGTGTAGTTTTCTACACAGGCTTTTTTTGTAAAAAAATAAAAAATAGCTAAAAAATTGTTTTTTAATTTTATTAGTACATATATTTGTAGCGCAAAATAAAAAATGAAAAACAACTTAGTAAATAAATTTTGGTGGCTGTCGTACTCTCTGAGAACGACCTAGCTGTTATTTTATTTGCCCAATCATATATAAAAAACGCCCGTTCTCACCGAACGGGCGTTTTTTATTTCCCTTAATCAAACAAAAACAATGAAAATAAAATTAAATACAAAACTTAAAAAATTACTTGCAGATACTTTAACACCGGTAGATATTTATTTGAAAGTAAGAGATAAATTTCCGAATTCACTTTTGTTGGAAAGTTCGGATTATAAGTCTAAAGAAAATAGCCATTCTTTCATTTGTTTAAATCCTATTGCAGAATTCAAACTACAAAATTCTAATCTTTCAATAGAACTGCCTGATGGCCATAAAAAAATCAAAACCATTAAGAATAGCGCAGCTATAGATGAATTGCAAAAATTTATAAAGCTATTTGAAGTTAAAAAGGTTGATAGTATTGCGCCTGCCGGTTTATTTGGCTATACAAGTTATAATTCTATAAAGTATTTCGAAGATATAGATATTGAATTTAAAACAAAAGAAGAAAAGGCAATACCCGATATGTATTATAATTTGTTTCAAATTGTAATAGTTATTAATCATTTTAATGGAGAATTATTTATTGTAGAATTTTTATATAAAAACAATGAATCTATTGCAGATAGAGTTGAAAGTGTTATAAAAAGTAAAAATTATAATTCTTTTGGCTTTGAATTAAAAGGAAAAGAAAAATCAAATTATAGCAATAAAGATTTTTTAAATAGTATTAAAAAAATTAAAAATCATTGTAAGCGTGGAGATGTATTTCAATTAGTGCTTTCTAGAGAGTTTTCTCAAAAATTTATCGGAGATGAATTTAATGTATATCGTTGCTTAAGATCAATTAACCCATCTCCTTATTTATTTTATTTTGATTATGGTAATTTTAAGTTGTTTGGTTCATCTCCTGAAGCACAGTTGACCATTAAAAATAAAAAAGCATCTATATATCCTATTGCTGGTACTTACAAGAGAAGCGGAGTTGCCGAACAAGATATAGAACTTTCCGAATCACTTACTAATGATAAAAAAGAAAACTCAGAGCATGTTATGCTTGTTGATTTAGCTAGAAATGATTTGAGTAAGCATTGTGAAAATGTAAGTGTTGAAAAATTTAAAGAGATTCAATTTTATTCTCATGTTATTCATTTAGTATCGCAGGTAACAGGAACAATTGATTCTTCTAATCCATTTAAAATTGTAGCAGATACTTTTCCTGCAGGTACATTAAGCGGTGCTCCCAAGCATAAAGCAATGCAATTGATTAATCAATATGAAAACACAAGCAGAGGTTTCTATGGAGGTTGTGTTGGCTTTTTAGGTTTTAACGGAGATTTTAATCATGCGATTATGATTCGAACATTTTTAAGTAAGAATAATCAACTGTTTTATCAAGCGGGGGCAGGAATTGTAGATTCATCATTAGCAATAAATGAATTAAACGAAGTAAATAATAAATTATTAGCACTTAAAAAAGCCATGAAAATGGCACAAACAATATAGTAAGATGAGCATTTTAGTATTTGATAATTACGATAGTTTTACCTACAACCTTGTAAGTTATTTAAAGCAATCTACTTCAGAAAAAATAGAAGTTCATCGCAATGATAAAATTTCTTTAGCTGAAATAAATCGGTTTGATAAAATTTTATTATCGCCAGGGCCAGGAATACCTTCTGAAGCAGGTATTCTAATTGAGTTAATTAAAACATATGCAGCAACAAAAAATATATTTGGTGTTTGTTTGGGCTTACAAGCTATTGTTGAAGCATTTGGAGGGAGCTTAGTGAATTTAAACGAGGTGTATCATGGTGTGGCAACACCAATCAAAATAATTAAAGAGGATTTTATTTTTGATAAGATGCCAAAAACTATTTCTGTTGGTAGATATCATTCTTGGGTTGCAGATAAAAAACAAATTCCAAAAGAACTTATTGTTACAGCCCTTGATTCCAAAAAGGAAGTTATGGCAGTCAAGCACAAGCAATATAATATTAGGGCTGTACAATTTCATCCTGAAAGTATTTTAACAGAAAAAGGATTAACAATTATTAAAAACTGGGTAAATCACTAATGAAAACAATTTTAAACCAATTATTCGAAGGTCAAACGCTATCGTCTATCAGTGCAAAAGACATTTTGATAAATATCTCTAATCAGAAATATAATAATTCTGAAGTTGCTGCTTTTATGTCGGTGTACTTGATGCGCACACTCACAACAGATGAACTAAAAGGCTTTAGAGAAGCATTGCTTGAAATGTGTTTGAAGGTGAAATTCGGAAACAATGAAAGAATAGATATTGTTGGAACAGGAGGTGACAATAAAAACACATTTAATATTTCTACTTTGTCTTGTTTTGTTGTTGCTGGAGCTGGTATAAAAGTTAGTAAGCATGGAAATTATGGTGTTTCGAGTACAAGTGGTTCATCTAATCTATTGGAGTCGATAGGATATGAATTTACAAATAATGAAGATAAATTGAATAGGCAATTAGAAAAAGCAGGACTTTGTTTTATGCATGCACCCTTATTTCACCCAGCTTTAAAAAACATTTCTACTATTAGAAAAGAATTGGGCGTTCGAACGTTTTTTAATTTGCTTGGGCCACTTGTTAATCCAAGTAATCCTAATTATCAGCTGATTGGTGTATGCAATCCTGAAACATTAAGGTTGTATAATTATTTTCTACAAAAGGAAGATAAAGATTACACGCTTGTGCATTCCTTTGATGGTTATGATGAAATCTCTACAACAGGAAAATTTAAGTGTATTACAAAACAAACTGAAAAAATTATTGAGCCTAAAGATTTGAATATGACAATTGCTAATGAAAATGAATTGTATGGTGGTAATTCAGTACAAGAAGCAAAAAAAATATTTATCAATATATTAAATGGGAAAGGTTCTTTGGCGCAAAATAATGTGGTTATTGCTAATTCAGCGTTTGCTATTACTACTGTGAAAAAAAATATAACTATTCAGGATGCAATAGAAATGGCTAAAGAATCATTAAAATCAAAAAAAGCATTAAATGTTTTTAAAAAAATAATTAATTAACATGAACATACTAAATCAAATTGTTTCAGACAAGAAGAAGGAAGTAGAAGACAAAAAATCTTTTTATCCTATAAAGTTTTTAGAGAGATCTATATTTTTTAAATCAGAAGTTGTTTCATTATCTAAATACTTATTAAGGGAAGATAAAACTGGAATTATCGCTGAGTTTAAACGAAAGTCTCCGTCTAGAGGATTTATCAATAAATATGCGTCCGTAGAAAAAACGACAATAGGATATATGCAATCAGGTGCAAGTGCTTTGAGTATATTAACTGATAGCATATATTTTGGTGGGACAAATCAAGATTTGATAGATGCAAGAAAATTTAATTATTGCCCAATTTTAAGAAAAGATTTTATTGTTGATGAATACCAAATTATAGAATCTAAATCAATTGGTGCAGATGCAATTCTTTTACTAGCAAATGTCTTAAACGACCAACAAATAAAGCAATATAGTACGCTTGCTAGCTCTTTAGGTTTAGAAATTTTACTTGAAATTAGAGATAAAGAAGAATTGGATAAAATAAGTGAACATATCTCCGTTGTTGGTGTGAATAATCGTGATTTAAAAACATTTGAAACCAGTATTCAAAAATCTTTTGAATTGGGCAGTTTAATTCCAAACCATTTTTTGAAAATTTCAGAAAGTGGAATTGAAACTGCAAAAGATATTATTGAACTGAAAAAAGCAGGATTTAATGGATTTTTAATTGGAGAAACATTCATGAAGAATGCATTTCCGGAGCAAAAATGCAAGGAGCTAATTAAAAATGTAAACGAGTATAAAAGTCTAGTAATAAATGAAAATTAAGGTGTGTGGTTTAAGGGACCATCAAAATATTTTGGATGTTTTAAGCTTGAATCCAGATTTTATTGGGTTTATATTTTATAAAAAATCTAAAAGATATGTTGGAGACGTTTTTGATACACAAATTTTAGAACCTTTTAAAGGAAACACAAAATTTGTGGGTGTTTTTGTGGATGAAAAAATAGAAGAAGTTAAAAGTAAGGTAATAAGCTTCAACTTGGATTATGTGCAATTACATGGCAATGAAACTTTCGAATATTGCGAAGAAGCATCCTGTTTTACAAAAGTTATAAAAGTTTTTTCTATAAAATCTGAAACAAATTTTGAGACTTTTAAAAACTATATACCTTTTTGTAATTACTTTTTGTTTGACACTTATACTGAGGAATATGGCGGTAGCGGAAAAACATTTGATTGGCAAATTTTAAACGATTATTCATTTGAAATACCTTTTTTTTTGAGTGGAGGAATTGGATTAGAGGAAATAAAATCAATTCATAAATTAAAAGTAAAACCTTTTGCTATTGATGTGAATAGCAAGTTTGAAACTGAGCCGGGAATTAAAAATATTAACTTATTAAAACAAATTAAATGTATCAAGTAAACGAAAAAGGATTTTATGGAAACTATGGTGGAGCATATATTCCAGAGATGTTATATCCGAATGTTGAAGAATTAAGAGCCAATTATCTTTCAATTATAAATGATAAATCATTTATTAAAGAATATGATTTATTGCTTAAAAATTATGTTGGACGCCCAACACCTTTGTATCACGCAAAAAATATATCTGATTTGTATGGAGGAACTATTTATTTAAAACGAGAAGATTTAAACCATACCGGAGCGCATAAAATTAATAACACTTTAGGACAAATTATTTTAGCAAAACGTTTAGGTAAAAAAAGAATAATTGCTGAAACAGGTGCTGGGCAACATGGAGTGGCAACTGCTACTGTTTGTGCTTTAATGGGTCTAGAATGTATAATTTACATGGGAGAAATTGATATCAAAAGACAAGCTCCAAACGTATCTAAAATGAAATTATTAGGAGCAACAGTTGTTCCAGCTACGAGTGGAAGTAAAACTTTAAAAGATGCAACAAATGAAGCAATTCGTGATTGGATAAATAACCCTGAAAACACTTATTATATTATTGGCTCTGTTGTAGGACCTCATCCATATCCTGATATGGTTGCAAAATTTCAAAGTGTTATTTCGTCTGAAATAAAAAAACAACTTTTTGAAACAACTGGTTCTGAAAATCCAGATTATGTTATTGCTTGTGTTGGTGGAGGAAGTAATGCTGCAGGAGCATTTTATCATTTTTTAGAAAATAAAAATGTTAAACTAATTGCAGTAGAAGCGGCTGGAAAAGGAATAAATTCAGGCCATTCCGCTGCTACAAGTGTTCTTGGTAAACCAGGAATTATCCATGGTAGTAAAACACTTTTAATGCAAACCGATGATGGGCAAATTACTGAGCCATACAGTATTTCAGCTGGTTTAGATTATCCTGGAGTAGGACCATTGCATGCACACTTATTTGAATCAGGAAGAGCCTTATTTGATTCTGCTACCGATGACGAAGCTTTAGAAGCATCATTACTGTTAAGTAAAACAGAAGGAATAATTCCTGCTTTAGAAAGCGCACATGCTTTAGCTTATTTAAAAAAGATGAAAATTAAAAAGGATGATACAATCGTTGTTAATCTGTCGGGAAGAGGAGATAAAGATATGGATACATACATAACGAAATTTAATTTATAAGAAATGAACAAGATTGATTTATTATTTAAGAAAAAAAACAAAAATATTTTATCTGTTTATTATACTGCTGGATTTCCAGAAAAAGAAAGCACTTCTTTTGTTTTGGATGAGTTGATAAATAATCAGGCGGATATTATAGAAATTGGAATTCCTTTTTCTGATCCATTGGCTGATGGCGAAGTAATTCAAAAAAGCAGTCATATTGCTTTACAAAATGGGATGACATTGAAATATTTATTTGAGCAATTGAAAAATAGCACAATTAAAAAGTCAGATACTCCACTAATTTTAATGGGTTATTTGAACCCAATATTACAGCTTGGTGTTGAACTATTTTGTGAATTGTGTGCAGAAAACAATATTAGTGGAGCTATTATTCCAGACCTGCCTTTTGATGAGTACAATGAAAAATACAAAACTATATTTGAAAAATATAACTTGAAAAATATTTTTTTAATTACACCTCAAACTTCAGAAGAAAGAATTCGTTTAATCGATAAAGCATCTGATGCCTTTATTTATGTGGTTTCCTCTGCATCCACTACAGGAAAAACAAATGCTACGGAACAAGAACAGATAAATTATTTTGCTAGAATCAAAGCAATGGATTTAAAAAATCCACTACTAATAGGTTTTGGAATTTCTGACAAAGCTTCATTTGTTAGGGCCTGTGAATATGCGAATGGAGCCATTATTGGCACTGCGTTTATTAATCAAATTGCAAAAGCAGAAGATTTAAAATCAGGAATAAAAAAGTTTATTGAAAATATAAAAAATTAAAAATATGATTATACAACTTGATTCAGAAATAACTGAAACTGAAAAAACAAACATTTGCAATTTGGTAAATTCTATCGCTTATAAAGTTACCGAAGTTAAAACCCAACAAGCGTATTACCTTGTTTGCATTGGCAAAAATGAGTTTGATATTCGTTTAATCGGTAAACAGAAAGGTGTAAAAGATGTGCACCGAGTTACAGATGCATATAAATTGGTTTCAAGAAAATGGAAAACGGCCCCTACTAAAATTGATTTAGGGAATGATGTATTTATTGGTGGCGATAATTTTTCTATTATGGCTGGACCTTGCAGTATTGAAAGTGAAGAGCAGATTGAAAAAATAGTTAATCATTTAGTAGAGAATAATATTAAAATTATGCGAGGTGGTGTTTTTAAACCTCGCAGTTCGCCTTATGCTTTCAGGGGAATGGGTTTAGAAGGGCTAAAAATGTTTCATCGTATTTGTAGAAGCAAAGGAATTAAAATTATTTCCGAAGTAATGCAAGTGTCTCAAATTGCTGAAATGTATGATTATGTTGATATTTTGCAAGTAGGAGCACGCAACTCACAAAATTTTAATTTGTTGGATGAATTAGGAAAAGTGGATAAGCCTATTTTAATAAAACGTGGACTGAGTGGAACAATTGATGAATTGCTACAGTCAGCAGAATACATTTTTTCGAATGGGAATGAAAAGTTGATTTTATGTGAAAGAGGTATTCGTACATACGAAAATGCATATAGAAACACATTTGATATTAATGCCATTCCAATATTAAAAGAAAAAACTCATTTGCCCGTAATTGCAGACCCTTCACATGGTATCGGAATACGTGAACACGTTCCAATAATTGCTATGGCTGCTATGATAGCTGGTGCAGATGGAGTAATTTATGAAGTACATGAAACGCCTGAAGAAGCAGCTAGTGATGGCCAACAAACCCTTAATTTTTCTGAATCAAATGAATTAATTAAAAAACTTTTTAAAATGACTAATTTAACTTTTTAAGTTTTCTGCATCAGGATATCTTATATATGAAGTAAACCATGGCGTGATTTATTACAATTTTAAAATACCCCGACACAGATCTCAAACAAAAAATAGTTTTTAGTAAAAAATATTATTTTCAGTTTTCAATATTACTAATATATTTAGTATATTTGTGCTAAATATATTAGCAATGTCGAAAATAGCCAAAAACATTAGGGTTCTGAGGGTATTAAAAAAACTATCTCAAGAGCAATTGTCAGCCGAACTAGATATTTCTCGTTCAAGATTAGGTTCATATGAAGAAAGTAGGGCAGAGCCGCCTTACGAATTATTGATTAAAATAGCCGATTATTTTCATGTGGCCATTGATGCTCTTGTTCGTGCAGATTTAGAAAAAACCGACTTACAAACACTTATAAAAATTGGGAAAAACAGAATATTATTTCCAATAGCTGTTGACAATGAAGGAAATGATTTGGTGGAAGTTGTTCCAGTTAGAGCATCAGCTGGTTATCTCACAGGCCATGCCGACCCTCAATTTATAAAAGAACTTCCGATAATGAATTTACCTTTTAAAATTGTTGGCAAACACCGAGCATTTGGAATAAAAGGGGATTCTATGCCACCGCTTTCTGATGGTTCTACAGTGGTTGGGAAATATTTAGAGTCATTAAGTGAAATAAAGGATGGTCAAACCTATATCGTACTCACAAAAAATGATGGTTTAGTTTATAAACGTTTGATAAGAGAAAAGAAAAACTCAAACGATTCATTTCGTTTTCACTCTGATAATCCTAGTTACGAACCATACACTATTGCTAATGAAGATATTTTAGAAGTATGGAGTTTTGTTTGTAGCTTAAATATTGGGGAATTCAAGCCTCAAGATTTGAATATTGATAGTATGATTCGTTTTCTTCAATCATTCAGAGTAGAAATGACAAAACGCACATAAATTGAATACAATCTTATCTTTACAAAATAAAGTAAAAGATTATGTTCGCAATTATTGATATTGAAACATGCGGAGGAAAATTTAATTTTCCTAATGGGCGAATAACAGAAATTTGTATTCTGCTTCATGATGGACTAAGCGTAGTAGAAAAATTTACAACATTGGTTAATCCCGAATGTAACATTAGCCCTATTTATACAAACATCACAGGCATTACAAATCAAATGGTAGCTGATGCTCCTAAGTTTCATCAAATAGCAAAACACATTCATCGATTAACAGACGAAAGAATATTTGTAGCACACAACGTGAGTTTTGATTATAATTTTGTAAAAGGTGAGTTTGCTTCTTTAGGTTTTAATTTTGAAAGAGAAAAATTATGTACCGTTCAAATGAGCCGTAAATTATTGCCTGGGCATAAATCATATAGCCTTGGTAATTTATGCCAATCGCTTGGAATACTCAATAATGCAAGACACAGGGCAGAAGGAGATGCTGAAGCCACTGCTCAACTTTTTGATTTGTTGTTACAAATGAAATCAATCAAGAAAAAATAATATAATTAAGAATTGTTTTTTCGATTGAAATAAAACGCCACACCAATACAAGCCATAAAAAACAAAACTAATTTAATTGCATAAAGCAACACAGTAGTAATTGTTCCTTGATTCAGGAAGAGTTTGTGAAAAGCATTTAAACTCCAATACAAAGGAGAAAATTCAGACATCATGCGTACAGCTTCTGGCATAACATAAACAGGAACCCAAATTCCACCTAAAGCTGCAAGTATTACTATACTTACTGCTCCAAAAGTAGATGATTGTTGGTGTGTCTTAAAAATACTTCCTACCATAACTCCATAGCCTGTTGCTGCTAATCCGGTGGCTATCACAACTAATAAAATTGCTGGAATATTTGTTCCTATCAATAATTTGGGTAGGCCTAAATGTGGAAGCAAATAAATTCCTACCAACAACATTAAAACGGCCTGTATGATAGTTATGAATAAATATGCTGTAATTTTTCCTGCAAGAACATTAATATATGAACCAGGCATTGTTCTGATTCTTAAATAGCTACCATCGTCTCTTTCTTTAATAATGCTTCCTGCCATTGAAATAACAATAAAAAATATTCCAAAAATAGTCCATGCAGGAACGTTGTGTTGCACAGAATTTAATTGTAATGCTTCCTTTTCTGTTTCTACAGTAGCTATTTCATTAAAATTTACAAATTCTCCTAGCTTTTCATTTGTTGAGCTATTAGAAGTATCATCTCTAGCTAATTCTTTGCTGAAAAAATCCAATAACGTTTGTGTTTCAATTTTTGAGGTTGAATATTTTAAAGAATTTAGAATACTAATCTTAAATGATTTTTTTGTATCAGGAGAAAAAAGAATATTTAGATTTAATTTTTCTAATGATGAAATTTCTTTTGACTCAGAAGAAAGTCCAATCGCATCAAGCTTTTTACTTACAAAAGAATTTACATTGTCATTTAGTAATGTCGTAGCATTATTTGGAATAACAATTCCAATTTCGTAATCACCCGATTTTATTTGTTGCTTTACTTCATTGTCTGCTAATTCTTTTTTTGTGATTTCAAAAATTTTAGACTCAATCAATCCTTTTTCGATTGACCTTCCTAATGATCCAGTATCATTATTTACAAATAGTAAAGGGATTTTAATTTCTTGATAATCTTTAAATGGAGCATCTTGTATCAAAGCCATTATGGTAATCATTGCCATTGGCATTAGAAACATAATAGCTAATCCTCCTTTGTCACGAAGAAGAATTAGTAACTCTTTTTTTATGGTTGCAATAAGCTTAAACATTCTTTAATCGCGAAGTTTTTTGCCAGTTAATTTCAAAAATAACTGCTCTAAATTAGAAGCATCTTGTTGTTTTATTAATTCTTTCGGCTTGCCTTCAATAATTATTTTTCCATCATCAATTATTGCAATATCCGAACATAAATTTTCGGCTTCCTCCATCAAATGCGATGTATAAATAATGGTCATGCCATTTTTATTTAATAAATGCAGATGTTCAGTAATTACATTTCGAGACTGCACATCCACACCCACAGTAGGTTCATCCAGAAATAAAATTTTAGGGTTGTGCATTATCCCTGCAATGAGATTAATTCTACGTTTCATACCACCCGAAAATGTATCTATCCGTTTTTTTGAAACAGTATCTAATCCAAAAGTGTTTAAATTCTTACTGATTATTTGTTTTAGGTTTTCACCTTTCAAACCATACATATTTCCAATGTATTCTAGATTCTCGTAGGCAGTTAGGGTAGGATAGAGAGCTATTTCTTGAGGAACAACACCAACTATTTTTTTTATTTCTTGTAAATTGTTTTTTATATCAAGTTTTTCAATTTGTACATTACCTGAACTAGGTGTTACCAGTCCACACAACATACTAATAGTTGTAGTTTTTCCTGCGCCATTCGGTCCAAGTAATCCAAAAATAGAGCCTTTTTCAATGTTTAATGAAATATCATTCACAGCAGGCTGCGAAGCATTTTTATATATTTTAATTAAATTTCTTATTTCAATAGCGGTATCCATTTTTTTGTTTTTAAGCGTCTAAATTACAAAATTGCTTTTTGCTAAATTTATTTATTAATAGAATTATAAATCTCAGTTAATTCATTTTCACTTAAGAGTCTCCATTCTCCTACTTTAAGCTTACCAAGTGTTATATGCATGATTCTTACGCGCTGCAGTTTTAGTACTTGATATCCAAATACATTACACATCCTACGTATTTGTCTGTTTAGTCCTTGTTTTAATATGATTCTAAAAATTCGTTTGGTACCAGGTTCTTGTTTTACGATACAAGGTTTTGTGGTTTCGCCACCAATATCAACTCCAGCAGCCATATCTTTTAAAAATTGATTTCGTAAAGGAAGGTTCAATGTAACGATGTATTCTTTCTCGTGTTCAAAGTCAGGGTGAATAATAGCATTGATAATACTATAATCATTAGTAAGTAATATCAAGCCTTCCGAATCCTTGTCTAATCTGCCGATGGGTAAAACTTTATCGGGATAATTAATAGCATCAATAATATTGTTTTCAACCTTTTCGGTTGTGCATATTACTCCTGCAGGTTTGTTATATGCAATAATTATTTTATTCATCAAGTGTAAAAATATAATTTATATATTTGCCACGCTTTAGGTTTTTAATTAATGTTACAATTAATTAAAATTAAAAGGGAATCAGGTGTAAATCCTGAACATTTCCCGATGCTGTAAGTTCTAATTAGATTTTAACAATCATTGCCACTGTAAATAGTTTACGGGAAGGCGTTAAAATCAGAACAAGTCAGAAGACCTGCCCATAGCAAAGCATTTGTAGCTTTCGGAGAAAAAGCGAAGAATAGACAAATTTTATATTTTTCTATACTTTCTTGTTTTTACGTTTGTTGCCAATGATAGAGCAAAGCTTTAATCGTTTGTAATGAAAAGTTTTAAAAATAGTTTTTTACTTGTTTGTCTTTTGAGCGTATCTACAGTATATGCTCAATTGGATACCGTACACAAATTAAGTACGGTAGAAACATCAACAGTAAGAATTACACATTTTTCTTCTACCAGTAAAATTCAGGTAATTGATAGCACAAAACTTAATGCTTATTCAAACAATAATTTAGCTGATTTACTTTCCAATGAAAGTATGGTTTTTGTTAAATCTTACGGATTAGGAAGTTTAGCTACTAGCTCATTTCGTGGAGCAGGAGCATCGCATACAGCTATTTTATGGAATGGATTTAATCTTCAAAGTCCAATGCATGGATTGATTGATTTATCCTTAATTCCAACAAATTTTACCAACAGTGTAAAATTGCAATATGGAAGCTCTAGCGCATTGTGGGGTAGTGGAGCTGTTGGTGGTGCTATACATTTAAATAATACAAATTCGTTTAACAAAGGAATTAGTGTAATTACCAATACTTCTTTCGGAAGCTTTTCTGATAAGCAGCAACAATTAACCTTCGAAATCAGCAAGAAAAAATTTGTTTCAAGTATTAAACTGTTTAATCATGATGCTGAAAATAACTTTGAGTTCATTAACAGGGCGCAATATGGCAAGCCTAAACAAAATCAAACAAATGCAGAGTTAAAACAATACGGCTTGCTTCAAGAAAATTATTTTCAGCTCACAAAAACACAACAACTTAACACACGTTTTTGGTATCAATTCAATGATAGAAATATACCTCCTTCTATGACGCAAAATATGAATGTTGCCAATCAAAGAGATGAAGCATACAGAATAACATCTGAATGGCAGCAGCAAAAGAATAAATATTCATTAAATGCCAGAGTAGCGTATTTTGCCGAAAAATTATTTTACGATGATTCTCTCATTCAATTAAATTCTAAGAGCCATTCTCAAAATATTATTGCCGAAGTAGAAAGTAAATTTAAACTTACCCGATTTGACAATGTAAACATTGGTATTAATAATACCAACAGCATTGCAAATACAGAAGGCTATATTCAAAAACATCAGCAAAACAGATTTTCAATTTTCGGAAGTTATAGATTGCATACTCAAAATTATAACTGGAATGCTGTTTTAAACTTGCGTCAAGAAATTATTGAAAATAAATCGGCTCCATTCACCTTTTCATTTGGTATAGATGGAAAAATATTAAAGCACTTTTTTATTAAAGCGAATGTTGCTCAGCATTACCGTATTCCTACTTTTAATGATTTATATTGGGCGCAAGGAGGCAATCCCGATTTAAAACCGGAAAGTGGCATTAGCGAAGATGCTTCCATTAGTCATAAATACGCTTTAAAAAAATTTAGTTGGGAGCTTGAAGCAGCAGCTTTTAACAGAGAGATTAATAACTGGATTATTTGGTTGCCCAATCAATATGGAATATGGTCGCCAGATAATGTTTTAAAAGTTTGGTCAAGAGGATTAGAGTACAAACTAAAATTAAATTACAAATTCAATAAATTTAAAATAGAATTATCGGGGCTGTATAATTATGTTTTATCTACTAACATAAAAAGCAATTCAAGTAATGATGCATCATTGAACAAACAATTGATTTATGTTCCTATACAAAATGTACAAGGCGGTTTAATGATTAATTATGCTGGTTTTAGTTTGTACTATAATCAAACATATGTTGGTTACAGATACACTACATCCGATAACAAACAATATCTCAAACCATACGCTATTTCTAATGTTCAATTAGCATATATTATTCCTTTGGCCGAATCAAAAATTAAAATATACGCACAGCTAAATAACCTGTTTAATGAAAACTATGAAGTAATCGCATATCGTCCGATGCCATTATTTAATTACCAAGTAGGATTAGCATTATATTTTAACGAAAAAAATAAACAATTAAATCAATAAAAATGAAAACAAAACAATTACTATTGCTAAGTGCAATTTCAATTACAGTAGGTTTATCAAGTTGTAAAAAAGATGATCCAGAACCAGATACAACTGCACCTCCAGCTTCAACAGTTTATGACAATGGTGTTTTTGTAACAAATGAAGGACCTTTTGGTTCGGGAACAGGAACAGTAAGTTTTATCAGCAGAAGTTCATCAGCTGTTTACAACAATATTTTTGAAGCAAAAAATTCTTACCCATTGGGTAACATTGTTCAATCAATGGAAATTTTTAACAGCAAAGGATACATTGTTGTAAACAATGCAGGAAAAATAGAAGTGGTTGACGGAAGTTCATTTGCAAGCAATGGCGTAATTACAGGATTTACGTATCCAAGATTTTTTCTTGGTATAGATAATTCTAAAGCTTACGTATCTGAGTGGGGAACGGGTGGAGTGAACGGTGCAATTAAAGTAGTTGATTTGAATACAAAAACGATTACTGGTACTTTAACTACTGGAAAAGGTGCAGAAGCTATGGCAATGGTGGGAAACAAAGTCTATGTAGCTTGTGGTGGAGGATTTGATAATGATAGCGTGGTTGCGATTATCAACTCCTTAACCAATACTATTGATACTACAATAATTGTTGGGCCAAATCCATCCAATTTAAAAGTAGATGCAGCAGGTAATGTATGGGTATTGTGCAAAGGTAAATGGGATGCTACTTGGTCGTCATTAGAACAAACAGGTAAATTGATTAAGCTAAATGGTATTACCAATGCTATTGATTTATCTCTTACATTTTCTTCAACGTATTCTCAACCAACTAACTTAACTATAAACGGAGCAAAAACAACGTTATATTATACTTACAACAGTAAAGTGTATTCTCATTCAATTGCTAGTTCTGTTTTGAATACTACAGAAACAATTAACAGGAGCTTTTATGGATTTGCAGTTGACCCTACTACTGATTATTTTTATGGTTCTGATGCTGCAGATTTTGTGAGTAACGGAAAAGTAATTAGATACAGCCCTGCAGCTATTGCAGTGGATAGTTTTGCAGTAGGAGTTATTCCGGGTAATTTTTGTTTTAAATAATGAATAAAAAAGAAAAATGTATTTTTTGCTGGAGCGGAGGAAAAGACTCGGCTCTAGCATTATACAAAATTTTACAAGAAGATAAATTAGAAGTAGTAGCACTGCTTACAACGATTAACGAAAAGTTTAATCGTATTTCTATGCATGGCGTACGAGCAGAATTGCTTGAACAACAAGCAACATCCATTGGTTTGCCATTGATTAAAATGTATGTAAACGAAGCTACTAATAATGAGTACGAGCAAAAAATGGAAAAGCTGTTGCTTGAGCAAAAAAGAAAAGGAGTAACAAAAATTATTTTTGGAGATATTTTTTTAGAAGACCTAAGAGCTTACCGCGAAAATAATTTAGCCAAAGTAGGCTTAACTGCTATATTTCCTTTATGGAAAAAAAATACAAAAGAGTTGATACAAGAATTTTTTGATTTGGGTTTTAAAACAATTACTTGTTGTGTGAACGATGCCTTTTTAGGAGAAGATAAGGTAGGAGTGGAGCTGGATAAAAATTTTGTAAATAAACTTCCTTATAATGTTGACCCTTGTGGCGAAAACGGAGAATTTCATACATTTTGTTACGCTGGGCCGATTTTTAAAACACCTATTAAATTTACTATTGGCGAAAAAGTGTACAAACCTCTTGAAATAAAATCGGATGAAATAAAAACACAAGGTTTTTGGTTTTGTGATTTGATACCGGTCGACAGGCTCAGAGTGACAACGCAGAATGGATGATTAAAAATATTATTAGAAATTCATTGCGAGGAACGAAGCAATCCATAGGAAATGCAATGCTTGGTGATTGCTTCAGTCGTGCCTCGTTCGCAATGACAATGGCGCTGAATAATATTCTCAGATTTTAACCACATAGAAACAGAGTAAAAGAAAAGTTCTATGAACCTATGTGGTTAATTCTCTAATTTTTATGATTCTCCAATAACCTTTGCTTTACTGCTTCATACAAAACTATTCCTGTTGCAACAGAAACATTTAATGAATCAATTTCTCCCATTAAAGGAATTTTGGCTTTTGAATCGGCTAATTTTAGATATTCTGATGAAATTCCATTTTCTTCTGAACCCATTATAATTGCAACAGGTAAAGTAAAATCTAAAGAATAATAATTATCATTTGTTTTTTCGGTACAAGCAATTACTTGCAATCCGCTTTCGCGCAAAAACATAATAACATCTTTTAAGTTTTCTTCTCTGCAAACAGGAATAGTATGTAATGCGCCTGTAGATGTTTTTATTGCATCGGCATTAATTTGTGCTGCTCCACGATTAGGAATTACAATTGCATCCACTCCTGCACACTCTGCAGTACGAGCAATAGCACCAAAATTTCTTACATCCGTTATTCTATCTAAAATAAGAATCAAAGGTGTTTTTCCTGCTTCAAAAACTAAAGGCAATATTTTTTCAATTTTATTGTATTCAATTGTAGAAATATAACCTACAACTCCTTGATGATTTTTTGTAGTTAATCGGTTTAGTTTTTCTAAAGGAACATATTGGTAAACAATATTGTGTTTTTTTAGTAAACTCATCATCTCACCAAACAACTCATTTTTTAAGCCATTTTGGATAAGCAATTTGTCAATTTCTTTTCCGGCTTTAACAGCTTCAATAATTGGTCGTAACCCAAATATTATACTTTCTTTTTCTCTCTTTTGTTGTTTTGTTTCCATTATTATTTTTATCTAATAGTATTAATCTTGTAAATATGCTCTTCCTTGTCGCCATACATCTACCGCTGTGTACCATGTTTGGCGGTATATTTCGGATCTTTCTAGCGAATAATCGTTGTTTGTAAATGGATTATTTACTTTTGAAAATGTGTATTGCAATGAATTAATATTGTTTTCTTCTCCATAAATCCATGTTTCTGAATTAGCTGTTCTGTAAATAATATTTGGTGCACCATAAATTAAATAAATCATTCCTCTGTCTGTTTTCCAACCTTCGATGTATGAACTGAAAAAATCGTTTGCATCTTGTACTCGGTTGTAATATTTTCGAATAATTTCTTTTGCTCTATCTGTATTTCCTGTGCAGTTTAACCAAAATTTTTCAACTGACGCTCTTTTGTTGGTACTGGTGATTAATTCTTCATATTCTTGTCGGGATGTAATAAAACGCAAAGGAGGAATCATATCTTCTGCTCGTTTAATATCAGGGAATGTTTCTGAAAAATGAAATAAAGTAAAACCATCTCTATTTGTTGTATCTACTTGAAAATGATAAAACCCTTTTTTTGAAGTATTAAAGTCAATTATTCCTTTTGCTGAAATTGGCAAGGTAAATACGCTATCTGCCTTGTATTGAAATTTATTGTTTTCTATAAATGAAAATGGGGGAGCAGCAAGAGGGAAATCACGATTGTAGTAGCGTACATACACTTTTGAAAAAAGAGTAGATTTATAATGAAGCTTTATCAGCTCATTTAATTTTATGTGATTTGAAAACAATGGAATATCGTCACTCGTTTTTGCAATAAAATTTTGACGGTTAAATTCGTTTTCTTTTTCTAATGAAAGTGTATTAATAACATTTACATTCTTATTTAAGTCAGTAACTGTAATTCTCAAAAAATAACTGCGTGGGGTTTTTGCTTTTACATTTAATTTGCCAATTAAAAATTTGTCTAAGTTGTCGTTGTTTGTATCTACAAGCCTCACGGATGCACTATCTATAATTTCTTTTGATATGTATGTGGAAATTAACGAATAAGAAATTAAAACGTTTGATTGAAAGTTAATTGCATCAGGGCGTGTGTAAAGCAATTCTTTACTTGCTATTTTAAAATGTAATTCAGTAATACTGTCATTTATGTGGAACAAACTAAATTGTGGATGAATAGAATTAGTTGTTTTTTTATAATTGGATTTGGCAGAAGATGATGTGCGTGGAGTAGATGTGCAGGCAGCTACAAAAAATATAAATAAAACATATGCTATTAATTTTCTCATTAATCTTCTTTTGCTCTATCAATCAATTGTTGTGGTAAATCCTTGTTTGCTTTAACACCAAGTTCTTTTAATTTTTCAACTTGTCTTACTACATTTCCTCTGCCTTCTACAAGCTTATTCATAGCTTCTTTATATGATTTTTGTCCTTGATCTAATTTTTGTCCTAAATCAATCATATCTTTAATAAATGCGGTAAACTTATCGTATAAATCGCCACCTGTTTTTGCAATGTCAGCGTAGTTTTTGTTTTGTCTATCGTTTTTCCATAATGCTTCAATAGTTCGTAATGTAGCAAGTAGGGTAGAAGGACTAACTATCACAATTTTTCTTTCCCACGCATATGAAAATAAATCGTTATCAGCCTTTATGGCAATACCAAATGAAGACTCAATTGGCATAAACAACAAAACAAAATCAGGGCTATTGAAATTATTTAAAGTTTGGTACGATTTGTCACTTAGGTTTTTAATATGGCTTTTAACAGAGAGAATATGTGCTTTTACAGCTATTTCTCTTTCTTCTTCAGTAGCAGCATTTACAAGCCTTTCGTAATCAACTAATGAAACTTTAGAGTCAATGATTAAATGTCTGTTGTCAGGCAAAAATACTACTACATCTGGCAATACACGTTTCCCGTCATCAGTAGTAACATTGTATTGTAGTTTGTATTCATTGTCTTTTTTTAGTCCTGATGATTCTAATATTTTTTCAAGAATAACCTCACCCCAATTACCTTGCGCTTTATTATCACCTTTTAATGCTCTAGCAAGGTTGTTAGCCTCTTCACTTATTTGTTTATTTAAATTCATTAAAGTATCTATTTGTCCTTTTAATGAATTACGCTCTGCTGTTTCGGTTTTATATGCCTTTTCAACCTTTTCTTCAAAATCTTTAATTTTTTCTTTTAAAGGATTTAAAATAATATCGAGTTGTGTTTTATTTTGGTCGGTAAATTTTTGTGTTTTTTCTTCCAATATTTTATTGGCTATATTTTCAAATGTTTCAGAATATTTTTTATTTAAACCTTCTAGTTCAGATTTTAAAGAAGTGTATTTTTCTTCTTGCGATTTTGCAAGCGTATTAAGTTCTGCTTCCTTTATTCTAGCATCATTTAAATTGTTTCTAATCGTATTTATTTCAGAAATCAATTTTTCGTTTTCTGCCTTCAAACTTTGTGCTTGCGATTCTAAAACTGCTTTTTCTGAAATAAGATTTACATCCGTATTTGCACTTGTTTTTGATTTCAAGAACAAATATGCAATAGCAAAGCCAACAACAATACCGATTATTAAAAAAAGAAAATCCATATGCTAAAAAAATGAAAGGCTAATTTACGGATTTTATTTGTTTTTGTGCTATGCAAAAGTGGGTTCGAGTGCTTTTCTATTCACCCACAATTGGTCTTTTAAAGAATAAGTTCCTTCTTTTTTTGCTTTTCTTACAGAAAAATAAATTGCAATGCCAAGTGTTGTAAATCTAAAAATATTCACCCACAAACTGCCAACTACATTATCCTGCACATTAAACATATCCCAAGCTAAATCCATAAAGCCGTGTAAAAAGGCTACCATCCATAAACTTCTCCAAGCAACATAAAACCAAGCAAAGCCAGCACCGCCCAATGCTGTAAATAAAAATACACTAATTGCATCCGACATTGTTTCTGCTTGGTATAAATGACCAATTCCAAAAAATATAGAAGGAATAATAACTGCTGTTATAAATCCCCAACCACAATAGTAGAAAAGTATTCCAAATACAAATCCTCTATAAAAAAACTCTTCAAAAAATCCCGCTAAAATCATATCCATGTGAATTCCAGATAGTGTAATGTCTGTTTTAAAACCCGCTTTATATCCATATCCAATAAACATTGGAAGGGTAAACAAAAACCCATAAAGCAAGCCTTTTAAAATATCTTTTTTCAGGCCTAAAATTTCAAAAGGCATTTTTTTAAATAAAATGGCTGTGGCTACAAGTGCTATAAATATTTTGGTGTAATTTAAATAGGACACAGCCAAATTAAAATCCATTTCTAGCCATGTTTCAAGACCAAATATGTATCTAAAAACATATTTTAAATAGCGGCTCAAAATAAATATGGATAATACTGTTACTGCAACAATAATGCGTTTTTTCATGCTTAATTTTTTAAAAATAATTTACCAATCCAAAATGTATTTTTCCGCTCCTTAATTGAAAAGGGTTGTCAAACTGCTTTCCTAGTGCATAGTTAATAGAAAAAATTCCTGCTTTTGTTTCAAAACTAATTCCTGCACCAAAACCAAGTGGATTATCCTTAACATAACTTCCTACTTGCAATCGTTCATATATTGCTTGGTCGCCAAAAACAAATATGTAAGAATTTTGCTCTAACAAAAAGCGGTATTCCAAAGTAAAAATACTATAAGAAGAAACAAAAATTGATTCTTCGTCAAAACCTCTTAATGTTTTTAATCCACCTATTCGAAACAACTCGTTTTGAAACGTATTTTCACCATTTACAAATCCAGATTGATTCCCTATTTTGATTGTATTTCGATTGGCAAAAGGAATAAAAAATGCACCCTCAAAATCGGCAATGTATTGGGTGGAGTTTAAATTCAAATTCTCATAAACTACGGGATTAACTTTTGAATTTTTCTTTATTACCTTTTTACCAGCACTAGCAGTTAGTAAAACATAAAAACCTTTTCTTGGATTCAATCTGTAATCTAATTTTTCATACTTAAGTCCTAATCCATACATATTTACTTGCACATCGGCATATGCTGGAAGCGTTTGAATGTTTTCTAATCCTTTTGTATTTAAAAGTGTAGAGGTTTTATTGTTATAAAATACCTTAAAATAATTTCCGCCAATTAAAATGTATTGTATCCCTATGTTTTGATTTACATCTAAAAAGGTAGTATCGCGTTTGTATAATTTTAGGTTATAATCAATCCCAAAAGGTGATTTAAATAAAAATGGATAAACTAATCGAAGTTTTAAATCTTGGGTTTGTGTTTGTAATTTTCTCCAATTCAAATCAATGAGTTCTCCTCGTCCTAATCCATTTTGTAGCTTTAAGCGAACATCACCAGTAAATAAAATTTTTCCTGTTTTGTTATCGGGTAAAACTCCTAATATGCCATCAAACTGGCTGGCTCTTTTTTTATCTAAAAATAAGGTGAGTGTATTTTGTTTTTCAGAAAAATTTACTGTTGCAGGTTTTGCCATTCTTACAAAAGCAAGTTCTGAAACGCGCGCATTTATTTTTTTTAGTTGTGCTTCGTTATAATTGCTTTTAGGCTTTATTCCAATATAATTGTAAATGTAAGTGGGAGCAATTTTAGCCGTTCCAATAATGTTTATACTATCAATTTTTTGTTCCTTGTTTTTTACTAGAAAAAGCTTGCCCGCTATCTTCTCATCCTTAATAATAATACTGTCCAATTTTACAGATGCAAAAGGGTAGCCATTGTTTTCGTAATAACGGATTAATCGTTCTTGAATACGTTTTACTGTTTTAAATGAAACAGGTTTGTTGTTATACAGCTTTTCTCTAAATCCGATTTCACTTAAAACTCCTTCATCTACATTTCCATTTTTTAAATACGCCCATTTGTATTGGTTACCAAAATTAATATAAACAGTTTTGGATAATGAATCTTCTTTAATACTATCATATTGGGCTGTTAAGTAGGCATTATCATAACAAAAAAACAGTATTTTTTGGGTTTCCTTTTCGCGTTCTGTTTTGGTAGCAAAGGTTTTTTTATAGGAAATGGATTTTAGTATTTCTGGATTATTAATGCTAATGGCTTTTAGCGTATATGTTTGCTGAGAAACAGCAGCCAAATTTGCCAAAAACAGCATTAAAAGGATGTAAAAACGTGTTCGCACAGCATAAAGATAAACAATTACCTAAAACGTGAAATACCCCATTTTATTTGATAATTGTTCAAAGAAATTGAATTTTAAACACACAAAATTGATTTTTTTTGTATTTTGGTACCAAAGTTGATTTTCAGAAAGAAAAGAAAGATTATTTAAAGTGGAAATTAGATTTATAAAGTTTAGAAAAATTGTAGCAGTTTTATTATTGCTTATAATTCCGACTTCGTTTTTTGCACAACCTAAAGGTGGCAAAGCAGTTGACCCTGCTGATGCAAAAGAACACTTTAATCACTATAATTATTTAGCGGCAATTCCTGTTTATAAACAACTTTTAAAGTTAGAGCCAACCAATTATGAGTACAATTATAAAATAGGTATTTGTTATATCCGTACCAATATTAATAAATCGCTTGCTATACCTTATTTAGAAACAGCAAGCAAACAAGATAAAGCAGATAAAGACGTATTTAATTTTTTAGGTTTGGCATACCAATATGCTAGCCGATTTGATGATGCAATTAAAGCCTATGAAAAATACAAAGTAGGTTTAAAAGGAGAGGAGTTAGAAAAAGTGGAACATCAAATTGAGACTTGCCAAAACGGTAAAGAATATGTGAAACATCCCGTAAATGTTACGTTTGCCAATATTGGAAAAGAAGTAAATTCTGAATATCCCGATTATTATCCTTTTGTGAATGCAGATGAGTCTATGCTAATTTTTACATCCAGAAGAAAAGATAATATAGGTGGAGCAGTAGAAGTAGATGGCTATTATTCATCAGATATTTATATTTCTACTCCAAATGGGGATGTGTGGACAAAACCTAAAAATATCGGACCTCCAGTAAATACTCGTTTAGATGAACAGGCAGTGAGTTTGGCTCCAGATGGAAGTTCTATGTTGGTTTATATCGATCATATTGATAGTTTGGGAAATATTTATACATCAAACTATGTAAATGGAAAATTCACTAGAATAAAAAAACTGAATAGCAACGTTAATTCTGATTTTGAAACTGCTGGTTCTATTACGCCTGAAAATGATGTGATCTTTTTTTCTAGTAAAAGAAAAGATGGAATTGGTGAAACTGATATCTACATGGCTCGTAAGCTTCCTAATGGTAATTGGGCTATTCCACAAAATTTAGGACCTACAGTTAATACAAAATACCGAGAAGATTTTCCGCAAATTGCACCTGATGGAAGAACACTTTATTTTTCATCACAAGGACATGCAGGAATGGGGGATTTTGATTTATTTAAAACAACTTGGAATCCAGAAGATAACACATGGACAGAACCTAAAAATTTAGGTTACCCTGTTAATTCAGCAGGCGATGATAGATGTATTTCTTTTACATCTGATAACAGGGTTGCTTATATTTCTGCTGCACGCGATGGTGGTTTTGGCGATTTGGATATTTACCGTATCAAATTTAATGATATGGAAGAAAAAACAACTGTTTTGCAAGGTTATGTAACCACAGTGGATAGTATAAAAACACTATCAGCTTTTGTTACGGTGGAAGATTTAAAAAACAAAGACATTCCGCCATACACATATAATCCAAACGAGAAAAGTGGAAAATTTATTATGGCTTTGCCCCCAAGCAAATACCAGATTACTGTTGAGTTGAATGGATATAAAACATTAACTGAAACTTTTTTTGTATTTGATGTAGGTATTGCCCAAAATGAAACTAAAAAAACATTTCTGCTTCAAAAATAAATTTTAATTTACCTTTCTAAAAATTATTGCATGAAGCTTAATCTTACAAAACCTATTGCATTTTTCGACCTTGAAACTACTGGAGTTAATGTTGCTTCTGATAGAATAGTTGAAATATCTATTCTAAAAATAATGCCTGATGGTACAAAAGAAACAAAAACAAAACGAATAAATCCAACCATTCCTATTCCTCTTCAATCATCACTCGTACATGGTATTTACGATAAAGATGTTGAGAACGAACCAACCTTTAAAGCTATTGCAAAAAGCTTAGCAGACTTTTTAAAAAGCTGTGATTTAGCTGGCTACAATTCAAATAAATTTGATATTCCAATTTTGGTAGAAGAATTTATGCGTGCTGAAATTGAGTTTGATTTAAAAAACAGAAGATTTGTAGATGTGCAAAATATTTTCCACCAAATGGAACAACGCACATTAAAAGCTGCTTACAAATTTTATTGTGGTAAAGAAATTGAAAATGCACATAGCGCTCAAGCTGATATTGAAGCTACTTACGAAGTATTTTTAGCTCAACTACAAAAATACGATGGAGTAGAGTTTGAAGACAAAAAAGGAAATAAAAGTTTTCCTGTAAAAAATGATATTAATGCTTTGCATGAATTTACCAACATCAATAAGAATGCTGATTTAGCAGGGCGAATAATTTTTAACGACAAAGGAATTGAAGTTTTTAATTTTGGGAAACATACAGGAAAACCCGTTGAACAAGTTTTAAAGGAAGAGCCTAGCTATTATAGCTGGATGATGAATGGTGATTTTCCTTTATACACAAAAAAGGTGTTGACAGATATTAAATTACGAATGGCTTTTAACAAATAGTTTATGAAGATAATTTGCATTGGTAGAAATTATGCTGAGCATGCAAAAGAAATGAATTCTGCTATTCCAACAGAACCCGTATTTTTTTTGAAACCAGACACTGCTCTTATTAAAGATAATCAACCTTTTTATTATCCCGATTTTTCGAAAGAGATTCATCATGAAGTAGAATTGGTGATAAAAATAAATAAAGCTGGAAAAAATATTGAGCCCGAATTCGCTTACAAATATTACGATGAAATAGGAATAGGAATAGATTTTACAGCGCGTGATATCCAAGCCAAATGCAAAGAAAAAGGTTTGCCTTGGGAAAAAGCAAAAGCATTTGATGGCTCAGCACCATTGGGAAGTTTTATGAGTGTGAAAGAATTTAAAAATATTGGAGAGATTAATTTTCATTTGAATATTAATAATAATACCGTTCAAAAAGGAAATACAAAAGACTTGCTTTTTTCTTTTGACGCTGTAATATCTTACGTATCAAAATTTATTACATTAAAAACAGGAGATTTAATATTTACGGGAACACCAGAAGGTGTTGGCCCAGTTAAAATTGGGGATAAGCTAGAAGCTTATATTGAAAATAAAAAAATGTTTGAATGTGAAATAAAATAAATTACGGCATTAAAATTGTCTTCTAAAAAATAAACTAAACATTATGAAAAAAATATTTTATCCTTTATTAACTGTGATTGGAGTTGTATTATACTCTTGTACAGCACAGCAAATTCAAGATTCTGCTAATGCAGCAAAAGATGCCTTAAATACAGGTGCAACACCAGCTGAAAAACCATTGAGCAATGACGAAGTAATTAGCGGATTAAAAGAAGCATTAACTGTTGGTACAAATAACTCAACAGCTTTTGCATCTAAAGTGGATGGCTTTTATAAAAACCCATCTTTATTTATTGTTTTTCCTCCAGAAGCACAAAAAGTAAAAGACTGGGCATTAAAAATGGGAATGAATTCTCAAGTTGAAAAATTTGAAATGACACTTAACCGTGCTGCTGAAGAAGCTGCTAAAGATGCAGCTCCTGTTTTTGTTAATGCTGTAAAAGGTATGTCGATAGGGGATGGTTTTGCTATTTTAAAAGGGGCAGACAATGCAGCTACACAATACCTAATTGATAAAACATCTGCAGAGTTAAAACAAAAATTTACTCCTGTAGTTCAAACAGCAATTGATAAAGTAGAATTAACAAAGTATTGGAATCCTATTATCACTGCATATAATAAAGTTCCTTTGGTTCAAAAACAAAACCCTGATTTAACTGCTTATGTTACAGATAAAGCAATGTCTGGTTTGTTTAAACTAATTGCGGATGAAGAACTAAAAATCAGAAAAGACCCTGTTGCTCGTGTTACTGATATTCTGAAAAGAGTGTTTGGTAGTATAATCAAATAGATTTTTTACTAACTACTATTTTTCCATTTTTTATTGCAATTTCACTGTGTGTAGAATTATCAAAGCGCGTTGTCAGGCGAAGGCACAAAATGTCGAAGTCATGCTGAACTTGTTTCAGCATCTCA
>CAZJUY010000041.1:0-27688 GCA_964549315.1 uncultured Chitinophaga sp. | reverse complement strand
TATTCCTGAAAGTTTATTGATAGATGGTAATCGGTTTAAAAAATACAAAAACATTCCCCATCAATGCATTATCAAAGGCGATGGTAAATTTATGAGTATTGCTGCTGCTTCTGTTTTAGCAAAAACCTATCGCGATGATTATGTGGATGAATTACATCTTAAATTTCCCCAATACGATTGGTTAAACAATAAAACTTACGGAACTTTAAAACACAGAAAAGCGATTGAAAAATTTGGTATTACAGAGCATCATCGCAAAAGTTTTAAGCTGCTGCCCGACCAATTAGAACTGAAATTTTAATTAGCACCTCATTGTTAGTAATTTATTGAATTAAACAAATTTTCCGTTTCCCTCTTTGGTAATTTAGTATTGTGCTAAAAAAGATCATTTTTGGTGTTGTTATTACTCTTGCTTTAGGAGCAGGCGTGTTTTGGTTTTTTTATACCGAAAAAATTAACGCGCCAATTAGCAATGCCATAAGTGCCATCCCAACTGATGCTTCAGTCATTGTTGAAAGCAAAAAAATTAATTCTGTTTGGAAAAAAATTTCTGAAACAAATATTATCTGGGAAGAATTATTGGGAATTAATTCTGTTGCTCAACTTAAAAATGATATACTTTCTATTGATTCTTTGTTAAAAGAGAACAAAGATATTTCTGATGTTTTAAATAATCATTCTGTTTTTATTTCTTTTCATCAAATAGAAAATAAAAATTTTGAGTTGCTAACAGTATTTAGTTTACCTGATTTAACCTACCAAAATAAAGTAGATGATTTTTTGAAAAATGCAAATGGTGGTAAAGAAATCGTTTATGAAAATTATCAAGAAGAAAAGTTGGGTGTAATTAATCATCATTATAAAATTTATTTTTCTTGTATCGATGGTACTTTAGTATTTAGTAAGAATAAAAATTTATTGCAAAAATCTATTATTCAGTTTAAGAATGGAAAGTCGATAACAGCTAATAAGGATTATTTGAAAATTATTAATTCTGCTGGAAAAAGTGTAGATGCATCTGTTTTTGTTAATTATAAAAATCTATCCCTATCTATTTCTAGTCATATTGGTTCAAGTAAAAAAGGCGGATTGAAAATTTTAAGTGCCTTTTCAGATTTTTCTGGTTGGGATATTTCAATTAAACCAAATGCTGTTTTGTGCAACGGGTTTACGTACGCAAATGATAGCATCAACAATTTTTTATCTGTTTTTAAAAATCAAACACCTCAAAAATTAGAAATAGCAAAAGTACTACCTTCTAAATCTGTTTTTTTTGTTACTTATGGTATATCCAATAAGCAATTATTTTTTACGAATTACGAGAACTATCTTTCTCCTTCAGCGCAAAAGAAACAAAATCAATTTTTCGAGACAAATAATTCAAGATATGCAATTGATTTAAAAAAGGAAATGAGAAAATGTGTTGATAATGAATTAGCATTTGTAATAACAGAAAATAAAGAAGAAGGGCAGTATAATTCATTTGCAATATTGCATTCTGCAGATATTGAAGGCTCGGAAGCAAGAATAAATATGCTTAATGAATTGGTAAGTCAGAAAGATGAAATAAAAAGTGATAGCACCCATTATAAAAGTCATGCGCTTTATCATTTAGTTCTTAATGATTTGCTTACTAATTCATTTGGAAATATTTTTGAATCCATTGATAATGGTTATTATACAACATTAGACAATTATATAGTATTCTCAAATTCATTCGAGTCATTAAAATATTTTATTGACGAATTTGAAAGCAACAAAACACTGTCAAATGATAAAAATTATAAAATGTTTTCTGATAATACTTCCTCTGATGCTAGTTTTTATTTGTATTCGTCAATTAGCAAATCGATTGGTTTGTATTCAGATTATTTAAGTGAAGAGCTTAAACAAACCTTACTTGATAAAAAAGAATTGTTTAAAAAATTTGAAGCTTTTTCAGTTCAATTTTCTACAAGTAGCAACAATCTGTTTTACAGTAATATTTATTTGAAATACAACCCTGAGTTTAAAAAAGAAACAGAAACACTTTGGGAATTACCTTTAGATACTACATTTTCATCCAGGCCTTATATTGTAATTAATCACAACACAAAGGCAAAAGAGATATTTTTGCAAGATGATGCCAATAAAATATACTTGATTAGTAATACAGGGAAAATTCTTTGGACCAAACAACTTTCCGAAAAAATAATGGGTGATGTTGTTCAGTTGGACGTATATAAAAATGATAAACTTCAAATGGTTTTTAATACTCGTTCATATATTTATATGTTTGATAGAAATGGGAATGAAATGAAGGGATTCCCTCTTAAGTTAAAATCTCCCGCAACAAATTCTGTATCCGTTATCGATTATGAAAATAATAAAGATTATAGATTGTTTATTGCAACGGCAAATAAAAGAGTTGTTTGTTACAAGCCTAACGCTGAACAAGTAACAGCTTTTGGATTTGATAAAACCAATGATGAAGTATTTCTTCCAATTTATTTTTTTAATACCAATAGCAAAGACCATATTTGTTTTGTGGATGTGAAAGGCAAAGTATATATAGTTAATAGACAAGGTGAAAAACGAATTGATTTAAAAGAAAAACTACCACAAGGCATAAGAAATTATTTTTTAGACATTGGAAAAGATTATTCTAAATCTAGTATAGTAGCAGCCGATACACTGGGAAAAATTGTCAAAATATCACTAACAGGGAATAAAGAAAATACCGTGCTTCAAAATTTTGAAACTTCACCGTATTTCGAATTTAGAGATTTGAACAATGATAAAATAAAAGAATATATACTGTTAACTAGAAATGAGTTGAAAGTGTTTTCTCAAGACAAAACATTGTTATTTAAGCATGAGTTTGAGGAAAAAATATCGCATCCTCCTTTGGTTTTTACTTTCAAAGATGGAACCTCAAAAATTGGTGTAGTGTCAGATTTAACAAATCAGCTTTTTTTGTTTGATGAAAATGGTCAGTTTTTAAAGCAATTCCCATTGACCGGGAATACATTCTTTGGAATCTCAGATTTGAACAATCAAGGCGTATATAACCTTGTTACTGGCTCATCAGAGAGAGCTATTTACGTTTACCAACTTCAGTAGTTTTATTTTCTTAAAAAGTAGTATATTTATCACTGAATTTTAATAAAAATCAGATGAAAAAAATTACGATTTTAAGTTTTGTCTTGCTGTCTTTTGTAACAATTACAAAAGGACAAGATTTTTTAGGATATATTAATAGTAACTATTCTGGAGTGACAGGTACTGATTTAAACCCTGCTAATGTTGTTAATAGTAGATATAAAGTTGATGTTACTTTAGCTGGACTTAGCCTCAATTTATACAACAACTACATTGGATTAAAAAGAGAAGCTCTTAAAAAAGATCAATACGGGCATTATTATGCATTTGATGATACCTTATTTAAGGATAATTATTTATACGAAAAGGAAAGTAAGTTTAATAAGTCGATATACTTTTCAGGTCAAGTTCAGTTTCCTTCATTTATGGTGAGCATAGGAACAAAAAATGCTTTTGCTCTTAAATCTAGAATTAGGACAATCTTTAATGTAGATGGTTTAGAACCCAAATTGGCTAAATTAATTCTAAATGAATTAGACTATCCATCGTTGTGGTCTCAGCAATTAAATAATAAATATTTAAGTATTCAAACCATGACATGGGCTGAATATGGTCTTACATATGGTCATGTATTTAAGGATGATGGACCACATTTTTTAAAAGCTGGAGCTAGTATCAAGTATTTGCAGGGGCTACAGTCAGCATATATGCATATAAAAAATCTTGATTATGAATTTACAGATGATACTACTCTTTCACTTTTTCATTCAGAGGTTAGTTATGGTCACTCAAATAATTACGACAAAGAAACTAGTATAAACTATAAGCAAGTTTCAAATTTATCCTTTGGATTCGACTTAGGAGTAGTTTACGAATGGCGTCCAGATTACGAAAAATTTAAATATGATATGGATGGCCAAACAGGATTGTGGCGTAAAGACAAAAATAAATACAAATTAAGAGTAGGTGTTTCTGCTGTTGATTTAGGGTATGTGAAATTTAAAAAAGGGAAATACTCACACAATTTTACTGCAGATATTGGTTATTGGAATTTACATGCTTTTGACACAGTTTCCTCAGTTGCATCATTTGATACGGTGTTAAAAAACACATTTAATATGCAAGATGGAGAACAATATTATAAAATGAATTTACCTACAGCATATAGTTTGCAAGTGGATTATAATATTTGGAAAGACGTTTACGCCAATTTCACCGCATATTGGTCTCCACGATCAAAAAATAATAAAGAAAAAGTACACGACATAACAACGTTTAGTATTACTCCACGTTGGGATCACAAATGGTTTGGTGCTTTTATTCCAATTTCATATGATGCAACGGGCTTGTTTAAAGCTGGTGTTGCGTTACGTTTAGGACCACTGGTTGTTGGGACAAGTAGTTTAGCTCCTTGGATTACAAATAAACCTATTTATGGTGCAGATGCTTATGTATTGTTGAAAATACCAATAATGTATGGTAGACCAAAAGATAAAGATGGAGATAAAGTTTCAGACAAAAAGGATAAGTGTAAAACTGTACCTGGTACTTGGGAATTTTTAGGCTGTCCTGATAGAGATGGTGACCACATTCAAGATAAAGATGATATTTGTCCTGATGAGCCAGGATTGCCTCAATTTAATGGTTGTCCTGATAGAGATGGAGATGGAATCGTAGACAAACAAGATGCTTGTCCAGATGAACCAGGATTGATTGAATTTAACGGTTGCCCTGATAAAGATGGGGATAAAATAATTGACAAAGAAGATGATTGCCCAGATGAACCAGGATTGCCAGAGTTTAAAGGTTGTCCAGATAAAGATGGTGATGGCATTATGGATAAAACTGATGAATGTCCTGATAAACCAGGCCCTGCAAGTAACAATGGTTGTCCAGAAGTAAAATTATTGTTAATAGATAATCAAGGAAACGTTTTAAGAACGTCAGTTCGTAAAAAAGATGAAAGTTTTGGATTTGATGATTTACCAGCTGATGAGTTTGTTGTCTTTAGATTAGAAGGAGAAGACACTGATGGTATAAAAGAAGTAAAAGTGATGGTTGGTGGTATTGCTAAAAAAGCATTACGTGATGTAAAAGATGGTTACTTCCGATTTATTATTATTAAACCAGATGATAAAAAATTAAAACCAGAAGACGCAAAAGATGTTGCTATTAAATTAGAAAAAGAAGAAGAAGAAATATTGAAAAAAGCATTTGATAATTTAGAATTTGCAACAGCAAAAGATATTATCAAACAAGAATCGTATTCTTCTTTAGATGAATTGGCTACTTTAATGGCTAAAAAAACACAATGGAGAATTAAAATATCTGGACATACAGATAGCCAAGGAAATCCTACAACTAATTTGAAACTCTCTGAAAAGCGTGCTAAAGCGGTTCAGAACTATTTGGTGAGTAAAGGAGTTTCTGGTAGCAGATTTAAAGTGGAGTGGTTTGGCGCTACTAAACCAATTGCTGATAACAAAACTGAAGCAGGTCGTCAAAAAAACAGACGTGTAGAGATGTTAATTATTGAATAATTATAAATAATAATACAATGAAAAAAATAATTTTATTTTCTTTGGTCGTATTAGGATTTAGTACGACAAATGCCCAAGATGCAACTACTGTGTTTTCAGCAAATGAAATAGTTTGGTATGGATTAGATTTTACTAAGGCGCATTTTGTTGGTCAATTTGACCAAAGATTTGGAGCATTACCTGCTTCTGGGTATGACATGAAAAACAAATGGATTCCTGAATGGAATGCACTTGTCGCAAAAGAACCTCAAAATTTTAATTTTAAAAAAGCATTGAAAAAAGATAATGTTTATTATGATTTGAATCCTATAGCAACTGTTAACCAAAAAATAAAAACAGAAAGTTGTATGAGTTATAATACAACAACTATTACTGAAAAAGAAATTGCTGAAATGGTTAAGCAATATCCAGCTGGCGAAAAGAAAGAGGGTGTTGGACTTGTTTTTATAGTTGAAAATTTTGACAAAGGAATGGAACAAGCAACAGTTTTTGTAACCTTTTTTGATATCAAAACAAAAAAAGTTTTGTTGTCAAATAAAATGCAAGGAAAAGCAGTAGGGGTGGGTATGAGAAACTATTGGGCAGGAACTATTAAAAGTATCATAAAGCAAATTGCTGAAACCGAATATGCTAAGTGGAAAAAGTAAAATTGTCTTAACCCTTTTTTGTTTTAAAGCGCATTATATTTAAATGCGCTTTAATTTTTGAATTTTTATGAAAAAAATATTTATTCTTTATTCGTTATTTTTGTTTTCGTGCACTACAAATGTTGAAACGCCTAAACAAGAAGATACATTGGTTAGCCCAGAAAAGGCAGAAGCAAAAAAAGCCAATGAGCTTAAAACATTCAAAGGAATGTACATAGAGGGAAAATTTTATGATTGTGATAATAATGCAGTGTTTGATGTAGTTGGTAGCGTTGATAAGATCGATTCAATTTACAAAGCAATTTTAAAGCCTTATTTAAGACAAAAGATTGTTGTAGAGTTTGAAGGCGTTGTAATTGATAATTCTAATATAATTATAAAAAAAATAATTAGTGCTGAACAAAAGTATTATAAAAATGTTTGTATTCCCTACGACTTTTGGTGTGTAGGAAATGAACCTTTTTGGCAAGTACAAATTTCTGCAAAAGAAAATTTAATTGATTTTTACGACCCAATGAATCAAAAATATTATTCATTTAACTATATGGTTTCTAAAGTTGAAAATAAAATTGCAATTTATCAAGCACAAACAAAATCCGATACCATTAAAATTACAATCAATAAAGGAAAATGCAACGATGGCATGAGCGATAAGGAATATAATTATTCAGCAGAAATTCTTTTAAATGGCAAAAAATTTAAAGGTTGTGCTATTAAATATGGGGAATTGCAAGATTAATTTTAAAATGATATTTTATGAAATTACATGTTATAAATACAGGAAATTTTAAATTAGATGGAGGAGCAATGTTTGGCGTTGTTCCAAAATCTTTATGGACTAGAACGAATCCCGCTGACGAAAATAATATGTGCTCTTGGAGTATGCGGTGTTTGTTGATTGAAGATGGAGATAGGTTGATATTAATCGATAATGGAATAGGTGATAAGCAAGATGCAAAATTTTATTCTCACTATTATTTGCATGGTGATTTTTCTTTAGAAAAGTCATTAAAAGAAAAAGGTTTTTCTACAGATGATGTTACCGATATGTTTTTAACACATTTACATTTTGATCATTGCGGAGGAGGAATAAGATATAATAAAGATAAAACAGGATTTGAATCTGTTTTTAAAAATGCTACTTATTGGAGCAATCAAGAGCATTGGAAATGGGCAACAGAACCAAATAAAAGAGAAAGGGCTAGTTTTTTAAAAGAAAATATTATTCCTATGCATGAATTAGGGCAACTAAAATTTATCGAAAACGAAAATTCAAAAATCTTAGGAGATAATTTTTCCATATCATATATGCGTGGACATACAGACGCAATGATGATCCCTAAAATAAAATACAAAGGTAAAACAGTAGCTTTTATGGCCGATTTGCTTCCATCAACAGGTCATATACCTTTGCCCTATGTAATGGGTTATGATACACGTCCCCTTTTAACACTTGATGAAAAAGAGAAATTTTTAAATCAAGCAGCAGACGAAGAAATGATTCTTTTTTTAGAACATGATTATTTTAATGAATGTTGTACTGTTCAAAAAACAGAAAAAGGAATTCGGCTAAAAGATACATTTAAACTAGAAGAGTATTTTGGATAATAAATTTAACTAACTTTGGTTTAGGATAAACTTATTAATAATGTCTAAATCGGCAGGATCAACAAAAGTAGATTGGCAAAGTGAATTAGATGCAACTGCTCTAAAATATCATATTTTAGTTGTTTGGGTTGCTGTAATTCTTAATCCTTTGTGGGTAATTGGTGATTATTTTAATGTACCTAGCCATTTTACCGATTTTTTAATTTTTAGATTGGCAGTTTCGGTAGCTACTATAATTCCTCTTTTTTTTAAAGAAAAACTTTCGAAATATCCATTCATATTTGCATTTATTCCCTTCTTAGGTATTTCTATTCAGAATGCATATATGTATAGCGTTTTAGATCTTGCAGAATTTCAAAAGCATACGTTTGCATACATAGCTTTATTTATTGGGGCTGGAATGTTTGTGTTATGGAATACAAAGTATTCCATAATGGTTGTATTAATTACTTTTATAGCAAACATTATATTTTTTAATCTTTTCAGTAAATTAGAATTAAGCCAAATATTAATTAATGGTGGAATGCTCACTGGTACAGTTGCCTTATTTACTATTTTACTCGTTTATACCCGAACTAATCTTACAAAAAAAGAAATTATTTCTAGATTAGCATTAGCTGAATCCAATGCTCAATTGGCTGAAAAAAATGAAATAATTGAAGAAAAAAATAAAGATATTAAAGCTAGTATTACTTATGCGCAACGTATTCAAGAAGCAATTCTACCCCCACCAGATAGAATAAACAACATTTTAAAGAACTATTTTATTCTGTATAAACCGAAAGATATTGTTAGTGGCGATTTTTATTGGCATTCTACTGTAAAAACAACTCCAAATGAAAATAACCCATCTAAAGAAATAATTGTGATTGCGGCTGTTGATTGTACGGGACATGGAGTTCCTGGTGCATTGATGAGTATTATTGGAAGCACTATATTAAATCAAAGTTTAACGGTAAAAGAAGTTAATTCGCCAGCTGATGCTTTGGGATTCTTAAATAGACAATTAGCCAAAAATCTAAATTCCATTAAAGATGGTATGGATATGTCTATGTGTGCAATTAACTTAGATAAGATGGAGTTAGAATATGCTGGAGCTAATAATCCATTATATATTGTTCGCAACAAAGAGTTTATTGAAATAAAAGCTGATAAACAAGCGATAGGAGCAGACCATGAAAATTTTGAATCTAAAAAATTTACAAATCATTTAATACCATTAAAAAAAGGAGATGCTATTTACCTTTTTACAGATGGTTATGCTGATCAATTTGGCGGACCAAATGGTAAAAAATTTAAGTATAAAAAATTTCAGGAACTCTTGATAGAAATACAAGATAATACAATGGAAGAGCAAAAAATGCTTTTAGATTTCCATCATGAACAATGGAAGGGTGAATTAGAACAAGTAGATGATATTCTCGTAATTGGTATCAAGATATAATTCCAATTTACTTTTTAGGAGAAGGAGACTTTTTTGTTGTTGTATTTGTGTTTTTAATAGAAGCCGTTGAATCAGTATCCGAACCTAATTTTTCAAGTAAATAATAATTCTTATACATTTTTTTTAAATCAAGATTTATTCGGTTTGTATATGCAACGTCATAAGCAAATCCTTCTGAATTTAAATTGTAGGCAACCTTTGCGATTGGTTTTTGTAATACAGTAACATCTAATCCTTTTACTTCTTCAAAAATATCGATGTCAAAAACAAATGAATATTCATCTTTTTTATCATTAGGAACTTTTGTATTTACTTCAAAAAATTTTGTAACAAATTTATTTTTAGAAACTTCAATTTTAAAAACTTTATCCAATGGCAATTTAAAACTACACTTGCCTTTTTTATTTGTAAATATTTCTGAATAGGGAATGGCACCATTATAAATAGTAATCATAGCGCTATCCAAAGGTTTTAATTCATCTTTTGATTCTCCTTTTTGAATACGCACATTTCCTCTCATTTCTAAATAATAACTTTTAGTTTTAGAAGTATCATTTTTTTCTACAATACTCAAGTTCCTAGTATGATTTTTATTGTCGTTTATGCTTCCAAAAAAGAAGAATAAAACAACAAAACTTGCCGAAAATAAAATATAGGGGCGATAAAAAAGCATCTAGTAGTTTTTTTGCGTAGTAAATTTAGTTAATAGACTAATACCTTTCACAAAGTGTATTCCAAAAAAAAACCTTCCGTCTAATAACGGAAGGTTTTTAAACTATAATTTTCCAATATAATTAGTTAACTAATGATTTAAATTCAGCATTATCACGTAATTTGATAAACTCTGCATCATCTTTAGCCATTTGTTTTAAAGAAGCATCCTTTTGGATAGCAGCTTTTAAGTTATTTGTTACAACATCTGTTTTTCCTTGACGTGCACCAGCAACAGCTTTTAAGTAGAAAGATAAAGCAGCTTCTTTTTCAGTTGAATTATCGATTGTACTCATAGCAGCCTCTGCATTACCATTCATTAATTTAGCTAATGCTGAATTGAATGAATTTGCACTTCCAAAGTTAGAAACAGCAGAAGCATAATTACCATTTTGAATTTCAATTATTCCCATGTTATAGCTAACATCTGAACCAGCAGCAGTAGCTCCTTTTAACATATCCATTGCAGCTTTACGATCACCTTTCCAACGAGCACAAATTGCTAAGTTGTTTTTAATAATTGGATTGTTAGCTGAAATTCCATCTGCTTTTTTGAACTGCGCTTCAGCATCATTCAATTTATTTTGCATTAAATAAACACAACCAACATTATTAGACGTTCTCCAATCAGAAGCGTATTGGCTTTCTGCTTTTTTGTAAGCATCTAATTTTTTGTTTAAATCTGTAGTTAAAGTAGCAGCATAAAGTAATTCTTCAACTGACAATTTAGAAGGGTCAGAAGACACTAAAGCTGTAATTTCTTCATCTGTACGGCTTTTTACATCAACATTTAAAGTCATAACTGATCTACGTAATTTCGGTAAAATTTGATCAGCAACTTCTTTATAAGTAGCAGCTAAATTTTTAATTTCTTTCTCACGAACTTCTCCATCAGGATACATTTCTAATACTCGTAAGATTAAAGCTTTATCAGCAATACTCGATGCTTCCATTGCTTTTTTGAAACCATCCCAATCTTCTGCAGTAGTTACCTTGTTATAAAAAGATTCGTTTTTAGCAGTATCTACTTTTGTTTTTTTGTCTTTAAACATTGCCATCATTGCTTTCGTAGCTTCTTTAGCACGATTTTCAGCTAAATCTGCATTACGGCTTAATTCACCATCTGGCGAAGCATAGGCAGAAACGTTCATGTTTTTGAAAAAATAATTTGGGTTTGCTATCCCATCAGTAACATATTGTTTAAAAGCTTTCATTTCTGTGCTATTCATTTCTGTCCCACGAACTTGTGATTGGTTAATCACAAAGAAAATGTTTGCAGTAGTAGATTGTGCAACTACTTTTTGGAAATTATCTTTTCCGATAATTGCTTTGTCATCAGCTTTAACAAGTAATGATGTAACCATAGTCCCATCAGCTACTTTTTTAGCAGGTAAATCTTTAGTTTTAGATTTTACAGCACCTGTAACACGCAATTCAACTATTGCATTTTTCATCTCTGGAGTGTAAGCTATTTTGTCAGTTGAATGAGAGAAACTTCCACCTGTTTTATATGCAATTCTTTGCCCTTTTGCTGCAGCATCAACTTTTTCTCCTATTAAAGTTACAGGTTTTAATGCTTTTTCTCCACCATTATATTTGATGAAAGGAGTAACAGTAACTGTAGCTTTTTTAGGGAATAATTTTGCTGGGTAAGTACCAGAGATACTAACAGTTGCAATACTGTCTCCATGCATTTCAATTGGATCTGGAGTTACTTTGTAAGTAATTTTGTCGGCATTTTTAACCAATTTGCCAAGTCCGTTACAAGCAGTAAACCCAATAGTAGCAACTAGTGCTAAACCAAGTATTTGTAAAGATTGCTTTTTCATTTTTTTGTCAGTTTTAGTTCTTTCTAAATAGAAAATTTTATAGTTATTTGTTTGTGATACAATAAGGTGCAAAAATAACTAAATTTTCAAATTATGAAAGTATTTAAGCTAAATATTATTGTTTTTTAAGTTTATTTTAATGTAATTAGTGCGCACTAATTCTTGTAATTCCCAATGGGTACGGTTTGTTGAGCAGTATTTTAATCGATTCGAAATCCTGATTGTTTTCAACAAAATTATTGTTGTTTACGTCTATGACTAAAATCGGGGTGTCATTTAACTGTTTTAAAAAATCAAAATAGGTGTTTTGCACTTTTTCTAGGTAATCATTACTTATATTTTGCTCATAATTTCTTCCTCTCTTTGCTATGTTTTTTTGTAAATTTTCGATTGGGTGGTAAAGGAAAACAAACAAGTCGGGTTTTGGTAATGATTGATTAATGATGTGAAAAAGCTTACTAAATAAATCATATTCATCATCTTTTAAATTGGCTTTGGCAAAAATCAAACATTTTAAAAAATAATAATCAGCAATTACTTTTGGTTTAAATAAGTCTTGCTTTACTAGTTCTTCTTTTAATTGAGAATAACGTTCCGCTAAAAACGAAAGTTCTAAAGGGAAAGCATGTTTTTCGGGTTCCGTATAAAATTTTGGCAAAAAAGGATTGTCGGCAAATTGCTCTAGCAACAAACGTGTATCAAAATCATTCGATAATTTAGTAGCTAAAGTTGTTTTTCCTGCACCAATATTACCCTCAATGGCTAAAAAATTATGTATCAGATTGTCCAAAATTAAAAATATGTATTGCTGTAAAAGTAAATTAAATTTCACGAAAATAAATCAATTCTAAAAATCTGATTTCACATTCGTATATTCGTAGTCGAAATAGAACTTTTCAAAAATGAAAAAAATAGCCGTTTTTACTTCAGGGGGAGATTCGCCAGGAATGAATGCTTGTATTAGAGCTGTAGTTCGAACCGCATTGTACAACAATGTGGAAGTAATGGGAATTATGCGTGGTTATGATGGAATGATAAAAGGAGATTTTATTTCTTTGAATGCAAAATCAGTTTCTAATATTATCCAAAGAGGTGGAACGATTTTAAAAACTGCACGTAGCAAAGAGTTTTTAACACCTGAAGGAAGAAAAAAAGCATTTGAGAATATTACAAAATACGGAATAGATGGTGTTATTGTAATTGGTGGTGATGGATCTTTTGCTGGTGCATTGCAATTTAATAAAGAGTTTGATATTCCTTTTGTTGGTTGCCCAGGAACAATTGATAATGATTTGCTAGGAACAGATTTTACAATTGGGTACGATACTGCAATTAATACAGTAGTGGAAGCAGTGGATAAAATAAGAGATACAGCTGAAAGTCATGATAGATTATTTTTTGTAGAAGTAATGGGAAGAGATGCTGGTTTAATTGCATTGCGTGCAGGAATTGGCGTGGGAGCCGAATCTATTTTAATTCCGGAAACAAAAACAGATATTGAAGGTTTAATACAACGATTAAAAAATGGAAGAAAAAATAAATCTTCAAAAATTATTTTAGTAGCCGAAGGCGATGAAGCAGGAGGAGCATTTGCTATTGCAGAACAAGTGAAAAAACAATTACCGCTTTATGATACACGTGTTACTGTGTTAGGTCATATTCAACGTGGTGGGAACCCAACAGCAATGGATAGAGTAAATGCAAGCAGAATGGGTTTTGCAGCAGTAGAAGGGTTATTAAAAGGAGAAAAAAATTGTATGGCAGGTATTGTAAACAATCAAATTAAATATACACCGTTTGAAAATGCCATTAAACATATTCAAGAGTTGAATCCAGATTTAATGCGAATGGTAAACATTTTGTCTTTATAAAACATTTTCCTTTTTTTATTGTTATAATTTTTATGAAATCAAAATTATTAATCCCATTATTATTAGTTGTATTATCTAGTTGTGCATTTTTCCGACCTGCTCCTAATAAATTATTTAAACGCGCTTTAAAAAATCAGCCCTATGATGTAATTATTGTTCCGGGTGTTCCTTTTGATGGAAAAGAATGGACAATGGCTATGCGAGGGCGAGTGATTTGGGCATCTTATCTGATTAAAAAAGGAATTGCGAAAAACGTTATCTTTTCGGGAGGTGCAGTTTATACACCTTATGTTGAAGCTCGAATTATGGCTTTATATGCAGAACAACTAGGTGTGCCAAAAGAAAAAATTATATTGGAAGAAAAAGCAGAACACAGCACCGAAAATATTTATAACTCCTACTGGCTTGCCAAAGAAATGGGATTTACAAAAATTGCAGTTGCTACAGACAGGTTTCAATCTAACCTTTTAACAGGCTTTACCAAAAGACGATTTAAAATGCCAATTGCACATATCCCTTTTATTGTAGATACTTTAAAGACAATTCATAATGTACATCCTTTGATTGACCCATCATCCGCAAAAGTTGAAAATTTTAAATCTATAGTAGAAACACAAAGCAAACACTACAGAAGAAGAGGAACAAGGGGAAAAAATATTGTATTTAAAAAAGAGTAATGGTAGTGAGTAGCTATTTGCGATTAGGGAATAGCGATTAGACGATAAACAATCAGTTATCAATAGACATTTGGCAATCTACAAATCAGCAATTCTTTAAATCAACCTTCTAACACCTAAGCTTTCTTTTTAATTATATTTGTGCAATGAGCCGCACTACACTTTTTGTTGATGTAATATTACCACTTGCTGTTCCAAATTTTTACACTTACCGTGTCCCTTTTGAAATGAATGATAACATTGCAGTAGGACAACGTGTGGTAGTGCAATTTGGTAGAGGTAAATTATATTCTGCGCTTGTAAGAAAAATTCATGAAAATCCGCCCAAGCAATACGCTGCAAAATACATCGAATCTATTTTGGATGAACAACCTATTGTAAATGAAACTCAATTTGCATTTTGGGAATGGATGTGTACTTATTACATGTGTACCATTGGTGAAGTAATGGTGGCAGCTTTGCCTGGCGGTTTGCGTTTGTCTAGCGAAACAAAAGTGGTATTGAATGCCAACTATAAAACACACATTCAAAAAAATGAATTGAGCGACAAAGAATTTTTAATTGTAGATGCATTAGAAATTAGAGAAGTTTTATCATTAAATGATATAGCAGAGATAACAGAACAAAAAACGGTCTATCCAATTATTAAATCATTGATTGAAAAAGGAATAGTAATCATTCAAGAAGAGTTAAAAGAAAAGTACAAACCAAAATTTGAGACCTATATTAGATTAACGGCCGAAAATAATAGCGAAGAACATTTAAAAAATATTTTTGATTCATTAGAAAAAAAGGCAGGAAAGCAATTGGATGTTTTAATGACATTCATAAAATTATCAAACAGATATTCAGAAAATAAAGTAGAAGTAAAACGAAAAGATATTTTAAAACAAGTAATAGGAGCAGAATCAGCAATAAAAAGTTTAGAGAAAAAAAATATAATTGAACTTTACGAAAAAGAAGTTGGACGATTATCAGCATTTGAATCAGAAAATAAAGTGTCGCAGTTAAATGAAGTGCAACAAAAAGTTTTAGAGTCAATAAACACACAGTTCGGAATTTTGAATGCTGATGGACGATTGATGAATGAAGAAAACAAACAAACAACTGTCAACCAACAACCAACAACCAACACCAAAGACGTTATCCTATTACACGGAGTTACTTCCAGCGGAAAAACAGAAATATATGTAAAGCTTATAGAACAAACATTAGCACAAGGAAAACAAGTATTGTATCTGCTGCCTGAAATTGCATTAACAACACAAATAATAAATCGATTGAAAAAATATTTTGGCGATGCAGTGGGTGTTTATCACAGTAAGTTTAATGAAAACGAAAGGGTTGAGATTTGGAAAAATGTCCTTACAATAAAACAAGATTCTTCCTTCGTTAATCATCCTTCGTCATTAATTATAGGAGCCCGCTCCGCTTTGTTTTTGCCATTTTCAAATTTAGGGTTAGTAATAGTAGATGAAGAACACGATACATCATTTAAACAATATGACCCTGCTCCACGCTACAATGCACGCGATGCCGCCATTTATTTAGCACATTTACACAAAGCAAAAACATTATTGGGTTCGGCAACACCAAGCGTAGAAAGTTATTTTAATGCACAGGATGGCAAGTATGGTTTTGTAGAAATGACACAACGGTTTGGTGGAATACAAATGCCAGAAATTTTAATTGCAGATGTAAAAGAAGCAACAAAAAAGAAAATGATGAAATCACATTTTTCGCCTATGTTGCTCGACCATATTACACTTGCATTACAAAATAAAGAACAAGTTATTTTGTTTCAAAATAGAAGAGGATTTGCTCCTCAGCTAGAATGTGATGTTTGTGCTTGGGTGCCACAATGCACCAATTGCGATGTAAGTTTAACGTATCATAAAAATACAAACCAATTGCGCTGCCATTACTGTGGTTATTCTATTAAGCCGCCAACAAAATGTGCAGCCTGTGGCGATACCAATATTAGAATGAAAGGTTTTGGAACCGAAAAAATTGAAGAAGAATTAGCAATATTTTATCCCAAAGCAAAAATAGCGCGTATGGATTTAGATACCACACGCAGCAAATTTGCACACCAACATATTATTCAAGATTTTGAAGATGGCAATGTAGATGTTTTGGTAGGAACACAAATGGTAACCAAAGGTTTGGATTTTGATAATGTGAGTATGGTAGGAATCTTAAATGCTGATAGCATGTTAAACTTTCCTGATTTTAGAGCTTTTGAACGGAGCTACCAATTAATGGCGCAAGTATCGGGTAGGGCAGGGCGAAAAAATAAAAGAGGAAAAGTAATTATCCAAACCCATAATCCTGACCATGATATTATACAAAACGTTTGGAACAATGATTATTTGGTAATGTACACCAACCAATTGATGGATAGAAAAAACTTTAATTATCCCCCTTACTTCCGTTTAATTGAATTAACGGTAATACACCGTGATTTAGATTTGGTAAATGCAGCATCAAAAAGTTTGGCAGAAGATTTAAAACAACATTTTGCAAAGCGTGTTTTAGGTCCTGAGTTTCCATTAGTAGCCCGTGTGCGCAATTTATACCACAAAAATATTTTATTAAAAATAGAACGAGATGCTTCAGTGGTTCAAGCAAAAAAAATAATTACTGAGCTGCTTATTAAATTTAAAACCGATAAACTTTTTAAAAGTGTAAGAGTAAACATTGATGTGGATCCGATGTAAATTTTGGTAAAAGTATTTTAGATTGCAAAGAATATGGCTATAAATAAGCAGTATTTTTGAAAAACATATTGGAATTTGTTGAAAAATGATTAAAAACATTAAAAATTTTCGTTTCCAATATTCAGAAAAATTCACAAACTTGTGTCAGAGAAATTAAAAGGACAAATGAAGCTAAAAGAAAAAATAAGCATTGATGAATTTGATGGCAAGCGTTTTCAAATTAGGCTTGTTGAACCAAAGGAAAACAAGAAAGCTGTTTTAACTCACTATCTTCATAATATTCATAATGGAGCTTCTAAGCATTATAAAAAAGATGCTTTGAAAGTTTTAAAAGAATATGTTGCTTTCAAAAAGGATGAAGAGCAATTGCCTTTAGTTGCTGAAGATGCACTGCAACAGCTTTTATTTGAAGTTGAAAATGTTCCATTTCCTACACCTGAAAATTATACATTTAAATTTATAGATTTATTTGCTGGTATTGGTGGCTTTAGAATAGCAATGCAGAGTCTTGGAGGTAAATGTGTTTTTACTAGTGAATGGGACAAAGAAGCTCAAAAGACCTATCGTGCAAATTTTGGCGAAGTTCCTTTTGGTGATATAACTAAAGATAGGGTTAAAAATTATATACCAGATGGATTTGACGTTTTGTGTGCAGGGTTTCCTTGTCAAGCATTTTCCATTGCTGGTAAGCGAGGCGGTTTTGATGATATAAGGGGTACGTTGTTTTTTGATGTGGCCGAAATTATTAAAAGAAAAAAACCTAAAGCAATATTTTTAGAAAATGTGAAAGGATTGCGTAGCCACGATAAAGGTAAAACATTAGAAACAATTTTAAATGTTTTACGGAATGATCTTGGATATTATGTTCCCGAACCTCAAATAATAAATGCGAAAGAATTTGGAGTCCCTCAAAACCGGGAAAGAATTTTTATTGTTGGATTTAGAAAAGATTTAAAAATTACAAAATTTGAATATCCAAAACCGATAAATAAAAAAGTAACATTTGCCAGTGTAAAAGAAAAGAAAGTCGTACCTACTAGATACTACCTCTCTACACAGTATTTACAGACACTTCATAATCATAAAAGCAGACATGCCAGTAAGGGCAATGGGTTTGGGTTTGAAATTATTCCAGACAATGGAATAGCAAATGCAGTAGTTTGTGGTGGAATGGGGAGAGAAAGGAACTTAGTTTTGGATAATAGAATTACAGATTTTACACCAGAAACAAAAATTAAGGGGGTTGTTAATCGAGAAGGAGTTCGAAAGATGACGCCTAGAGAGTGGGCAAGATTGCAAGGGTTTCCAGATGGTTTTATTATTCCAGTTGCTGATGCATCTGCTTATAAACAATTTGGTAATTCTGTTGCTGTACCAGCCATAAAAGCTACAGCAAAAAAAATATTAGAGTTAATACTAGAAAAATGAATAAATTAAATCAGCTAGGAATCACACTAGGAAAGGATAATAAAGCAGAAATTGTATTTGATAGTTTGTTTCCAAATTTCCTAACAGTTAAATATAAAAATCCATCAGACTATGTTTCAATATATTGGGACGCATTTCAAAAACATCCTGCTGGAAATAACAATTTGAATGGAAAAATATTTGAATATATTTTAGCAACATTATTTGTTAGAGAAAACATTTTACCGTTATATATGAGTGCAAAGGTTGCATTTGTTCCCAATGTAATTTATGATCTTATGTTTTATACTTCAGAACGTGGACCAATTTGCATTTCAGCAAAAACAAGTTTGCGAGAACGCTATAAACAAGCCGACCTTGAAGCAATTGCATTGAAGTACGTTCATCGTAAAGCACTCAGTTATTTGGTAACACTTGAAGCGAATGAAGCAAAGAGTGTGAAAGCAAAAATAAAAAGCGGTGATGTTATTGGACTTGATAATGTCATTGTTGCTACAAGCAATGAATTTAATGGCCTAGTAGCGGAATTAAAAACGTATCAATTTTCAGAACCACCAACAGTTAAAGTAATAGAAAGCAATCAAGTTATTACACAAAGTAAAGTAAAAACACTAAAGGTTTAATATCCTGTTGCCCTCGTTGAGCGTAGCGTTCCGCTACATTCTTTTTAAATAGGCTTCTATCCTAAAAATGTTTGAAGTCTATTTATTTGTTTTAAATTTATAATGTAATTGTGGTGTGACGTCATTTTGGAAAAGAGTGGCGGATGTTACGACTAACAGAGTAAAATAAAAAATAACGTAATATTGCTATTTATACCATATTAGAATAGAAAACTAATGTAGGATTCTAAGATAAATGAAATTTACACCGACAAAAGAGAAAGAGAAGTTTTTTCTGCCTAATTTTTTAATGGACAATCTTATTGTTTTTGGTATTTGCGGAACTATTGCTTTTGTATTGCCCATGTGGGTAAATAAACGACATCCTAGCGATAAAGTTTTAGCACTATACAATCAACACGATCAGACGAAAGAATTTAGGAACCTTTGTATGATAATAGCTGGTATTATGGCAATTGTAATCTGTTACACCAGGCTAAAGAAATTTCATTTATACTCCCTAGAGTTAAAAGACCATTTTTTGAGTCTTACTTTCTTCGATTCGTTAGGACGCGAAAAGACTGAAAGAATTAATTTATTTGAATGTAAACTCCAAATTGAGGAATTGAAAGAAACTCAAAAAAGCGACAAAGGAATCTGCATTAAGGGCAGTTATAATAATATCATACTTTCTACCGAAAAGTCAAAATATTGGAACTACAGAAAGGACAAACGAACACTGGAAGAGTTGATTCGACTTCTGAGGGAGATAAAGAAGCCGTAAAAATGGTAGTAGATTTAGAGATGTAATAAGCTAAACAAGGTCTTTCACTCAGCCAGTTGTTGAATAGGAATAAGAACTACCTTTACCTGAATTTCAAATTTAAACCACACCATTGAAAACATCCTACAACAATACAATTGATGCGCTTGAGGGCGATTATTTATACAAAAGTCAATCGCAAATACCAGATTCTGGAAATGGATTGTTTACAGCAATAGACATTTACAAAGATGAAACCATTGCAGTTTTTAAAGGAGAAATATTAACCGATTTGCAAGCGCAAAAAAGAGCAAAGGCAGGGAAAGATAAATACTTTATCAATTTATTAAATGGTAATATAATGGATTCGTCCAAAACAGTATGTTTTGCTAAATATGCAAATGATGCTAGTGTACAAGCAAATTCAAAATTTAAAAATAATTCGGTAATTACATTGGATGATAACAATGATGTGTGTATTAAAGCAACTAGAAAGATAAAAGCAAACGAAGAATTATTTTGTAGTTACGGCAAAAAGTATTGGAAGAAGCATGGTTAAAAAATAAAATTTTCTAATTTATTATTATGAAAATAAAAAATTTAATACTTCTTGTTTTTTTTCTTAACACAATTTATTTTTTTGCTCAAGTTAATGAGAGTAAAAAAAAGGATGAACTAAAAGTATTATTAAAAACAGATGCAAGAGCAATTTTGCTTCAGCCGGGAATTTCAATAGAGTATTTTTTTATAAAAAAATTATCAATTGATGTTGGTGCGTCTTATTTGTGGAGCGGCCAAAAAATATATGCGGATCAATTAGGAGATAGATTCGGCTATACGCTTTTGGGCATTGGCCCTTCTAGAGGACACCAATTATATTCAGATTTAAAGTTTAATTTCAGAAATGGAGTTTACATTGGTTTAGGATATTTTTATCGTTATTCATATTACAAAAACAAACCTTTTATAAATGAATTAAGTCAAGATAATTATCAAAATTATCGACAATCAGAAGATGCGTATTCAAATATGATAAGATTTACTTGGGGAGGACATTACAATATAAAAAATAATGTTTATGCTAATCCTTATGTAGCTTTGATGATTGGGAATTCAAATATTCAAGTTGATATAGATACAACAAGTGCAAAATCGTATGTAAATTATAAACCTACTATTTTTCCAGAACACCAAAAGGTAAACAAATTGACTTGTTTCTTTGAATTCGGATTTAAATTGTGTTTAGGAATAAACTCAAAAAACAGAAGTGTAAAAAAATAAGAGAGAATAATAATTATTCAAACCTTAAAGCTTCAATAGGGTCAAGTTTAGAAGCTTTTATTGCAGGATAAATACCAGAAATAATTCCTACGCCTATACACAATGTTAAACCTGTAATTACCCACAGCCAAGGCATAATAAATCCTGCGCCAAGTCCATAACCAATTAAATTACCTAAAATTATTCCAAGTAAAATTCCTATTAAACCGCCTATTTGGCAAATAACAATTGCTTCTACCAAAAACTGACTGCGAATAGCATCACGTGTTGCACCAATGGCTTTTCGAATTCCAATTTCTCGCGTGCGTTCAGTAACTGAAACCAACATAATATTCATTAAACCAATTGCTGCACCAAGCAAAGTAATAAAACCAATAAGTGTAGCACCCAAAGTGAATTTTTGAATATTGTCGATTAATAAATTGGCAAGGTTATCACTTTTTGTGATTTCAAAATTTTCTTCTTCGCCAATCGGAACATCCCTGATTACCCTAAATTTTCCAGTTGCCTCACTTACAGCAGCATCCATCAATTGATTATTAAGTACCATTACATTAATAGTAAATGTCATAAATGGGCTCGAAAAATATTGGCGTACATTACTCAAAGGTAAAATTACTACTTTGTCGCCACCAAAACCCACGCTATTTCCTTTAGATTGTAATACACCAATAACTCGGTATTTACCACTACCAATGGAAATTATTTTATCAATTGGATTTTCTTTTTTTGTAAAAAGGGCATCCACTATATCTTTTCCAATAATGGCAACATGGTTTCCATATTGTATTTCTTGAGTAGAAAAGTTTCTTCCTTTTGCTAAGTCGTAACCAGCCGTGGCTAAATAATTTTCGTCACTACCAAATACACGCACATTTGGATTGCTTTTTTTTGATTCGAATTTTACAGTTGCACTTCCGGATGCCATTGTAGAAACAGAAGGAACAGCAGGAAAAGTATAATCTTTGGTAAATGCAATAGCTTCGGAATAGGTAATGTTTCTAAAATGTTTTGGTCTTCTTCCGTTTTTACCAATACGCACCGTCATTTCTTTGTTTCTGATGGTAAATGTATTAGCACCCATTCTTGTAAAATTACTATTGATAGATGATTTCATCGCGTCAATAGCTGTTAAAATGCCTACCAAAGCCATAATGCCTATAGAAATAATAAGTGCAGTTAAGATTGTACGCAGCAATTGACTTCTGATAGCAGAGAGTGATATTTTAATATTTTCTTTTAAAAAAGAAGCCATAGATAATTATTGGTAATAATAGTTTTACAAAAGTATAAAACTAAAGCATTGATAAGGCATTTAATCGTTCGGTTTGTAAAAAGTTCATAAAAAAGTGTTCAAATAGTGGTGCTATATTTCCCGAAAGTACTATATTAGTGTACTTTTTAAAAAAAGACAATATGATTACAAAAATTACCCAAACGGTTCTGTTTATTTCATTAACCATACTTATTAATAATCAGATTTTAGCTCAAGCAAAAAAAGGAGGAGCAGCAACTGCTGCAAAAGGTGGCTCAGCAAAGGGTACGCTTGCCGCTGATATGGATTGTATGGTAAAAGTAAACGGTTCGGCAAAGTTGTACAGTGCTAAAGCATATACAGCACTTGACATAACTCTAAAAGTGGGTGACAATGTAATTGAAGCTACTACAACAGATAAGAAGTCTACTTATAGAAGAGATATTAAAGCAAAAGCTGGGGAAACAGTTATTATTGAAATATCATTTTTTGAAGACGGCAAATTTTTAGATTATATTAAAAGTGGAAATGTAAATATGGTAGAAGCTGCTATAAAAAAAGATCCAACATTAATTAATAATGAAAACGGAACGCTTACTTCTTCTCCCTTAGAAATAGCTTTACAAAATTCGCATGTAGATTTAGTAAAATACCTATTAAGTAAAGGCGCTAGTTTTATGAAACCAGAAAACATTTTTCCTTTACACAAATCTATTTTGTACGCATCATCAACCAAACCAGCAAAAGATAAACCAGCTCCTGATAAAGAGCTAGTAGATATTTTTATGGCAAAAGGATGTAAAATTACCGACAAAGATGATGGTGGTAATACGCCATTGCATTGTGCTGTGCGTGCAGGAAAATACGATTTGGTAGTTTTTTTCTTAGAAAAAGGTGCAGATATAAATGCCAAAAATGATTTTGATGACACACCATTAAAGATAGCACAAGATAAAGGTTATATAACCATTATCAACTACCTAAAAACTAAAGGAGCGCAAGAAAAATAATTGCGCTTTTTTTATTTAAAAAAAACCGAATAAATAGTACATTTGTACCCCGTTCATGAAACAACAATTTTTAATTTATAATTCATAATTTCTTAAACTATGGCTTTTGACATTGAAATGATTAAGGAAGTTTACAAAAACCTTCCAGCAAAAGTAGAGGCAGCACGTAAAATAGTTGGTCGCCCTTTAACATTAACCGAAAAAATATTGTATGCACATTTGCATAAAGATCAAAAAGCAGAAAGTTTTGCTAGAGGAAAATCTTATGTAGATTTTGCTCCTGATAGAGTTGCAATGCAAGATGCAACTGCTCAAATGGCTTTGTTACAATTTATGCAAAGTGGAAGACCAACAGTAGCGGTTCCTTCCACAGTTCATTGCGACCATTTAATTATGGCTAAAGAGGGCGCTGCAACCGATTTGGCCTTTGCAACAAAAGAAAGTAAAGAAGTTTTTGATTTTTTAGGTTCTGTTTCTAATAAATACGGAATTGGCTTTTGGAAACCAGGTGCTGGAATTATTCATCAAGTAGTTTTAGAAAATTATGCATTCCCTGGCGGGATGATGATTGGTACCGATTCTCATACAGTAAATGCAGGTGGTTTAGGAATGATTGCAATTGGTGTTGGTGGTGCGGATGCTTGTGATGTAATGGCTGGTTTAGCTTGGGAATTAAAAATGCCAAAATTAATTGGTGTTAAATTAACTGGTAAATTAAATGGTTGGACAGCACCAAAAGATGTAATCTTAAAAGTAGCGGGAATACTAACAGTAAAAGGAGGAACAGATGCAGTTGTTGAATATTTTGGTGAAGGTGCTATTTCTATGAGTTGTACAGGTAAAGGAACAATTTGTAATATGGGTGCCGAAATAGGTGCTACTACTTCTACATTTGGTTACGATGAGTCAATGGCTCGCTATTTAAAAGCTACAGGAAGAGCAGATGTTGCCGAATTAGCAAATACTGTAAAAGAACATTTAACAGCAGATGCTGAGGTGTATGCAAACCCTGAAAAATATTTTGATCAAGTAATTGAAATTAATTTATCGGAGTTGGAGCCGCACGTAAATGGCCCATTTACTCCAGATTTAGCAACACCAATTTCTAAATTAAAAGAAGTGGCAACTGCAAATGGTTGGCCATTAAAAATATCAGTAGGCTTAATTGGTTCTTGTACCAATTCATCATACGAAGATATTTCTCGCGCAGTGAGTTTAGCAAAACAAGTTTCTGCAAAAGGATTAAAAGCAAAATCAGAATACTGTATCAATCCTGGTTCAGAACAAATTCGTTTTACTATTAAACGTGATGGGTTCCTTGATGTGTTTGATTCAATTGGAGCAAAAGTATTTACGAATGCTTGTGGTCCTTGTATTGGGATGTGGGATAGAATGGGTGCAGAGAAACAAGAAAAAAATACAATCATACATTCATTCAACAGAAATTTTGCAAAACGTGCTGATGGCAATCCAAACACGTATGCATTTGTAGCATCACCAGAAATAGTAACAGCAATGGCTATTGCTGGAGATTTAACTTTTAACCCTTTAACGGATTATTTAACAAATGACAAAGGAGAGAAAGTAAAATTTGATGCTCCAACGGGTGATGAATTACCAACAAAAGGTTTTGCTGTGGAAGATGCAGGATATCAAGCTCCGGCTGCTGACGGTAGTAAAGTAAGTGTGGTAGTTTCTCCTACATCTGACCGTTTGCAATTATTAGATCCATTTGCTGCTTGGGAAGGAGTTGATTTGAAAGGATTAAAATTGCTTATCAAAGCAAAAGGAAAATGTACTACCGATCATATTTCAATGGCTGGTCCTTGGTTAAAATACCGTGGACATTTAGATAATATTTCAAACAATATGTTAATTGGTGCTGTTAATTTTTTCAATGAAAAAACAGATAGCGTGAAAAATCAGTTGACAGGAAACTATGAAAGTGTTCCAAAAGTTCAACGTGCATACAAAGCAAAAGGCATTGGTTCTATTGTGGTTGGTGATGAAAATTATGGCGAAGGTTCTTCTCGTGAACATGCAGCTATGGAACCACGTCATTTGGGTGTTCGTGCAGTATTAGTGAAATCATTTGCTCGTATCCACGAAACGAATTTGAAAAAACAAGGGATGTTAGGTTTAACATTTGCTGATAAATCGGATTACGATAAAATTAAAGAAGACGATTCAATTGATATTATTGGATTAACTTCATTTGCTCCAAACACTCCATTAACATTGGTTTTAAATCATGCTGATGGAACCAAAGATGAGATTAAAGCAAATCACACTTACAATGAACAACAAATAGAATGGTTCAAAGCAGGTGGTGCTTTGAATATTATTCGTGCAAGTGTAAAGGCATAAAAAAATCATGATAATAAAAAAGGGAAATGCGTTGTAGTTTTTGCAACGCATTTTCTTTAAAAAAACAATATGGAAAAATTCACTTTAACTGAAGAATATATTCAATTGAATCAATTGCTGAAAGCAATGAGCTGGTGTAGCAATGGAGGAGAGGCAAATGAAATAATTGACAAAGGTTTGGTTAAAGTAAACGATGAGGTGGAAAAAAGAAGAAGGAATAAAATTAAAAAAGGATTTAAAATAGAGTTTAAAAATCAAATTGTAATTGTTGATTAATGAAAAAATATTTTTTGTTTAATATGTTTTTGATTTTACTTTCTGTTTGTAATGCACAGGAAATAACTACCGAGCTTGATTCAAGTAAAGCATTGTCGGTATATGAATTAAAAGAAGCACAGTGGAAAGAGTGGACTAAAATAGAAGAAGAGTGTAAAAAAGAATATTCGAAAATTTTAAAAGAACAAAAAATTAAGATGTCCTGTAGCGGTTGCGAATCTGTTTATATGGATGTAGTTTTATGCATTGATGAAGATGGTAAGCTGAAATATTATCGATTGGTAAAAACAAAAAAATGTGGTGCAGAGTTTTCTAAAGGATTAGAAATTAGGTTTATGAAATGGTTCTTTACAAAACAATTTTCTACCGAATTATACAACACTAGATTTCAAGTTAGATTGGGTACAGGATTAAAATGTTAAACTATTTATTTAATTTATGAAAGCATACAACCCTAAAGATTGGTCAAAATTAATTTTTCATTTTCATAAGTCAGATTCTTTTCGAATGTTGCTGCCAGCAATGATTGGATTGGTTATCTATTCTTCAATATTAACATATATAGATGTAGAACTTCAAATAGTTAAATTTAGAAGCACTACTGTTTTACATTCTCTACTTGGTTTTGTTTTATCATTGCTTTTGGTTTTTAGAACAAATACTGCATATGATCGTTGGTGGGAAGGAAGAAGACTTTGGGGTGACTTGGTAAATAATACACGCAACTTAATGCTTAAGCTAAACGCATTTATTCCGTCTGAAAAAAAAGAATTAAAAAATGATTTTAGAATTTTAATTTCGAATTATCCATTCGCTTTAAAAGAGCATCTTCGTGGCGGTTATAAAGAAGAGTTGTTAGAAGATCATCCGAATTTAAGAGCTGCAGATTTGAAAAAATACAACCACATACCAAACAGAATTGCTCAGCAGATATATATTGAGGTTGAAAATTTAAGAAAAGAAAATATAATTTCTGAAGAAAAACTAATCGTGTTAAATGAAGAATTGAGGTCGTTTACAAATATTGCTGGAGCTTGCGAAAGAATAAAGGCTACGCCAATTCCATATTCGTATAGCACATTTATTAAACGTATTATTTTTCTATACATTATTACATTACCCTTGGGTTTGGTTGATGATTTTAAATGGGCGAGTATTCCGATGGTTTTATTTGTATTTTATGCTTTTGCAAGTTTAGAATTAATTGCTGAAGAAATAGAAGATCCATTTGGTTATGAGGACAATGATTTACCAACAGATGAAATTTCAGAACGTATTAAGAAGAATTTAATTGAGATAATAAAATAAGATTAAAAAATGATAACAGATACTACTAAAATTTCTATACCGAATATTGATGCAGAAATGAAGCAAGAGCTGATGGCAAATGGAACCATCAAAAACTTTAAGGCAGGAGAAATAATATTGCAAGAAAATAGTTACATTAAAACTTTGCCTATTGTTATTTCAGGTAGCCTAAAAGTCCTTAGAGAAGAAGAAGACGGAAGAGAGATATTATTGTACTATATAACTGCTGGAGAAACCATTCTTTATCGTGAAGTTGGCGGAGAAATTTAT
>CAZJUY010000040.1:0-29191 GCA_964549315.1 uncultured Chitinophaga sp. | reverse complement strand
GCGGAAATAAAAAGCGGGGATTCAAACTTTATATTTGAAATCCCCGCTTTGGTGGGCCCACCTGGGCTCGAACCAGGCACCCCCTGATTATGAGTCAGGTGCTCTAACCTACTGAGCTATAGGCCCAATTACTTTTTAAAGTAATTTTCGGACTGCAAAGCTATATATTTGTAGCAAATTAACAAATCAATAGGGAATAAATTTATGGCAATAGATGTAAATGCCTACAAAAACATCATTTTTGATTTAGGTGGTGTTATTTTGAATATAGATTATGATTTAGCTGTATCTGAATTTAAAAAGCTTGGTTTAAATAATTTTTCCAATCATTTCTCCCAAGCACAACAGCAGCAGCTATTCGACCAATATGAAAAAGGAAAAATTTCTTCTGATGAATTTAGAGCAGAATTAAAAAAAGAGCTAAATCCCTCAACTACAGCTGAACAAATTGATGCTGCGTGGAATTCATTATTGCTTGATTTGCCAAAACAAAGGCTAGAGATATTAAAAAAAATGAAAAACACCCATAGGACTTTTCTGTTGAGCAATACCAACGAAATTCATATCATTCAATTTGAAAAATATTTAAAGCAAACTTTTGGAATCAATGATTTATCGGGATACTTCGAAAAAATGTATTTATCGTACAAAATAGGGATGAGAAAACCAGATGCTGAAATTTTTGAGTATGTATTAAAACAAAACAATTTAAATTCTTCAGAAACTTTATTTATTGATGATAGTATTCAACATATTGAAGGAGCAAAAAAGCTGGGCATACAAACCTATTGGCTTCAAAAATCCGAAACGATAGTAGGTTTATTTTAATGAATTTGTAATCTTAAATTTTGCTATTTTTAAACTTTGATGCACGCAACTAAAAAAATATTCTTTTTACTTTTTTTCTTTATAGGATTTGTAGCGATTTCTCAAACTACAGAGGAAGAAGCTCCTAAAAAGATAAAAGAGCGCAAAGACCGTATTGTCGCAGATTTTAGCTACGATGGTTGGTTGAATATGCCTAAAGGGATTAAACAAAAGCCCTTTTCATTGGGAGGCAATGCTTATTTTATGTGGGATTATCCAGTGGGTTATGGTCCGTTTAGTTTAACCTTTGGTGTTGGAATGAGTACTCATAATGTACATTCAAACGGACGAATTACTTATTCCATTGATGGAAAATACACTACGATAGAACCAATAACCACAAATTACAGGCGCAATAAATTATCTTGCACTTATATTGAAGTTCCTTTTGGTTTGAGAATACGAACTGGTGATGGACATAAATTTAAAATGTCTATAGGTGGGAAAGTGGGTTATCTGGTAGACGCACATACAAAAGTGATAGACGATGATGGCAAACGAAAAATTTATTGGATTAAAAATTTAAACCCAATTAGATATGGTGTTACTTTTAGAATTGGTTATGATAAAATAACCTTACAAGGTTTTTATTCACTATCAGAATTGTTTAATAAAAACAGAGGAGAACCTAATATGATTCCTTTTTCTTGTGGTATAGGAATATTATTGTATTAATAATTTTAAAATCAATTGCAGATTACAAAAAAACAAATTAGGTTTGCAAACGAAAAAGATGAAAATCATTTGTAAAAATAAAAAGCACACAAAGAAACATTTCCAATAGGAAAGGTTTATGTGTTTTATATATATTCACAACGGCCTTTCTTAATTAGAAAGGCTGTTTTATTTTAAACGATAAAAACAAACAAAATGAAAGTAGCAGTAGTGGGTGCAACAGGGCTAGTTGGCACAAAAATGATTCAAGTGTTAGAAGAAAGAAATTTTCCGGTTACAGAATTAATTCCTGTGGCATCTGAAAAATCTGTAGGGAAGCGAGTTTCATATAAAGGGAAAAAATACAATGTAGTGGGTATGCAAACGGCAATTGATATGAAACCGAATGTTGCATTGTTTTCTGCAGGAGGAACTACATCTCTTGAGTGGGCTCCAAAATTTGCAGCAGCAGGAATTACAGTAATTGATAATTCTTCGGCTTGGAGAATGGATGCAACAAAAAAATTAGTTGTGCCAGAGATTAATGCAACAGAATTAACTGATAAAGACAAAATTATTGCAAACCCAAATTGTTCTACCATTCAAATGGTGGTGGCATTAAATCCTCTTCATCTAAAATATAAAATAAAAAGAATCATTGTTTCTACTTATCAATCAGTAACGGGAACAGGAGTGAAAGCCGTTGACCAGTTGATGAATGAAAGAAAAGGTGTAAAAGGGGAAATGGCTTATGCTTATCCAATTGATTTAAATGTGATTCCTCATATTGATGTGTTTACCGATAACGGTTATACCAAAGAAGAAATGAAAATGGTTAACGAAACCAAAAAAATTATGGGGGATGATGCTATTCGTGTTACTGCTACCACTGTGAGAATACCAGTGATGGGTGGGCATAGCGAAAGTGTGAATGTGGAATTTGAAAATGAATTTGAACTAAATGATATTCGCTCCATTTTAGAAAATACAGAAGGAGTAATTTTAGTGGACGATGTAAAAAATTTAAAGTATCCAATGCCAATGGATGCACATGATAAAGACGAGGTGTTGGTTGGCCGTTTAAGAAGAGATGAAACACAACCTAAAACACTTAACATGTGGATAGTGGCAGATAATTTAAGAAAAGGAGCAGCTACCAATGCAATTCAAATTGCTGAGTATTTAATGGGTAGTAAATTGATTTAGGGGTTAATAGAAATAAGAGTAGGAATATTTACTAACAAATATCAATTTAGAATCATTAGCTGTATAAGTTTTTTTTTCTACTAATACACCCCATTTATCATAGCTATACTTATTTAGTTCTTTGCTCTCATAATCTAAAGCTAAATCTTTCAAAATAATTTGTTCTTCAATCAAAAGAGAATCTTTGTAGCTGTAAAAATAAGTATTACTTACATCTTTGTTTGAAGAATTTTTTTGAATAAGCCTACCCCTATTGTCGTACTTATATCTTTCATTTCCTGTTGAATCTCCTAGTATATAATAAGTAGTATTTAAAAGTTTTCCGCTATCATCATATTTGTAAATAATAGAATCTGTGGAGTTATTATTCCTGTCTTTTACATTTTTTTTCTGTAATAAATTTTTATTATACAGATAATAATATGTTATCTTTCTATCAGACTCGTAATCCTGAAAAACTTCCTCAATTATTAAATCACTAGAATATTTGTACAACGTTTTGCTTAGTATTTCACCACATGAGTACGTCTCATTAGTTATAATCTTTCCAGATATATCATAAGTGTCCATGCTAGATTTGTCCCCATGCTCGAAATTTATAGTGGTATAAACAAATTCAGTCCGTGTTTTAATCTTGTTTTTTTGAGAATTAGCAAAATCTGCCGGTTTGCTATTTTCGTTGCATGAATAAAAAGCAATTAATACAATTATTGAAAAGTACCTCATCTTAATACTTGTATCTTATTACTAAATACTAATTAATACTATTATACAAATCCAATAATTTTTGTTTTTGTTTTTGTGCATTTTCAATTTGGCTTTCAATTTCTTGTGTACCACCAGCATTCGGATTTGTTGCTTTCAAATCTTTTAATTTTTGCGAAGCTTTAAATTCCTTATCCCCATACATATTTGCTAATTCCTTTATTGATTTTTTAGCATAATAAGCAACCCATTTGCTTGTGCCTGCTTCGGTAGCAATAGAATGTAATAATGCAGCACCAGAATTTACTGTTTCGTCTTTTTGTGCTTTTTTCAAAAATGCTCCATACTGACTAATAAATCCAATTTTTGAAAAACCACTAAATTTTTCTGCATTTTTTGTAAAAAAAGAATTGTTATCATCGCTTCCATACGTTGCGTATAAGTCGCCAACAGCAAATAGAACATCGTTGCTCTTCTCATTTTCATACTGTTTTGCAAGTATCATTGCTTCTTTTGAATTTGCTTTTCCGATTGCAATAAGAGCAGAACCTAAAACACCATAAGATTTATCATTTAAAGCAGATTTATATAAACTTTGCAAATCTTCATCTTTATAGTTTTCGGATAAATAATCAATTGCTGCAGCTCTAACAGGTGCTTTCTCATCATTTTTTGCAATTAAAATTAATTTTTCTTTAATCTCTTTTTCGTGTCCTGCTGGAATGTTTTTAAGCATTGCAATTGCATCATTTCTTAAACTCCAAAATTTATCATTTAAAGCATTTAAAATTGTTCTTGCGGCAAGTGTGTCTTGCATTTTGCCTGCTAATTGTGTTAGTGCTTCAAACCTATCCAAATACAAGGGTGCATTTGCATATTGAAATGCCCACTCTTGAATTGATTTTACCTCATTTTTAACACACAAGGTAGATTTTGTTGCATCCACATTTACTAGTGATGGTTTTGTTTCCACATCAAATTCAAATGTTTCATCTGCTTTTGTAACAACAATTTTTTTACGTTCCACTTTTCCATTGGCATAAATATCAATATACATAGGCAATTTGAACAATGGTGTTTTAGAAAAATCTTGAACTTGTTTTATCTGAACTTTTTGTTTTTTTGTAGATGCATTGTAATCAGTTTTAATAACTAAATCAGGATGACCGGCTGATAGAAACCATTGATTAAAAAACCAATTTAAATCTTCGCCAGTTACTTGTTCAAACGCTAAACGCAATTGATGAATCTCAACAGAAGTATATTTATTTGTTTCTAAATACAGTTTAAGTGATGCAAAAAAGGCATCGTCTCCGACATAAGTACGCAGCATGTGTAATACTTGCCCGCCTTTGTTGTAACTGTGTCCATCAAACATATCTTCTCTGTCGTCATAATGAAAACGAATCAACTCCACTTGTTTGCGAGACGATTCTGCAAAATAGCCAGCACGAGATTGTGCGCTATGCAAATCGGCAGCATCTATTCCGTATTTGTATTCTTCCCATAAATATTCGCCATACGTTGCAAAAGATTCATTTAAAGGCAAATTGCTCCACGATTCGCAAGTAACTAAATCGCCAAACCATTGATGAAATAATTCATGAGCGATTACTGATTCATTATTATGATCAAGTAATTCTCTATCTGTTTTTTGTAAAAATTCGCCATGCAATGTAGCGCTTGTATTTTCCATTGCTCCAGAAACATAGTCACGTACCACAACTTGAGAATATTTGCTCCATGGATATTGAACACCCAGTTTGTTCGAATAAAACTCAAGCATTTCGGGCGTATTACCAAAAATTGCTTTAGCATGGGATTCGTAATCTTTTTCTACATAATAATTTACTTCTTTGCCTTTCCATTTATTATCTTTTATTACTGCAAACTCCCCAATGGCGATCATTGCTAAATAAGGAGCATGAGGCAAATCCATTTTCCAATAATCTGTTTTTGTTCCATCTCCATTATCAAAAGATGATGTCAATTCTCCATTTGAAAGTGTTGTGTATTTTTTATCTACAGTAATATATATTTCCTGAGTCATTCTTTCATTTGGCTTATCAATAGTTGGAAACCAAGCCGAGTTGGATTGAGTTTCTCCTTGCGTCCAAATTTGTTGTGGTTTGTTTTTTTCTTTTCCATCTGCATTAATAAAATACAATCCTTTGTCATCAGTAATTGCCGCACTTCCACCACTTTTTAATTCGTTTGGTTTCGAAACATATTCAATAAAAACAGTATAAGTTTCAATTGCTTTGTATTCTTTGTTCAAAGTGATGTTGAGCACATCATTTTCATAAATATATTTTAAAGGTGTTTTTACTTTGTCAACAAGCAATGAAACTTCTTTGATGTCCATTCCTCTTGCGTCAAGCATTAAAGTGGATGTAGGGTAGAAGTAGGGCTTTAAAGTAATGGTTGCTTTGCCATATAAATATTGTTTAGCCCAATCAAAACTTACATCCAATTTTGTATGAATAATATCATTTACACGCGTTACAGATGCTTGGTATTTATCTGGTTCTGGAGTTTTGGGACTAACACTTAAAGTGTCTAAAGTAATTCCAGCCCAGTTGTCTGTTTTATTTTTTTGCGTATTATTAAAAACTCCACAAGAAAAAAGTGTGGCAGAAACAAAAGCAATAATTATAAATTGTTTAATGGTATTCATATGAGCGATTTTTTTGCAAGCCAAAGGTTATGAAAATATTGTAGATTTCAAATTTTATGTGATGAGTGGTTATTTTCATTTGAAATCCGTACTTTTATAATGATTTTTAAAACAAAAATTTAAATTTATGTTGAAAGTTAAAGTTAACGAGAAAAAAGAATTTGCTATCAATTTTGAAAATGCAAATTCAGGAACAATTGATTCAAAAGCCTTTGATTGGGATAAAATTGAAATAAAAGAAAATACATTTCATATTATCAAAAATAGTAAATCATTTACAGCACAAGTTGTAAAAGCGGATTACAAAGAAAAATCATTTACTATAAATGTGAATGGAAACAATTACAACATTCAAATTAAAGACAAGTTTGATGAGCTTTTGAAAAGCCTTGGTATGGATAATTTGAATTCGAGCAAGGTAAATGAAATTAAAGCACCTATGCCTGGCTTGGTTCTTGATGTAAGAGTGAATGAAGGAGATGCAGTAGCTAAAGGTGATGCAATATTGGTTTTGGAAGCAATGAAAATGGAAAACATTATCAAATCACCAACAGATGGTGTAATCAAAAAAATAAATGTTAAAAAAGGAATGGCAGTGGAGAAGAATCAAGTGTTGATTAATTTCGTATAATTTATTAATTAGCTAATAAGCTGATTAGCTAATTGTATTAATTTGTAAAATGGATAACTCACGTAGAAAATTTTTTAAAAAAGCAGCAGCACTCACATTGGGTGCTATAGCAGCTTCTGACATTGTAAAATCCGCAAGTACAGTTAGTTCTTTTTTAGAGAAAGAAATTTTACCTGTAGATGCAGGAAAATATACTTTGCCCGCATTGCCGTATGCTTATGATGCATTAGAACCACACATTGATAAGATGACGATGGAGATTCATCACAGTAAACACCACCAAGGTTATGTAAATAATTTAAACAAAGCATTAGAAACTGTAGATGGAAATATTTTAGGAAGTCCACAAACACTAGAAAATATTTTTAATAAAGTAGAAAAATTACCTGCAGCTTTAAGAAATAATGCCGGAGGGCATTACAATCATTCTTTGTTTTGGACATTAATGAACCCGAAAGGAGGAGGAGAGCCGAATGGAAAATTAGCGGAAGCAATAAAAAAACAATTTGGTTCCTTTGATGAATTTAAAAAACAATTTGCTGATGCAGCTATGAAACGTTTTGGCTCCGGCTGGGCATGGTTAGTAAAAACTAAAGAAAATAAATTAGTGATTACTTCTACTGCTAATCAAGATAATCCTTTAATGAATTTACCTGAAATCGAAGTGAAGGGAAGTGTTGTACTAGCATTGGATGTTTGGGAACACGCTTACTATTTAAAAAATCAAAACCTTAGAGCCGATTATATCGCTTCTTTTTGGAATGTTGTTAATTGGGAGGTTGCGGAAGGTTTGTATAATATGTAGCGAGTTATTAGCTATCTTTCTATACAAACATTTCCTTTTTCATATTCAGCCATTCCAAAGCAGCACCGTGTAGTAATAATTCTTTTACATCACGTTCGTAAGGCATTTCTTTTATAAGTTTTCCTGGTTCTAATTCTCCTAAAGGAAAAGGATAATCTGTTCCTAATGCTACACGGTTAGCGCCAAACATTCCTACTACAAAATCCAACATTTGCTCATCATGTACCAAACTATCAATCCAAAATTTTCCTAAATATTCTCTTGGGTTTACTTTATTATCTATTGCAACTAAATCTGGTCTGCAATTAAAACCGTGTTCAATACGCCCTACTGTTGCAGGAAAGGAGCCTCCACCATGTGCAAATGCAATGCGTAAATTTGGTAGGCGTTCCATCACCCCTCCAAAAATTAAAGAACAAATTGCTCGTGTAGTTTCTGCTGGCATTCCTACTAACCATGGCAACCAATAACGTTGCATTTCTTGTTCACCCATCATTTCCCAAGGATGAATAAAAACAGACATTCCTAATTCTTCACATGCTTTAAATATTTCAAAATATTTTGCTTCGTTTAAATTTTCTTGGTTGATATTGGTTCCTATTTGTATTCCTGCTAAGCCAATTTTTTTACAACGTTCTAATTCTTTTACTGCTAATTCCGGAGCTTGCATAGGAATAGTTCCCAAACCAATAAATCTTTTTGGATGACGTTGAACAATTTCTGCTATATGGTCGTTCAGGAACATAGATAAGTTTAAACAATCTTGTGGTTTTGCCCAATAGCTAAACATTACAGGAACAGTTGATAGCACTTGTACATCCACATGATGGTGATTGCATTCGTGTATGCGTTTGTCTGCACTCCAACAATTGTCTTCTATTTCTCTAAAAAATTTACCATCGTCACGCATCATTTTTGCACAACATGGTTTGTGGTGGTCCAGATGAATAAACCCTCCGTAGCCAAATTTTTCTTTCCAGTTAGGAATGTTTTCTGGTAAAATATGTGTGTGAATGTCTATTGTTAAAATTTTGCCCATGAAAAATATTTTTTTAAAGTCATTCTGAACTCGTTTCAGAATCTTGTTTAATAGTATTTAGATGCTGAAATAAATTCAGCATGACAACGTGTTATTGAATAAATTCGTTTACTAATTTTTCTGCTTCATTAAAAGCATTCTCCAGATTGTCATTTAAAACAATTTTATCAAACTGATCAGCTGTTTGTAATTCTTTTTCTGCTTTTCCGATTCTGCGTGCAATACTTTCTGGTGTTTCTGTTTCTCTTGATTTTAAGCGTTTTTCAAGGTGTTCGATACTTGGAGGCATCACAAAAATGGCTAAAGCACTATCTCCAAATTGTTTTTTTAAATTCAGTCCGCCAATCACATCCACATCAAAAATTACGTGTTTCCCTTTTTTCCAAATACGTTCAATCTCTGATTTTAGAGTGCCGTAAAAATTATCTTTATATACTTCTTCCCATTCTACAAATTCTCCTTTTGCAATTCGTTCTTTAAATTCTTCTACACTCAGGAAGTAATAATCTACTCCGTACTCTTCTCCTTTTCGCATTTCTCTGCTGCATGCAGATACAGAAAATTCCAAATCGGGAAATACCTTTAGTAAATGATGTACTATGGTTGTTTTTCCTGCACCCGATGGGGCTGAGAATATGATTAATTTGCCGTTCATTTTTTTTCTCGCAGAGAGAGCTACTACTTAAGCAACCCCCACTTTTTTAGTTCAATTCTTTGTTAAGAGATTGCTTCGCTGCGCTCGCAATGACGATTGTTGTTTTGTCATTGCGAGGGAGGTACGACCGAAGCAATCTCTAGGTAAAGCTTTCGGATAAGTCCCTCCATGTCGGATTCATCTCTTTTATTAATAATTCTTTTTTCTTTCTTGAGCCTGCTTTAATTTGTTTTTCTCTGGCAATTGCATCATTTATAGAAGAAAAAATTTCAAAGTACACTAATTTACCTATTTTATATTTGCTAGTAAAACTTGTATTTACTTTTTCTTTGTGTTGCAATGATCTTTTTTCTAAATTGTTCGTTACTCCTGTATATAAAACTGTATTGTTGGCGTTTGTCATTATGTAAACAAAATATCTCAGCCTCATAAATTCTTTGTTCAGAGATTGCTTCGCTGCGCTCGCAATGACGGTTGTTGCATTGTCATTGCGAAGGAGGAACGACTGAAGCAATCTCCACCTTTTCTAGTTCTTTTATAGAGATTGCTTCGTTGCAATCGTAATGACGGTTGTTGTATTGTCATTGCGAAGAAGGAATGACTGAAGCAATCCCCACGTGTTGTTTGTTTTTATAAAACGTTTAACAATTGTTCTTTTATTTTTTCCAATTCATCTTTCATTTGCACTACAAGCTTTTGCATACTCGCATCATTTGCTTTTGAACCGATGGTATTTATTTCTCGTCCAATTTCCTGAGAGATAAATCCTAATTTCCGTCCACTACCCAATTCAAGCATTGTGCCGGTAAAGTAATCCAAATGTGTTTTTAAACGAAGTTTTTCTTCTGTTATATCAAGCTTTTCGATGTAATAAATCAACTCTTGCTCAAATCTGTTTTGATCAATTTTATTTACATCAATAACTTCTGCCAAATTATTTTTTATTCTTTTTTTAATTGTTTCAATACGTTGTTCATCAAAAGAAATTACTTCTTTTAAAAGTGAATCAATTTTTGAAATACGCGATTGAAATTCTTTCGCCAAAGTATTTCCTTCATCTATTCTGAATTTTTGAAAAGCTTCAATTGCTTTGTTAATGGTTGCTTTTACTTCTTTCCACTCATTTTCATCTAGCTCTACTGTTTCTCTTTCTGCTTTTAATACATCTGGCATTTTTACAACTAATGAAAGTAGATTGTCATTCGTGTCATTTAATTCCTGAGATAAGGATTTAAGTTCATTGTAGTATGCTTTTGCTAAACTCTTATTTAAAGTAGTAGGAATTGTTTCTTGTGTTGATTCCGTAAAAACACTCACATCTACTTTTCCGCGTTCTATTTGTTTTGCAATTTCTGTGCGCAACTCAAGTTCTTTTTCTTTATACAAATAAGGAATTCTAAGATTTAAGTCCAGCTGCTTGCTATTTAATGAGCGAATTTCTACAGTAATTTTTTTTCCTGTAATTTCGTTTGTGGCTTTTCCAAAGCCAGTCATTGATTTAAAATTCATATTTTTTGTATATAAACAAATGTAGTATTTTTTGTGATGTCTTATTTAGGGGCTTCAATTTTTGATTTTTTAAAAGGCATACTTACCAAATAAACACCAAAAATAATTAAAACGCCTGCAGTAAGTTTTCTTAAATCGAGCTCATCGTTTTTGAAAAAGTAAATTGCTATTAATGTAGCTAAAAATGGTTGTAAATAAATATAAATACTTACAACGGAAGGGCTCAATGCTCTTAAAGAATAAGTATTGAGGATATATGCAAAAAATGTGGTTGCTATTACCACAAATAAAACATCACGCCAAACAGGGAATGTAAATGTTTCCCACTGAATGGTTTTTAACTCTGAAAAACCAAATGGCAAAACATAAATAAACCCAAATAGAAAAACCCATTTTACTACGGTGAATGTATTGTATTTTTTCATTAATGGTTTTACCAATACTACATACAATGCCCAGGAAACAGAGTTGATTAAAATAAGGGTATCGCCAAAAATGGTTTTTGAGCCAAATGAAAAATCTTTACCATATACCAGCATTATTAACGCACCTGCAATCCCAATTAATATCCCAATAATTTTTTGCAAGGATATTTTTTCTTTTAAAAATACGGCAGCAATAATGATAACAATAATTGGATTGGAAGTCATGATGATTGCACCATTGGTAGGATTGGTAACACTTAAGCCTTTTAAAAATAAAAGTTGATTAACTGCTACACCAAAAACAGCAAGCATTGCCATATAGGGCAAATCTTTTTTATCTACTTTTTCTTTTACAAAAAAGAAACCGACTATCCAGAATAGAACCAATGCGCCAGCAACACGCAACAATACAAAAGCAAAAGGAGGCACATAAGCAGGCATAACTTCTTTGGCAATAGAAAAGTTTGCCGCATAAATGATGTTTACTACTATTAATGCTAAATGTGCTTGTAAAGTTTTGTTCATACCTCTCCCTAACCCTCTCCAAAGGAGAGGGAAGTTTTATAATGTTTTTGCTGCTTCAGTAATAGTGCTTTTTGAATTGCCTATAAAAATTTTATCCTTTACAATTATTACTGGACGTTTAAGAAAAGTATATTCTTCTAAAATGTATTTTTTGTAATCGTCTTCAGTCAGCTTCATTTTATCCAAGCCGAGAGCTCTATATTTCATGGCTACACGGCTAAATAATGCTTCATAACTTCCTGCCATTTTTTTCATTTCTGCAAGTTGGGCAGCAGTAATTTTTTCAGTTTTAATATCCTGAAACTCAAATTTCTTTTCTTTTAAACCTAGCTCATTTATTATTCTTGAACAAGTTGAGCAAGTACTGAGGTAATATATTTTTTTCATGGCAGTTAAATTACTATTTCTTTCTCGTGCTCTAGTACATAAGAAATAGCTTTTTTTACAAATTCATTTAAAGTTATTTTTTTCTTCGATGCGCTAATAGCAATTTTTTGATGTAATTCAGGATTTAGCCTAACATTAAAGGTTCCTTTAAATGTTTTGTTTGGTTCTTTATTTAATTCGGAGCAGGTTTCTAAATAATCATCAATAGCTTCTTTGAAATTCTTTTTAAGTTCTTTTACAGATGTTCCTTCAAAAGTTATTAGGTCATTTATTCCATGAACTTTTCCATAAAAAACATCATCTTCGGCACAAAAATCTACTGTGCCGATATATTCTTTGTATGATAAGTTGTTGTCCATTTTTTTAAATATTTAAGTGTTCAATGATTTGTTTTATAGCGTATGTTTTTAAGATGTTTCCTGGATGTGGTTTATGTAAACTAATAATTGCATTTTGTTGGTTTACAAATTTTCTTCTTGAACCTCCAGTTTTTCCTTTTTTCATTTCGGTATAGCCAAAATGAGCTAGTATTTTTGTCAATTCATCCCAAGTAAAATCTTTTGGCTCAGATTTTAATCGAGTGATTAGCTTCTCAATTTTACTCACAAATTTTTATGTTTTTACGATGCAACTGAATTTTAGTTGCAAATATAGAAGTTTTAATCAGAAAAAAACTATTTTTCTATAGCTTCCCCAATTAATTTCCCTTCAATTAAAAATCCATCATGTCCGTAAGGAGAATCAATTTCTATAAATTTTGAATTGGGGATATGTTGTGCCATAAATTTTTGTTCAGCGATAGGGCAAAGTTGGTCACTACTAATTCCAATAATTAATGTTTTGGTTTTAATGGAGTTTAAAACATCTTGCATTTTTCCTCTTCCTCTAGAAATGTTATGAGAGTCCATTGCTTTTGTCAACAACCAATAACTATAAGCATTAAATCGTTTTACTAATTTTTCGCCTTGATAATGAATGTATGAACTTGCTTTGTAATTGTCTAATTTATGTTCCTCATCTGTTTGTGTTTTTACAAATGCTTCATAATTTCTATAAGTAAGCATACCAATTGCACGTGCTGTTTTTAAACCTTGTGCTCCTGCATTTTGGTTTAAATCTTTCCATGTTAAATCCGTTTCAATGGCTAATCGTTGTGCTGTGTGAATTGCAATTCCCCATGCTGATTCTTGCGCACTTGTTGCCACTAATACTTGTTTTTCAAAAATGTTTGGTTCAGTTAACACCCATTCCAATACCTGATAACCCCCCATTGAACCACCAATGATGGTGTTTATTTTTTCTATACCCAAATGTTTACGTAATATAATATGCGCCTGTACCATATCACGAATAGTAACTGTTGGGAAGTTGCTATAATAAGGTTTTTGTGTTTCGGTATTTATTGTTAATGGCCCGCTTGAACCGTAACAAGAACCCAAAATATTTGCGCAAATAATAAAGTGTTTTGCTGGGTCGTAAGCTTTCCCTTCTCCTACGAGTGAATTCCACCAGTCTAAAACATCACTGTTTGCGGTAAGAGCATGGCAAAACCAAATTACATTGTTCTTTTCTGCATTTAGTTTTCCGTAAGTATGATAAACAATATCAACAGAAGAAAGTGTTTTCCCGCTTTCTAGTTTTAATGGTTGGCGATATGTAAAAAAGTGTTTGTTCATTTGCGCAGTCTCTATTGTTCTTCAAGAAAATGAAACAGTAAGGACATTACTTCACAAAACTAAACAAAATTTCACGCAATTACTTACCTTTGATTTTGTAATAAAAAACAATAAGATGAGAATAGAATTAAAAAGATTAGATGATGCTTTTCATTTTGAAGCAAAAAGTGAAACAGGCAATATTGCACACATGGATGCCGGAGAAAATATTGGAGGACATAATAAAGGTGTTCGCCCAATGCAAATGTTGATTATGGGCTTAGGCGGTTGCAGTGCAATTGATATTGTTATGATATTAAAAAAGCAAAAACAAATTATAGAAGATTTTACAATTAGTATTGATGCTGATCGCGAACAAGGCAAGGAGCCTGCTCTTTGGGAAAATGTAGAAATACATTTTAAATTTAAGGGGCAAATAGAAAAAGAAAAGGCAGAACGTGCTGTGCAATTGTCAATGGATAAATACTGTTCGGTTTCTAAAACATTAGAATTAGCAGGAGCAAAAATAAAATATAAGGTAAGTGTAAATGACCCCTCCTAGCCTCCCCAAAGGGGAGGAATGAGTTACTTATAAAACAAATGGATAAAAAATATTTAATAAATACTAAAGCTAATAAATCACTCCCTCATCGGGGGAGAAGGAGGGGGTTATGAAAAAATTTGAAACAAACGCAATACGTACACAAGTTAATCGTACTGAAAACAGAGAACATTCCGTGCCAATGTATTTAACATCAAGTTTTATGTTTGATGATGCGGAACAAATGCGTGCGATGTTTGCTGATGAATTAGAAGGGAATATTTATAGTCGTTTTACAAATCCAAATACAACAGAGTTTGTAGATAAAATGTGTTTGCTTGAAGGTGCAGAAACAGGATATGCTACTGCATCGGGTATGGCTGCTGTGTTTGCAAGCTTTATGGCTTTGTTAAAAAGTGGAGATCATATTCTTGCATCAAGTTCTATTTTTGGGTCAACGCATACTGTGCTTTCAAAAATATTACCAAAGTATGGTATTGATCATACGTATGCTGATGTGAATAAGCCAGAAACTTGGGAAGCGCTTATTCAAAAAAACACAAAGATGATTTTTGTGGAAACACCTTCCAATCCCGGGTTAGATATTGTTGATTTAGATTGGTTAGGAAAACTAGCAAATAAACACAACATAGTTTTAAATGTAGATAATTGTTTTGCAACTCCATTTATTCAACGGCCTATTGAGTTCGGAGCACATATAGTTACCCATTCTGCTACAAAATATATTGATGGACAAGGACGAGTTTTAGGTGGAGTAGTGGTTGGGAAAAAAGAGTTGATAAAAGAAATTTATACTTTTTGTCGCAGCACTGGGCCATCTCTTTCACCATTTAATGCATGGACATTATCAAAAAGTTTAGAAACATTGTCTATTCGTATGGAACGCCATTCTCAAAATGCGCATAAGTTGGCAATGCTTTTAGAAAATCATCCATTTGTAAAACAAGTTCGTTATCCATTTTTATTATCTCATCCACAATTTGAAATAGCAAAAAAACAAATGAGTATGGGCGGAGGAATAGTTGCGTTTGAAATTAAAAATGGAATTGAAGGAGGACGTAAATTTTTAGATGCATTACAAATGTGTTCCTTAACAGCTAACTTGGGTGATACAAGAACTATTGCAACTCATCCAGCTTCTACAACACATGCAAAACTTACAGAAGAAGAACGATTGGCAGTTGGTATCACACCAGGATTGGTGCGTATTTCTGTTGGTTTAGAAAATATTATTGATATAATTTCTGATATTGAACAAGCATTAGAAAAAGCAAAATAATACCTTGCTTTTTCTAAACTTCAAATCCCCATTCATCTAAAAATTTATTTCCAGTAGATGGTTTTTCTGGTGGCGTGTTTGGTGTATCTGTTTCAGTAACGTTTGAATTGTTCCTATTTTTTTCTGTTGCAGATTTCATCTTTGTTTTAAAATTTTCTTTTCGTTCTGCATGTCTTTTGTTGTCATTTGAACTTGTTGATTTATTTTTTTCTATAAAATCTACCAAAGCAAAATCCAATTGTTTTTTAATTAAATCAGCACGTTTCACTTCTATTTTCACCTCATCGCCAAGTGTTAATACGCGTCCTGTTTTTCTTCCACGCAAACAATAGTTGTCTTCATCAAATGAATAATTATCATCTTGTAAATCACGCATACGAATCATTCCTTCGCAGTGGTTTTCTTTTAGTTCAACAAATATTCCCCACTCAGTAACACCCGAAATAATTCCATCAAACTCAACCCCGATTTTATCTTGTAAAAATTGTACTTGTTTGTATTTGATAGAGGCACGTTCTGCATCAGCAGCAAGTTTTTCCATTTCTGATGAATGTTTGCATTGCTCTTCTAGTTTTTCTTCGTTCGGGCTTTTTCCTCCATCCAAATAATGTTGTAATAGTCGATGAACCATTACATCAGGATATCTTCTGATAGGAGAAGTAAAATGAGTGTAATATTCGAATCCTAAGCCGTAATGTCCAATATTTTTAGTAGTGTAAACAGCTTTTGCCATTGTTCTAATGGCCAACATTTCAATCATTCCAGATTCTTTTTTCTGATTCACTTCTTTCAATAAATTATTCATTGAATCGGCAACCGTTTTTTCGTTTTTTATATTCAGTTTATAACCAAACTTAGAAACAAATTGTGCGAAATTTTCAAGTTTATCAGGATTAGGTTTATCATGAACACGATATACGAAAGCACGATGATTTTCTTTTTCCTTTTGAATTTTCTCTTTTGACTTTCCTATAAATTCCGCTACTTTTCGATTTGCCAACAACATAAAGTCTTCAATCAATTGATTGGAATCTTTTGCTACTTTAAAAAATACTCCTGTTGGATTTCCTACTTCATCCAAATGAAACTTTACTTCCATTTTTTCAAATGCAATACTTCCTTTTTTAAAACGGTTGGCTCGTAATATTTTTGCTAATCTATTTAATGTTAAAATTTCATCTTTTAATTCGCCTTCTTCTGTTTCAATTATTTCTTGTGCTTCTTCATAAGTAAATCTTCTGTCAGAATTTATTATTGTTCTTCCAAACCATTCTTTTACAACTTCTGCATTGTCGGTCATTTCAAAAACAGAAGAAAAACATAATTTTTCTTCGTTTGGTCTAAGTGAACAAACATTATTTGACAGTACTTCAGGCAACATAGGAACAACCCTATCTACTAAATAAACAGATGTTGCTCTTGAAAACCCTTCTTTATCAATAATAGAATCGGGTTTTACATAATGACTCACATCAGCAATGTGTACGCCAATTTCCCAATTCCCATTTTCTAGTTTTCTGATAGAAAGTGCATCATCAAAATCTTTTGCATCTACTGGGTCGATTGTAAATGTTGTAATTTTTCTAAAATCTTTTCTTTTTGAAATTTCTTCTTCTGTTATTTTAATCGGAATTAAATCAGCAGCTCGTTCAACCCCATCAGGAAAGCTGTAAGGTAATCCGTATTCAGCTAGAATGGCGTGCATTTCCGTATCGTTTTCGCCTACATTTCCTAAAACATCAATAATTTCTCCTATTGGATTAACACTTGTTTTTCCCCATTCTACAATTTTTGCAATTGCTTTTTGTCCGTCTTTTGCTCCGTTTAATTTTTCAAGGGGGATATAAATATCTACATGCATTCTATTGTTGCTTGGCACTAAAAATGCAAATTTTGGGGAGAGTTGAATGGTTCCTACAAATTCTGTTTTTGAACGTTCAATTATTTCAATTATTTCTCCTTCTTGTTTTCCGTTGCGTTTAGCGTATATTTTTATTTTTACAATATCACCATGCAATGCATTTAATGTTTTACGTGGATTTATATACGTATCTTCTTCTGACTCTTCCGAAACTACATAAACGGTTCCAGAACTCGTCATATCAACTTTTCCCTCAATAATTTTTTCCGTTGATTTTATTTTGAACTTCCCTCTTTCCGGCTCAGTTACATTATCGTGTGCTTTTAATTCGGATAGAATTACATTAATTAATAATCGTTGAGAATGATCCGTAATATTTAAATGCGCAGCTATTTGCTTGTAATTAAGTGCTTTGCTTGGGTTAGCAGCTAAAAATTTTAGGATTTCTTCAAATAAATAACTCTTTTTTACTCCTTGTTTTTTTTTTGTAAATTTTCTAGCCATAGGCTCAAATGTCCTACTGTTTTATGGTATATGAAAGCCTTTGTTAATAAAATCTAAAAAAAACTTTTACAGTGCAACCAAATGTTGCAACTTTGCATCTAATGTTTCAGAAGCAAAATATGACAGATGAGCAAATAGTACAAGGTTGTATAGACAATAATCCGCTTGCTCAAAAGTATTTGTATGATAAGTTTGCGCGTAAGATGATGGGTGTGTGTATGCGATACTGTGATAATACGGAGGAGGCAGAGGATGTGTTGCAGAATGGTTTTGTGATGATTTTTCAAAAAATTGAATCATTCAAAGGCTCAGGTTCATTAGAAGGTTGGATTAGAAAAGTGATTGTAAATACAGCACTTACTAATATTAGAAAAAATAAAAAACTAAAACTAAACATAGAGTTAGATTCAGTAGAATACATGCTTCCAGCTTCCAGCCATTTAGGTGGAGATAGTTATGAAGTAAAAGATTTACTAAAAATAATTCAAACATTGCCAACAGGATTTAAAACGGTTTTTAACTTGTATGCTATTGAAGGCTATTCGCACAAAGAAATTGGGGATATGCTAGGGATATCAGAAGGAACATCAAAATCGCAATATTCAAGGGCAAAAGCATATTTACAAAAACTTATTCCAAATAGATAGAAAAAGAGTAACATGAAGCAAAACGATAATATAGAAGACCTTTTCAAAGAAAAATTTGAAAACTACGAAGCAGAAGTAAGTCCTACTGTTTGGTCGAATGTTAAAACTGCACTTAAAGGAGCGGGAATAGGCATTTTATTTAAAACGCTTATCAATAAAATTGGCACAAATACCCTTGTGGCTGTTGTTTCTTCTGCTGCAACTGTTGTAAGTACTATTTTAATTATGAACTGGACCGGAAGCTCTGATAAACCTGTAGCAGAAAAACCACAACCAAAATCCAATGAGGTTCCTGTTGTAATTAACGAAGAGCCCAAAGAAAATTTAATAGAAAATCCGGTGATTATTCCTGAAAATAAAAACGTAGAGAATAATCAATCAAATCAAAAAACAGAAAACATAGAAAAGAAAGGATCTGTAAAAATCAAGGCAAATGAAGTAATAAAAGACATGAATAAAAAACAAGTTGCATTTATTTCTTCTAGTACTGTTGCTGGTCCAGTTCCTTTGATTGTTAATTTTGAAAATATTGGAAATGGAAAAATAAATCGTTGGGATTTTGGAGATGGCAAAAAAGAGAAGAATAACTCAAATCCAGTTCATGCTTATGATGTACCTGGAATTTATACTGTTCAATTAACATCAACAAGCCCCGATGGAATTGTAGCTATAGACACTGTTAATATTGAGGTTTATGGTAATTCTTCCTTGCCTTCTCAACCAACAGTATTTTCTCCAAATGGAGATGGTTTGAATGATCTATTTGTTTTTCAAACAAAAGATATTATAGAAATGGAAGCAACTATTGTTAATGAAAATGGGAAACCAGTTTATAATTGTTCGATTGGTTGTAAATGGGATGGTAAAGATTTAAATGGCAAAGACGTAAGTGTTGGAAAATACTTCTATATGATTAAGGCAAAAGGAGTTGATGGTAAAAAATATGAAAGAAAAGGTATTATTAACTTAACTAGATAGACAGATATATTTGTATTTTCGCCCCCGAAAAAAAATAAAAATAAAAAATAAGAAATGAAGAAATTTTTAATAGCAGGATTTATAGCATTAGTATCAGTTAATCAAATAAAAGCTCAATTAGTAGATGCAGAACCAGAAGTTTCAACAGTTTGCGGAGGAGGAACAGCAACTCTTACAGCAACAATAACACCAGCTGGTGGAACTGGAGCACCAGGGAGCTTACCTACTACAGATTATGCAATATCTAGTTGTCCTTTTTCAACAGACCCATTTACTGGAGGCACGGCTGTTGTTTTGCCAGATGATGGACAAACAGGACTTGTTATCCCTCTTGGGTTTACTTTTTGTTATTATGGTAATCAATATACGATGGGAAATATTGGTTCAAATAACTGGTTAAGTTTTAGCGCAGCGCAATCAAATACATACACCCCTGTTGCCATTCCTGCAGGTCCTGCAACGTTTCCGGTTAATGCAATTTTAGGTCCTTTTCAAGATATTAATCCTGGTGCTGGAGGAACGGTAAGATACGCAACTTATGGAACAGCCCCTTTTAGAAGATTCGTAGTTTCTTGGAATAATGTACCTATGTTTTCTTGTACTGGTCAGTTATATTCCAGTCAAATCATTATTTATGAATCCACTAATGTAATTGAAACACACATTTTGAATAAGTCTATCTGCGCCACTTGGGTTGGAGGAAGAGCAACACATGGATTGCAAAATATTAATGGAACTGCTGCTATTGCTGTTCCTGGAAGAAATAATACTCAATGGACTGCAACGAATGAAGGGACCAGATTTACTCCTAATGGTGTTGCCACTTACACAGTTAATTGGTATATTCTTCCTATTGACACATTAATTGGGACAGGCTTAACAATAAATGTTATGCCTCCAATATCACCACAATATTATTATGCCGAGGTGGTGGGACCAAACGGTTGTAATCCATTGGGGAGTGGAAATACAGATACTGTTGTAGTGTATTCAAGTAATCCTTTTGTGGATGCAGGTAATTATACAGCTATTTGCGAAACACAAAGCACTGCAATCAACGCAACTTCTCCATCAGCTACTACAATTACTTGGACGCCATCAACAGGTTTAAGCAATCCAACAGTTTTAAATCCAGTTGCCAGCCCAACAACAACAACAACATATACTATAAACGTTACCGATGCGTTAGGTTGCCCCGCATCAGATACAGTTACTATTGGAGTAAATCCTGCTCCGTTTGTAGATGCAGGATTTGGCGCAGCTATTTGTAATGGAGATAATATTCAATTGAGCGGAAATGGCGCAGGAATAGTTGCATGGACTCCTGCTGCATCTTTAGACAATGCAACCATTTTAACCCCCAATGCCAGCCCAACAACAACTACAACATATACTTTAACCATCACAGATGGTATAGGATGTTCTGCTAGTGATACAGCAACAGTATTTATTTCAAATGGAAATGCTGATGCGGGTACAACAGCAGCAATATGTACTGGTACATCAGTTACTTTGGCTGCAACAGGAGGAACAAGCTATTCTTGGAATGCTTCTCCTTCATTGAGTAATACTACTATCTCTAATCCAGTAGCAAATCCAACTTCTACAACTACTTATACCGTTACTATTTTTGATTCAGGAACAGGGTGTACAACCACAGATACAGTTTCTGTTGTTGTGCATAGTTTGCCAGTTGCTAATGCTGGTACAAATGCAAGTATTTGTATTGGTTCGAGCACTACATTAAATGCTTCTGGCGGTGCAAATTATGTTTGGACCCCAACAACTGGATTAAGCAATCCAAATATTTCAAATCCTATTGCTAGTCCAACTGTAACAACAACATATACTGTTAATGTTTCAGATAATGCAGGATGTTCATCTATTGCAAGTGTAACTGTTACAGTTAATCCACTTCCAATAGTTGATGCAGGAACAAACTTAAATTTATGTCCTGGAGCTAGCGGAACATTAAACGGAACAGGAGCTTCTACTTATTCTTGGAGCCCTGCAGGTTCATTAAGCAACCCTAATATTGCAAATCCTATTGCTTCTCCTTCGTCAGCAACTACATATACTTTAGTTGGTACAGATGGTAATGGTTGTTCTGCAACAGATTCAGTTTCGGTTAGTTTAAATGGAATTGTGGTTAACGTTACCGCTTCTTCTAATACAATTTGTTTAGGTAATTCAAGTAATTTATCAGCAACTGGTGCAGGCGCAGGAGGAACATACTCTTGGTCACCAGCAACAGGTTTAAGTAGTACAACATCAGCAAATCCTGTAGCTACTCCTACAGCAACAATAACATATACGGTAATTGGTACAGCCACTTCTGGTTGTGCTGATACCGCATTTGTTACACTAACGGTAAATCCTTTGCCAGTAGTTGACGCAGGTACGGCATTGGCAATTTGTACAGGACAAACAGCAAATCTTTCAGCTACTGGAGCGGGTGCAGCAGGTTCTTATTTATGGACTCCTGCAGGTTCACTTAACAATCCTAATATTGCAAATCCTATTTCATCGGCAACAAGCTCTACGGTTTACACTGTAACAGGAACTGATGCCAATGGATGTTCTTCTTCTGATACAGTGAGTGTAATTGTACATTCTGTCCCAGTTGCTGGAGCAGGCTCGAATACTAGCATTTGTTTAGGAAGTTCAACTACCCTAAATGGTACAGGCGGTGGAACATATTCTTGGTCGCCAGGAACAGGATTAAGCAGCACTACAATTGCTAACCCAGTTGCTACACCAGGAACAACAACTACTTATACTGTTACTGTTTCAAACTCTGGATGTACAAACACTTCGCAAGTTACAATTACTGTTAATCCAGTACCTACAGCGTCAGCTATGGGTAATGCAAGTATTTGCGCTGGTTCATCCACTTCAATTAGTGCTAGTGGAGGAACGTTTTATTCATGGAGTCCAACTTCAGGATTGAGTAGCCCAACATCAGCTACAACAAACGCATCACCAACATCAACAACACAATACATTGTAACTGTTTCAAATAGCTTTGGTTGTTCTGATACGGCAAGTGTTTGGATCATTGTAAGCAATGCTATGTCAATTAGTGGTTCTACTGTTACACCTTCTGTTTGTGGAAACACAGATGGTTCAATTAATGTTGGAACTGTAAGTGGCGGAACAGCACCATTAACTTATACAATTAATGGTTCTGGAGCACAATCATCTCCAATATTTACAGGCTTAGGACAAGGAAATTATAATATTACAGTTACAGATGTGAATGGTTGTTCTACAAGCCAAACATATACTGTTGGCCACGTAAATAATGTAAATGCTGCATTTACTGCAACTCCACCATCTGGTGTAAGTCCATTGACTGTAAACTTTAACAATGGAAGTACAGGGGCAAATAATTTTATTTGGGATTTTGGAAACGGATTGGGTTCTGGTTTAACAAACCCTAGTACCGTTTATGGAAACACAGGACAATATGTTGTTACATTAATTGCGTACAACAACACCCCAAATTGTGCCGATACTGCAACATTTATAATTGATGTATATGATGAGGTGGTAGTGATTGTTCCAAATATTTTCTCACCAAACGGAGATGGAAACAATGATATATTTTATGTAAGTACAGTTGGCGTAAAAACAGTAAGCGGAACAATATTTAACCGTTGGGGTAAAAAAGTATATGAATGGAATGGCACGCCAAGTACAACCCTTGGATGGCCAGGAACTATTAATGGTGCAAAAGCTGAAGATGGTACATATTATTATGTAATTAAAGCTGAAGGGTTTGATGGTAAAGAATACAATGAAAAAGGATATTTACAATTAGTAGGAAATAAATAAAATAAAGTACGATTTTTCACTAAGCCGATTGACTGAAATTCAATCGGCTTTTTTTATTGAAATTTTTCTGAAAAAAAGTAGGACTCAAACAATATTTATCGTTCATAATCAATCGTTTATAAATCATTAATCACAACTGAGAGAAATCATTAAAAAAAAGCCTCTAAAATTTTTAAAATATTGGTTTAAATGCCTAAGTTTGCACCCGAATTCAAAAAAAGCATAAACGATTTAGCTCAATGGCCAATAAAATCAATATACTTAACCGTTTTTTACTTACAATATTTAGTCTTTTTGTTTTTGTTACTGCAAAAGCTTACGAACCAGTTGAAAAAGACCACTCTCATAATAATAATTCTTCTTTAGAAACAGCTCACAGCGAAGGACAAGAACATGGTTCGGAGCCTTTTGACGCAGGAAAAATGATTCTAGAACACGTTGCAGATTCTCACGATTGGCACCTTTGGGGACAACATGAGCATGCTGTTTCAATTCCATTGCCTGTAATTTTAAAAACGGATAAAGGAGTAGATATATTTTTATCTTCAAAATTTGAACATGGGCACGCAACCGTTCACGGAAAATACAACTATCGTTTAGAGGAAGGTTCAATTGTAGTAGTAGATGAAATTACTCAAACTGTTGATGAAGAAGCAACAGCAAAAATCACAGATTTATCTATTACAAAAAATGTAGCGGCAATGCTTATTAGCATGCTTATTATGTTGTGGATGTTTTTATCAATAGCAAAAAGCTACAAAAGAAATCAAGGGAAAGCACCAAAAGGGTTACAATCATTTATGGAACCTTTAATTATGTTTGTTCGTGATGATGTTGCTAAACCAAGTATTGGTAAAAAATACGAACGTTTCATGCCTTTTCTTTTAACAGTATTCTTCTTTATTTTAATTAATAACTACATGGGATTAATTCCAATTTTCCCAGGAGGAGTAAATTTAACAGGAAGTATTTCTGTTGCCATGGTGTTGGCTGGATTTACATTGGTAATTACATTTATAATTGCAAACAAACACTATTGGCATCACGTATTTGCAATGCCAGGTGTTCCAATTCCAGTTTTGATAATATTAACTCCAATTGAGATTTTAGGTTTATTCTTACGTCCGTTTGTATTGATGATTCGATTGTTTGCAAACATTACAGCAGGACATATTATTGCTTTGGCATTTTTTAGTTTGATATTTATTTTCGGTGAAATGAACACAGGTTTAGGTTTTGGTGTATCATTGTTTTCATTAGTATTTACAGTATTTATGGGAGCATTGGAGCTGTTGGTTGCATTTTTACAAGCATATGTATTTACATTATTATCAGCAATTTATTTTGGAGCAGCAGTAGATGAAGGGCATGATGTTCATAATCATGTAGATGATCATTTAGAAGCAAAACCTGCACATTAAAAAACATTGGTTTTAGCTGGGGAGCCTTACCGGCAGCTAGAACAGAAAAATTTCCGGTAAAGCAAAACAAATAAATAAATACAAAATGTTATCATCAGTATTATTAGAAGCAAGTATGACTTACGGTATCGCTGCATTAGGAGCTGGAATGGCTGCAATTGGAGCTGGTATTGGTATTGGTCGCATTGGTGGTTCAGCTTTAGAGTCTATCGCTCGTCAGCCAGAAGCAATCAACGACATCCGTTCGAACATGATTCTTGCAGCTGCACTTGTTGAAGGTGCTGCATTCTTTGCTATGGTTATCGGACTATTAGTAGTTTTGATTATCAAGTAAAAAAATTAAAGATTGTCTGCAAGGTTGTTGCAGACAATCTTTTTTAAATTGTAGAGTTTGCGCTGTCATCCTGAGCTTGTCGAAGGATGTGCGTTTGAAAAATAAAAACATAAATAAATAACAAAATGGAATTAGTAAAACCTTCGATTGGCCTTATATTTTGGATGGTGATTTCTTTTTCAATCATTCTTTTCTTACTAAAAAAGTTTGCTTGGAAACCAATATTAGGAATGATTAAAGAACGTGAAGAATCAATTGAAAATGCTTTGGCAGCTGCTGAAAATGCTAAGGAAGAAATGAAAGCACTTCAATCGAGTAACGAGCGTATATTAGCAGAAGCAAGAGCAGAACGCGATACATTATTAAAAGAAGCGCGTGAAATTAAGGACGGAATAATTGCGGAAGCAAAAACTACTGCAACAAAAGAAGGAGAACGTTTATTAAAAATTGCACGTGAAAATATTCAAAATGAAAAAATGGCTGCAATCACTGAATTAAAAAATCAAGTTGCATCATTGTCAATTGAGATTGCAGAAAAAATATTGAAATCAGAATTGTCATCTGATGAAAAACAAAAAACATTAGTAAATACTTTATTAAAAGACGTTAACTTAAACTAGTTCAATGTTCAAAGTTTAATGTTGGAATATAGCTTCAGCTTTAAACTTTAAAACTTTAAACTTTTAACCGATTAAAAATGCAAGGAACAAGAGTAGCATCACGATACGCAAAATCATTCATAGACCTAACCATTCAACAAGGTGTTTTGGAGCAGGCGTATGCAGACATGAAACTTATAGCAGGCGTATGTAAATCAAATCATGATTTTGTAGTATTCCTAAAAAGTCCAATTATTAATACAGATAAAAAACAAGCAGTTTTAAAAGAAGTATTCAGCGGTAAATTAAATAAAGTAACTGATAGTTATGTACAATTAATTACGGATAAAAAACGAGAATTGTATTTAGCTGAAATTGCAAACGAATTTATTAATCAATACAAAGAGAAGAAAAAAATTCTTACTGCAGTAGTTGTTACAGCAAGTGGCATTGATGATGCTACTCGCAAAAAAGTAATGGAACTAGTTAAAGGCGAAACAAAAAGTGAAGTTGTTTTAGAAGAAAAAATTGATAAAAATATTATTGGCGGATTTATTATTCGTGTTGGAGATAAACAAGTAGATGCAAGTATTGCACGCAAATTAAATAATTTGAAACAAACATTTAAGGAAAATCCTTTTATAAAAGAGTTTTAATAAAAATAAAAATAAATAACAATGGCAGAAGTTAAACCTGCAGAAGTATCTGCAATTTTAAGACAACAATTATCTGGTTTAAAATCGGAACAAGAGCTGGAAGAAGTTGGTATCGTATTACAAGTAGGTGATGGTATTGCTCGTATCTATGGACTTTCAAAAGTTCAATCTGGAGAATTAATTGAATTCTCGAATGGTATCAAAGGAATTGTATTGAATCTGGAAGAAGATAACGTGGGTGCTGTAACATTAGGTACATCTAACGATATTAAAGAAGGAGATACTGTAAAACGTACTGGTAAGATTGCTTCAATTCAAGTAGGTGAAGGAATGTTAGGCCGTGTGGTTGATACTATGGGAAATCCAATCGATGGAAAAGGTCCTATTGCTGGAACTACTTATGAAATGCCATTAGAGCGTAAAGCTCCTGGGGTTATTTACCGTCAGCCAGTTAATGAGCCATTGCAAACAGGTATCAAAGCTATTGATGCGATGATTCCAATTGGTCGTGGACAACGTGAGTTAGTTATTGGCGATCGTCAAACTGGTAAAACAGCAGTTTGTATAGATACAATTATTAATCAAAAAGAATTTTACGAAGCAGGTCAACCTGTATTTTGTATATATGTTGCAATCGGACAAAAAGGTTCTACAGTTGCAAACATTCAACGTGTATTAGAAGAAAACGGAGCAATGGCTTATACAGTAATTGTTGCAGCTACTGCTTCTGATCCTGCTCCAATGCAGTTTTATGCTCCATTTGCTGGTGCTGCTATTGGTGAGTTTTTCCGTGATACTGGTCGCCCAGCATTAATTGTTTATGATGATTTGTCAAAACAAGCTGTTGCATACCGTGAGGTTTCATTATTATTACGTAGACCTCCAGGACGTGAGGCATATCCTGGTGACGTGTTTTACTTACACAGCCGTTTATTAGAGCGTGCTGCAAAAATTAATGCAAATGATGCTATTGCACAAGACATGAATGACTTGCCTGATTCTATCAAAGGAATTGTAAAAGGTGGAGGTTCATTAACAGCACTACCAATTATTGAAACACAAGCTGGTGACGTTTCTGCATATATCCCAACAAACGTAATTTCAATTACCGATGGACAGATATTCTTAGAATCGAACTTATTTAATGCTGGTGTTCGTCCTGCTATTAACGTAGGTATTTCTGTATCACGTGTGGGAGGTAATGCTCAAATTAAATCAATGAAAAAAGTAGCAGGTACTTTAAAACTTGACCAAGCGCAATACCGCGAGTTAGAAGCATTTGCTAAGTTTGGTTCTGATTTAGATGCTGCAACAAAATCGGTTTTAGATAAAGGAGCTCGTAACGTTGAAATTTTGAAACAAGGTCAGTTTTCACCATTGCGTGTTGAACAACAAGTAGCTATTATTTATTGTGGTACAAAAGGATTATTGCGTAATGTTCCTGTAAATAAAGTTCGCGAATTTGAATCAGAATTTTTAGCATTTTTAGAAGCAAAACATAAAAATGTATTGAACGATTTGAAAGCTGGAAAATTCAGTGATGAGTTAACAGACGTGTTGGAAACTGTAGCGAAAGATTTATCGGGGAACTATAAGTAAAAGCCCCCTCTAACTCCCCCAAGGGGGAGAATTTTTAGTAGAGGTGTAATAAATAAATGTGATAATAAAAATTGAGTATTAATATTTAAAACAAACCTAGAACTCCTCCCCTTTGGGGAGGTAGGGAGGGGCTCAAAATGGCAAATTTAAAAGAGGTACGTAATCGAATAGTTTCTGTGAGTTCTACACAGCAAATTACCAGTGCAATGAAAATGGTAAGTGCTGCAAAATTACGTAGAGCACAAGATGCAGTTACACAAATGCGCCCTTATGCAAATAAGTTAAAAGAAATTTTAGAAAATTTAAGCGCAAGTTTAGATAGCTCAGAAGGAGCATACTCTCAACAACGTGAAGTAAAAAATGTTTTGTTGATTGTAATAACTTCTAATCGTGGATTGTGTGGTGGATTTAATGCCAATGTTGTAAAAACGGCTAATCGCTTAGCGAGAGAACAATACAAAGGTTGTAAAGTAAGTGTTTTGGCAATTGGTAAAAAAGGGAATGATTTTTTCAGAAAAACAGATTATTCAATTACTGGCACTGATTTACCGCGCAATTTAAATGAGTTATTTGACAAATTAACTTTTGCCAATGTTGCTCCTGTTGCAGAAAAAATAATGGAGACATTTGTTACAGGTCAGTTTGATAAAGTAGAATTGATTTACAATCAATTTAAAAATGCTGCTGTACAAATTACTACTGTTGAACAATTTTTACCAGTTCAGGCACCAGCTAATGCTAAAGAAACAAAATCAGCAGATTATATTTTTGAACCGAACAAGCAATACATCGTACAAGATTTAATCCCACGTTCATTAAAAACACAGTTATTTAAATCACTTTTAGATTCACTAGCTGCTGAACATGGTGCGCGTATGACTGCAATGCATAAAGCAACTGATAATGCTGGAGCTTTAATTAAAGAATTAAAATTAATGTATAACAAAGCACGTCAAGCTGCAATTACAAATGAAATTTTAGAAATTGTGGGTGGAGCAGAAGCTTTGAATGGGTAAATTTAAATAGTATTAAGTATAAAGTAATAAGTATTAAGACCTGCAATTATGTAGGTCTTATTTATTTTTACCAATTCATTCTTTAGTTGGATTTTGTCTGCTCTCAGGCGAAGGCACAAAATGTCGAAGTCATGCTGAACTTGTTTCAGCATCTCATG
>CAZJUY010000039.1:0-29682 GCA_964549315.1 uncultured Chitinophaga sp. | reverse complement strand
TACTTCTAAATTGCCATGATAAAGGCAAAAATCTCCATGTCCTTCAGATATTGAAACTTTTTCGTAGGGATGGAAAGCAGTGATGTGGTGTACATTTTTATATCTACTACTAAGTTGTTTGCAATCTTCATTTGATATTGCAATGATATGACTCGCTTTATTTAATACTTTTTCAAAACGTTTTAACTTTTTTGCTTCTAAGTTAAAGTAGGTTTTTTTTAATAATGATTTTTCAACTTTAGCAAGACTTGTATAATAGTCGTGTTCAATATTATGTGTGCGAACAATTTTTATTCTGTCTTTTAACCTTTCGTCATTTAAATGAAAACAACAGTGTAGCCCTTCAAATAAAATAGGGTGGTTATCTCGTAAAAGTGTCTGAACTAATTTTTCAGAAGAACGGGTGACAACAACAAACGGCAAAGCATCAATTAAATATTTTTTGCTCATTTGTCGTTTATAATAATATACCTTTTCACAAATACCTTCAAGCACTAATGCTTCGGCTCTTCCGTATTCAAAACAATGCAAATGTACTTTTACTCCTTTGCTGTGTAATGCTTTTATTTTATAAAAAATATCTATAACTCCACCATAGTTTGCAGGGTAGGGAACATCAAAAGAAATAATATGTAAATGTTTTGGTTCCAATTTGTATGTGTGATAATTGTTAAAACTAAATAAACTGAGAATAAACTTCTTTTAGCTTTTTTTCTTCGTTTTCCCAGTTTAAATTTTCGGCTGCAATTTTACAATTTTTTTTCCACTCGCTAAGAAGTAAATCGTTATTTAAAATCGCATTAATCTTTTCAGCAATGTGTTTTGGGTTGTGATTGTCAATACAATCACCAACTTTATAGGTAGTAATGATGTTTTTTATTTCAGCCAAATTGGAAGATAAAACGGGAACATTTGAATGGATATAATCAAACAATTTGTTTGGTAAGCTGTATTTGTAATTGATGTTTGTGTCTTTATCAAGCGTCAACCCTAAATCAGCATGTTGAGTGTATTGTAATAGTTTTTCAAATGGAACTTTTCCGGTAAAGATTACTTTGTTTTTTAAATTTAAATCAGAACTAATTTTGTGAAGTAATTCAATCACATCTCCACTTCCAACAATTAATAAAATAGCGTTATCTATAAACTGCATTGCTTGCACTGCTTCTTCTGCTCCTCTGTCGATATTTATTCCTGCACCTTGCAATAAAATTATTTTTTTGTCTGAAGGCAGGCCCAATTCATGCTTCTCCAGAGCATTAAATGTTTTATTTGTTTTAAGATTAGGAATATTTCTTACAACATTAATTGGAACATAATATTCGTCCTTATAAATTTTTGCAATAGAATCATTTACAGTAAATACATGTTTTAATTTTGGGAAAATCCATCGTTCAAGCCTTTTCCAAATATTTTTTTTGAACTTATTGTTTTGTAATTCGGGTACCTCACAAAAAAGTTCATGGCTATCATAAACAATAGGAATGTTTTTTATTTTCGAAATTAAATAGTTTGGAAGCAGCGTATCCAAATCATTTGATACAAGTACATCTGCTCTGTGAAAAAGTAAATAGAAAAATAATCGTTTTTGGTATTCAATGTAAAACAAGGGTCCTTTTTCAAAAATCAAGTGCATTCGTTTGGTTTTGTATTCACGAGGAGAAAGAGCTAGGCTTTTTCTTTGCTTTCTTCCAACCAATGTTACTTCATAACCCATTTGGCAAAGCGTATTGCAAACCTTGTTTACACGCTGGTCGGTACTTAAATCGTTTATTACAGAAACAATCGCTTTTTTCATCTTCAAATGCTTTGCGAATATACTACAATTAGCTATAAGATATGAGCATACAACTATGAATAACTTTTAATATTGTTTGTTGTAAGATGTAAATCTATTTATGAAATTTGAGCTATGTTAATAAAAGAAAATGTTTCATTAAAAATGCTTAATACATTTGGTGTGGATGTTACATCAAAATATTTTGTGGAAGTATTTTCAACGGAGGAAATAAAAGAAATTATTTCATTACCTGTTTTTCAAAAATCAAACAAATTAATATTAGGAGGGGGAAGTAATTTATTATTTACCAAAAATTTTGATGGACTTGTTTTAAAAAATAGTCTAAAAGGGATTGAAATTATAAATGAGGATGCAGATAGTTATTATATAAAAGCTGCTGCAGGTGAAATATGGCATGAGTTTGTGATGCATTGTGTAAATAAGAATTATGCTGGATTAGAAAATTTATCTTTGATTCCAGGTTGTGTGGGAGCAAGCCCGATGCAAAATATTGGTGCTTATGGAGTGGAAATAAAAGACAGCTTTTTTGAATTAGAAGCAATCGATGTTGAAACAGGAACGGCTCAAAAATTTAATAATCAACAATGTGAATTTGGTTATAGAGAAAGTGTTTTTAAGAAGAAATTTAAAAATAAATTCATAATTATTTCTGTGACTTTTAAGCTTTATAAAACACCAAAATTTAATATTAGCTATGGTGCTATTGAAAAAGAGCTAGAAGTTATGGGAGTTCAAAACCTTTCTATTCAGGCAATAAGTAAAGCTGTTTGTAATATTAGAAGTAGTAAATTGCCAAACCCCGCTGAAATTGGTAATGCGGGTAGTTTTTTCAAAAATCCTGAAATTACAAAACAACAATTCGAAAAATTAAGTATTCAGTTTCCTGAAATTGTTGCATATAACTTAGAAAATGGAAACGTAAAACTTGCTGCAGGTTGGTTGATCGAAAAATGTGGATGGAAAGGCAAAAGTTTTGGTGATGCAGGTGTACATAAAAATCAAGCACTAGTATTGGTTAATTATGCAAATGCATCAGGATCAGAAATATTTGATTTGTCCGAAAAAATTATTGAATCTGTAAAAAATATGTTTGGAGTTGAATTGGAACGGGAAGTGAATATTTTTTAAAAAAACAATTTTAATCTTCTTTATTTCAGCTAGTTATCTAATTTTTACTATTTTAGCATTTGTAAATTTTATCACCCCTAAATAATCTATTTTAATGAAAACAAAAATTAAAGTGTTTTTATTGCTATTTGCAATAATTCATTCTTTTGCTTTTTCTCAAAAAAAGTATATTAATAGAGCTGAAAATGCTATATACCTTGCAGATTATAAAAAGGCAGAACAAATGTATTTAAAAGCATTAGAGAAAAATCCTAATAATTTAAAAGCTAATAAAGGGATTGGAGTTTTGTATATAGAGTATATGGAAAAAGAGAATATTGCGCTGCCTTATTTAGAAAAGGCTGTTTCTTTAACTTCCGAAAAAATGGTAGATCCAACATTGTATTTTGCTATTGCAAAAAGTTATCATTATTTAAGCAATTATTCTGAGGCATTGAATTACTATTTAAAAATGAAAAATTTCGAATCGGTTGATAATGATATGTTTCAGCCAGAGCTAGATAAAAGGATAGCTGATTGTGAGTATGCAATGGCTGCTATTAAAAATAATTCTGAGAATAAATCGGTTTATGTGGTTAATATGGGTGACAAAATAAATACCAATAAACCAGAATATGTTCCCGTGCTTGTGAATGATGAGAAATTAATTTTCACTTCAAAAAGAAAAGATTCTAAAAAAGAGAAAATAAATCCAGCAAATGGCGATTATTACGAGAGTATGTATATTACAGAGATGAAAAGTGGATATCCTTCTGTACCTCAATTATACACAATACCTCAAACGCAGTTGAAATTTAAAAATATAAACGATAATGAAGCCGTAGTTTCTGCAATTACTGACAATAAAATTTACATATACAGCAATCGAAAATTATATGAAGGAGATTTAAACACTACAAGTGAAAAACCTTTTGCTATAAGTCCTGTAATTAATTTTGATTCATATCAAAATCATGCGAGTATTTCAAAGGATGGTAAAATGCTATACTTTACAAGTGAATCTAATAAAGGGTTTGGCGGGTTAGATATTTATTCTTCAACAAAAAATAGCGATGGAACTTGGGGTACACCAACTAATCTAGGAGAAACCATTAATACGCTTTTTGATGAAGAAGCTCCTTACATAAGTAATGATGGTAAAACACTTTATTTTGCTTCTATGGGTCATCCAGGTTTTGGTGGTTTTGATATTTATAAAACTACGCTTCAAGAGGATGGAAAATGGTCAACACCCGTTAACATGGGAATGCCCATAAATTCACCTGCAAATGATATTTTTTATATTCAAAACAATGACCAAATAAATGGCTATTTCACTTCTTCACGTGATGGTGGTTTTGGTAGTTTAGATATTTATAAAATTAACTATTTAAATAAACTACCTGATTGTTCAAGTGCTATTGCAAAAACATTAGAAACAAATGTGAAGGAAATTGCAGCTGCCGAATATTCTATTAATTCAACCATTCCAGATATCTATAAAAATAAGGTTTTGGAATACAGCTGTATGATTAATGATAGTATGGTGAATGAAAAATTTGAAGAATACACACACAAGTTTAATGCGCCAGGTACATACACACTAAAAACAAAAGTAGTTGCATATTGTGATACTTGCTTGAATGTATTAATAGCTTGTAACGAGACAAAAATTGAAGTGAAAATGCCGGAAATTATTGTTGCAGACATTTCCACAGCAAAAGGAGAACTAACAAATGCTCAATTGGCATCTGTTGGTTTTAACCCAAGCCCATTGTACTTTAATTTAAATGAATACACCTTAACATCGGAAGCAAATGCTATCGCAGATAAAAATATTGCTATTCTGAAAAAATATAAAGATTTGTCAGTAGTTGTTTATGCTCATACTGATTCCAGGGGATTATCTATTTATAACAAATTGCTTTCTATGAAAAGAGCAAACGCTGTTAAAAAATATTTGATGGAACAAGGAATTGACAAACGAAGAATTGATGTTGTAGGAAAAGGAGAAAGTGAATTGATAAATGCTTGTGCAGATGGAATTGAATGTACGGAAGAACAACATTTACAGAATAGAAGAGCAGAATTTAAAGTTTTTAGAAAATAAATAAATTTTACAGCTATTTTTAAAGCCGAAAACCAATGTTTTCGGCTTTATTTTTATATACTTAAGCCTCAAAATCAGAAAAAAATCGTAATTTCGTGTCCCTAAAATAAAAAAAGCAAGAAATAATTTAACAATTCCGATAAAATGAACATTACACAAGAAAACATTGACGATTTAAATGCAGTTATTAAAGTAAAAGTTACCGCAAGTGATTATTTGCCAAAAGTAGAAGCAGCTTTAAAGCAAGCACAGAAAAAAGCATCTATTCCAGGCTTTAGACCAGGGAAAGTGCCTGCTTCTATGATTAAAAAAATGTATGGTAAATCGGTTATGGTAGATGAAATTAATAAACTTTTATCTGACTCATTGTATAAATACATTAATGAGAATAAAATTGATGTTTTAGGTAATCCTTTGCCAAAAGCAGATGATAATAAGGTGATTGATTGGGATAATCAAAATGAATTTGAATTTATGTACGAAATGGGCTTAGCTCCTAAGTTTAATTTGGAATTAAGTGCAAAAGACAAGTTTGAATATACTACCGTTAAAATTGACGATGAATTAATTAATAAATATACTACTGATATAGCTAAACGTTATGGGAAAGTAGAACAAGTTGATGTTGTGGCTGAAGGAGATTTAGTAAACGGAGACTTTGTTGAATTAGATGCAAATGGAGAAATTTTAGCTGGAGGTATTTTTAAATCCTCATCAGTTTTTATTGAAAGAGTAAAAGAGGCAACAAAAAAACAGTTTGTAGGTTTAAAAGTAGATGATAAAATTGTTTTAGAAGCTCAAAATATTACCGACAATAGCGTTGATTTAGCTGCTATGTTAGGTGTTGATAAAACAGTAGCAGAAAATTTAACTGCAAAATTTCAGTTTGCAGTTAAATCGATTAGTAGATTGGCTGGTGCAGAAGTAAATCAAGAATTGTTTGATAAAATTTATGGGGCTGGAGTGGTAAATAGCGAAGAAGAGTTTAAAGCTAAAATTAGAGAAGAATTAGCGGCTATGTTTGTAAACGATACTGAACGTAAGTTCTACAATCAAGTGGTTGATCATTTGATGAATAAAGTAAACTTTAATTTACCAGAAGAATTTTTAAAACGCTGGATAGTTGCGGTGAATGAAAAACCTGTTACGTTAGAACAAGTTGATGCTGAGTTTGAAAACTATGCAAAAGGTTTAAAATGGCAGTTAATCGAAAATAAAATCATTAAAGACAACGATATTCAAGTTACTAATGAGGAAGTTATAGAGCATACAAAAGACTTAATCACGAAACAATTTGGAAAAATGAGCCCAAATGTAATGAGTGATTCAGAGCTAGCAGATACAGCAAAACGCGTATTGGCAAACCAAGAAGAGGCTAAAAAGATTTATGAGCAAGTTTACGGTCAAAAAATAATGACATTATTTAAAACCAAATTTACCCTAGAAAACAAAGAGGTTGCTTATGATGATTTTTTTAAATCTGACAAATAGTCAATAATTTTTTGAGGTTCAAAATTTGATTAGTACTTTTAACAATCAAATTTATAATAACTAAAAACAAATATTTATGTTCGACAATAATGAATTTAGAAAATACGCTGTAAAGCACAAAGGAATTAGTGGAAACACATTTGATTCTTATACCAAACATAACATTTCAAATATGACACCTTACATTATTGAAGAGCGTCAATTGAATGTTGCTCAAATGGACGTGTTCTCACGTTTAATGATGGATAGAATCATTTTTCTTGGAACTGGCATTGATGATCAGGTAGCAAATATTATTCAAGCTCAGTTACTTTTTTTACAATCTGTAGATAATAAAAAAGATATTCAAATTTATTTGAATTCTCCAGGAGGCTCCGTTTATGCTGGTTTAGGCATTTATGATACCATGCAATATATTTCTCCAGAAGTAGCAACTATTTGCACAGGAATGGCAGCATCTATGGGTGCTGTATTGATGTGTGCTGGAGCAAAAGGAAAACGTGCTGCTTTAAAACATGCTCGTGTAATGATTCACCAACCTTTGGGTGGGGCAGAAGGGCAAGCATCTGATATAGAAATCACAGCTCGTGAAATTCAAAAATTGAAAAAAGAATTGTACGAAATTATTGCTAAGCATAGCGGACAAACATATGATAAAGTTTGGGCAGATAGTGACCGTGATTATTGGATGACTTCAGAAGAAGCCAGAGATTATGGAATGGTAGATGAAATTTTGCTTAAGACAAAATAATTGAAATAACAATCTAAAATCAAATGGTTAATGGCATTGTCATTAACCATTTGATTTTTAAATAAAAAATAATTACAATGGCTAAAGAAGAGAAAGATGTTAAATGTTCGTTTTGTAATCGTAAAAAGAACGAAGTAGATATGCTTATTGCCGGTACTTCTGGGCATATTTGTAATAACTGTGTTACGCAAGCTCAAGGAATTGTGAAAGATGAATTAACCCAAAAATCTAACAGTTCGTTTAATGCAATACATTTATTAAAGCCTGTTGATATTAAGAAACATTTGGATGAATACATCATCGGACAAGACGATGCCAAAAAAGTGCTATCTGTTGCTGTTTACAATCACTACAAACGAATTTTACAAAGCCAAAATAAAACAACTTCAAAAGACGAAATTGAGATTGAAAAATCCAATGTTATTATGGTTGGTGAAACAGGAACAGGTAAAACATTATTAGCAAGAACTATTGCTAAAATTCTAAATGTTCCTTTTTGTATAGCAGATGCAACGGTACTTACAGAGGCTGGTTATGTTGGAGAAGATGTAGAAAGTATTTTATCTCGTTTACTTCAGTCTGCAGATTTTGATGTTCCTGCTGCAGAAAGAGGAATTGTGTTTATTGATGAGATAGATAAGATAGCTCGTAAAAGTGATAATCCTTCTATTACAAGAGATGTGTCTGGTGAAGGGGTTCAACAAGGATTGCTTAAACTATTGGAAGGCTCTGTAGTTGGCGTTCCTCCTCAAGGGGGTCGTAAACATCCTGAGCAAAAAATGGTTCAAGTAAACACAAAAAATATTTTATTTATTTGCGGAGGAGCATTTGATGGTATCGAAAGAAAAATTGCAAAACGATTAGATACCCAGGTTATTGGATATAACATGAATAAAGATGCAGAAGCTATCGATAAAGAAAATTTATTACAATATGTTTCTCCTCAAGATTTAAAAAACTTTGGTTTAATACCAGAATTAATTGGTCGTTTACCAGTTCTTACTTTTTTAAACCCTTTGGATGCTGTTACGCTTAGAAGAATTTTGTCTGAACCTAAAAATTCATTGCTAAAACAATATACTCATTTGTTTGAAATTGATGGCGTGAAACTCACAATTGAAAAAAACGCATTGGATTTTATCGTTGAAAAAGCAATTGAATTTAAATTGGGAGCAAGGGGTTTGCGCTCAATCTGCGAAGCAATTATGACAGATTTAATGTTTGATTTGCCATCTGATTCAAGTGTTAAAGAGTTTAATGTTACACTACGTTATGCGAAAGACAAATTAAAAAAGGCGACTTTAAATAAATTAAAAGTAGCTTAATCTAATAAGCCAAATTGTTTGCAATGGTGTACTGCGTGTTTGTGCAATAAATGAATCCATTCATCAAAATTTAATTCGCCAAAAAAAGGATTTGTTAATGTAGTTTCTTTTTTATTTTCAAAGTAAGAAATAAAATTGGCCACAGATTCATTGTATTCTTTAATTGCTTCCTTTACAGAATTTGTTTTTGAAGGAATAGGAGTTTCGCTCATCAAGGCATTTTTAGTATTCGGCTTAAATTCCTTATCACTCATTGCAAAATTTTTATACGCTTGAACATGTTCAGGAGGAGTATGTAATTTTTGCTTGTTTTTTCCAGTTGCCATATTTACAGAATCTGCCATGTGCTCTACCATTTGTAATGCATTTAAAACTCCCCATTTACCCTTTTCATCTCCATTTAATATAGAAACTAATTTTGGAAACTCATTTTGTATAAAAAATAATTTATTCATAATAAAAACAATTTAAATATTATTCTAAAATTACAAAAACAAAACATAGTTTTGTAAAAAAATAATAGATGAAAAAAATAAAATTTGGAAAATGGTTAGGTGGAGGTTTGGGCTGGGCATTTGGTGGTCCTTTGGGAGGTGTTTTAGGATTTGCTCTTGGTTCAATGTTCGATTCTGCTGATATATCAGTTCAAACGCAAACAGGGGATGCTATTCATCAAGGTAATCCAGCTGGTAATTTTGCAGTTAGTTTGCTTGTACTTTCTGCTGCTGTAATGAAGAGTGATGGAAAAACCATGAAAAGTGAATTGGAGTATGTAAAAAAGTTTTTGGTAAATCAATTTGGAGAAAATCATGCACAACAACAAATAGCTTTATTGAAAGAAATTTTAACGCAAGAAATCCCATTGAGGGATGTTTGTTTGCAGATAAAACAATACATGCCTCATTCTGAAAGGCTGCAGCTAATCCATTACTTATTTGGTATTTCAAAAGCTGACGGGCATGTGCATGAATTAGAACTTCAAACAATACTTACTATTTCTAATTATTTAGGTGTTAATCATGCTGATTTCGAATCTTTAAAAGCCATGTATTTTAAAGATACTGAAAGCGATTATAAAATACTTGAAATTGATAAAGCTACTTCAGACGAAGATCTCAAAAAAGCTTACCGCAGAATGGCAATCAAATATCATCCAGATAAAGTTGCTGCATTGGGTGAAGAAGTTGCAAAAGCAGCCAATGATAAATTTCAAAAAGTTCAGCAGGCATACGAAAACATCAAAAAGGAAAGAGGTATTTCTTAAAATCTATTTCAAGTTATTGTCTATCGCTTCAATTGAGTTTAAATCAAGTTTTTCGATAAGCAAGGAACTTTCGTTTTTTTGATGTAATTGCATATTATCATTTGAAATAAACTCGTAAAACTCTTGTTTTTCTGGTGCGTAAATCAGTAATCCGTATCTACGCTTACCGTTTTTCAAATAAATAATTGTTTGATTAAGGGAAAGGCTCAAAATGTTTTCTATCGTCATAAATTGTTTTATTGCGAAATAACAACTTAAGAGTTAATAGAATATTAATAGAATCTTATTAGAAAATTAAATCCCTCTTTTTTTATAGAGAATATCATCTAATGACGAGTGAGGAGAGGTGGATGTGCGAACAAATTTCCCAGCTTTTTTTAAATTTCCATTGTTGTTATTTTGAGTGCTTTGTGTTGTGGGAATAATTTTAAAAATAACTATATTGTTTTTAATAGTAGTGTCAGTTTCAGGGGTTTCTGAATTAGTAGGTTTTTCAGGTTTTGTTCCTCCTTTTTTATTTGCAGCATTTGACTTAATGCTAAATAATAAAGTAAAAACTGTTACCGTAAATATTTTTAAAAATAATTTCATTTACTATTCTAGTTTTTCAAATTTAACTACAAAATTGTAATTTGAATAATAATTTACATTTATTAACAAAAAGAACATCCGCGTTTAGCGGATGTTCTTTTTTGATTATTATTCAGTTATTATTAATTTCCTTGTAGTGCTTACATTATCAACTGTAAGTCTGATAAAGTAAACTCCATTTGAAAAGTTATTGTCTGTTTTTGATAAATTCACTTTATAATCACCTTCATTTTGTGTTGTATTAACAGGTGTTACAACTGTTTTTCCTAAGACATCAACAATTTCCATTTTAACTGCTCCTTTTTGAGTTAAATGATAACTTATAGAAGTAGATTGATTTGTTGGATTAGGAGAAATCATTAAATCAAACGTATTCGTGTTTTCTGCAATTCCAACAATACCTGTAATATTAATATCATCAATGTATAAATTATTAGGCTCAGGACCTGCTTCATAAACAAATTTAAACCTTACGTTTTGATTGTTTGTAGCTGTAGGTAAACTAACTGATTTGGTTGTCCATTGGCTAGGACTGGATGGAGTGAAAAATCCAGAACTAAAGCCATTATTTGCCAATGCCGCATTGCTAACAGTTGCAGCTGGAATAATATTCCAAGTATTGCCACAATTAGTAGAGTAATAAATTTTTAATGCATCTTTGATATCAGCAGCAACAGTTCCTCTAGAAGCTCCTGCATATTTAAAAGATAGAGTTGCAGGTGTTATCCAAGCCAAGTTAAGTGAAGGGCTTACAATTTCATCAATATCATATTGATAGTTTTGGAAAGCATTCATTAATAAGCTGTTTGAGCTATTGTATCCTGCATAATTTACATGAGTAAAAGTGTTGAAGTTATTATCCATGTTGTTTATTTTCCAGTAATACCAAAAATTATTAGTGTTTTCAAAATTTTCAGTGTAACCATTACCCATAAAGTCACCCCAAGGGTTACTTACTGTAATGTACTCTGTTTTAACAACTGAATCTACACCAGCTGCATTGGTAGCTACAAGTGTTACCGGCCAAGTACCAACTTGATCATAAACTACATTAACAGAAGCAGCAGTAGAAGTAGATGTAGGAGTAGCGGTAGAACCTGGGAATCTCCAAAGTAAGCTTGTTGGAGTTCCATATAATATATTTTTCAAGAAAGTAACTGTTCCTCCTACACAAACTCCACGTCTGTCATTTGAAGCATAAAAATCTGGTTTTGCTTTACATGCCGCAGTAGCAGGGGTAATTCCGGTAGCTGCCAAATTTGAATTAAGCCACAAATTATTTCTTCCAGAAACAGAACTTTCTAATGCAGAACGCATTCTATCTTTTTGGTCTGTTGTAAACATTTTAGAGCAATATGAATATTCCATATAATTTTCTACGTTTTCAATTGTTCCAAATGTTCCTGAGATTGTCACATTGTCGATCTCAAAAGATCCTGCAGCATCTTCTGCATTAAATCCATAAATTCTAAAAGTTATCGGTGTATAAGCATTTGTAAAAGAAGTACCGCTTAAAGTGATTCTACAACCAGTTAAAGCATCAGTAGTATCTGTGTTGATGAAAAAGGTGTTACCTGTTTGAACACTTAACAATGGATTAGCAGGAGAAATGCTTGCAGTTAAATTACTTGCATAACCTCCAATACTAGAGCGTACGGCAAGCGTTCTTATTCCAGAAGTATCTCTTTTAACATTAAAAGTAATGCCCGTTAATGTCATTCCTTGACCCATTATAGGTGAAATAGTAAATTCATAGTATTTTGAAGTGTTTAAAGAACCAGTTAAATTAGCATAAACAGTTTCACCGTTCATTGCTCCTGTATCCCAATCGCTAAAACCAAAACTTCCAGTTGTGCTAGAATTAGCAGAAACTCCCATCGCCTGGAAATTAGACATTTGAATTGCTAGATTGCTTGTTGTGTTTATTTGATCTGGAGGAGTTGTTGGGTCGGTTACACCAGAAGTTGTAGTTACATTTGCAAAGTCATAAACAGCACTCATCGTTTGGTTATCACAGAAAAAATCTGCTCTTGTATTACAATTGTCATGTCCTTTAGTAACAGGTGTGTCATTCACTAAGTCATCTCCACATGCAACATTAGGGTTGTTGGTAGATCCCCATGTATGTGCAAGGTTTAACCAGTGACCAACTTCATGAGTTAGTGCTCTAGATGTTCCAGGGCTGCCAGTTCCAATACTACCAATATAATTATGTAAAATGATAATCCCATCAAATGGAGATAAAAAACCAGCCGTTGCACTTGGGTAATAAGCATAACCTGCAGTTCCCACGCTCGACATTGTTCTAACAACCCAAACATTTAGGTATTTATTTCTTGGCCAAGGATTAAGTTTTGACTCATCATCTGCGCCAGTTGTTTTGTGAGAGTAAATTCTATCAATACCATTAGTGCAATTTCCATTTGGATCTAATTTTGGTAAACGGAATTCAATTCTTGTATCACTTGAAATTCCTTGGAATGGAGCAAGAATACCAGATGTATCAGCATTTAGTTTTCTAAAATCTCTATTTAAGATATTAACTTGATCTTGAATTTGAGCATCTGAAATATTTTCTGTTCCATAAGTATGAATAACGTGAAATACAACAGGAATAATATATACAGTAGTAGTTGCAGATTTTTGATTTTTCTTTTCGTTAACTGCTTGTGTAATTTGATTATCATAATCAATCTGTGCTTGAAGCATTTCTGGGTGCTCTTGATACAGTTTTTGCATCATTAAATCAGTTCCGCATTTGTACTCTCCTTGTGCAATTGCTAATTGAGACTGTATAGTAACTAAAGTCAATCCAATCAGAGCATTTTTTAGTAAACTTGTTTTCATCGTATATTTAATATAGGTTTAAAAATTATACATTTTTATAATAGGCAATATTATGTAAATTTCATTAAAAAAGCAAACTATACAGGGATTTGTTCAAATTGTTAATAAAATGCTTTTTTTATAGGATTTATCCACAATAAAAAGTAATTATAAGGCTGAACATGAATAGGGATTTTGTTTTTTTTATTTGTATAAAAAAAACGGTTTATATTTACGCTTCAATAAAAAAATTCTAATGAGCAAATATTCAAAATTTAAAGGGACTGGCGTAGCAATTGTTACCCCATTTTTAAAAGACGGTAGCATTGATTATAAATCTTTAACCAAGGTAATAAATCATATAATTAAGGGGGGGGTAGAATATGTGGTGGCTATGGGAACTACAGGTGAATCTGTAACACTATCAAAAGAAGAAAAGCATTTAGTTGTTGCTCATGTTGTAGAAACAGTTGATAATAGAGTTCCTGTGGTGATGGGATTAGGTGGAAACAATACGCAAGAAATTATTTCCGCATTTAAGAAATCTTCCGATTTTAAAGGTATCGATGCGGTTTTATCTGTATCGCCTTATTATAACAAACCTAATCAAAGAGGTATTTATCAACATTATAAGGCTATTTCCGAGGCTTCTCATTTGCCAATTATATTATATAATGTTCCTGGAAGAACCAGTTCAAATATCGCACCTGATACAACCATAAAATTGGCAGAAGATTTTAAAAATATTATTGCTATAAAAGAAGCATCTGGAAATATTGAACAATGCATGAAAATTATAAAATACAGACCAAAAGATTTTTTAGTTATTTCTGGAGATGATACGCTTACTTTGCCTATTATTGCTAGTGGCGGAGATGGTGTGATTTCTGTAGTTGCGAATGCTTTTCCAAAAGATTTTTCAGAAATGACTCGTCAAATACTTGCTGGAAATGTAAAAGAGGCTCAAAAACTACATTATAAGTTAACCGATATTACCGAGCAGCTTTTTGCTGATGGAAATCCTGCGGGTGTCAAAGAAGCGTTAGAATTATTGAATATTTGTCAGGCTCATGTACGATTACCTTTAGTAAGGGTGAATAAAGCAACTCAAAATGCTTTAAAAGAAATGGTTTCGATGTACAAATAATTTCATTCAATTATTTCGTATTTATCATAAGCATCTATTCGTGTACAAGAATTAAAATGCCACCATTCTGTTGTTATGGGAATAAAATCAGATTGTATCATTATGTCGCGCAATATTTTTCTGTTTAACAATTGTTTCATGGTTAGCTTTCCTTCATTCATTAACCTTTCTTCTTCTCTCGGGTATGCCAATTCGCCAAAATAATCATAAGGAGTTCCCATATCTAATTCAATTCCATTTTCATCTGCAATACTTAAATCTACCGCAGCTCCAAAATTATGTAGAGATGCATTGTTGGGGTTTGAAACATATTTTGAACGTTCAAAATACGGAACATCAATTGCATTCCACATTTTGTATTGTATTGTTCTTGGTCTTACAGCATCAAATATGATTAACGAATAGTATGGAAATTTTTTTCTAAGTATCGTTTGTGCATTTTTTAATTTTTGAGCAACATCAGGTTGTAGATAACATTTATTAAAATCACCATACATATCAGTGTGTAAAAAATTTTCGGTAGTTGAATATTTTAAATCAACCAATATTGTGCTGTCAATGATTTTTATATTTATTAAACCACTTGATATTAGTTTGGATTCAATACTTGAAGTGTCAAGCACCAGTGGCGGTGTAATTGCAAAACTATTTATTGTACTATCAATTGTTATCCTTTGATTGAATTCATTTTTCGCACTTTGTAGGTTTTGTTTTTTTGGATTTTGTTCATCACAACTAATAAAAAGAGAAACAAGGTGGAATAATAAGAAAATATATTTTAACTCATTTTGCATTAGTACAAAAGTACAGATATTTAAAATCTTCTTCTACTTTTGTAAGTAAATGAAACAAAAGCCTTCCAAAATTTTTATGGTTCGGCCTGCAATGTTTGGATTTAATCCGCAAACAGCAGGCAGTAATTCTTTCCAAAATAAAAATATTTCTGAAAGCGAAAGCACAATTCAACAAATGGCTTTAAAAGAGTTTGATGGATTTGTTGATTTATTAAAGAAAAATAAAATTGATGTAACAGTTTTTAATGATTCAATAAGTGATAATACGCCCGATTCAATCTTTCCAAATAATTGGATATCTTTTCATGAAAATGATTCTTTTGTGTTGTATCCTATGTTAGCTGAAAATAGGAGGAAGGAAAGAAAACAAAATATTATTAATGTGTTGGGAAGAGGAAAAACTTTAATTGATTTTTCAAATTTTGAAAACGAAAATTTATTTTTAGAAGGAACAGGAAGCATTGTTTTTGATTACGAAAACAAATTGGCGTTTGCCAATATTTCTCCAAGAACAAATGTTGAATTGTTTGAAAAGTTATGCAAGCAAATTAATTATGAAGGGTCTTCTTTTAAAGCCGTTGACAAAGAAAACAAAGATATTTATCACACAAATGTTTTGCTTACAATTGCAGATAAATTTGTGGTATTGTGTAAAGATTGTATTCCGAATGATGCAGAAAAAAAATTGCTAATTGACATTTTTACTTCATTTAAAAAAGGAATAATTGAAATTAGTTTGGAACAAATGAGTTCATTTGCAGGAAATATGTATCAGCTTTATAATGCCGATGGTGAAAGTTTTTTGATTATGAGCGAACAAGCATACCAAAGCTTAAATACAAATCAGATTAATCAACTAGAAAAGCACACTAATCTTCTTTATACACCACTTTACACTGTTGAAAAGTATGGTGGTGGTAGCGCGCGCTGTATGATTTCAGATATTCGTTATTAAGCCAATAAGGTTTTTTCTGCTGCTTTTAAAATTGCAAATGCTTTTTCTGTTGTAGATGATTCAGCATAGTTACGCAAAACAGGTTCTGTTCCAGAAGCGCGAATCATTAACCATTCATCATTGTCGAAAAAGTATTTCCAACCATCAATAGTTTCTACTCGTTGAACTTTGTAAGGGCCAAAAGAATCGTATTTGTTGTTTTTGCAATTTTCAACAATTCTGTTTTTAACTTCTTCTTTCAAATGCATATCGCTGCGTTCGAATTTAAATTCGCCTACAATCTTATAAACTTCTTGTATTAATTCATCCAATGTTTTACCTGATTTAACCATGTATTCCCATATAGTTAAACCCATCCAAATTCCATCACGTTCGGGTATATGACCTTTTATTGCAATTCCTCCACTTTCTTCTCCTCCTAATAAAACGTCTTCTTTTAGCATGATGCCAGCAATGTATTTAAAGCCAATTTTTACTACTTCATAATCCAATTTGTAATGTTCACACATTTTTTTAACGCGTGGCGTTACCGAAAATGCATTTACAACTTTTCCAGTGAATTTTTTCTGATTGTACAAATAATTTATAAGCAATAAAATAATATGATGTGAGTCCACAAAATTTCCTTTACTATCATACAAGCCAATTCTATCTGCATCTCCATCTGTTGCTAGACCGCAATCAATGTTTTTTGAATTTGAAATAAGTTTTGAAAATTCTTGCAAATTTTTATGAATAGGTTCAGGAGCTTGACCCATAAAACTTGGGTTGTAATCACAATGTAAAAATTCAATATTTGGTAATATTCTACGCATCACATTTTGCCCTGCTCCATACATGGCATCGTACGCAAATTTCATTTTTGTATTACGAATGGCATTCATGTCGAAATTTTTCTCAACATGATTTACATACATTGTTTCTAAATCAATGTATTCAATTAATCCTTGTTTTTCAAATTCTGAAATAGAAAGATTTTCTAAATCAATTGAATTTTTATCTGGAATAATGTCTTCTACTTCTTGTATTTGCTCTGGTAAAAGAGGTCCACCAAAATGTCCTTTTAATTTGTAGCCATTGTAAGAAGGAGGATTGTGAGATGCTGTAATAATAATTCCTAATGAAGCATTTTGATTTTTTGTTCCTAAAGAAACCATAGGAGTGGAAACAAAATCTTTTGCTAAATAAACTTTGATGCCTGCATTTGCCAACACCTTTGCAGTGGTTTCAGCAAAAAGTTCACCTGCAAATCTGCAATCATGCCCAACGACAACACTTGGTTTGTCAAAATTTTTCTTTAACCATTCAGCAGTTGCTATTGTAACTCGAGCAACATTATCAACAGTAAAATCTTTTGCAATAATTGCTCGCCAACCATCTGTTCCAAATTTTATTTTTGTCATAATTTTATTTTTAGGATTGCAAATATAATTTTAATTAATGAATTCCCCTTTTGTTCAAAGCATCACGATACTTTTTAGCATAAATCTCATGTTGTGCAGCTGTTTTAGCAAAATAATGTTTGCCAGATAAATCTTCTTTTGCACACATAAAAATATAATCATGCTTTTCAAAATTTAATACAGCATCCAGTGCATCTTTGTTTGCAAATCCAATAGGACCTGGAGGTAAACCATTTATTATATATGTATTGTATGGAGAATTAAATTTTAATTCATCATAAGAAACTCTTCTGTCAGAAAAATCGCCAATAGCAAATATCACAGTTGGATCTGATTGTAATTTCATTCCTTTTTTTAATCTGTTAATGTACAAACCTGCTATTGTTTTTTGTTCCTCTTTGTCGCAGCATTGTTCACTTTGTACAATTGAAGCTAAAATTGAAACTTCAGATTGTGTTAAGTTCATCTTTCTAGCTTTTTGCTTTCGTTCTTCTGTCCAGAATTTTTTATATTCTGTAGCCATACGTTCAAAAAACTCATCAACAGATGTGTTCCAGTAAAATTGATAAGTGTTTGGTAGAAATAAAGATTGAATATTGTTTTTATTAAAACCATATTTGTTTAAAAACGCATTGTCGTTAAAAGCATAATATAAATCAAGTGAATCGGCTTCAATACGTTTAGCTACTCTTGGAATTAATTGCTGAACAGTTTTTAATCCGTTAAAATTTATTTCAACGGGTTCTTGTATTCCAGAGCGCAAGAGATTGATGAGTGCATTGTTGCTCATGTTTGCCAATATTCGGTACTTTCCTGGTTTAATTGATTTGGTATATTTCTTTTTTTCTGCAAGCCATTCAAACGATGTTTTGTTTTCTATCAAATTGTTTTCATTCAAAATACGAAGAACATCAGTATAGTTTGAACCTGTTGGAATATAAATTATTTGAGATTTCTTACTTTTTAAATTGATATTTGGTTGGTAGATAGTTTTGTAAGCATAATAGCCGCCAATTCCTCCCAATGCCAATAAGATTAACAGAATAGAGATTATAATTTTTTTAAAAAAACTAGATTTACGTTTGGCCATATTTTTGCCCTAAAATAGGAATGCGAATTTACGAAAAACTATTATCGCTTTGGCATACTTTACAAAACCTTTGTGTAAATTCGCATTCGTCAAAAAAACATGAAAAAAATAATAGTATTCTTTTTTATTTTATTTTCAACTGCAATTTTCTCTCAAACAAAAAAGGCAACTCCATCGTTGCTAATAAAAAAAGCAAGTGATAAAATAATTATTGATGGTGAATTAAATGAAAAATCATGGGAAGATGCTGAATTAGCTAAAGATTTTTTTCAAATGTTTCCATTTGATACTTCTTATGCGAAAACAAAAACAGAAGTTAAGGTCTGTTATGATGAAAATTTCTTTTACGTATCTGCTGTATGTTACGATGATTTAAAAGGTAATTATGTAGTGCAATCTTTAAAACGGGATTTCTCCTATCCAGCGAACGATGCCTTTGCTGTGTATATTGATTGTATTAATGATAAAACAAATGGTTTTTGTTTTGGAGTAAATCCTTTGGGAGTGCAAAGAGAAGGATTACTTTCAAATGGAGGAGGTATGGGAGTTACTACAATTTGGGATAATAAATGGTATTCTGAAGTAAAGCATTATGATGATAAATGGATTGTAGAGATGGCGATTCCTTTTACGTCATTGAGATATAAAGCAGGAGTTGATACTTGGAGAATAAATTTTTCTCGTAATGATTTAAAAAGAAATGAAAGTTCGGTTTGGGCGCCAGTGCCAAGGATTTTTAATGTTGCTTCTTTGGCTTTTACTGGAGAACTAAAATGGGATGAAGCACCAAAAAAAAGTGGAGCAAATATTTCAATTATCCCTTATTTAACGGGTGGGGTTTCTCAAGATTTTATTACTCAAAATAAAGAACAATATACTTATAATGGAGGAGTGGATGCAAAAATTGCAATTACATCATCTTTAAATTTAGATATTACAATTAATCCAGATTTTTCACAAGTAGAAGTAGATAGGCAGGTTACTAATCTTTCACGTTTTAGTTTATTTTTTCCTGAACGAAGAAATTTTTTTATTGAAAATAGTGATTTGTTTGAGCGTTTTGGGTTTAGACAAATCCGCCCATTTTTTTCGAGAAGAATAGGTTTGTACAATGGACAAGTAATTCCAATTATTGGTGGTTTTCGTTTAAGCGGTAATATTAATAAAAATTGGAGAATTGGAATTATGAGTATGCAAACGGAGCATAAACATGAACTTGGTTTAGAAAGTCAAAATTATAGTGTTGCTGCAGTTTCTAGGAATGTTTTAAAACGCTCAAATATTTCTTTCATTTTTGTAAATAAGCAAGAAATTACAACAAAAGGAATAAGTGATAATCGTTTTAATCGAATTGCGGGTGCTGATTTTAATTTACAATCTGCCAATAACAAATGGTTTGGAAAAGTATTTTATCATTATTCATTTACCTCACAAAATTTAAATCAGGCATCTGCTAATGCTACATTTTTAAGTTATTCTTCTCCGCGTTTGTCAGCTGAGTGGAATCATGAATACGTAGAGAAAAATTATTTGGCAGAAACGGGTTTTGTACCTAGAATATATTATTACAACTCTGTTACAGGACAAAATTATCGAGAAACTTACTGGCGAATTGAACCAAGTATTCGTTACAAATTTTATCCAAAATCTAAATTAATTAACAATCATTATCCAGAATTTTATGTGAGTCATTATTTAGATTCTGCTTTTAAATCAACAGAATATTTGTATCAGTTTTCATACAATTTCAATTTTCAAAATTTGAGTACACTTTCTGTTAAAGCAAAAAGCAATTTTATAAAATTGCGCAATCCTTTGGATATTACGTTTACAAACAAACCACTTATTCCTGCAGGCGATTATTATTTTAATGATGCAGCAATTACTTATACATCCAGTACAATAAAAAAACTATTTGGTACTGCAAGCATCAATTATGGTGAGTTTTATAATGGAATAAAATTTACATATGCAGCTGAATTGAATTATCGTAAACAACCTTGGGGAGTATTTTCTTTGAGTTATCAGCAAGATGAAATACGTATGCCTGAACCTTATCAAAACAGTTATATTTCTTTAATAGGACCCAAAATAGAACTCTTGTTTAGTAAAAGTGTTTTCTTTACCACATTTGTTCAATACAATACTCAAATTAACAATGTAAATGTAAACAGCAGATTACAATGGCGATTTAAACCCATGAGTGATTTGTATATTGTTTATACCGATAATTATTACTCAGTAGATATGAGTAAAAAAAATCGTGCATTAATTATAAAGTTAGTGTATTGGTTTAGTGTTTAATCAAAACAGATTATATCGTACTCCTAAAAAAAATCTTCTTCCTTGTAAAGATGCGTAATTGTAATTGGGGTCAAATGTATAGCCATTCGGATTGTTTTCTGCAATGTATTTATCAAAAGGATCAAAAGGACGTAGTATTGGATTGCTTGGTCTAAAATCTAAAATATTTTTTACTCCTCCATAAATTTCTAATCCGTTTTTAAATTTTTTTGTGAGCTGCGCGTTTTGTAATGTAAACCATGGCGATTGTTCAGGTCTGTAATCATTAGGAACAACAGGTAAATACATCGGGCTTTTAATAATTCCTGTATAATCAATTGTGATTGCTGCTTTTTGGAAAGTATAACTTAATGTAAAGTTTCCTGAAAATTTTGGAGCTTGCATTTGAGGGACTTTAATGTTTTTATTTAAAGAATCTTTTTGCATGCTAAATACTTCCATATACGTTGCACCTAGTATCACTTTTAAACTATTAGTAAATGCCATATCAATATTTAATGAAACTCCCTGCGAAACCGCATAACCATTTAAGTTGTCGAAAATTATTTTGTTCGCATCTATTGTATAATCACCAATTATTTTATTAGAAAAGTAAGTGTAAAATACGCTAGCGTCTGTTGTTATATATACTTTTTTATAAATCCAATTTCTAACATAATTTACATTTACATTCCAAGATTTTTCTGGCTTTAAATTGTTTCTAACAACTACTTCTCTTGCTCCTGTTAATGCGGCATGGTCTTCTGTAAATAGATTAACTACTCTGTAGCCATTTCCACTACTAAGGCGAACGATATTATTATCATTTAATTTGTATTTGAAACTTAATCGTGGTGAAAAAATATTTCCATGTACAGTATTATAATCGTATCGGATGCCAGCCAATGTTGTCAGCTTTTTTAGTTTGTATTCACCTTGAACAAATAGCCCTGGCAAATAAGTTTGTTGAGGATTATTTTTAATATTTAAGCTGTCTCCAATTTGTGTTCCAACGGTATTGTCATCATAATAGGTATAACGAATAGGCGCACCAACAAGTAAATTAAATTTTTCGGTGATATTTTTGTTCCAATACAATTGAGCAAAAGCAATTGTTTGGTTTGCCATAAATGGTACAACTCCATAAAAAGAGTTTTGGTTATGGTTGTTAAATGAGTATTGTAAAAATATTTTTTCTTTTAATGGCAGCTGATACACTCCTATTAATTCATAACGGGTTGTGTAAATACTTTCTCCATAAATACTATCCGTGCCTCTAAATTCTTTGTCCCATTGCTTTTCTCCACCCCATCTGTCTTCATATACAAAACGTGCAGCAATAGAGGCAAGTCTATTTTCTTTTCTATCAAAACTCCATTTGTTGAAAAGTGAAATTCTGTTTTGCAAAGTTATATCAGTGAAATTATCATTGTTCTTATCCATTCTGTTTTGGAAATTAAAATAATTTATTCCCAAAAGTGAATGTGCATTTTTGATTTTATTTTTTATTCCTAAATCAAAATTATATTCCTGGTCGGTTGTTGCAAAAGCGTCCACACTTATTCTTGGCGAGCTATTCGGACTTTTTGTAATCACATTAATTAATCCTCCAACGGCTTCGGATCCGTACAATGTACTTGCAGGGCCTTTTACTACTTCAATTCTATTTACTAAACTGTTTGGAATTCCACTCAAACCATAAACAGTTGATAGTGCACTTACTATTGGCATTCCATCAATGGTTATCATTGTGTAAGGGCCTTCCATTCCATTTATATGGATATCGCCTGTATTACAAACATTACAATTTAACTGTGGTTGAACACCATTTACCATTTGCATAGATTCGAATAAGCTTGGTGTAGGATTTTTTTGAAATAGTTTGGGTGTAAGTATCTCAATTGGTATTGCTGATTCTGACCTTGATATCTCTTGCATTGTTCCACTAACAACTACTACAGATAAACTATTGTCGAGTGGAGTAAGGCTTTCATTAATAATTACTACATCAGAATTTACATTAATTGTTTTTTTAAAAGTTTGAAAACCAATTATTGAAATTTGTAATTGGTACTTCCCATTTGGTACTTCCTTTAATTCAAATTCTCCTTTTTCATTTGTTGCAGCAGAGAAGCTGGTATTTAATAAACCAACAACCGCAAATTCTATTGGTTGTTTTTCATTTTTGATTGTACCTTTTACGCTTCCTGTTTGTGAAAACAAGAAACCAGGCATTAAATAGATTGCTATGTAAATTAAGTGTTTCATTTAATATTTCGACAAATATATAAAATAAATTTAGATTAGTCTAAAAATATATTTATTGTTATCTATAAATATTCTGTATCTTTGCCTAAATACAAGTTTTTATGAATTCTCAAACAGAAGAAAATTATATAAAAGCAATTTATAAGCTGATTGAACAGGAAGGTAAATCGGTTTCTACCAATGCAATTGCCGAAAAAGTAAAAACAAAAGCAGCATCTGTTACTGATATGCTCAAAAAATTAGCGGACAAAAAGTTTATTAATTATCAAAAATATCAAGGTGTTACGCTTACAAATAAAGGTGAAAAAACGGCTTTAAACATTATACGCAAACACCGTTTGTGGGAAATGTTTTTGGTTGAAAAATTGAATTTTAAATGGGATGAAGTGCATGATGTAGCTGAACAGCTGGAACATATTAATTCGGAAAAGTTGATAGAACAGATAGATAAGTTTTTGAATTACCCAAAAACAGACCCGCATGGCGACCCAATTCCAGATGCAAATGGAAAAATATCAGTTCAAAAATCTAAACCTTTGTCTTTGTTTAATATTAATGATAATTGTGTGATGACAGGTGTAGTAGATCATTCTGCCTCATTTTTACAATATTTGGATAAAATGGATTTAACACTGGGTAATGAAATTAAAATAAAAGATGTTGTTGCTTTTGATAAATCATTACAAATTACAATTAATAAAAAAAACTTATGTTTTATTAGTAATGATGTAGCAAAAAATATTTTAGTTCGATTGAAATAAAATGAATAAAGACTCTAATAAATCATTATCAGAAGTTCATTCTAGTATAGATACTACTAATAAAAAAGGTTTCTGGAAAAAACTTTTTGCATTTATTGGTCCTGCTTATTTAATAAGTGTAGGTTATATGGATCCTGGTAATTGGGCAACCGATATTGCAGGAGGTTCTCAATTTGGTTATAAGCTTATATGGGTTTTGGTGATGAGTAACTTAATGGCTTTGCTATTGCAAAGTTTAAGTGCTCGTTTAGGTTTGGTGAGAGGATTAGATTTAGCTCAAGCATCACGAACCGTATATCCAAAAACAATTAATTTTTTCAATTGGCTTTTAGCAGAAATAGCCATTGCTGCTTGTGACTTGGCCGAAGTGATTGGAATGGCAATAGGCTTGCAATTGCTTTTTGGTTTACCATTGTTAACAGGTGTTTTAATTACTGTTGCTGATACGTTTTTACTTTTAATACTGCAGCGTTATGGGATGCGAAAAATGGAAGCCTTTATATTGGCTTTAATTGCAACAATTGGATTGGCTTTTATTGCCGAACTCTATTTTGCTAAACCTGATGGTGTAGAATTATTAAAAGGTTTTATTCCTTCTATTCCAAATAGTACAGCACTCTATATTGCAATAGGAATAATAGGAGCAACAGTTATGCCCCATAATTTATATTTACATTCTTCTTTGGTTCAAACACGAAAAATTGATAGGTCATTTAAAGGAATAAAAGAAGCTATTAAATTTAATTTTATTGATACTGCTATTGCTTTAAATTTAGCATTGTTTGTTAATGCTGCTATTTTAATTCTTGCTGCAGCAGCATTTTTTACAAACGGAATGTTTGGTGTGTCTGAAATTCAAGACGCACATAATTTATTAAATAACGTTTTAGGAAATAAATTTGCACCCATTTTATTTGCAGTTGCTTTAATTGCAGCAGGGCAAAGTTCTACACTAACAGGAACACTTTCGGGACAAATAGTAATGGAAGGATATTTAAATTTACGTATTCAGCCTTGGTTAAGAAGATTGATTACGCGAATGTTGGCAATTATTCCAGCCGTTTGTGTTATCTATTATTTTGGTGAAGAATCAACAGGTGAGTTACTAATATTGAGTCAAGTTATTTTAAGTATGCAATTAGGTTTTGCTGTTATACCATTGATACACTTAACTAGTGATAAAACGCAAATGGGTGAGTTTGCAAATAAAACATGGGTGAAAATTTGTGCTTGGATAACAGCATCAATAATAGTTGTATTAAATGTAAAATTGGTAATAGATACATTAGTTGACTGGATTGGAAAAGGAGAGAGCTTATTCACCACTTATTTAATGGTTGTATTAGTAGTTGTTGGCGCAGGTATATTACTTTTGTATATCACATTTAGTCCGTTTATTAAAAAATTAAAATATAGAAAAGAACAAGTTGTTCCTGATGGTATGCCTAACGAATTATTAATATCAGCAAATGATAAGTATAAAAACATTGCAATAACAGTAGATTTTAGTGCAAGTGATAATAATGCAATAAGCAGTGCAATAGGGCAGGGAGGCAAGGATGCAAATTATATTTTAATTCATATTGTTGAAACTGCTGGAGCGCGAATGATGGAAAATGAAATTGAAGATCTGGAAACAGCTACTGATAAAATCAATCTTAAAAAATACAAAGCAAACTTAATGGAGCAAGGTTACAATGTAGAAATTAAATTGGGCTTTGGTAATCCTAAAAAAATTATTCCTGAAATAGTAAATGGTATGGAATGCGATTTACTTGTGATGGGTGCTCACGGACATAAAGCACTAAAAGACATTCTTCTTGGAACTACTTTGGATACTGTACGTCATAAAGTAAAAGTACCCGTATTAATAGTTAAATAATATCTTTGTATTCCTATTATGAGTTCAGAGAATACAATTAACATAAAAAATAAGCGCGCTTCATTTGAGTTTTCATTTATTGATAAATATGTGGCTGGTTTAAAATTAACTGGTACAGAAATAAAATCAATACGTGAAGGCAAAGCCACAATCAATGAAGCGTTCTGTGTTTTTTATAATCATGAGCTGCTTGTTAGAAATATGCACATTGCGCATTATTTTAATGGAACTTACAATAATGTTGAAGAAAAACGAGATAGAAAACTTTTATTGAACCGAAAAGAATTGGATAAGCTGGAAGGCAAATTAAAAGACCAAGGTTTAACGATTGTACCTCTAAGATTATTTATCAGTTCAAATGGTTTTGCAAAATTAGAAATAGCACTTGCCAAAGGAAAAAAATTATTTGATAAGCGTGATGATATCAAAAAGCGAGATACAGAACGTGAGATGAATAGAAAATTAAAATAAAAAGGTTCGCTAGTAGCGAACCTTTTTATTTTATAAAGAATTTATTTTTTATTTAACAGCCACTTCCAGTTCGGCTACAGCTGCTGTAGAACTTAATGCTTCACGAATTTTGTTTTCAATTTCATCGCTTAAATCTGGATTGTCATTGAATAATGTTTTAACAGCATCACGTCCTTGACCCAATTTTGTATCGCCATAACTAAACCATGAACCACTTTTTTTGATGATGTTATGTTCTACTCCTAAATCTACTATTTCACCAACTTTAGAAATACCTTCGCCATACATTATATCAAATTCAACTTGACGGAAAGGAGGAGCAACTTTGTTTTTCACCACTTTTACACGAGTTCTGTTTCCTACAACATTATCACCATCTTTTATTTGACCAATTCTTCTAATATCCAAACGAACAGAAGCATAAAATTTTAATGCATTTCCACCTGTTGTTGTTTCTGGATTACCGAACATTACACCAATTTTTTCGCGTAACTGGTTAATGAAAATACAGCAGCAACCTGTTTTGTTAATTGTTCCTGTAAGTTTACGTAACGCTTGTGACATTAAACGTGCTTGTAATCCCATTTTAGAATCACCCATTTCACCTTCAATTTCGCTTTTTGGGGTAAGAGCTGCAACTGAGTCGATAACTATAATATCAATTGCGCCTGAACGAATTAAATTTTCAGCAATCTCTAATGCTTGTTCTCCATTATCTGGTTGAGATATCAATAAATTTTCGGTATCCACACCTAGTTTTTCTGCATAAGTACGGTCAAAAGCATGTTCTGCATCAATAAATGCAGCAATACCACCTGCTTTTTGTACTTCAGCAATTGCATGAATAGTTAAAGTAGTTTTACCAGAAGATTCAGGTCCGTAAATTTCAATTACACGACCTTTTGGTAGTCCGCCAATACCAAGGGCGATATCTAATCCAAGAGAACCTGTAGGAATCACTTCTACATTTATTACAGGAGCTTCCCCCATTTTCATGATAGCACCTTTTCCGTAGGTTTTTTCTAGTTTGTCAATAGTTAATTGTAAAGCTTTTAGCTTTTCTTTATTAATCTCTTTTGCGCCTTTTGTTTCTTTAGCTTCTTTGGTTTCTTTGCTCATGATGTATATATTTTTATAGTTTACTTAGTTATTTGTTCTGTATGATTTTTAGTATTTACTTTTGTTATTATCTCTTCTATTTTTCCTTTTTCATCAATCACAAAAGTGGTTCTTACAATCCCGTCAAAAATTCTTCCCATAAATTGTTTTTCGCCCCACACATCATATTTCTTAATTATATTTAAATCCACATCCGCTATTAAAGGAAAAGGTAGTTTATATTTTTCCTTAAATTTTTTATGCTTTTTTTCATCATCCGCACTTATTCCGATAACTGCATATCCTTTTTTAATTAAAGCTTTATAATTATCTCTTAAATTACAAGCTTGTGCCGTGCAACCGGGGGTGTCATCTTTTGGATAAAAATAAAGCACCACTTTTTTGTCCGTAAAATCTTTCAAAGAAATATCTTTTCCGTTTTCATCTTTTCCTTTAAAATCAGGAGCTTTTGCGCCTTCTTTTAATTTAGTTGTATGGTTTGCCATAATGTTATTTCAAAGCTAAATGAATAATAATGATTCAAAAAATGGAATTATTCCTTTTTATTAACAGGTTCAAAGAACGATTGTTTTAATCAATTGCTGTATTTTCAAGCTTTCTAATGATTGAACGATACAAAGGTAAACAAAAAAATTAAAAAATAGACTTTTTCTAGACTTTTTATTAACAATCTACAAATTTAACTGTTTTTTGTGTAGATTTGTAACATGAAAAATCTGCATCCCAAACAAAACGAGATACTCAAAATACTAAAGGAAAATAGTCAAAATCCCTTGTCTATAAAGCAGTTAAAGGAGGAAGTAGGCATTACTTCGCCTGGTGTTTTTTACCATCATTTGGAGCAATTAGAGAAAAAAGGCTATTTAAAGCGTAATCCAAATAACTCTAAAGATTATGTAGTGATGGAAAAGCGAGAAAGCAGTGTGGTTTACATAGCCAATTATGGAAAAGCACATTGCGGACCCAATGGTTCTATTTTGGAAGATGAACCTATTGAACAAATTCCGATTGCATCCAGCCTCATACGTTTTTCTGCTTCAGATGCTTTTATTGTGCAAGCCGAAGGCGATTCTATGGAAGATAAAATCAAACATGGGGATTTGGTAATTGCTAAAAAACAAAAACATGCCGAACCTGGAGACATTATAGTATGTGTATATAAAATGGAAGCAAAAATTAAACGTTATTTCCAAAAAGATGGAATAATAATGCTTGTTTCCGAAAACAGAGCGTATGATCCATTACCTGTTTTAAACGAAGAAGATTTATTGATTGAAGGAGTTGTAAAAAATATTATCAGCTTTAGTTGATTGAAGATAATCAAGACGCTGACGTTAAATTAAAAAGACATAGCCAAATACCACATCTAAAGGCATTAAAACAATACTCTGAAACTTAATGACGTTGGTGCATTAAAATTTGTTTGGAATCCGTTTGATTTAGAATGACTATCGTAACTCGGATTAGGAGTTTGGGTGTCAGATCTTCTATTGGTAGTATAAGTTATTTCATAGCTTGTTTCTGTTGCAACACTTAAGCGCGAATTTATTTTAAATTGAATTCCTAAAAAAGGAGATAGCCCGTATCCATAGCTTGTTACATCTTGTTTTCGAGAAATGGTTGTTGTCCATGATGTTTGAGAACTGTTGTTTCTATAATTCATAATTGCATCTGCTCCAAAATACAAATTCCATCTTTTTAATAAATAAGAATAGTGCTCAAAACCAATTCCAATGTTAAAATTGTTGTATTCTCTGAGGTTGGGCAGTGTATCGTTTTGAAAGCTTTTTTCAGAAGAAAAAGATCCTCCTGCCAATATACGAGCAGCATTGTTTTTGAATATCCTCCTATAAGATATCATATATGGATAATTGAAGTATGAATTTGTACTGAAGTTGAAAAATTGTCTCAACAAACCTGTTGCATCCAAAGCAATAACATTTTTAAAATCTTTTTTTGTGGTGTCAGAAAAAGTTGTTTGTCCTTGAATAGTTAAAAATCCAATAAATAAAATGAATATTAGCGACAGTTTTTTCATTATGGTTGAGTTTTGAGTTTTGGTAAACGCAATTCTCTTTTTTTTATTGTAGTCGAATTTTAAAAGGTAGCTTAATCTGTACAGTTTTAATGCGAGATATCTTGTTAAAAAAGACGTAGTGGCACGCTACGCATAACGGGAAATGTTCTTCGTCATTGCGAAGGAGGTACGACTGAAGCAATCTCTACACAAAGCAGTACTTATG
>CAZJUY010000038.1:13896-31708 GCA_964549315.1 uncultured Chitinophaga sp. | reverse complement strand
TAGAGCAAAGGACTGAAAATCCTTGTGTCCGCGGTTCGATCCCGCGAGGTACCACAGCCCAAAAGAAAACCCTTGTAAAATTACAAGGGTTTTTCTTTTTAAAGAATGTTATATTTTTAAAATGTACAAACATATTGTACCGCCACAGTTCTTGGAGATTCTATTTTTAATGGTCGAAGAGAATAATCTACATTAAATACATTATTACAAACAATCGCAATTTTTTGTCCTTCTTTAATTTGATAGCTCACACGTGCATCAAAAATCTGAAACCCTTTGTGTTTTTTCCAATAATTAATTGCTTTAATATCATCTAAAAATTGAACTGGCGCATCATTATCACTTGCTGTTAATGTTTCAATATCTTCAATTGCTTTATCAATATTTTGCATTCGGCTATAATAACGATAACTCATCCCTACATTGAATTTTAAAATTTTAAATTCAATATCAGCCTTTGCCATGTGCTTAAATCTGTATTTTAAAATATTGTCCGTAGTATCCATACTACTATTTTTATAGCTCAAAGGTCTTCCATTAGGTCCAATCTGAGAATAGTCATGTGCATAAACACTATCCGGAGTTAAACTAATAGGTTCAATGTATGTATAGCCTATTAAAGCTGTTACACCAAATTTTTTATTTTTTTCATTTAAGGTAGAAACTACTAGTGACATATCTACTCCACGAATTCTGGAATTTCCTGTATTTAAAAATTTAAATCCTGCTGAAAACACCGAAATACTATCCCATTGTCCAAATAAAAACTCTATTGTATTGGTATATCTCTGATAAAATCCAGCAACATCAATATACCCTACCACGTTTTTAATTTTAAATGCTTGTTTTAAGCCTACTTCAAAATTAGTACTTGTTTCAGGTTTTAAATCTGGATTCGGATAAACACCAAACATTCCTGCTTTTGTAGCAATATATCTTTCAGTAATTGTAGGATATCGGAAACCTTGACCATAAGATGTTCTAACAAATGTTGCTTTTAGCACTTGTAAACTAGCTCCCGCTCTGTATATTGGCGCGACAACACTTTGCTGATGATTCATTTTAAAATACTCGTAACGGAAACCACCAGAAATATTTAAAATATCCCAAAACTTTTTATCCACTTGAACATAACCTGAAGCATTTACAATTTTGTTGTGTGGCGAACCCGCTGAAGCATAAATACTCGCTTTTGTTTGAGATAAACTTCCAACAACTCCACCCGTAAAAGTGAAATCAATATTTTTAAATTGTCGTTGTAACTGATACTCCCCATAGTACAAAGAACCACTATTGGATTGATTGTTTGTTATTTTATTGTCACTATAAAACATACGTGTTACAAGGCTATGACGTATTCCTTCTCCTTTGTCAAATTTTATAAAAGGGTCAATATTAAATAATGTTTGATCTTGCAAAAACAAAGCGCCAGGATAAGCTTTATACAAACCCAAAGAGTCGTTAAACCAAGCCATTACCATATTTGTTTTATTTAACATAGCATTGCTATTAATACCAAAACTTAATCCTGTTATTTTTTTTGAGCGGTAACGTAAATTTACATTCACCCTTCCTCTTTTCCTTAACATATCTTGATTCGTAAAAGTTTGAATGGTATCAATATCGTTTTTTGCAAAAGATGGAATAGGTTGTTGTGGGGGTGCTGGCCCAATATAACCTTGATCAACATTAAAATTTGCGCCTATCACAAAATCTAAATTATTTTTAATAATGCGGGAGTGCAATAAATTTAAATTAGTAAACATTGGCAAAGATTTATTATACCAATTTTCAGCAGGAGCTTTTGGTAAACTATAATTACCTACCGAATAATTTACTAGTGTTTTTGGTTTTGCTCTTGGATAAGCTGTTCTTACATTTATTACTCCACTTAATGCCGAAGATCCATACAATACGGAAGAAGCTCCTTTAATTACTTCTATTTGTTCAACATTTTCTACTGGCACATAAGACCATTCTGGCCTTCCTGCATCTCCACTCAACAAAGGGATTCCATCCACAACTACGGCTACTCTACTTCCTACACCAAATGTAAAACCACTTCCTCCTCTAATTTGTGGGTCATTATCAATAATTGTAAGTCCTGGAACTTGTTCTAAAACAGTTTCTATGCTAGTAGTGTTTTTGCTTGTAATAAGTTGTGGTTTAATCACTTCCATAGAAACCGTTAATTCTTCTATCTTTTGATCAAATTTTCCGGAGGAAACAACTACAGTTTCTAATATTTTTCCTGCAGGTTTTAAATTTATATTTTTTTCAATCGTACCGTCATGCATTATTAGAACAGTAAATGTATCAGCAGCATATCCAACATAATTACACACAATACGATGCATTCCTGTATCTAAAGAAAAATAATAATTGCCATCAATATCAGAAACTACCCCTTTTGATAAATCTTTCAGTGTTTGAATGGTAGCACCTGGAAGGGATTCTTTAGATTTTGAATCAATTACTTTCCCTTTTATTACACCAGTAGACTGAGAAAATAAAATTGTATTGGATAATAAAAAAAATAGAATTAAAAATCTGTTAAGCATAGTTTGAAAATAAAAACCCCGACTTTTTTAAAGTGTCAGGGCTTTAATGAGCTTTAATATTTTATTGAACTGTAATTTTTCCTGATTTATTAAAATCAGCACCTGTAACTTGATAGATATAAAGTCCAGTTGTAAATGAAGATAAATTGATTGTGTTTGATTTATTAGCATCTACTTTTTGTGTAGTCACAATTTTACCAGTAACATCATAAATATTCATTGTGTATTGGTTGTTTGAATTTTTATTGTAAAAATTCACATAAGCAGTTTTATCGTAACAATATACATTCACTGATTGAGTATTCTCCACTTCTGAAACAGATGTTGTAGGATTATATACCACAGAAATATCATCTAACCAAATTTTACTTCCAGCAACAGTAGTCAATTGATCGTTTGATGAAGTCATATTAATCATAATGTATTGTGGTGTTCTGCTATCAAGATAAGTAAAAGGAACAGAAAAACGAGTCCAAACATTAACGTTTGCAGTAGGAGTTAAAAACAATGCAGTTGCAATTTTATTTGCAGAAGAGTCGGGATGATAGCTAGTTGCTGCTTCTGGATCATAATAATGTCCTTTATGCAAGTATGCTACTACTTTCCCTTTTTCAGCAGCTCCGCCTTGTGTGTAACGATAGAATCCAATTAGGCTATCAGGGCGACCAGAAAATGCCATTCTGCGAATATCAGATATATCCGTATTTTTCATTGTTCCAATATAACCATCCGACTTACTTGTAGTAGGGGCATTTACTATTCCTGTAGTTAATGATCCATTTACAACTGCAAATACATAGGTTTTAGTTTCTACGCGAGCAGAATATGTTCCAGAGTGAACAACAGAAGCATCTCGGTAACAAGTTTGAGGCCCATTAGGAGCCCAATCAGTTCCTGTTTTATTTGAATTATAAAAAGTGGGTTCTTCATTTGATGCTCCAGCATTGTCCCATGTTTCAAAACCTCCATTTTGAATTACGGTTTGCGCAAATGAAATGGAAACAATCGAAAATGTAATTAGAGTAAAAATTTTTTTCATGTCTGTCAGATTTAGTTAAGCAAATATATACAAAAAAATAATGGGCTATTTATTCAGCCTGTTAATATATTTATCAATATATCTATCTGTTGGGAGTAAAGCTTGCTGAATTCTTTTTGCGTAATATATGCTATCCAAAATTTCTTTTTGTTTTTCTTCCACAATTTCTTTTTGTTGCTCTACCTCCAATTTTTTTTGAGTAATGAGGTCATTTGCTTTCTGCTTTTCTTTATAACTTCTGAAGATGTAGAATGCGAGAGCTGTCACTAGCACCAAACAAATTAATCCACTCCAGATAATGATTGATTTTCTTTTCAAATCCGAATCTTGTATTTCTTTTGCTTGATTCAATAATAAAATTTGGGAATTTTTCTTATCTAATTCATATTTAGATGCAGCTTCTGCAATAATTTCATTTTCCCTTTCATTAAATAAAACATCTTTTAACTCAATATATTTATTGAGGTAACTAAGTGACGATTTATAATTTTCGGAATATTCATAATTCTTAGAAATAGCTATATAAACTTCGTTTAAAAGGTTTTTAAATTTTATTTCTTCAGCATACTTTTCTGCTACCAAAAGGTTTTCTAAAGCATCACGGTAATTTTTTTGCTTGGTATAAACAGCTGCAAGATTTGTTAAATCAATGGCTTGTCCTTTTTTATTGTTGATTTCTTTATTTATTTTGAAAGCTTTTTCATTATACTGTAGTGCTTTTGTTAAATCTTCCATATCAAGATACTCACATCCGATACTTGAATAACTGCTTGCTACCTCCTGAACCAAACCCAGGCTTTCTCTCATTTCTAAGGCTTTAAAATAACATTCTAAGGCTTTAGGATGGTTTTTTTGCTCAGAATAAATAATACCATTATTACTTAAAGCTATCGCCTGCCCTTTTAAATCTCCAGTTTCTAAATATATGTCATAAGCAGAATAATTGTATTTCAATGCAACTTCAAATTGATTTTTTTGGCGATAAATATTCCCAATGATAATCATACACGAAGCTTGCCTGTCTTTATCATTAAGCTTTTCAGCTATTCTTATTGCCGCAAATAATTTTTGAAGTGCTTCAGAAAATTTCCCTAACGAACGATAGGTAGATGCGGAATTAATATAGACCACACACACTCCGTCCTCATCCCCAATTTGCTGAAAAATGTTTCCTGCTTCATCGTAATAATAAAGAGCACTGTCTGGATTACCTATATATTCATGAATGATACCTACATCTGTAAGACATGCTGCAATTTGAGAAAGTTTATTGTTTTTTTTTGCAAGCAAGTATGCCTCCATGGCAAATTTTAACCCTTTATCATAATCTATCCCTTCATACTGCCAACTTATTTCACGAAAACATTGAACTTTAATAGAATCATTATTAGTTTTTTTAATTATTGACAATAAAGAATCTATTTCATTTTTGTTCTGGGAAAAACAAAGAAAATTAAAAAAAACAGAAACAATACAAAAATATTTTTTTATCATTTTTTTATTTCTCTACCCAATCACCATATTTTTTAATAAGTTCTATCAAAGCATCTACAGCCTTTTCTGAATTAATGTTACGTTCTACAACTTCTCTTCCTTTGTATAAAGTTATTTTACCTACACCTGTTCCCACATAACCATAATCTGCGTCAGCCATTTCTCCTGGGCCGTTTACAATACAACCCATGATTCCAATTTTCACTCCTTTTAAATGATCTGTACGTTTTCTGATTTTAGCAGTCGTTTCTTGTAAATCAAATAATGTTCTGCCGCAAGAAGGACAAGAAATGTATTCTGTTTTCGAGATTCGTGTTCGCGTTGCTTGTAAAATACCAAAAGCGGTAGAATTTACATTTTGTGGAGAGGTGCAATTTTGTTGTGAAATAAATATTCCATCACCCAAACCATCTAGTAAAAGAGCACCAAAATCAGTTGATGATTCTAATTGAAATTTTTCTGCGCTTACGTTTTTGTAGTTCCTTTTTATAATAACTGGATTGAGAATGTTTAAATTCATCAATTCAACAAATGCTCGCCTTTGTTCAGCCATACCATGCTCGTTATCTGTTTCAATAACCAGCACAACATTTTTTTCAATTTTATTTATTTGTGGATTTTCAATTACATCTGAAATTTTAACACTCACAAAATTTAACTCATTAGACTTTTCATTTGATGATGAAAATTCTTCAAAAGATAATAAAGGATAGCATCTTGTTTTATTTTTTAGTTTATTCCAAGTTGAATAGTTATAAATCAAACCTAATGTTCCAGGAATCTCAAAATCAATAGTATTATCACCAACAAAAATATAATCGCAAGCAAGGTCCGTTAAATTCCATTTGTCTAATTGAACAGAATAATTATAACCAACCGCAAATAATGATGCTGGATTTATTTGTTCCTTATTGCCAAAATCCGCAACCACTCTCGGAACGTTTGTTCCGCCAATATTTATTATTTCATGACTTTCTCTTCTTTTGTAATCGTAGGGATTATATGATAACTTTTTTATTGAAGGAATATGCTTATGATTTGTTCTTTTTGAATATCGTTCAACTAAATTTTTTGCAACTGGAATTTCAAATTCAGGGTCTTCCGTTAATGAAACGCGAACTGTATCTCCTATTCCGTCTTCCAATAAAGTTCCAATACCCACCGCAGATTTTATTCTTCCATCTTCGCCATCACCAGCTTCTGTAACACCTAAATGCAAAGGATAGTTCATATTGTTTTCCTGCATAGTTTTAATTAGCAAACGATACGCTTGTACCATTACTTGCGTATTGCTTGCTTTCATTGAAAGAACAATGTTGTAATAATTGTTTTCTTCAGCAATTCTCAAAAATTCCATTGCACTTTCCACCATTCCAAGTGGTGTATCTCCATATCTGCTTAAAATTCTATCACTTAATGAACCGTGATTGGTTCCAATACGCATTGCTGTTCCGTATTCTTTACAAATTTTTACTAAAGGTGTAAATCTTGTACGGATTCGTTCTAGCTCCGAAACATAAGTGTCATCAGTATATTCAATCGTTTCAAATTTTTTCTTATCGGCATAATTACCTGGGTTCACACGCACTTTTTCAACTATCCGAGCTGCTAGTTCTGCAGCATTGGGGGTAAAATGAATATCAGCAATTAAAGGTATTCTATATCCTCTTTTACGCAACTCATTTTTTATATTTTCTAAATTTTGTGCTTCTTTTAAACTCGGAGCAGTTATTCGAACATATTCGCAACCTGCCTCAATCATACGAATGCTTTGTTCAACAGTTGCAAATGTGTCCATCGTATCGGTAGTAGTCATCGATTGAATACGAATAGGATTATCTCCCCCTAAAGGAACATCTCCAATATTTACTACTCGTGTTTTAAATCTTGAAAAATTCGTTAAGCTATTGCAATATAAAATCCCGCTCATATATAATTTATGTTCATTGCAAATTTAGTTTATTTACTATAAATATGGGCGATTATATTCCACTCCTTTAAATAAATATAATATTATTTTACATTTGAATAGGAAAGATTTAAATCTTATAATAACAACAATAAAGGCATTTTTTATTAAAATAAAAATTTTACAAGAGTAAGTTTTTAAATAATTTGATTTGCATAATAATTTTTATTACTCGAATTTTGAATCATAAATCAAAAAAAGAAAAACATGAAAACACTTTTATTAAACTCCAAAATACTAATTACAACAATACTTATTTTTGTAGTTAGTTTCAACCTTAAAGCTCAGTGTACTGCTAATTATTCTTTTTCAGTAAATCCAGCTAATAATGGTCAAATTACATTTTCAAACACTTCTACATCTGGAAGCGGCTATTTTTACTATTGGTCTTTTGGAGATGGGGCTTCGAGCACTTCAGCAAACCCCGGAACATACACTTATGCTAGCTCTGGTGCCTATAATGTTTGTTTAACAATTTATGATTCACTTGGAATGTTTGATAGTATTTTGGGCTGTTATAATACATATTGCGATACAGTATCTGTAATAAACGGCTCTGGATCTAGCACATGCAACGCATCCTTTATTCCTTATGATTCAGCTGGCTATGTGTATTTTTACAATACATCTATTGGCTCTGGCATAACAAGCACTTGGGATTTTGATGATGGAACAACAGGAACAAGCACAGGAGATATTGCACATTTATATTCTTCACCAGGCGCATACGTTGTATGTTTGACGATTAGTAATTTTTTAGGAACATGCGTTCAAACTTATTGTGATTCAGTTATTGTAGGTAATGGAACTTCTGGTTCTTGTATGGGAGTTGTAAATCCTTATTTTACTAGTGCCGATTCCGCAGGTTATACAAACTTTTACAACACACCAACAGGCTCCAGCCCTGTTTATTTTTGGGATTTTGGTGATGGGACATCTAGTTTTGATGTTGGAAACACAACTCATATTTACTCATCAAATGGAACTTATATGGTTTGTTTAACCGTTTATGAAACTGCTGGAGGAATGGATTCTTGTCAATATTGTAATTATGTTACAGTTGGAACTACTCCAAGTTGTAATGCTAGCTTTTTTATAGTTCAAGACTCTACAAATTTGTATAATTATAATCTTTATAATACATCTTCATCATCAGGAAGCACTTCTTATTTTTGGGATTTTGGTGATGGAACCTCTTCAACTTTGCAATACCCTTCACACACTTATGCAAGTACATCTCCTGTACAAATTTGTTTAACTATTTCAGATGGTGTAATTTGTACTGCTACTTATTGTGATTCAATTGATCCAGGCCACATGCCTTCAAGTGTGTTTACAATAAATGTTCTTCCATTAGGAATCCAAGAACAAGTAAATACAATTTCATTGTTAGAAAATTACCCTAACCCTTTTGCTGAAAACACAACTATAAACTATAGTATTTTAAAAGGTGGTCAAGTAGAGCTATCTATTTTCGATTTATTAGGTAATAAAGCTGCAGTTGTAGAAAGCAGCAATAAATCTGCAGGTAAATATTCCATTAATTTTAATTCGGAAAATCTATCGGAGGGAATGTATTTATTGCAATTAAAAATAAATAATGATGCCTTAACAAAGAAAATCATTATCAGAAAATAATTTGTTTGTTTAGTTTGTTTGAAAAAAGGCTGATTGAAATTAATTTCAATCAGCCTTTTTTATTTATCATAATTTGTTTTTTAGAACGAAGACATTGATTTGAATGGATTCTCATGTTTTTTACCAAACACAATTAATGAAATTTCAAATGCTCCTCTATTATTAGTATATGCCGAAAGGTATGATACATTCACATCATAACTCATTCTTAAAATTATATTATCTTTTTTCATTCCTGCATGAATTATAACAGCATCTTTTACTCTATAATTAACTCCGTATAATAAATCATTTTTTTCTTTCAGCCTATATGTTCCTGCAATTCCAATATTAAAATCACTAGCTTTTGCTTGATTCATATATAAGATATTAGGAATAATTTTTACCTTTTCGTTTATCTCAAATTCACTACCAACATTCAAATTAAAACGCATGGGTATTTTGTTTTTAATAGTATTAAATGACTCTGATGGTTTTGAAAGATGAAATACAGAAAACCCAATGTATGGTGAATATTTTTTGCCTTCCTCTTTATATTTATAAAACATCCCGAGATTAGCATCAAACTTTACCAAGCTTGTTCTTTGAAAATTCTCTCCATTATCAATATCTGAATTTAATGTTCCCGTAGAATAATCGTATTGGCTTTCAAACAACAAATTATTTGGGTTAAAACTTTTATAAAACAATCCCATTTGCAAACCAACATTTAAGATATGTGGTGATTTTTCTGGATCTGTGATTGCATAAGAACCCGACAGTTGAAAATTTAAGGTGTTAAAATTTGCTAGGCCTGCTTTGTTGTTTAACAAATAAGCCCCAATGCCAAATCTTTTATATGGCATATCGTATGACACACCATAAGTTGTAAATGGTTTACGAGCTAATGAACGCCACTGCGTACGGTATATTGCATTTGCTCTATAATCAGCCTTTTCACCTAAAAAAGCTCCAGTTAAAGCAGGATTTAAATACAAGCCAAAAGCATCGTATTGCGAAAGATGGAAATCCTGCGATTTAAGATTTGTTGTTACAAACACTGCAACAAAACAAATAGTTATTGACGATTTTATTTTCATAATTTATCGTATTAAATTTATTTCACCATTAAGTTTTAATTCATCTCCGTCAAGCACTTTTCCATTAAATATATAAATGTATGTTCCAGCAGGTTGTTTTGCACCTTTGTAAGTTCCATCCCATTTATCAGATTGATTATTGGAGATAAATATTTGATTCCCCCATTCGTTAAACACTCTCAATTCATATTGGCTGAAATTACCCATGATATAGAAGTAATCGTTTGTTCCATCACCATTTGGACTAAATCCTGTTGGGGTGGCATAACCTGTTGAATTAATTGTAAACACATAATCTACGCTATCGCTACAACCAGCGGAGTTCACCGCAACTAAAACTACCGTATAGGTTCCAGATGTTGCAAAAGCATAATTAGGATTTGTAAGCGTAGAGTTTAAACTGCCGTCTCCAAAATTCCATATATAAGATGCTCCTCCTATTGATTGATTTGTAAAATTAATTGTCTGATTTACGGAATATTGTCCTCCTTGCGGAATGTAATCAGCAAACACAGGCTCTCCTGTGGTTATTACCATTGTAGTTGTATCCGAACATCCATTATTTGATTGAACAGTTAATGTTACAGTATATGTTCCTGAGCTACTATAAGTATAAGAAGGATTTTGTTGTGTGGATATGTTACCATCACCAAACATCCAACTGTATGATACAATACTGCCTGAGCTAATACTTGATGTATCAACAAAATTTACGCTTAACGATGTACAACTTACCAATGCATTAAATCCTGCAATTGGCATTGGGTTAATTGCAACCATTTGTGTTGAAGAAACAGTACAACCTGAATCAGATGTTACAGATAACACAACTGAATATGTTCCTGCCATACCAAATAAATGTGTTGGATCAGAGAGTACAGACGATGTGCTGTCTCCAAAATTCCAATTCCATGCTACAACATTTGATGAAGAATTATTTGTAAATAATACTGCTTCATTTTGGCAATTTGCAACATAACTAAATGATGAAGTAGGCAAAGGATTTACAGTAATCGTGTTTGAAACAGAATCGCTACAACCTAATCCAGATGAAACAAACAAACTAACAGTATAAGTTCCTGCTGTTGCAAAGTTGTATGTTGGATTTTGTAAAGAAGATGTTCCTGTTCCAAAATTCCACGACCAAGAATTTATTGTTCCGCCATTAGGATTTGAAGTATCCGTAAATTGAACCGTTTGTCCAGCACAAGAATTTGAAACAGCAAATGCAGCTGTTGGCATAACGTTTCTATAAACAGCCATTGTATCTGTAACTGCATTGCATAATCCATTTCCAGTAGTTGTAAGAACAAAAATCAATGTGTCAGAATCTGTAACCGATGGAGTGTATATTGCATTTAAATCTGTATCACTCGGACTAAATGTCCCCGAGCCATTTGTTGTCCAAATAGCGCCAGTAGCAACATTATCCATTGTTCCTGCTAAATTAATTGATAATGCACCTCCACAAATCGTAGTGTCATTACCAGCATTCACTATTGGTGCTGGAGTAATTGTTATAACAAGTGAATCTGCAACAGGATTACAAGTATTTATTGGAGTTAATACTAATGTAACTGTTCCAGCATTTATATCAGCACCACTAGGAATATATGTTGCAGATAATGTTGTGTCGGAAGGAGTAAATACACCAGTACCAGAAGTAGTCCATTGCCCTTGACCCGAACCACCAACTACTGAACCTGATAACAATACGTTTGAATTATTAGCACATGCTAAAATATCACTACCAGCAATTGTGGTTGGTTCTGTTGTAATAGTAATAACAACACTATCCACCACTGCGTTGCAGCTTCCATTATTTGTAGATGTAAGAAGTAAAACAACACTTCCTGCTGTTGTATCAGCTGTACTCAAATTATATGTAGCATTCAAATCTGTATCAAGAGAGAATGTACCACTTCCATTGGTTGTCCAAATACCCGTAGTTGTTGCTCCCGAAACAGAACCATTTAAATTTGCAAGCACTGTTCCTTCGCAAATAAAAATATTTGCTCCAGCATTTACAATTGGTGATGGCGATATTTGAATATTAATAGTATCGGTAACTGCTACACAAGTTCCATTTCCTGTACTCGTTGCAACCAATATAACATTCGAACTTAAAATATCGTTTGCTCCTGGAGTATAGGTTGTGTTTAAAGAAGTAGTAGATGAAAATATTCCATCACCTAATGTTGTCCATTGAATTCCGGAAGCAATTGTAACAGATGCATTTAAAGTAACATCTGGATTATTTGAACAAACCGTTTGATCCATTCCAGCAAATACAATAGGTGCATCAGTTATGGTAGCTATCATTTGATCTGTTGCTGCATTACATCCGCCATTGTTCGTAGATGTAATAGAAAGTGCTACACTTCCTGCAGTTGTATCGGCACTACTAGGAATATATACTGCATTAATTGTTAGAGCATCAGGCGCAAATGTTCCACTTCCACTCGTAGTCCATAAGATTGTACCTGTTCCACCTGTAATATTTCCATTTAACGTAAGAGAAGAATTTGCACAAAAAGAAGTATCGTTCCCTGCAAATACAGTAGGAGGTGGTGTTATCGTAATCAATAAAGTATCGATTACTGCTATACAGTTTCCGTTATTATCTGATGTTAAATATAAATTAACACTTCCGGCACTAATATCTGATGCACTCGGAGTGTAGTTCCCCGACAAGCTAGTAGTGCTTGGCGAAAAACTTCCGGTACCAGATGTTGACCAAATTCCAGAAGAGCTACCACCCGTTACTGTTGCTGAATAATTTGCATCTGCATTATTTGCACAAACAAAAATATCGGCTCCTGCATTAACCACAGGTGCTGGAGTAATCGTTAAAATTAAATTGTCTGTAACCACAACACAAGCATTGGTTGAGCTTAATGTTAAAGTTATACTACCAACAGTTGCATCAGCACTACTAGGAATATATGTTGCGTTTAAGGTTGTTGCAGATGGAGAAAAAGTTCCAGTTCCAGATGTTGACCAAACACCAGTTGTACTCCCAACAGTTACAGAACCATTTAAATTTACAATTGCATTGTTGGCACAAACTGTTTGGTTAGTCCCAGCTACCACAACTGGAATTTCGGTATAAGTAATTCTAACTGTATCGCTTACTGCATTACATCCTCCATTATTTGTTGATGCAAGAACTAATAAAACGGTTCCTGCTGCAGTATCTGCTGTGCTAGGAATATAGGTAGCATTTAAATTTGTTGCCGAAGGAGAGAATGTTCCACTACCTAAGGTTGTCCAAACACCAGAAGGACTTCCAGTAATTATTCCGTTTAAATTTGCATTTGGAGATGATTTACATAAAAATAAATCCGCTCCAGCATTTGCTGTTGGTGAGGCTGTTATTGTAACAATCATTTGACTGGAATCAGCCACACATGTGCCATTACCAGTTGTTGCCAATGTAAGTGTAATTGTTCCTCCAGACAAATCATTTGTTCCTGGTATGTATGTCGGATTTAAAATATTAGCGGAAGGAGTAAATGTTCCATCGCCAGATGTATACCAAACACCTCCACTCGCAACAGTTACAGAACCATTTAAATTCACGTTTGAATTATTCGCACAAACAGATTGGTTTGTTCCTGCATTTGCAATAGGCGCATCAGTTATAGTAATAGTTATTGTAGAAACAGATGCAGCACAAGCTCCATTATTTGTAGATGTTAAAGTTAAAACTACGCTACCAGCTGAAGTATCAGCCGCACTGGGTAAATAGGTCGCATTTAAATCTGCATTTGAAGAATTAAATACTCCCGTACCATTGCTTGTCCATACTCCTGTTGTAGATCCTCCTGTGACAGAGCCACTCAATGTTACTGAAGCATTGTTTGCACAAACTGTTTGATTTGTTCCTGCATTTGCAAAAGCAGGTTGATTAATAATTACGTTTGTATTAGCCACATTACTTGTACATCCATTTACTGTAACTGTTACAGAATACGTTCCTGCATTTATTATAGTAGCTCCTGCAATGGTATTATTTTGCGAACTACTACTGTATGCATTTGGTCCTGTCCAACTGTATGTTGCACCTGCTACATTGCTTGCATTTAAATTTAAATTACTTCCCTCACAAATAGCAGAATTACTTGATGCTGTTGGTGGTAATGGTTTTGGATTAACAACTACTGTTGTGGTAGCAGGAGATGTAGCACATCCATTGTTTGCAATTACAGTATAGGTTCCAGCAGCAAGTCCACTCACATTAGAAATAAAAGGATTTTGTAAAGATGAGCTAAATCCATTTGGCCCTGTCCAACTATATATTGCACCTGATACTGTTGTAACATTTAAAAACAATGTATCAGTAGTACAAATAGGTGAATTAGAACTTGCAGTAGGAGTTGCAGGAGCTGAATTTACAGACACCGCTACTGTTCCTGCAACACTTGTACAACCAGCTACTGTAACTGTTACTGAGTAAACTCCAGTTTCAGCAGTTGTTGCATTTGTAATACTTGGATTTTGCAAAGATGATGAAAAACTATTTGGGCCTGTCCAACTATATGTTGCTCCTGCAATATTATTTGATGTTAAATTTAATGTTGCTCCAACACAAATTGGGGAATTACTTCCAGCTGTTGGAGTTGCAGGAATTGCATTTATTATAACATTTGTTGTACCTGCTGGCCCCGTGCAACCATTTACGGTTGCAGTAACAGAATATGTTCCTGCATTTATTGTTGTTACATTGTTTAATGTAGGGTTTTGTGAAGTTGAAGTAAATCCATTCGGACCTGTCCAACTATATGTTGCGCCAACAATATTGCTTGCTGTTAAATCTAAATTAGCTCCAGCACATAAAGGACCATTGTTTGATGCCAAAGGAGCAGCTGGTGTTGGATTTACAATTACTGTAGTTGTTGTAGCAGAAGAACTTGTACAGCCACTCACTGTTGCAGTAACAGAATATGTTCCAGCAGCAAGCAATGAAACGCCTGCTATTGTTGGATTTTGTAAAGTAGAAGTGAAACTATTTGGACCTGTCCAATTATATGTTGCGCCAGCAACACTACTCGCTGTTAAGTTCAGAGCGGTTCCTTGACAAACAGGTGAGTTACTTGATGCTGTGGCTGGAGGTGGTGGAATAGTATTTACAATAACATTTGTATTTCCCGTATTGCTTGTACAACCATTCACAGTAACTGTTAATGAATAAGTTCCCGCTTCTGCAGTTGTAACATTTGTAATACTCGGGTTTTGTAATGAAGATGAAAAACTATTTGGACCTGTCCAACTATATGTTGCTCCTGCAACTAATGGTCCAGTTAAATTTAATGTTGCTCCAACACACAATGGTCCATTGTTTGAAACTACTGGCGTAGCAGGTGTTGCATTCACCACAACCACTGTTGTTGCAGGAGAACTTGCACAACCATTATTTGCAACAACAGTATAGGTTCCTGCAGAAGCTAATACCGCACTTGCTATAGTTGGGTTTTGTAAGGAAGAAGAAAAACTATTTGGGCCTGTCCAACTATATGTTGCTCCTGCTATTGTACTTGCTGTTAAGTTTATCGGACTTCCTGTACAAACAGGTGTATTACTTCCTGCTATTGGTGTAGTTGGAGTAGCATTTACAGTAACAACAACAGTACCTGCAGTACTTGTACATCCCGCAACAGTAATTGTTAAAGAGTAAGTTCCATCTGCAGCAAGAGTTGCACCAGGTATTGTTGGATTTTGTAATGAAGATGAAAAACTATTTGGGCCTGTCCAACTGTATGATGCTCCTGCAACAGCTGTAGTTGATAAATTTATTGTATTACCAACACAAACAGGGCTGTTGCTAGTTGGTGATGGTGTTGCAGGTGTTGGTAATATGGAAACAGTAGTAGTTCCATTTGCTCCAGTACAACCATTCACTGTCACAGAAACTGAGTAGGTTCCGGCCATTGCTGCTGTTGCTCCCGATATACTTGGATTTTGTGTTGATGATGAAAACGCATTTGGACCAATCCAATTGTATGTTGCTCCCGCTACATTACTTGCTGATAAATTAATCGTACTACCAGCGCATACAGGAGTATTACTTGATGCTGTTGGTGCTGTTGGTGTTGCATTTACAACAACTGTAGTAGTTCCAACCGGGCTTGTTGCACAACCCGGAACTGTTGCGGTAACAGAATATGTTCCAGCCGCAAGTACAGTTACACCTGCTATTGTTGGATTTTGTAATGAAGATGAAAAACTATTTGGGCCTGTCCAACTATAAGTTGCACTGGCAATTAGATTAGCTGTTAAATTTAATGCAGAACCTGTACACACGGGTGAATTACTTCCAGCTGTTGGTGCTGCAGGGGGCATATTTACAACCACATTCGTTGTTCCAAAAGCACTGGTACAACCTGCAACTGTTGCTGTAACAGAATATGTTCCAGATGCAGTTGGCGTAGCTCCTGCAATTGATGGATTTTGCACAGAAGAAGAAAAACTATCTGGGCCTGTCCAACTGTATGTTGCTCCTGCTATATTACTAGCTGTTAAATTTATTGTACCACCATTACAAATTGGGCTGTTACTTCCGGCTGTTGGTGCTGCTGGAATTGGATTTACAACAACTGTAGCTGTTCCAAAAACACTTGGACAACCTGCTACTGTTGCTGTAACAGAATACGTTCCTGCTGCAGCTAAGGTAACTCCCGCAATCGAAGGATTTTGTGTTGATGATGAAAAACTATTTGGGCCTGTCCAAGAATATGTTGCACCGGCTACATTACTTGCTGTTAAATTTAATGTTGTTCCAACACACACTGGACTATTACTAGCTGCGGTTGGTGCTGTTGGCGTTGCATTTACCACTACAGTTGTTGTTCCGGCTAAACCTGTACAACCAGCAACTGTTGCCGTAACTGAATATGTTCCTGCTGCTGCTAAAGTAACTCCCGCAATCGAAGGATTTTGTATTGATGATGAAAAACTATTCGGGCCTGTCCAAGTATAGGTAGCACCTGCCACGTTACTTGCGTTTAAATTTAATGTTGTTCCTTGACAAACGGGACTGTTACTAGAAGCTGTTGGTGTTGCAGGAACAGGACTAACAACTACTGTTGTGGTTCCAAAAGCACTAGAACAACCAGAAACTGTTGCTGTAACTGAGTACGTTCCTGTCATAGTTGCAGTTGCTCCAGAAATACTTGGGTTTTGCAATGCAGACGAAAAACTATTTGGACCTGTCCAAGAATAAGTTGCTCCTACAATATTGCTAGCCGTAAGATTAATAGTAGCTCCTATACAAACAGGACTATTACTTCCGGCTGTTGGTGCAACTGGTGTTGGGTTTACAGTAACTGTTGTGGTTCCTATTGCACTTGTACAACCAGATACTGTAATTGTCAAAGAATAAGTTCCCGCTGCTAGCGCTGTTGCTGAAGCAATTGAAGGGTTTTGTAATGCAGAACTAAAACTATTTGGACCTGTCCAGCTGTATGTTGCGCCAGCTACGGCAGATGTAGTTAAATTTAAAGTATTCCCAGTACAAATAGGACTATTACTTGCAGCTGTTGGAGTTCCAGGAATTGGATTTACAACTACCGTTGTTGTTCCAAAAGCACTTGCGCAACCTGCTACTGTTGCAGTTACTGAATATGTTCCTGCCGCTAATGCTGTTGCTCCTGCTATACTTGGATTTTGCAATGCTGATGAAAAACTATTTGGACCTGTCCATGAATAAGTTGCTCCTGCAACATTACTTGCTGTTAAATTTAATGTGGTTCCTACACAAATTGGTGAATTACTTCCTGCTGTTGGCGCTGATGGTGTTGGATTTACAGCAACTGTAGTTGTTCCAAAAGAACTAGTACAACCAGAAACCGTTGCTGTAACTGAATATGTTCCTGCGGCTAATGCTGTTACTCCTGCTATACTTGGATTTTGTGTTGTAGAAGAAAAAGAGTTTGGGCCTGTCCATGCATAAGTTGCTCCTGCAACATTACTTGCTGTTAAATTTAATGTGGCTCCTACACAAACTGGTGAATTACTTCCTGCTGTGGGTGCT
>CAZJUY010000038.1:0-13796 GCA_964549315.1 uncultured Chitinophaga sp. | reverse complement strand
GTTGCAGTTACTGAATATGTTCCTGCCGCTAATGCTGTTGCTCCTGCTATACTTGGGTTTTGTAATGCTGATGAAAAACTATTAGGTCCAGTCCATGAATAAGTTGCTCCTGCAATATTACTAGCAGTTAAATTTAACGTAGCTCCTACACAAATTGGTGAATTACTTCCTGCTGTGGGTGCTGCTGGTGTAGGATTTACTGTTACAGTTGTTGTTCCAAAAGCACTGGTACAACCAGAAACTGTTGCAGTAACTGAATATGTTCCAGCTGCTAATGCTGTTACTCCTGCTATACTTGGGTTTTGCAATGCTGATGAAAAACTATTAGGTCCAGTCCATGCATAAGTTGCTCCTGCTACATTACTTGCTGTTAAATTTAATGTGGCTCCTACACAAACTGGTGAATTACTTCCTGCTGTGGGTGCTACAGGTGTTGGGTTAACCGTTATTGTTATTGTTCCTGCTGCACTTGTACAACCAGAAACTGTTGCAGTAACTGAATATGTTCCTGCTGCTAATACTGTTACAGATGTAATTGTTGGATTCTGCAAAGATGATGTAAATCCGTTTGGACCCGTCCAAGAATAAGTTACACCTACATCTGGTGAACTTGCTGTCAAATTCAAATTTTGACCTACACACACAGAATTAGAACCGCTTGAAGTTCCAGCTGTTGGAGTGGTTGGAACAAACGGAGGACAATTAACCACATTTGCTTGAAAATCTCTTACTATTTCACTTATTAATCTTCCATTACGATACTCAGAGCATTTTACACCAAAAACATATTGTCCCAATGAATTTGCAATTCCAGTAATTATACCTGTTGTTGGATTTAGTGTAACCCCTGGTCCTCCCGAATTAAATGGTGATGTTGCAGAATATCCTGCAACCCAATTTACTGGACTTATACTTGCTGTGTTTTCTGGATAAGTTATTGCTGGCACATCTGTATAAGGAGTCATCATTGAATAAACAAGACTATCACCATCAAGATCGGTAGCAGAATAATTTATAGTAAATGGATTTACAGCGCATAAATATAAAGGTGGAGGTGTTCCAAATAAAGGACTGCTATTCACAAGTTGTGAATTTTCATAAATAGAAACCATATCCCATCTATAAATTTCGGATGCAGGAGATGTGCCATTGTAAGATGCTCTAATTACAATTTGAATAGTACTACCCGATAATGCTGTAGCCGAAGGTGTTACAGGAGTAGCAAAGTTCCCAAGCAATTGCCCATTTGTAGGAAATAATGTTAAAGGTCCTCCATTAAGTCTATAAAAAAACTGAAGTGAATCTCCTGCTTCCATTGTTCCCGCACGTGAAGCAATTGCACTTAAATTAACTCCTGCTGTATAAGACGAAATATTAACCACTTGTGATGTCCAAGTTACAGAGCCATTATTAGCACCTGTCACTTCAAATAATCCTCCATTTACAGCTGCCGAAGCAGGCGCAGTTGCTCCTAGAGTTCTTGACCAAGCAGTTGCTCCTGCATCATTTGTAACTCCATTTGTTAATACAAAACCTTCTACCCATTGACTTCTATATCCCGGAATAAATGCATAAAATGTTTCACCAGCAGCACCAGGAGTTGTTATATTATTTATTGTTCCATTTCTACAACATAAATTATATGACAAATGAATTCCTCCTGGCGAGGGAGGAATTGTAACCGTAGCACGATAAATTCTTTCTTGTGCACAAGGAGGAGATGCTGGAGCTGTTGCACAAGGAGGTAGCGAAGCTGTAATATTTGTAGTACTTATTGTATTTAATGTAATGGTTGCTGGAGTATAAGCTGTTCCATCTGCTCTTAAAATATCTACAACTGCAGTAGCTGGAAATGCTGCACACGTTGGGCAACAGTCTTTGTACATTGTTAAAGTTATTGTATAAGAATTTGCTCCATTGTTCACATAGGTTAATGAACCTCCAATAATATGCGTTGAAAAACCTTCAAGAGAAGTTAGTACAAGGGCAAAGGATATGAAAATGAACTTGTAAAGTTTATTCATACTCGTAGTAGTTTAGTAGTTAGTTTCAGGGTACTGTTACGAAGAGTATAAAAAAAGGTTTAAGTTTTATGGACGCAAAAAGTAGCCGCTCGTCTCAATATAAACTAGTTTTATCTACTTGAGAAAATTATTTTTTATAGTGGTTTGCTTTTCAAATAGCTTTTTAGAGCGCCATTACCAAAGATAACAGCAAGAATAATAAAAGTTCCTAAATAAAACCCAGGAGTCATTGCTTCATCTTTTTTCCATAGAAAATAGGCGATAATAATTCCATAAACAGTTTCTAAATTAACGGTTAAGGTAACAGTATAAGGACTAATTTTTTTCATCAAGTTTACACTTGCAATAAAAGGGAAAGCTGTTCCTATTACAGATAAAACAGAGACCCAAAATATTCCCATTGGTTTTACATCAAAAAATGAATTAGTAAACTCGCCAACAACTAATAAATAAATAGTAAGCACTAAAAACCCTCCCGTTAACTCGTACACTGCAATAAGTGAAGAAGAAATTCTTCGAACTAATAAACCATTAAAAACAGTAAATAAAGAAGATGTAAATGCTGCTAATATTCCAAAAATAATTCCGAGTGTATACTGTGTTTCTACTTTAAAAATTATTGCAATTGCTCCAATAATTACCATTCCAAAAGCAATTTCGTAACGTATAATTTTTCGCTTATAAAAAATCGGTTCTATTACTGAAGTAAATAATGTTCCTGTTGCAAAAGCAACTAAGGTGACAGAAACATTTGAAACATTGATTGCATTGTAAAAACAAAACCAATGAAAGGCAATAATAGCACCTATTCCAAACAATATTAAAATATCTTTTTTAGGGAGCTTTATTTTTTCTTTCATAAAAAAAAGATAGATTCCAATTGTAACAATTGTAATCAACATTCGAAACCAAACCAATTGATAGGCAAAAATTCCTTCTATGTTTATTAGTTTGCCAAGTATTGGTGACCAACCCCAAATAAATACGATAAAATGAAGAAGAAAAAGATTTTTGTTTTTTTCGAGCATAAAAAACGCTTTATGAAATTACATAAAGCGTACAAATATAATGAAAGTTAAAATCCTCAATTACTCAAAACGTTGATATATTTTGGTTTCGATGTATTCTTTTAACTCCTCTATTTCTATAAAATTTACTACTTCAGCAGCAAAGGCATGCATTAGTAGCTTTTTAGCACTTGATTCACTCAAGCCTCTAGCACGTAAATAAAAAACCTGATTTTCATCTAACTTCCCAGTAGATGTTCCATGCGAACATTTCACATCATCCGCATAAATTTCTAATTGGGGTTTTGTATTGATTGTTCCATCATCACTCAATAAAATATTTTTATTGGATTGAAATGCGTTTGTTTTTTGTGCATCTTTCCTTACAAATATTTTTCCGTTAAATGTAGCAGATGATTTATCTTCAATAATTCCTTTATACAACTCATTACTATTACAGTTGGGCTTACGGTGATCTACCAAAGTATGATTATCTACTATTTGACTATCTTTTGTAAGGTACAGTCCATTCAAATGCGATTCAATATGTTCATCATCTAAAACCATATTCAAATTGTTTCTTACAAAAGAACCACTTAATGTAAATGTATTTGTAGAAAAATTACTTTGTTTTTTTTGATATACCTGAGTTGTATTAACAGAAAAACCAAACTCTTTTTGGTCTTGAATTTTATAGTGTTTTGCTACAGCATTTTCCAAAACTACAATTTCTGTTAATGAATTTGTAAATGATTTAGCTGAAGAATCAATAGCAATGTGGGATTCAACTATTTTTGCTTGAGCATTTTCTCCTACGACAATTAAATTACGCGAGTTTGTTAGTAAATTTTCTGATGTAGTAGAAACATGAATAATATGAATTGGGTTCTCTATAATTGTATTTTTATCCACACAAACAAATACTCCACCATTAGCAAGTGCTGTATTCATAGCAATAAAAGCATCCGCATTTATATCCACATATTTTGAATAGTGTTTTTTAAACTCAGTTTCATTTTGAGCTTCAGCAATGTTTATTATTGTTAAGCCTTTTGGTAACGAATCAATTTTTGAAAGACCTTCAATTAAAATCCCATTTTCAATTACAATAGTAAAAGCGTCTTTAATACATTTTTCAGATTCAAGTTGCTCACAAGTAATTGTTTTGTTTGTAGAAAGTGCAAAATTTCCTTTCAACATTAATTCCATGTTTACATACTTATATTCTTCATGCTTGCGATTAGGAATACCTAGTTTCAAAAATGCGTCCATTGCATTCTCTCTCAACTTCACATCACCAAAAAATGATTTTTTTGATGATTCAAATTCTGAAATTAATTTTTCGGTTATATTATTTTTTTTTGTAATTGTTTCCATTTGTTTTATTCGTCAAGCGCAACATAACTGGACTCAGACCTACTTTTAATAGTTCTTATGCCTCTACTTCCTCTTTTATAAAATCGTATCCTTTTTCTTCTAATTCTAAAGCCAACTCTTTGGTCCCTGATTTTACAATTTGTCCTTTGTATAATACATGTACAAAATCAGGAACTATATAATCCAACAAACGTTGATAATGAGTAATTACAATTGTTGCTTTATCTTTTGATTTTAACTTGTTTACTCCATTTGCAACAATTCGCAAAGCATCAATATCCAAACCGCTATCCGTTTCATCCAAAATAGCTAATTGAGGTTCTAGCATTGCCATTTGAAAAATTTCGTTGCGTTTTTTTTCACCTCCACTAAATCCTTCATTAACACTACGATTGGTAAGACTTCCTTGCAACTCAACTAATGCCTGTTTTTCTTTTACAAGTTTTAAAAAATCTTTTGCTTCCATTGCTGGCAATCCTCTATAAGCTCTTATTTCGTTCAGAGCCGTTTTTAAAAAATTGATATTGCTCACACCTGGGATTTCAACTGGATATTGAAATGCAAGAAAAACACCTTCTCTTGCTCTGTCTTCTGGCTCTAAATCCAAAAGATTTTTTCCGTTAAAAATTACTTCCCCTTCGGTAACCTCATATTCACTTCTTCCTGCAAGTACTGCAGACAGAGTGCTTTTTCCAGAGCCATTTGGCCCCATGATAGCATGCACTTCTCCGGCTTTTACTTCTAAATTAATTCCTCTTAGAATTTCTTTGCCATCTATTGTGGCATGTAGATTTTTTATTGTTAACATTTAGTTTAAAGTTTATAGTGCGAAAGTTTAAAGTTGTTTGTTACCATAAAATGCAACATCTTCCATAAACTTACTCCCTTTCATTTCAGTTGTTTTTAAATAACTCATTAATCCACTAATCATTTTACTTATTTCTAATAATCTACTCACAACTTCTGTAAATTCTGCATCAGAAATATATTCCAGATCTTTTGCTATATAAAGTTGGGCTCTAACTTCCCCAGCCGAAGCTTTTGCAATTGATAAAAACTGGCAAAATTCTTTGTTCCCATTTCTTTCATACCCTTCCGCAATGTTTGATAAAATTGAAACGCTTGCTCTCCTTATCTGATCTTTCAATCCAAAATCTTTTGAAAAAGTTCTGTTGTTAGACAGCTTGTATATCTGAAGATTTACCTCACGAGCCTTCTGCCAAACCCTTAAATCTTCAAACTTTTCTATTTTACTCATAAAATTAAACCCGCTTCTGCTTAAAACTTTCCAACATTGAACTTTAATCGCATGAACTAACCGACACTTCCTTCTAAACTAACTGCTAAAAGCTTTTGTGCTTCTACAGCAAATTCCATTGGAAGTTGATTTAACACTTCTTTACAATACCCGTTTACTATTAATCCTATTGCTTTTTCTGTATCTATACCTCTTTGCTTGCAATAAAAAATTTGGTCTTCACCTATTTTGCTTGTTGTTGCCTCATGTTCAACAATAGCTGTTTTATCTTTTATTTCTATATACGGAAAAGTATGCGCTCCGCATTTATCTCCCATGAGCAAACTATCGCATTGCGAAAAATTACGGGCATTGCTTGCACCTTTTGAAATACGCACCAAACCTCTGTAACTATTGTTACTAAAGCCCGCAGAAATTCCTTTAGAAATTATTGTACTTCTGGTATTTTTTCCCAGATGGATCATTTTAGTTCCTGTATCTGCCTGTTGATAGTTATTTGTAACTGCTACAGAATAAAATTCTCCAACAGAATTATCCCCTTTTAAAATCACAGATGGGTATTTCCAAGTAACTGCAGAGCCTGTTTCTACTTGTGTCCAAGATATTTTTGAATTATCCTCTAAACAAACTCCGCGTTTAGTAACAAAATTAAACACACCACCTTTTCCTTCTTTATCACCAGGATACCAATTTTGAACTGTACTGTATTTTACTTCTGCATTTTTATGTGCAATAATTTCAACCACTGCTGCATGCAATTGATTTTCATCACGCATTGGTGCAGTGCATCCTTCTAAATAACTTACGTAAGAGCCTTCATCTGCAATTATTAGCGTACGCTCAAACTGTCCTGTTCCTGCTGAATTAATTCTAAAATAAGTTGAAAGTTCCATTGGGCAACGAACACCTTTTGGAATATAACAGAATGAACCATCTGTAAATACAGCTGAATTTAATGCAGCGTAAAAATTATCAGTATGAGGAACAACAGAACTCATATATTTTTTTACAAGTTCTGGATGCTCTTGAACTGCTTCACCAAATGAACAAAATATGATCCCTTTTTCAGATAAAGTTTCTTTAAAAGTAGTTTTTACAGAAACGCTATCCATAACAATATCAACAGCTATACGGCTTTCTACACCACTTAATCGTTTTTGCTCTTCAATAGATATTCCAAGTTTTTCAAAAGTTTTTAATAATTCAGGATCTACTTCATCTAAGCTACCTAATTGTTTTTTAGGCTTAGGTGCCGAATAATAAATAATATCTTGAAAATTTGGTTTGGGGTATGAAACATGCGCCCAATTTGGTTCTGCTAATGTTTGCCAATAACGAAATGCTTTTAGTCTGTATTCAAGCATCCACTCTGGCTCATTTTTTTTCTTTGAAATAAAATGAATAATATCTTCATTCAATCCCTTTGGAGCATTGTCTGCATCAATATCAGTAACAAAACCGTACTTATATTCTCCGCTAATCTGTTCTTCTAAAATCTCGTTGCCCATTTTTTTAAGTCACAAGTTTCAAAGCCATAAGTCAAAAGAGGTTAACCCTTCTTTCAAAAATCGACTACATCCACTTTTTAAATTTTTAATTTTCTTTTTTATTCTTTTGAATTATGACTTTTTTCTCTTTTAACTTTCATTTTTAAAAACTTATTCTAGTCTTAAACTGAAAATGATTCCCCGCATCCGCAGGTTCTATTTGCATTTGGATTATTAAACACAAAACCTTTTCCGTTTAATCCGCCAGTATAATCCAATTCAGTACCAACCAAATACAAAAAACTTTTTTTGTCAACGGCAATTTTAATTCCTTTGTCTTCAAACACTTGGTCTCCCTCTTGGGAAACATTATCGAAGATTAATTTATAAGAAAGACCTGAACAACCTCCTCCTTCAACTCCTACACGAATAAAAGTCCCATCAGGACGATTTTCTTGTTTCATTAAATCCAATGCATGTTGTTTTGCATTATCTGATACTGTTATCATTTTTATATAATTATTTGAAAATGAGTAATTTAGATACTATTCTTATTTAGATTTAATCTAAATGATGTACAAAAATACCTAAAATATGGTATTGTGCCAAATATTTTCGACAAAGTTTAAACGAATATTTTTAGAAGTAAAAAAGGTAGTTTACAGTTCATCAACAACTTTTTCTAATTTAATTCCACGAGAACCTTTTATTAAGATGGTATAGTTTTCAAATTTTTGTTCTTTACAATAATGCGCGGCCTCATCACTTGTTGCAAATATTTTTGCATCTGTATTTTTTCCTGCTTGCATAAAATGTGTTCCAACCAAAATTACATAAGTAATATTTTTTTGATTGAGTAATTCTAAAATTGCAGAATGTTCTACATCTGTTTCTTCACCAAGCTCAAGCATATCTCCCAAAACAACCATTTTATTTGATTGATTTAATTTTGAAAAATTTTCGATAGCAGCCAGCATACTTGTCGGATTGGCATTATAGTAATCTAAAATCAAAGTATTATTTGCTGTTTTATGCAACTGCGAACGGTTGTTAGATGGTAGGTAATTTCTTAATGCATTATTAATTTGTTCATCTTCTACTTTAAAATAATTTCCCAAGCACACAGCACATAATAAATTGTAATAATTATACACTCCCACTAAATTTGTGTTTACCAATTCTGAACTATTAATTTTTGCCGCATTATAGCGCGTTGCCCACTTAAATGAAATAAACTCGGAATTATCATTTAAAATCATTGTTCCTACAATGTCATATAATTTTTTTGTTCCGTAGGTAACTTTATCATTGCTTCCAATTATTTCCATCAGCACCTCATCATCGGCATGAACAAATATTTTTCCTTTTTTATTTTCGATATATCTATATAATTCGCCTTTCCCTTTTTTTACTCCTTCTATTCCACCAAACCCCTCCAAATGTGCTTTTCCAATATTTGTAATTATACCAAAATCAGGTTCAGCAATATTACAAAGCATATCAATTTCTTTTTGATGGTTTGCACCCATTTCTACAATTGCCATTTCATGCTCATTTGTAATTGAAAGCAAAGTAAGTGGTACGCCAATATGATTGTTTAGATTTCCCTTTGTTGCAAGCGTATTAAATTTTTTTGATAAAACTGCGTGAATTAACTCTTTAGTTGTTGTTTTACCATTACTTCCAGTTATGCCAATTACAGGAATGTTCAATTGTTTTCGATGATAGTTTGCCAATTGTTGCAATGCGGTTAATACATCTTCAACTAAAAAATAATTTTCGTTTTTTTTGTATTTTTCTTCATCAATTACTACCAAAGAACAACCATTTTCCAAAGCTTTTTCGGCAAATTCGTTCCCATTAAAATTTGCTCCTTTTAATGCAAAAAAAATGGAGCCTTTTTTTATTTCCCTGGTATCAGTGCAAACAATTGGGTGCAATTGAAAATGTGCGTATAGTTTTTCTATCATATTTTTTATTTCAATTCGTCAGGAATTATACAAACCGGAATAGGATTCATTTTATGTTGGTTAGCTTTATTCATTCTTGTGTAAATATCTAAGACTATTTTTTCTCTATCATTAAGTGTTGAAAAATCATGCGGGTTTGCTAAAAATTTCATAGCCCATTCTAATTCATCATAAGTGGCACCTATTTGATCTTCATCACTTCTTCCATCCTCAAATAAGCCATCTGTAGGTTTTGCAGTTAAAATAGAATTTACTACACCTAACTCCCTTGCCAAAGCATACACATCAGATTTCATCAAATCAGCAATCGGACTTAAATCAACACCTCCATCTCCATATTTTGTAAAAAATCCAATTCCAAAATCTTCTACTTTATTTCCTGTACCTGCAACCAACATTTTATTATGACAAGCAAAAGCATATAATGTTGTCATGCGCAATCTTGAACGTGTGTTTGCCATTGTTAACCAATCTTGAATTTCTGATGGCAAAACATCTCGCATAGTTTGAAACGTTTTTGTAAGCTCTACATCACAAGAACTAACTTCAGGAAATTTTGATTTTAACCAATTGATATGTTCATAGCCTCTATCGTATTCAGCTTTTATTTGATGTATTGGCATATTTAAACAAACAACTCTTTTCCCCGTTAATGCACACAGTGTAGATGTGAGAGCAGAATCAATTCCTCCTGATATGCCAACTACAAAACCATTGGTATTACTTTGCTCTGAATATTGTTTTAACCAAGTAACAATATGGTCTATAACTTTTTGTTTTTTCATCCTGTCAAAAATAAAAATCCCAACTTCATAAAAGCTGAAGTTGGGATTATTTTTACTAACTATTATTTGTTAGAATAAAACTCCTACTGTTAATATTATTGCATTAGACTTTAATGTTTGAGGCAATTGAGATAAGGTGCCTGCACCAAAACCATCATTTTGTCTTCTTACTAAATAATCAGAATTCGATTTTACTGCGTTAGTAAATCCTAAATTATAATTCAAGCCAATAAGTAAAGATGTTGAACCAGAAAGATTCATTTCTGCACCAGCACCAAAATTTAAAGTAGCCATAAAAAAACTTGCATCTTTTGTTACATTCAATTTTGTTTTTGTATCTGTTGCTCCTGCACTTGTTCCACTTAAAGCAGTAACTTTATCATCTGCTTTTACACTCCATCTGAATGAGCTATTTACACCAAATTGTCCAAAATAAGTCATCATTCCAATTTCTTTTGTTTTTAATTTTAATAATAATGGAATAGTGATATAGGTTGCTTTATAAACTCTTTCATTCAATTGAAAATGTGTATATTTTTGATAAAACGCATAAGCTCCAGAAGAGTCAGGAGGCGGTGTTGTTCCATATTTTTCAATTGCTTCTTCTGAATTATTGAAATAATAAGAAACAATATTTGCATTTGGAGCATTTACTCCACCATTGTTATATTTAATTTTGCCACCATCCATGTCAATTTGCAACCCTGTTTGGATTGAAGCAACTTTTGCTAAACGAAATTCAAGGATTAAACCACCACCAAACTTTGGAGCAATACCATTTTTTGCTAAAATTTTTCCTTCTGGCTTATACCAATTTAAAGAAGGCGTAACTTTAAGCCCAAAACGGAAATTTTTAATTTCATTCCCATCATCTCCTGCAAATATTGTATTTACAAATAAAACTAAAGCAGTAAGAGTAAATAACTTCTTTATATTTTTCATAGTTTTGTTTTTTGAATTTTTACGTTGTTGATTTTTCAGCAACACAATATTAATACATTTTTCAGATATGAAAGGTTTAAAGTTTTTGGTTTTTTTCACAATTTTTTTGTTGGCAACTTCTTGTGGGAACGATTCTCTAAAAATTGATGTCTCAGAAGTTGAGATTCAACCTTTTGAAATAAAAAGGATGGAACAAGATGTTTTTGCCTTAAACCCTGAAAACATTGAACAAAAAACACTTGAACTAGAACAAAAATATGGCAACTACTACAGCACTTTTATTAAAACCATAATTAACAATGGTGGACTAAAAGATACTTCCTACTCACAAAGAGTTTTAATGTTTACTAATGATACTGACATGAAAATGGCTTTTGAGAATTGCCAAAAAGAGTATCCTAATACAAAAAACTTAGAAAAAGAATTCACTCAAGCTTTTAAATACTTAAAACATTATTTCCCAGAAAAAAACATTCCTAAAGTTATTACCATGATGTCGGGTTTTAACTACAATATCATTAATAGTGATAGCACTTTGGCAATTGGCCTAGAAATGTATTTAGGAAAAAACAATAAGTTTTATCAAATGATGCAGCTCCCGAAATACAAGAGCAACTTTATGAATAAAGAAAATATTTTGCCTGATGCGATTCGTTCTTGGATGATTTCTGAATTTCCATACAATATGGATAAAACAGATTTTTTAAGTGAAATAATCTACATGGGAAAAATAATGTATTTAACTGATGCTCTTTTACCAGAAACTGCCGACACACTTAAAATACAATACACCAAAAAACAAATGGAGTACTGCACAAATAATGAATTTAATATCTGGAGTTATTTTGCTGCACAAAAAATTTTATATACCACAGACCAAGCTGAAATAATGAAATTTACTTCCGATGGCCCTTTTACCAACGCCTTTAGCAAAGAATCAGCTCCTCGAATTGGTTATTGGATTGGTTGGCAAATTGTTAGACAATACATGAAAAATAATCCCGAAACAAGTTTAAGTGAATTAATAGAACTCAATGATGCACAAATTTTATTAGCAAAATCAAAGTATAAACCAAGAAAGTAGAAAAGAAATGAAAAAATCTGAAATTAAATTTACAGTAACACTTGATGAAAATAATTTACCCGAGCAAATAGATTGGAGCGCAACAGATGCTGGAGAACAAAGCCAATGCAAATCAATGATGATAGCACTTTGGGATGCCAATGAAAACAATACATTACGTATTGATTTGTGGACAAAAGAAATGATGGTAGATGAAATGAAACAATTTTTTCATCAAAATTTATTATCAATGGCTGACACACTAGAACGCGCTACTGGCGAAACAGAATCGGCAAAAGAGATGAGAGCATTTGCTCAACATTTAGCTGAAAAAATGAAGCTAATAGAAACGAAATCTTAATTGTTTCTATTTTTTTGCAACTTTTTCTTAAAAAAATTCGTCTTTAATAAAGAACTAACATGATATTGTGAATAATACTCCATTATTCATTTTTATATTTCGCTAATTAATAGCATATTTGTTTGTTCATAATCATTTGAAACACTCTAAAATATTAGTATTTTGAAAAGAATAATACAAATAACTTTCGGTCTTTTATTTTTTGCAACTTTTTCATTAAATGCAGAAAACAGGTATTGGGTTGGTGGAACAGGTAATTGGCACAGCACATCGCATTGGTCAAATGTAAGCGGAGGTAATGGAGGATCATCTATTCCGAGTGCTTCAGACGATGTATTTTTTGACCAACATTCATTTTCTGCAAATAAACAAACAGTAATGTTTTTATCTGATGGTGTTTGTAAATCAATAAGTTGGAGTGGAATAGACAAACAAGTTGTTTTTTCTTCTTCTCCTTCAAAAAAATTAACTGTTTACGGAAATTATATTTTATCTCCTTTAGTTTTAAATGGATTTAAAGGTCAAACTGTTTTTGCATCCAACAATTTAAGCAACACCATTGTTACGGCTGGCAATACAATAATTGGCGATTGGACTTTTAATGGCAATGGTTCTTGGTTCTTAAATGATGAAGTAAAAACAACAGATAACGTAACTATAAATCTATTAAAAGGAAATTTAAACACAAACAATAAAAATATTTCTTGTGGTTATTTCAAAGGAAATTCTAACCAAACAAGAACTTTAAATTTAACATCTTCGGACATTATTATAAAAAACACTTGGGATTTTAACCAAGCAACGAATCTTACTTTTATTTCTTCGCAATCACGTATTATTTTTGATACAGATGTAACAGCTCAAAATTTCAGAAGTGGCAATTTAAGTTACAATTCCGTTTCAGCAATGATGGCGCCTTGTACTCCATCAAATCAACCTTGCGGAAGTTTCACATTAACACTAACCGCAACAGACATTACTTGTAATGGCTTGCAAAATGGTACTGCAAGTGTTTCTATTGCTGGTGGTTCTGGCGCTGGATTCAGTTATGATTGGAGTCCAGGCACACCAACTGGAGACTTTACTCCAAACATTACAAATCTTGGACCTGGGAATTATACTGTTCGTGTTACTGATTTAGGAACAGGATTGTTCTGTTTTTGTAACATAAATGTTTTAGAACCAGGATTATTATTTGATTATGAATTATTTCAAATCCAGCCTCTTTGTAATGGACAATCAAATGGAACTATTGCAGTAGATGCAACTGGAGGAACATTCCCTTACACATTTTTATGGTCTGGCGGCTTAGGCACCAATGATACAGTAACTGGAGTAGCGGCAGGAACATATACTTGTACTGTTACAGATGTTAACAACTGTACAGCGCAAACTACAATAGTTTTAGGAGAGCCAGCCGTCCTTTCAACACCTGGCTCCTCTACAAATGTTACTTGTTTTGGATTTTGTGACGGAACTGCAAGTATAACTGCTAGTGGTGGAACTCCTCCATATACTTACG
>CAZJUY010000037.1:0-32699 GCA_964549315.1 uncultured Chitinophaga sp. | reverse complement strand
ATTAATCAAATCATTTAGCATATTTTTTTTAATTAAATATCCAATACTTTGTAAGGAATGTCGTCAAATTTTTTAAAGCGTATGCAACTTTTTCCCATATCCAGTTTTTGTTTTGTGTGTTTAGGATATTCTTTTACGAACCAATCCATTAAATCGGGGTTGGAATATATACCCATATGGTAAAAATTTATGGAGTGTTTTTGTGATGCAATGCCAGCAAATGGTAATGGTTCACTTGGCTTACAGTGGTAGCCATTAGGATAAAGAGTATGTGGTACAACATATCCAAGCCCACCGTAACTAATTGCTGGTTCAAAACCTTTGGGTAAATTTTTTACAATTATTTCATGTAACTTGTTAAATGGTTTAATTCTGTCAACCGGAACATTTTTTAGAATTTCATTTACTGTTTTTCCGTCTGCTTTCATATTTAATAATTTTAGTTATGTTGTTATTGTGTTGTCTATTACAATTACAGCTAAAGTTCTTTGGTTAATGGAAGTTCTGAATCAAAAATCAAAAAAAATATTTTCTAAGCTGCCATTACCTGCCGTTTTTATTTTTTTGTCTGTGCCGGATATTATATAAAATTAGTCCAGCTAGTCCCAGTGATAGACAAATTATAAACCATTGAATAGGTTTTCTATCATAAATTATTACATAAATAATTGTTGTGGAGAACAATAATAGTCCAAGAAATGTCCACAAAGTATTGTTTGAAATATTGTCTTTAGCTTGCACTAGCGTGCCGGCTTTGATGGTTTTATATTGGAATAATGGAGTGAATTTTTTATAGTCCCACAGGAGGAGTGCAATATTAGCTAACAAAATTAGTCCCGTGATAATGGGTGTACCACCGAAGGGATAGGAAAGTGTAATAAAAAAAATATTAATAGTAATAGGAAAAAATAATAATGCACCTAGGGCAGCATATCGCTGTGTCATTAAAATAAATCCTGAAATTAGCTGACTCCAACCTAAAAACTCCCAATACATTCCCGATTGATACAATGTTTCAAATAAATGATGCCAACTATTTATTGGCTGGTCTATACCGCTTTCTGTTGTGAAACGATTCCCTTGTATTTTAACTATTGAAGCAAAAACAAAACTCCCTCCAATTAAGTAACGGAGATAGATAATAAAAACTGAAACCCACTTTTTCGCCCTAAGATTTTCTATAAAAATCATTTTTTCTATTCTATTTTGTTTTAATTTTTATTTATTTGGCCAAGAGTTTTTTTGTTTTTTCTATTTTATTATAAACATCCAACGAGAGGGAAGAGCTTGTTTTGATTGTGTATTCATACATTAATAAAATCCGTTCGTAGGCATTTTTTCTTTTTTCTTCGCTGTATGTTTTTTGTTCTGATAAAATACAAAGGATGTCTGCCAATGTTTGTATATGGCTAGAGGATAATTTCCTTTCCTTTAATATTTCTATAAGACTTTCTTTAGGCATATTTATTATTTCATCAAAGTCAATGTTCAACTCGTTTTTTAAATTTTGAATTGTTGCTTCTATTTTAGCATTTATTGGTACTGTGATTTTTAGGCCGACTAAGTCAGCAAGCAGCTTAGTAAGAACCAGCCCAAGTTGGTCAATTTGTTTTTGTAAATAATCTCGCTGTTCCATATTAGTGTGTCTTAAGTTGGGTTCGTTCTGAAAATGGCCATTATATTTTACGCATTTCAAATAAAACGTTTTCAGCAGCACAAAAACTTTATTAAATATAATTAAAAATTATAATTGCAAAAAATATATAGGCTGGAGTCTGTTAAAATTAAACGTAGGGCACGCTATTATTAATGGGGATTTTTGGAGTAGGCGAGAAGCAAACAATTATTTTTATGCAATGTTTGCTAGAGGTTTATTTATTTAGTTTCAATTTCATCATTATGTCTATTTGTTCGTCATTTCCAAGTTTAAAAATGTGCTTGTCAAATGGTGTAAATCCATTTTTTTCATAAAATCGTATTGCCCTTGGATTTTGTTCCCAAACTCCTAACCAAACATTATCTAGATTTTTTTCTTTTGCCAATTCAATTGCTTTTTCGTAAAGAATTTGCCCAACTTTTTTTCCGTGAAATTCTTTTAGCACGTAAATTCGTTCAATTTCAAGTGCGTTTTTGATTTTAGTTTCTGTTTGTGATTCTCCAACATTTACTTTTAAATATCCAATTACTTTTCCATCAAGTTCTGCAAAGTAGAATTCAGCATTTTTATCGTTTAGTTCCTTATTTAGTTTCTCAGTCGAAAATCCATTTTCCAAGTATTCCATCATATTTTCTTCGCTGTTGAAGGAAGAAAAAGTATCTGCAAAAGTTTGCCTCCCGATTGCTTTTAATTTCTCAATATCATTTAAACCTACTTTTCTGACTATCATTTATTACTAGCGTTTGGGAGGATTTACTTGCACAAAAACTTTATTAAATATAATTAAAAATTATAATTGCAAAAGAAGATTGTTAAAGTAAAACGAGCGAAAGGTAACGATTAAGGGAGACGTTCAAGTATATCTGGTTTAATTCCTATTGAAATAATCGTAGAATTCAATTTTTTAATTACTAACGGTTGGCAATAAGAAACGTAGGGCATTTCGAAGCTCCTACTTACCAAGTTAGCAAGTCGCTTATTAAATGTAATGTCGTTCAAATTTAGCACTTTCTGCCATATGTTTTTTATTGCGTGTTGTAGCCAGTACTTTATTTATATTCTTCTCTTTTCTCTATTAATAATCTTGCTATTCTTAAGTTCTCTTTCAAATTGCTATTTAAACCCATATTTTTAATTACTAATAAATCAAGATATTCTGCTAATTCAGTCTCTTCTTTTGATTCAGTCAATAATTTGTAAATCTGAGGAACATACCCTGTGTATTCGTCAGTTGGCCCTCCATAATCATTTACTCCAACTGGGTCCCAATCATTCCACAAAATCCAATCAACTTCCGAATACAAAGAACTCCTCAAGTGCTGAACGTTTATTGCATATAAAGTATTCCATTCTAATCCCTCATATTCATAGAGTTTTATGAAATTTGAAACATTCTTAATTCTCCGATAATTCGGTTCTGGTTCGTTTGCTTGAATGTCAGTCAGGAAAAAAGCTTGATTATCGGGTGATTTTTCTACAGCCAATTCCAACAATTTTATAAAATCCGATTTATACTTTTCTTGAAATTTAAAATTGTTGTTATTGTCAAATTCCCAATCAATTAAATCACCACCCCAAAATCCACCATCTTTATCAGTCTTAAATTCAGGATTACCGATATGCAAAATTGTTCCGTTATATTTTTTTAGAAAGTCGTAATATAATCCACGATGACTTATCAATTCAGTTTCTTCAATTATTGCAAAACTGAATTTTTCTTGGTCTATTCCAAGCTCTAAATTGTCAATTGATATGATCTCTATGGTTGGCATTTCGACTTCTTGTATTGGCTACGGTTTCGGGCTTTGCGTTGGTGGGCTTTTGAAACCGAAAACTGTCTGCCAGCACCAACATTTATTGCTTAAATGTTTCTATTCGCACTGTCCGCCCACTAACGCAAAACCCGTGTTAGCTAACGTTTTTGTCTGCATGATTAACGGTCAACGGCAATACTCTGTCAAGAATAAATTCAAGCTTTCTAACATTCTTTACATATAATTCTTTAGGAGTAATTAATACTGCGTAAAAAATAAAATCGTCAAATTCAATAAATCCGGTAACCTCTCTGTGTTCGTACTTTTCGTAAGAAATTTCTCTGAATGTTATTGTCTTGTCCTTACTTATTTTTCTTTCTTCATATTCAATCTTCGAGTCAGGTAAGTCCTTTTTTGTGTAATCTTCTTGAAACTTCAGAAAATCTTTTAGCGATTTGGTGTTATCCGATTTTACTTCAATACTGGCATAAATCCATTCTTTATTTTGTGCAGCTGTCATTAAGTCTAAACCACGTTGGTAAAATGCTGCTAAAAAATCTGGATGATGTCTTGCACCATCAATAATCCAACCGAAAGGAGCAGTAATTATGGCACCACAATTACCTTTGTGAATTATTGCTCCAAAACCATCAAACTGTTTTAAATCGTCAAAATTTAGTATGTCTAATTCTAATTCTTTATTGCTGTCATAAAATGCTCGATTTATAGCACCCTTGGTAAATCCTTTTGTTGTTATTAGCATTCCTTTATGTGCTTCGCAGTCGGCAAGCATACCTAAGAATGATTCAACATCTTTAACATCAATTTTTGTGTCTTTATAAAACTTTGAATCTATTACAATTCTGATTCGATGACCAGCAATTGTCTCGTCAATTAATATATCAATTTGGCGGTCACTCTTTGACATTTTACCAACTATAGTCTGGTTATGCAAAATTTTAAAGTCAGGATACTGCTTCGTCAAATATTCATGTATCGTTTTTTCGTATTCTTTCCAGTCCATATTGTCTGTCTTAAAATGTTGGCTAACTCTCTTATATCCCCCAGTTTTAACTTTTAATAGTGGTAATGTATACAGAAATGGATATATTACCACTATTATTGCATGTTTTGTTGGGGTTTATTTTTCAAATTTTTTTAGTTTTAGTTTCAGTTTGTTGCCTTTTTAGTGAATTTAATTTCCCCTAATAATTTCATAGCTAAAGTATTAAAAAACGGCATTGTTCCAAAAAAAGAGCTATTTTAATTTAGCCAAGCAATAATTTTGGAAGAATGATTGTAAAATGTATATTTGTAAAATATTGAATAACAATAACAAACATTGATTATGAACGATTTAGCTTCACCTATAACCGACTTAAAACAAAAAATAGAAAAACTAGTGGCTTTGCATGGGCAATTAAAATCGGAAAACGACCGATTACAAGCAGAAAACACTACTTTTAAAAAACAAATAGAAGAACAAAAACAAGAAATTGAAACACTAAACAACCAAAACAAAAATTTACTTAACAATAAAAACGAAGAACAAAACAAAATAATTACCGATACCAAATTGCAGATTAATGAGCTGGTGCAAGAAATAGACAATTGCATTACTCTTTTGAAGTAGAACAAATACCCTGAACAAATAAAATGGCAGACGTATCATTAAAAGTTATAATAGCTGGTCGTACTTACCCCTTAACTGTAAAGCAGGAAGACGAGCAACCTGTATTGGATGCTGCTAAAATGATTAATGATAAAGTGAAAGAGTTTGAACAAAACTATTCCGTGCGTGATAAACAAGATTTACTTGCTATGAGCGCACTAAATTTAATAGCTACAATTCAAAATACACCCAAAAAAGAGCCTGAGTTGGATGATGAACTCAATCAGCTTGATTTATTTGTTTCGGATTACCTTCAAAAAGAGGATGACAAGGTGTAAGCAGTGTAATTAACATTACATTGTAAACAACTACTTTCAATCACCATTTTACTAACTGCTTTTAAGCCTAATTTGGCATTGCTAAATTAGAGGAGTACGGTTGAATAAACTAAACAATACATTATGGACACAAATAGTACAATATTTATAGGAGCCGGAGCACTTGGAGGCATATTATTAGGAGTGCTTATCACGTATTTGATAATCAAAAAATCAAATCAAAACAAAGCCAACAAAATAATAAAAGAGGCAGAAGCGGAAGCAGAAGTGATTAAAAAAGAAAAAATGCTTCAGGCTAAAGAAAAGTTTTTGCAACTAAAAGCAGAACACGAAAAGTCTATCAACGAAAAGAATCAAGCTTTGCAAATTGCTGAAAACAAAGCAAAACAAAAGGAACAGTCTTTGTCTCAAAAGCAAGAGCAAGTTCAACGCAAAGATCAAGAGTTGGATACTTTACGCCAAAACCTTACACATCAGTTGGATGTGTTGAATGCAAAACAACAAGAGGTTGAAAAATTCCATAGAAGACAAGTAGAACAACTAGAAACCTTAAGTAGTTTATCTGCTGAAGAAGCAAAAGCACAGTTGGTAGAAAGCTTAAAAGCAGAAGCTAAAACGGATGCAATGGCTCATATAAAAGACATTGTGGAAGAGGCTAAAATCAATGCAAACAAAGAAGCTAAAAAAATAGTTATCCAAACCATACAGCGTGTGGCTACAGAGCATGCTATTGAAAACTCGGTTTCGGTATTTAATATCGAAAACGATGAAATAAAAGGTAGAATCATTGGTAGAGAAGGTAGAAACATTCGTGCTTTAGAAGCTGCTACCGGAATTGAAATTATTGTGGATGATACGCCTGAGGCAATTATCTTATCTGGTTTTGATCCTGTGCGTAGAGAGATTGCTCGTTTATCATTGCATCAATTGGTTACCGATGGAAGAATTCACCCAGCGCGTATCGAAGAAGTGGTTGAAAAAGTTAAAAAACAAATTGAAGAAGAAATTATTGAAACAGGTAAACGTACGTGTATCGATTTAGGTATTCACGGTTTACATCCTGAATTGATTCGTATGGTTGGGCGTATGAAATACCGTTCGTCTTACGGGCAAAACTTATTACAACATTCGCGCGAAGTAGCAAACTTATGTGCTACTATGGCTGCTGAATTAGGAGTAAACATTAAACTTGCAAAACGTGCTGGTTTATTACACGATATTGGTAAAGTACCTGATGATTCTCCAGAAGTACCACATGCTATTTTAGGTATGCAATTGGCTGAAAAATATAAAGAAAAAGCTGAAGTTTGTAATGCTATTGGTGCCCATCACGATGAAATTGAAATGAATACTTTGATTGCTCCAATTGTTCAGGTATGTGATGCTATCAGCGGTGCTCGCCCAGGTGCAAGACGTGAAGTAGCAGAACAATACATCAAGCGATTAAAAGATTTAGAAGCATTGGCATTATCGTATCCAGGTGTTGAAAAAACGTATGCGATACAAGCAGGTAGAGAGTTACGTGTGATTGTAGCAAGCGATAAAGTTTCGGATAAAGATTCTGAAACACTTTCGTTTGATATTTCGCAACGAATTCAAACCGAAATGACTTATCCCGGACAAGTGAAAGTAACAGTGATAAGAGAAACAAGAGCTGTAAACTATGCTAAATAGTAAAAATTAAACTAACATACGGATAGCACAAAATGAAAATTTATTTTGTGCTATCATTTTTTTATAGAGCATGCTTAAAAAGTATTTTTCATTATCATCTGATTTTTCAAAAAATACATTTACCCTAGTTATAGGTACTGTAATTGCTCAAGCTATTCCATTTGCTTTACATCCATTGCTGCGCAGATTATACACTGCCGAAGATTTTGGAGCAATGGCTGTTTACTTAAATATTTTTGGTGTTATTACTATTGTTTCTGCTTTGCGATACGAAGCCGCAATAGTTTTACCTAAAAGTAATAATGAAGCAGCAAATGTATTGTCATTAACGTTTATCATCAATTTAATTTTTAGCTTATTGATTTTAGTTGCGCTCTTACTTTTTAAAGATGAGATTGTAACATTTATAAATTTTCCAACACAATATGCCAATTACCTTTATTTATTGCCTTTTGCAACATCCTTTTTTGGTATTTACCAAAGCATTAATTATTGGTTAATACGTCACAAAGCATTTAAAGCTTCTACATCTAATAAAATCATCAGAAGAGTAGTGGAGGGCGGTATTCAAACAGGCTTTGGATTATTGAAAATACCGGGCGGTTTATTTGTTGGCGATTTGACTGGAAATATATCCAATGTATTTGCAGGTTTTAAGCAAAGTATTAAAAACTCGTTCAGCTTAAAAAATGTTTCACCTAAAAAAATGAGGTTTGTTTTTAACAAATACATTGAATACCCTAAATACAATGTATTACCAACCTTATTGAGCAGCGCTGCAAATGTTTTGCCTTTTTTAATTATCAATAAAATTTATTCTACCGAAACAGTTGGTTTTCTTGATTTATCAAAATTGGTTTTATCCATTCCTCTTGTGTTTATTTCTGCTACAATAGCGCAAGTATTGTTTCAACAATTAACCGCTAAAAAGCACGATTCATTAAGTGTAAAGCATGATATAAAAAATGTATTGATGGTGCTTTTGGTGGTGGCTGTTTTAGAAATTATAGTAATTCTGTTTTTAGGTCCAATGCTGTTTGCTTTTGTATTTGGTGAGCAATATTCCTTGTCAGGCGACTATTCACAAATACTTATTTTTAGTTTTATTTTAAACTTTATTGGCTCCACTTTTTCATCGGTATTTATCACGTTCGAAAAAATAAAAATCAATAGTATTTGGCAAGTAACTTATTTTGCCGCTATTTGTAGCTTGTTCTTTTTAAAAGGTTTTGATATTGTAGATTTTTTAAAGATATATGTTGGAATAGAGGTAGTGATGCATTTGAGTTACTGCTTACTCATTTATAGGATTATTAATAGATACGAAAAAAGTATAATAAGCTAATGGGTTTTTCAATCACAACTTTCCCTAAAGATTTTATCAGACTTAAAATTCTGATAGTAATAATTGCAATTATACTTGAGGTATATTATAAATACCTAATAGTGCCCGAATACGATTATTTTGGTTTTAACTTAGACTTCAGCATATCAAAGTACATAATTTCTAAAATAGGACTACTTGCTCTTTTGCTTTTGTCATTGGTGATTTATAATAGAAGTAAATTTTTATATACTATTTATTTATTGCTTGTATTCTTTTTTTATATCCCCAATTCTATTTTGTTTTCAATGGGTAATTTCCCGTACGCTCCTTTTTTATCCAACTTGTTTTTTGTAGCATCTTTTGTTTTAAGTGCATTTATCAAAATAAAAGCACCAAACTTTTCTATTCCTGAAAAATACAAAGCACCTACATTAATTATCCTCTCCGTGCTTTTTATAGCGCCTATCGTATATATTTTTAATGATGATGTAAACCTAAAAACATTACTCTTAAAACAAATTTATAAAACACGCGATGTGTTTTCTGATAAAATAGCTGGGTATGCCAATTACTTGTATCACCTTTCTGTAAAAACAATTCTTCCAATAGCACTGGTATTTTTTATGATTAAAAAGAAGCCTGCCTTTATAGTTCTATATGTGTTGCTGCTTTTGTATTTGTTTGTTATTTCTGGAAACAAGTTTGTTTACTTCACATCCATTACATTGCTTTGTTTTTACTATGTAGGCAAGGATTATACATCAAAAATTAAATACTTTTTTATTGCTACAATTGTATTGTTTTTGATTTTTCCAGTAATAGACTATTCAATTATAAAAGGCGTTAAGCCTATATTTTCGGGCACATTTGTAAATCGTTTTTTATTTATACCATCATTACTTACACAATGGTATTTCGAGTTTTTTGATGGCAAACCTTTTTATTTTGCCGAAAGTCATTTCTTTAATCAATTTGTAAAAAGCCCCTACGATTTACCCGTTGGTTTTTTAATTTCAAAAACATATTTAAACACAACAGATACCTACGCCAATAACGGAATTGTATCAGATGGTTTTATGAATTTAGGTTATATAGGTGTTGCTTTGTTTTCATTGATTTTTTCTGCTCTTTTTGCATTTTTTAATTCATTAAAATTGAATAAAGGGTATTATGGCTTATATTTTAGCTATGTATATCTAATACTAAGTGCACCATTGTTAGGCTCATTCATAACTGGGGGCATTTTACTGTTTATATTTTTAGCTATTTTTATAATTAAAGAAAAAGAGATTGGCAATGCCGAATAGCATGATAGGATATCGTTACATTAGAATCACAGATTACTACCCTCAATATTTAAAAAAATATTATGAGCGAAACGCTTCTGTTGGTTCACAAAGCTACGATGAGCAGTATCGCCAATTAACAAGCAATTCGTTTGAGATTGTTAGTTCCTTTTCTAAAAACTTAAATAAAATTGATGGAGTAGAAGCAATTGATATTATTTCGAATGCGGCTATTTTACAAGATACTTGGCGCAAAGAACATCAATTGCCAGAAGGAATAAGTAAACAAGATCTTGTTTTAGCGCAATTAAAACACTTTAAGCCCAATGTAATATGGATAGATGATTTTTCATTGATTGATGCAGCATGGAAGCAACGACTGATGAAAGAAGTGCCTTCTATAAAACTAGTATTAGGACATATTTGTGCTCCTTACAATGATGAAATGGCAAATAAGTTTAGCTTGTTTGATGTGATGTTTACTTGCATACCTTGTATGGTTCATGAGCTTAAAGCAAAAGGAATAAATACTCATTTACTCTATCATTCTTTTGAAACAACTATTATAAATAGACTAAAAGAAGACAATACGCTTCCTGAATCACAATTTTTATTCTCTGGCTCGCTTTACCCAGGTTCTGGTTTTCACAAAAGCAGAATCGAATACATTGAAGCAATGCTTAAAGCGGGTATTGATATTGATTTGTATTGCAACTTGGATTCTTTTAAAAAAGTGTTTGTTAAAAAAACAATCTATTATATTATTAATGGATTAAAAGCAATTGGTTTAAAAGGATTAATAGATAAGATTTCGTTTTTAAAGCAAAATAAATCCTACGGTGATGTGCCAATAAAATTTTATTCAAAAAAATTATTGGAGAGTACACAAGATCCTGTTTTTGGGTTCGAGATGTATCAGCTGTTATCAAAAGCAAAAATTACATTTAACATACATGGCGAAGTAGCCGAACAATGTGCAGGAAATATTCGACTTTTTGAAGCAACTGGTGTTGGTACTTGTTTGGTAACTGATTGGAAAGACAATATTACAGAGCTTTTTGAGCCAGGAAAAGAAATTATTACCTACAAAACAGTAGAAGAATGTATCGAAAAGGTAAAATGGCTAATTGCAAATCCAATAGAAAGAGAAAAAATTGCAAAAGCAGGACAGCAGAAAACATTAACAATGCATAGTGTTGAAGTTAGAGCAAAACAACTAAATGAGGTAATCACTAAGGAGCTTAGTAAAAAATAGGGAATTAATATGAAATCATTAATAAAAGATTTATTACCACCACTTATTTTAAGAAAAGCAGCGAATCTTTTTTATGGCTGGTCTGGTAATTATTCGTCTTGGGAAGATGCTTCAAAAAAATGCTCTGGTTACGATAGCAAAATAATTATAGAAAAGGTAAAAGCATCTCTTTTGAAAGTTAAAAATGGAGAAGCTGTTTATGAAAGAGATTCTGTGCTTTTTGATGAAATACATTATTCTTTCCCTTTATTATCGGCACTGCAATATGTTGCTTTAAGAAATTCCGAAAAACTTCATGTGCTTGATTTTGGAGGTTCTTTAGGTAGTAGCTATTTTCAAAATAAAAAAATACTTGCTGGGTTAAAAGAGTTTTCTTGGAGTGTAGTGGAACAAAACCATTTTGTTACTGAAGGTAAAAATACTTTTGCAGATGATAATTTGAATTTTTACTACACGGTGGACGAATGTTTACAAAATAAAAAAGTAAATGTTTTGTTGTTATCATCGGTTATTCAATATATCGAAAAACCTTATGAATTGCTCGAATTTATAAAGTCTAAAAATTTGGAGTACATCATTTTTGATAGAGCGCCTTTGTTATTAGAAGGGGATGATAGAATTACTATACAAACCGTTCCTAAAAGCATATATGAAGCCAAATACCCTTGTTGGCTTTTGAATGAAAACAATCTTAAAAATACTTTTCTAAAAGACTACGATTTAATGTTTGATACAGAATTGGCTGAATCAATAAATATTAACAATGCAGCGTATAAATCTTTCTTTTTAAAACGAAAAGCATAAGCGATTTTTCTGTAAATTCGAGGAAAATATTTGGTATGGCTTATTCAATTAATCTTAAAACTTTTACAGATAAAAGGGGCAATCTAACGGTTATCGAAAAAGTTGTTCCTTTTGATATAAAACGCATTTTTTATATCTATGGTGTTGACGACTCTGTAAGAGGAGGGCATAGGCATGTGAAGACAATACAGGCTGCGATCTGTATTCAAGGGAGTTGTACAATTTATAACGATGATAATGAAACACAACAAGAGTTTGTTCTTGATTCACCAGACAAATGTTTGATATTGGAGCCTAAAGATTGGCACCAAATGCATAGTTTTAGTAAAGATGCAATATTAATGGTTTTGGCTTCTGAGAACTTTGCAGCGGAAGATTACATTCATGAACCTTATTCAAAAAAATAATTAACGAATGATTGAATACGAAAATTTAGCAATGCTAAATGCTCCATTTTTTGATGAATACACAAAAAGTTTTGATAAAGTATTAAAATCGGGTTGGTATATACTAGGTAATAGTGTTAAACAATTTGAAGCAGAGTTTGCTGCATACAACAAATCAGCACATTGTATTGGTTTAGCATCTGGATTAGATGCTATCACACTTTCTATTGGTGCATTTGGTTTTGAAAAAGGAAGTGAAATTATTGTTCCTTCTAATACTTACATAGCAACAATCTTAAGTGTAATGCAAAATGGAATGAAGCCCGTTTTGGTTGAACCAGCAATAGATACTTATAACATTGATCCAAAAAAAATTGAAGAGGCTATAACTCCAAAAACAAAAGCAATTGTGGTAGTTCACCTTTATGGCAAGTCTTGCGATATGGATGCGATTACTGCTATTTGCAAAAAACATAATTTAAAATTAATTGAAGACTGTGCTCAATCGCATGGAGCAACATTTAAAGGAAAGCATACAGGAACCTTTGGAGAATTTGGTGCTTTTAGTTTTTATCCAACAAAAAACTTAGGAGCATTGGGTGACGCAGGTGCTGTTGTTTGTAATGATGCTAATTTGGATAAGATAATTCGTAGATTAAGAAATTATGGTTCTGATGTTAAATATTATAATGAAGTAGTGGGTTATAATTCAAGGTTAGACGAAGTTCAAGCAGCATTTTTATCTGTTAAACTTAAAAAATTAGATGAAATTAATACTCACAAACGTAAGTTGGCCGCTATTTATTTAAATGATTTAAAATCTGATTTTATTAAACCAAAAGTTGATACTGATTATTTTGATGTGTATCATATTTTTAATATTCGACACGAAAAACGTGATGAGTTAAAAGAATATTTGCTTAAAAATGAAATTAAGACAGAAGTTCATTATCCCGTTTCGCCAAGTAAACAAAATGCTTTAAAAGGAATGTTGGATAAATATGAATTCCCAATTAGTGAAAAAATACATCAAACAACTTTAAGCTTACCAATCTCTTATTTTCATACTGAAACAGATGTGAATAGAGTAGTGGAGGTAATGAATAAATTTTAAATATTAATGTATAAAATCATTTTGTTGCTCGTTTTTGTTATTTCAATTTTTTCAAGTTGCAATTACGCTAGCGCTATATTGATGTCTATACCGGATAAAAAAAACGAGCCATCATGGAAATCTAATGGCTATAAAGTGTTGGTTCAAAGAAGACAAGGATGGGCAGGGCCAGCATATTATAGAATTAAAATAAAAAAAAGAATAGGCTTTTTGTATTTTATAAATTCTGAAAATTTTATATCTACTAACACTTATGCAAAATGTATTTTTAAAATTTCAACTAAAAGGGATTCATTGGCAATTGATGTTTGTAACAAAAAGATAAATTAATAGGATAAACATTGTAAGTTAAAGTATGTATAATTTCTGCACTTTATTTGATTCGTTTTATCTCACTCGTGGAATTGCCATGTACCAATCTTTAGAAAAGGTATGTGATAATTTTCATTTGTACATTTTTGCATTTGACGAAAAAAGCTATCAAATTTTAAATAAATTAAATCTTAAACACGCTACAATAATTTCTTTAAAAGAGTTTGAAGATGAAAAACTATTAGCAGTAAAGCCAACACGTACAAAAGCCGAGTATTGCTGGACATCCACATCATCAACTATCTTATATGTAATAAATAACTTTAAAGTTGAAAGCTGTACCTATGTGGATGCAGATTTGTATTTCTATCAAAACCCAAAAATTCTTTTTGATGAAATGAAAGACAAATCTATTTTACTTACAGAACATCGCTATCCACCAAAATTTAATCGTACTAATACTTCTGGAATCTACTGTGTGCAATTCATCACATTTTATAATAATGAAGATGGATTAAAAGCATTAAACTGGTGGAGAGATGCTTGTATTGATTGGTGTTATGATAGATATGAAGATGGAAAATTTGGAGATCAAAAATATTTAGATGATTGGACAACTCGTTTCAAAGGGGTTCATGTATTAAATCATTTGGGAGGAGGCTTGGCATCTTGGAATGTTGAACAATGGCCATTTGTAAGTAAAAAAGAAAATGTAATTACTTTTTTAGATAAAAATACTAATTCCACTTTTGAAGCCGTTTTTTATCATTTTCATCACGTACGTTTTTTTAAAAATGATATTGTGGATTTAGGGTGGCGCCACCCCACGATGCCTGTTGTAGCTAATTTATATGTACCCTACATTATTGAGCTTAGTAAAGTTGAAAAATTAGTTAAATCCATTGACAGCACATTTGATATTCCTTTGCAAGATTTCAAGCTAATAAAAAGTGAAGGCTTAAAAAACAAAATTAAATACTTGATTAAAACTGTTTATCGTTACAATGTATTTAACACCAAGAAATTAATAGCCAAGTATGGTTCTGTTTAATTGATAATTGAAGCTTTTGAAAAATACAAAAAAATATATTTTTATTGTTCAAGTAACTCGGCAATTGTCTATTGATATCATCAACTCTTTTATTGCAGAAGGGGCTGAAGTGGAACTGCTTACAGGAATTGTAGAGCCGAATTATGCAGAATTAGATACAAAAGTAAAGGTAAAAGTTTTAAATAAATACAATAGCTCTTCTGGATTTAAACGAATTTTTACATGGAGCATTTTTACGATTCGCTCTTGGTTTTATGTACTTTTTAGTAGTAAAGAAAAAGAATTGATTTTAGTTACAACTCCACCTTTTATTGTTTTTATTGGATTGTTTTTTAAAAAAATAAGAAAGCAAAAGTATCACCTTGTAATTTGGGATTTGTACCCTGATGTACTTATTAATTTTGGCGTTTTAAATAAAAATTCAATTGTTATTAAATTATGGAAAAAACTGAATAGACATTGTTTTAACAATGCTGACACACTTTTTACATTGGGGGTTCACCTTTCAAAAGCTATAGAAAAATATACTTTTCAAAAGCCTACTATTATCTCCAATTGGGTAAATTCAGAATTCATAAAACCCATTGCTAAAAAAGAAAATAGTTTTGCATTGAAATATAATTTGCAAAATAAATTTGTAGTAATGTATTCAGGAAACTTAGGTTTAACACATGATATTGAATCAATAGTAGAAGCAGCAGAAGAATTAAAGAATGATGATTCTATTCATTTTGTTATAATAGGAGAAGGACCCAAAAAAGAAAAAATCATTAAAACTGTAAATGACAAACAGCTTAAAAATGTTTTAATTTTACCATATCAAGATAATGCAACTTTGCCATTTTCATTAACCTCAGCCGATATTGGAGTTGTTACATTAAGCCCTGGAGCAGAAAGTATATCTGTACCAAGTAAAACATATTATACGCTTGCTGCTGGTTCCGCTATTTTTGCATTGGTATCAAAAGAGTCAGAATTGGCTATTTTGATAAAAAAATATGATTGCGGGTTTGTGTTTGACAAAACTCCTCCTGAAATTATTGCACAATTTATTTCACAATTATCATTAAACAAAGATGAATTAGAAAAGAATAAGCAAAATGCCCGGAAAGCTTCCTTTGATTTTACACCTAAAAATGCCAAGATATATTATGATTATATTTGTAATCAAAACAAGTAAATATGTTTAGAAAAATCTATTTATCTCCTTTAGGAATATTTATTTCTTTGATATTGAATGCAGTTTCTGGCTTTCAGAAGCCATTTATGGTTTACGGTTTTTTTAACAAAAAGAATGGTACGTTTTATAAAAGGACAAGAATAGGTTCTACTGTAAAACTACTTGATAAAAAAAGGATTGATATCAAAGACAATGTTTGGATTGGCCATTATAGCTTATTAGATGGCATTGGGGGAATAGAAATAGGTGAAGGTGTTAATATTGCTTCTCATACATGCATTTATTCCCACAGCAGTCAAAATGCAATTCGTTTAATGGGTGAAAAATTTATTAATACACCCGCAGAGGACAGATTAGGTTATATTATTCAAGAGGTAAAAATTGGGGCATATACTTTTATAGGTACAAGCTGTGTAATATTACCCGGTACAACAATTGGGAAAGGTTGTATAATTGGTGCTGGAAGTGTAGTAAAAGGAAACTTTCCAGATTATTCAATAGTTGTAGGTAATCCATCTAAAATAGTTGGTGATACTAGAACCGTAGATGAAAAGTTTTACCAAGAAGGGGTAGACTTTAGCAGTTATTACGATTCTGATTTAATGAAAAATTTCAATAAAGCTTAAAATATAACATGTCGGAACAGTTAAATAGAAAAATACATATAGTTCTGACAACTATTTTTTCTTTTTTGATCCCATTATTCCCAAACATACTTCCTCTGTTGATTGTTTTACTTGGGCTAAACTGGTTGTTGTATCCGAAAAATATTCCGAGTAGCTTTTCTACTATCGGAAAAAATAAATCATTGTTGGCTCTCGTGGTTTTATATGTTTTATATTTATTGGGTTTAACTTATTCTGAAAACTATAAGTTTGCTTCCGAAATTTTAGAAACGAAATTTTCTTTTCTGATTCTTCCTTTAATTTTTTCGGCATACATAAAAGAAACAAAACAAAATTTTAATTCTTATTTAAAAATGTTTGTTTTTGGCTGTATTGCATATGCAATTTTTTGTTTTTCATATGCCACATATGCTTTTTTTAAGCCTGTATATACTGACTTGTATGGTGTTTTGTACGACTTAGGAGCAAATTATTTCTATTATTCATATTTGTCATTTCTTTTTCACCCAAGTTATACATCTATGTACACCATAGTTGCATTAATAAGTATTCTTTATTTGCATAAACAACAAGCCATATTTGTAAATTGGAAATGGTTGTTGGCAATATTATTCTTAAGTGTTTATATTCTTTTATTAAGTTCAAAAGCTGGCTGGATTGGTCTAGTTATATTTTATTTAATTTTTATTGTACAATTTATTAATAAACCAAAATTATTGTATGTAATAGGATCAATAGGAATAGTTTCTGCTTTATTTTTTATTTTTAATGTGTACTATACTCCTGAGTTTTCTAACCGAATACCAAAGATGGAAACAATTACAAATGCAATAAATGAAAAAGATGGTAGTAATAATTCAGTAACAACAGGGAGCGAAGGAACAGGAAGTAGAATATTTGTTTGGAAAGCATCATTAGAAATAATTAAGGACAACTTATTATTAGGAGTAGGAACGGGTGATTCAAAAGACAAGATGCTTGAAAAATATCTTTCAAAAGGAATGGAAACAGAATACAAATTTGGTTTAAATTCTCATAATCAATTTTTAAACACTGCAGTTTCAACTGGAATAGTGGGGCTATTCATTCTAGTTTTATGTTTTTTTATCCCTTTTTATCAAGGTTTTAAATTAAAAGAATTATTATTATTTGGTTTTGTTATAATTGTTGGATTAAATTTGCTTTTCGAATCAATGTTTGAAAGACAATCAGGAGTGATATTCTATGCGTTTTTTCATACAATATTATCGTTAACATTTTTACAAAAAAATAAAATTCATTTATGATACCATTTTCACCACCACACATTAATCAAGATGCAATTGATGAAGTTATTAAAGTTCTAAAATCAGGTTGGATTACAACAGGACCAAGAACGAAAGAGTTTGAAAAAGAAATTTCTGCGTATTGTGGTAACAAATCTACTTTATGCTTGAATAGCGCCACTGCTGGGCTAGAAATCATGTTGCGCTGGTTTGGAGTGCAAGAAGGGGATGAAGTTATATTACCTGCTTACACTTATTCAGCAACTGCAAATGTAGTTATTCACTGTGGCGCGAAACCAGTTTTTGTGGATGTGAATGCTACAGACTTTAACATCAATATTTCAAATATTGAAAAAGCAATTACTTCTAAAACGAAAGTGATTATGCCAGTTGATTTTGCTGGTTATCCCTGCGATTATGAAGCTTTAAATGAACTTGTACTGAAGCATAAAGCTAAATTTGTTGCTTCAACTCCAGAACAAAAAATGTTGAACAGAATTATGGTTTTATCTGATTCTGCTCATTCCTTCGGTGCTTGGTATAAAGGTAAACGTGCAGGTTCTTTAACAGATGTTTCCGTTTTTTCTTTCCATGCTGTTAAAAACTTAACAACAGCAGAGGGTGGGGCAGTAGCCTTGAATTTTCCTGCACCATTTGATAATGAAGAAATCTATAAAGCGCTTTGCATTAAAACATTACACGGACAAAATAAAGATGCATTAGCAAAAACTCAAAAAGGAAACTGGCGTTACGATATTATTGAAGCTGGTTATAAATGCAATATGACAGATATAATGGCTGTAATTGGTCAAGTGGAATTAAAAAGATATGACTCAGAGACACTTCCTAAAAGAAAATACATTTGCGATAAATACTCACAACAATTATCAAAAGAAACATGGGCTGAGTTGCCAGTTTTAAAAAATGATACACAAGAAGGCTGCTATCATCTATATCCGCTTAGAATTAAAGGAATAAGTGAAGAGCAAAGAGATGCGATTATTAAAGAAATATTTAATTATGACGTATCTGTTAATGTTCATTTTATTCCTGTTCCTATGATGAGTTTTTATACAAGTTTAGGCTATAACATAAAAAACTATCCAACAACCTTAGATAATTATTCGAGAGAAATTACACTACCTGTGTTTTATGATTTAACAGATGAACAAATTAACACTATCGTTTCTGCAGTTATCAATTCAGTAAAAAAAGTAATCGGATAAAATTGAAACGTTTATTTGATATAATTTTTTCTTTATTAGGATTAGTAATCTTATTGCCATTCTTTCTTATTATTTCTTTAATTATAGTTATTGATTCAAGAGGAGGAGTTTTTTATAAGCAAGAAAGAGTTGGTAAGAATGAGCTTAGTTTTCTTTTGTTCAAATTTCGTTCAATGAAAACGAATGCTGATAAACAAGGATTACTTACAGTTGGAGGGAGAGATAGCAGAATAACTCGTGTTGGTTATTTTATTCGCAAATACAAAATTGATGAATTACCACAACTTATTAATGTGTTTATTGGTGATATGAGTTTGGTAGGACCAAGGCCAGAAGTTAGAAAATATACCAGCCTTTATAATGAAGAACAAAAAAAAGTACTTACTGTAAAACCAGGAATAACAGACTATGCAAGTATTGAGTACAGTAATGAAAACGGAATATTAGGCAAAGCCGAAAACCCTGAACAAACTTATATTACTGAAATAATGCCTGCTAAACTCAAATTAAATTTGAAATATATAAATGAGCAAGGATTAGGCACTGATATTAAAATTATTTTCAAAACTATTGCTAAAATCCTTAAATAGTTTTTGATGATTGATTCAAACAAAACATTTTTTTCTGTTTTAAAAGAAAAATATTTTTCTGATATCCGATTTTGGATTGTCTTCTTTTTCATTATCCGGCTATATGGAATTACTGACGCGCCTCTTGAGTCAGCACACAATTGGAGGCAATGCTTTACAAATTCTATAGCAAGATCATTCCTGCAGATTGATTCGAATATTTTTTATCCTCATTCTAATATTTATGGAAATTCATCGGGTATAGTGGGAACAGAATTTCCAATTTTCAGCTACTTGATTTTTATTGTCTCAAAAATTTTGGGCTATGCACATTGGTATGGAAGATTAATTAATCTTATTATTTCAAGTATTGGAATTTTTTATTTTTATAAAACAGTTTCATCTTTTATTAATCAAAAGCTAGCATTTGTTTCTGCAAATATTTTATTATGCTCTCTTTGGTTTATTTTTTCTAGGAAATCAATGCCAGACACATTTTCTGTTTCACTTGTATTAATTGCGATTTATTATGGCATTAGCTATTTAAAATCAAGCAAAGCGTTCTATTTAGTGTTGTATTTTCTTTTTATGTTATTAGGGATTTTGTCAAAAATTCCTGCAATTTATTTATATCCATTATTTATAGTTTTTATTTTTTCGAAAAAAATAGAATTAAAACCAAAAATTATTTTTTCGATTTTTTCCGTGATAATTATTTCTATAGTTTTTATTTGGTACTTTAAATGGGTGCCATATTTGGAATCTATAGAAGGTAATCGTTTATATTTTCCTAGAACCTTATCAGAAGGGTTGGTTGAAGTAAAAGATAATATTGGAGGTTTATTTGAGAAATTTTATTTTGCTTCGCTGCAAAGTTTTGTTGCATTCGCGTTTTTTATTGTTGGATTATATTATGTTTTTAAAGTACAAAAGTCAAAAATTCTAATCCCTTTTATTTCACTAAATATTGTATTTATATTTTTTATTATTAAAACTGGAGTAGTATTTCCTACTCATTCCTACTATATATTGCCCTATACACCAATAATGGCATTAATTGCTGGCTTTGGGTTAATACAAATAAAAAATACAAAATGGATTTGGATAGTTTTAGCTGTAATTGTTGTTGAATCCATTTTGAATCAGCAAAATGATTTTAGAATAAAAGAAAAAGAATTGGCTCTTTTAAGATTAGAAGCAATTGCCGATAAAGTTGTTTCTAAAAATGATTTAGTTGCCGTAAACGATGGTGATAATCCTCAAATGCTTTATTTTATAAATAGAAAAGGCTGGAGGCTAGACAATGAAAAGCTGAAGGATGCTTCATTTATAGAGACCTTAAGAGAAAAAGGCTGTAAATACCTATTTATAAATAAAAATCGTTTAAATTTAAACCTTACTATTTGTAAATATGAAATAGCGTATAAAGATGATGATTTTGTTGTTTATAAACTCTAAATTTGAATATGAAAAAATTAAAAAATGAAGAGCTAGGACGAAAAACAATAAATGAGTTTAAAGAATCTTCTAAAACTCCTATTGTTATTGTGTTGGACAATGTTAGGAGTTTAAATAATGTAGGTTCTGTATTTCGTACAGCTGACGCTTTTTTAATAGAAGCTGTATATCTATGTGGAATAACAGGTACACCTCCGAATAAAGAAATTCAAAAAACAGCTCTTGGAGCAACCGAAAGTATTTCATGGAAACATTTTAGTAATACTACTGATGCTGTTAAAGAATTGCTAGCGCAAGATTATTTAGTTTACTCAATAGAGCAGGCTGATTCAGCTATTATGCTAAATAATTTTATGCCCAGCAGAAATCAAAAGATTGCAATTATTTTTGGAAACGAAGTAAAAGGAGTGGAACAAGATGTAATAGATATGAGTACAGATGTAATCGAAATCCCTCAATTAGGGACAAAACATTCTTTAAATATTGCAGTTAGTGTTGGTATAGTAATGTGGGATTTATACTTAAAAATAAAATAAATTAAAGTAATTCAATTTCTTTTCTTAGCATATTTAAAGCAGCATTTGCAGTTTTTTGAATATTTCTTTCCCTGTTATTTCCAAATAAAAATTTTTCAGAAATTGTTTTTGTGGGAGTAGAAACTGCAATCCATACGGTGCCAACTGGCTTTTCATCAGTTCCGCCACCGGGTCCTGCAATACCAGAAGCAGAAATTGAAAAATCAGTTTTGTATTTTTCTCTAATAGATTTAGCCATTTGTTCTACTACTGCTTGACTAACTGCTCCCTGTGTATTTAAAATTTCTTTTGAAATACCAAGCTCGCTTTCTTTTATCTCGTAAGAATATGAAATAACAGAACCCATATAGTATTCTGAACTTCCTGCAACTTTAGTTATTAAATGAGAAATGTAACCTCCAGTACAACTTTCAGCTGTTGAAATTGTTTTCTTTTTTTCTTTTAATAATTTTCCAACTATATGTTCTAATGTTTCTCTTTCTTCTCCATAAATTTCATATCCATAAATATATTCAGGAATTATTTTTTGAAGTTCAGCAATTTTAGATTCTACATTAGCAATTAAATCCTTCTCGCTATTACCCTTTGTACTCAATCTTAATCTTACAATCCCAGGAGAAGGCAAGTAGGCAAGTTTAATATTTAAGGATGCTAAGCTATCTTCCCAATCACTAATTAATTCTGATAAAAACGATTCTCCTAAACCTTGTGTAAGAACAGTTTTGTGAAATATAGCAGGTAATTTAAAACGAGTTTTTAACCGAGGAATAACTTGCTCTTGCATGATAGCTTTCATCTCATATGGAACCCCAGGCATTGAAACAATAATTTTACTATCAAGTTCAAACCACATCGCAGGTGCTGTACCATTTTTATTTCTAATCACTTCACATTTTTCTGGTACTTCAGCTTGCAAACGATTTATGGGAGTTACTTCTTTTCCATAAAGACTAAATAAATCAACAACATCTTGATAGGCTTGTTCATCAAAACGCATTTTACAATTGAAATACTCCGCTAATGTTTTCTTTGTGATGTCATCTTTTGTGGGGCCTAGTCCACCTGTAACTAAAATTACATCCGCTCTTGTTTTTGCTTCGTCTAATGCTTTTATTATGTGCTCTTTATTATCAGAAACGGAAGTAATTTGCTTTACACTCATTCCATTGAGGTTTAGCAATTGGCCTATAAAAGCAGAGTTGGTGTCAACAATTTGTCCGATTAGTATTTCATCACCAATGGTAATAATTTCTACTTGCATATTATTTAATAATTTTCATTTCATTTAGCAAGTAACCTGCTCCAGCAAATTTGTCAATAACGAATAAGGTATAACGTACATCCAAAATAATATTTCTCACTTGATCTGGATTATAGAAAATATCGCTCATTGTACCTTCCCAATTTCTATCAAAATTAGTTCCAATCAACTCAAGGTTTCCATTAAATACAGGACTTCCTGAGTTTCCTCCAGTAGTATGATTGCTAGCACAAAAAGCAACAGGAAGCTCCCCATTTTTAGTTGCATATTGACCATAGTCTTTTTTTGCGTATAACTCTTTTAGTTTAGGATGAACAATAAACTCATCAACACTTGGATTTTCTTTTTCAATAATACCTTCTATTGTTGTGTAAAAATTATATTTAACGCCATCTTTAGGATAATAACCATCTACTTTTCCATAAGTAACTCTTAGAGTACTATTGGCATCTGGATAATATTTTTTAGTGGTTATTAATTCCCTCATTGCTTTCATATATGTTCTATTCAATTTAGTAATTTCAAAATCTAAGCTATTGTATTGAGGTAATATATCATTAGAAAATTTTGCATAACAACTTTGCATTAAAAGATAAATAGGGTCTTTTAAGATCTTTTTATAATTACCATCCATATCATCTAATGCTTTATTTATTTTTTCTTCTGAAGAAAAAATAGACTTAGCATAAATTGTATTTGCATATTTATTGAAATCACCTTTGTATTTTTTTTCTATTTCAGAAAATATTGCTGCTTGTTGATTTTTTGGCAAATCGGTATAGACCAATTTTAATAATGCAGCACAAACTTTTTCATCTGTAGCAGCATTAAAATCTTTAAAAAATCCTTTTGAAGCATTTTTTAGTCGGTCAATATCTTTTTGAATTTCAGAGGACTTTTTTCCTGAAGATAATGCATCAACAACCGTTGTGTATGAAAAAGCGTAGTTTATAGCTTCTATACCTAGTATAGCTTCAATAAAATAGTCACGCTGGTTATTTAGAGAAGAAAAAGATTTGTATTTATTTTCAAATTCAGACATTAAACTTCCGTATTTTGCTTTAGCTACATCATCTGTATTTACTTTTAATAAAAAATCTTGTTCAAATAATTTTTTCTTATTTATTGCATCCGCTTTTTTTAATCCATTACGTTCACCATCCCATTTTTTCCAATAGTTAGCAATGCTTGCATATTTTGCCGAATATTGAATTCTTACTTTGTCACTTGCTTTCATGTCTTTATCCAAAACAGCAAGTTTAGCTTCACGTATTTTTACTTTTGCTGGGTCAGAAACATTTTGAATCATATCAACAGCAAAAGAAGTAAGGTATTCTGATGTTCTTCCTGGAAAACCATAAACCATTGTAAAATCACCTTGTTCAATACCTTTTAACGAAATAGGAATAACATATTTTGGTTGATACGGAACATTATCTTTTGAATAATCTGCAGGTTTATTATCCTTATTTGCATATACGCGAAATATTGAAAAATCACCTGTATGTCTTGGCCACATCCAATTATCAGTATCTCCACCAAATTTTCCAATTGATGAAGGAGGGGCACCAACTAATCTTACATCACGAAACGTTTCTGTAACAAACATATAATATTCATTTCCATAATAAAATGGGCGGATATAAGCACCATAATGCGTGTCTTTAGTCGCTTCTTTTGTAATTAATGCTATGTTTTCTGCAATTTTTTTATCTCTATCAGCATCATTCATATTTTCTGTAACATTACTCAATACTTTAGCTGTTACATCTTCCATTCGAATGATAAAAGTTGCCGTCAAACCGGGGTTAGGTAATTCTTCTTCTTGCGATTTAGCCCAAAAACCATTTGTAAGCAAATCATTTTCAACTGTACTGTGCGCCTGAATTTGTCCATAACCGCAATGGTGGTTCGTAAGCATTAAGCCTTTGTCTGAAATAATTTCAGCAGTGCAGCCACCTCCAAAGTGTACAATAGCATCTTTTAAACTGGATTTATTAATATTGTAAATATCATCAGCAGTTAATTTAAGTCCCTTACTTTGCATATCTGCTTCATTAAGTGCTTTCAAAAACAAAGGAAGCCACATTCCTTCGTCTGCTTTTAAATTAGAAAATATTGATGTGCTAAAAATTAAAAATCCAAGAATTATTTTTTTCATAGTATTTGTATTCTGTTTTTGTTTAAGAAATTTAAAAATGCAAATAAAAAATGGAATAAAAAAACACCGTTTCATTAATTTGAAACGGTGTTAAGCATATTGTGAGCAAACAACAATTATTTATTTAGAATAACTTTTTTAGTAATTGTTTGGTTATCTGTTTTTATAGTAACAAAATAACTACCTGCTGCTTGATTTGATAGGTCAATCAATGGTTTGTTTGTATTGCTATATCCGTTTTGGTAAACTAATTTACCAATTACATTATAAATAGAAATACTTACTTTTTTATTTACTTCTCCTAAATCAATTGTAAACACACCGTTTGATGGGTTAGGGTAGAAGCTAATATTGTTTTGAACAGTAGCATTATGAATATTGGTCAATACAAAATTGTAAGGACTAGAAGTGCTTTCGCAACCATCTAAATTTGTTACCACAACAGTATAAACACCACTAGCAGTTGCCATTTCAGATGAATCTGTACCTAAAGGAGTAGAACCAATATACCATTGATAAGTATCATATAAAGTTGTATAAAGCTCATTTCCATTTGCACTAACAACAGGAGTTGCTGGAGCAGCATAAACAGTAACAGTTAATGTATTGCTAGTAACCAAAGTAGGAGAAGCACAAGGAGCATTGCTTGTTAATTCACAATAAATATTGTGAGTTCCTGGAGGTAAAAAACCTGATGGTATATTTAAAGTTGCTCCAGTTCCTACAGAACCAAATCCAACCCAAAACCATTCATACATTGGGCTAGTGCCTTCATTTGTTCCAACGGCATTAGCAGTAGCAGGGTCTCCTTCGCAATATGTTAACGCAGAAGTTGAAATCATCACAGTAGGAGTAACTGGAGAAGAAACATTAAGTGTAGCATCGTTTGAAGTAGCATTGCCTGCACCATTTGTTACAACACAATGATAAATATATCCATCCATTCCAGTTGCATCCGAAATCACAAGATTATCTGTTGTAGCGCCTGAATAAATAGCATTATCAACAACAGGAACAAAACCGCTTCCCATATCAACCATCCATTGGTAAGTATTTGTACCATTTGAATAAATCACAAAACTAGCAGGAGAACCTTCACAAACATTTTGGTCAACTGGTTGTAATGTAATACTTGGTGGAGCTAAAATAGCAGACGCAGTTATTTTTAAATCATCAATTCTAAAATTAATTGCACTAACGGCACCAGCACCTAAATAACCATAAATTCTTAATTTAATTTGTGTTCCTACCGTTCCTGTAATTGAAAGCGGTTGTGTTCTCAATCCCCAAGCACTTGTAGCACTATTAATAGTATCGCCAGCAACTTCAGTCATATAGCTGTTTAAACTTGTTCTAATACTATATTTTTTTGGTCCAGTTCCAGTTGAACGAGAACCAAAAGAAATATTTGTTATACTCAAATAGTATCCAGCATCTGGAGTTAAAGTAATTTCATAAAATGCGCTACCAGTAGTTGCATTTACAGTATAATCCAAAGGCCCTATTTTAGCAGTAACTCCTGCGTTTCCAGCCCCTGTTGCTCCAGTGTATCCAGAAGAAACAGAAGTAGTAGATAAAAATGGAGTGCCAGTACTATTACCATGTGTTACAGAATCAACTGTAATATTTGCTGGAATGCCAGATGAAGGATAAGCAGATAGTGCAGAAGTAATTCCAAAGTCCCACGTAATTTGAGCAGAAAGCTGGGTTGTTAAAAACAAACTAACGATTAAAAAAAGAGTAGTAATTTTTTTCATGTTTTTTATTTTAAAATTGGTTAATACAAAAATAAAGATAAAATATGTAAATATTGTTTACTTATTGTTAAAATTTGTCATCGTTAATTGCAATCCTATTGTTGCGAATGACTTAACAATTTCTGTAGCCATTTTAATTCTTGGTTCAAGCATTTTCTCTTCCTCTGAACTCCATTTTCCTAATACGTAATCTACTTGTTTTCCTTTTGAAAATTCATTTCCAACACCAAATCTCAGTCTAGAATATTCCGAAGAATTAAGTGTTTCTTGAATATTTTTTAGGCCATTATGCCCTCCATCACTACCTTTTCCTTTTAAACGAAGAGTTCCAAAAGGCAAAGCCAAATCATCTGTTATTACTAATAAATTCTCTTTGGTGATTTTTTCAGCTTGCATCCAATAATTAATCGCTTTACCACTTAAGTTCATGTAAGTAGAAGGTTTAATTAATATTATTGTTCTTCCTTTAAATTTAAATTCAGCAACAGAAGCAAGCCTATCGTTTTTAAATTGGATTGAATTTTCATTTGCAATAAAATCCAAAACTTTAAAACCAATATTATGGCGAGTGTTTTCATACTCTTCACCAATATTACCTAAACCAGCTATTAAATATTTATTCATGTTACAAAAATAAAAAAGTTGGCAATAAAAATGATTGCCAACTTTTTTATTATACAGTTAATTTATTATTTTTTTGCTGGCGCAGCTGCAGGTGCAGCGGCAGCTGGTGTTGCTGTAGTTGTTGCAGCTGCTGGAGCTTCAGCTACTGCAGCACGAGTTGTTTGTACAGAAACAACTGTTACGTTTGGTGCATTTAAAAACGTTAATCCGTCAATTTTGATATCGCCAACACGAACACCATCACCAATTTCTAATTTCTCGATAGAAATATCGATTGTATCAGGCATTTTTTCAACTAAACCTCTAACTTTTAATGCTCTTAATTTTTTGTTTAATTTACCACCTGCTCTCACTCCTGGTGAAGTACCAGTAGTTCTAACAGGAATATTCATAGTAACAGGTTTTCCTGGGACTACTTCTAAAAAATCAGCGTGTAATAATTGGTCTCCAACTGGATGGTATTGAGCTTCTTGAAGTATAGCATTGTATTTTTTATCTCCAATAGTTAATTCAACAACATGTGCATCTGGAGTAAAAATTAAATGTCTGAATTCTGATAACAATGCAGAAAAATGCACTTGTTCTTTTCCACCGTACAATACACATGGAACTTTTTCTTGGTTACGTAATGCTGTAGCATCTTGTTTCCCTACGTTCGCTCTTGGCGAACCGCTAATAGATACTGATTTCATTTTATTTATTTTTTATTAGTTTATATTGATTGTAGCGCCATCCAACCAATGTTTATTAAATTAATTAGCGCAATATGTTTTAGCTTACAATAAAGTTTGAACTAATAGATTCAAAATTATGTACACTGTGTAATACTTTAGCAAATAAATCTGCAACAGACAATACTTTAATTTTTGAACTTTCTTGCTTTAAAGGTATTGTATCCGTTACAACTAATTCTGTAATTTTTGAGTTTGCAATATTTTCATATGCTTTACCTGATAAAACCGCGTGAGTACAAAAAGCACGAACACTGCTCGCTCCTTTATCCATCATCATATCTGCAGCTTTGGTAAGTGTACCGCCTGTATCAACTAAATCATCCACTAAAATAATATCTCTTCCTTCCACATCACCAATTACAGTCATACTTTCAATCACATTTGCTTTTGCTCTTTGTTTATAACAGATAACAACATCTGATTTTAAAAATTTAGCATATGCATTTGCTCTTTTTGCTCCGCCCATATCAGGTGCAGCCATTGTTAAGTTTGGCAAGTTTAAACTTTGAATGTATGGTAAAAATATGGAAGATGCATATAAATGATCCACTGGGAAATCAAAAAAACCTTGAATTTGGTCTGCATGCAAATCCATAGTAATAATGCGAGTTGCACCAGCTGCCGAAAGTAAATTAGCAACCATTTTTGCACCAATAGCAACACGTGGTTGGTCTTTTCTATCTTGACGAGCAAAACCAAAATACGGCAAAACAGCAATAATTTGATGAGCTGAAGCACGCTTTGCAGCATCAATCATTAGCAATAATTCAAATAAATTTTCGGTAGGTGGGATAGTAGATTGAATAATAAATACATCACTTCCACGAACTGTTTCCTCATAAGAAGTTTGAATTTCCCCATCGCTAAAATGCAACAAAGAAACCTTACCTAACTCTTGCCCATAACTTTTAGCTATTTTTTCAGACAGTGTACGAGTATTAGTTCCAGAAAATATTTTTACTTGATAATTCATTTTTCCTTTTTTTAAGGGTTGCAAATGTAGCTAATTATCACAGATTAAAAAAGTGTTTTACATAAAAAATGACTTAATTCTTTGCTATTTTAAAACAAATGAATAGTTTTGCGTCCCGTTTTGAGGGAAAGAAAAGAGTTAATTAAGTTTATCAGGTTGATTAGGAGTTGTATTTACAACCCGATTTAACCAATATCTACTTACTAATTAACTAAACTGCCCGGATGGCGGACCTGTCTGCCGTCAGGCAGGATTGGTAGACGAGCTAGAATGATTACAGTTTATGCTATATCGAGTGAAATAAAAAACTACATTTATGGAGGAATGACGAATGATATAAGTAGAAGAGTACTTGAGCATAATAAAGGACAAAATCAATCTACGAAGGCTTACAAACCTTTTAAGTTGATTTATACAGAAGAATTTGCAGACCGAATTACTGCAAGAAAAAAAGAAAAATATTTAAAATCAGGAATTGGGAAGGAATTCTTGAAAAATTTGAATATGTAGTGCCGCCCGGATGGCGGAATTGGTAGACGCGCTGGTCTCAAACACCTGTGGGAAACCGTGCCGGTTCGACTCCGGCTCCGGGTACTAAAAAGGGCTTTATGATTCATAAAGCCCTTTTTAATTAATATCTGCTAATAAAAAAATCTCCTTTTCATTGTTAATTTTTATTTTTCTTCCAGATGTTTTAATGAGCTTATCTTCCTTTAGTTTAGTAAGAATACGAACGCAGGTTTCTGTAGTTGTACCAGAAAAATTTGCCAAATCTTCTCTACCAATATCAATAGTTGCAATTTTTTCTGTTTCTAGCTTTTTAAATTTTTCATTTAAGATTAACAATGCCAATGCTACTCTTTCTTTTACAGATTTATGCGAAAAAGCAGCCATACGATTAACCCATACATTGAACTCATAACTTAAGCAAACCAATAAGTTTTGCATTAAAGTAGGGGATTCAGTCAGGAATTTTAAAAAATGATCTTTTGGGTAAAAAATCAATTGGGAATCTTCTAATGCTTCAACAGAAACAGGATTTTTAGTATTACTTAATAATGGTCTAAAACCAAAAAAATCTCCTTTTGTATAGATATAAACAATTTGAAATTTTCCTGCAGGAGTCAATTGATACACTTTCAATTTTCCTTTAGATAAACGGTAAACTCCATCAGAATAGGAGCCTTCTTTAAATAAAATTTTATGTTTTTTTATTGAAAGTGTTTTTGATTCAAGCAACTCCAACTTTTTTGATTCAACGCCCAAAAATAAATCATCACATTTGTAATAAAAGCGCTCTCTAATAATATTCATAGTGCTAAAGTAAAGTTTTTCAAATTAAAAATAAATAGATTTTTATGTGGATTGATACTTATCAATGTTTTTTGATTTTTAAAACCCGAAATTGCATTAGAATTAAAACAATAATTATGAGAATAATAGGATTTAAACGTTTGTTAGTACCTTTTGAATTTGATGCGAATTATAATAACTCGCTTAAAATTGCAGAGTTAATAGCCATTAAATCCGGAGCTTCAATTACTATTCTTCATGTTTTAAATCCAATATTAAACTCTGGACGAAGCGTGATAGCAAACGGAAATCTTTGTGTTGATAACTACCGCAAACTAGTTGAAAATAGAAAAAATGAAATTCGTTCATTTTTGTTAGATATGGAATTGCCAATGCAAAGAGTAGAAATTAGAGTAGAAGTGGGTGATTACAACTCTTGTATAACTGAACTTTTAAAAACAAACAACTACGATTTAGTATTTGTTCCAGATTTTTGCAAAACACCTCTTGAAAGATTACTTGGAAGCATTAATCCATTAGATATTATGGAGAGAACAAAAACTCCAGTAATAGCAGTAAATAAAATAAAATATAGGTTCAATTTAAAGAAAATAATTTTACCAATACGAAATATCAAAAATTGGCACGATAAAATCCCTTATACAGCATCATTAGCAAAAATTACAGGAGCAAAAATTTATGTATTAGGTGTTGGAAATACAGCTTCAAAAGGTATTATTTCAAAAGTTGAGCAACAATTAAAATATTGTGATGATTTTTTTTCAAACCACAATTTAAATTATGAAATAGATAGTGTGTTTTCACATGGAGACCCTGCTTATGATGTAATATCCCTGGCAATACAAAAAAAAGCTGATTTGATTTCGGTTTCTCCGCCAGTTAATTACTTTAAATTACAATCATATTTCAATAATAATTTTTACAATAAAATCACTTCAAACATCGATATCCCTGTAATGGGAATTACATTAATCTAAAATTTATGGAAACAACTCAAAAAACAAGTATCATTAAAAAAATTAAACTGAGACAAATTACCTCTCAGGATTATTCACAAATTACAGAATTGCAACTAAAATGTTTTCCTGGTATGAAACCTTGGTCAGAAATTCAGTTCAAAAACATTTTGACTACTTTTTCGGAAGGGCAACATTGTATTACTTATGGAAAAAGAATTATTGCATCCAGTTGTAGTTTAATTATTAATATGAGTGATTATTCAGAAACTGCTTCTTGGAGTGAATTAACAGATAGTGGAAATATATCTAATCATGATAAATATGGCGATACATTATATGGAATGGAAATTATGGTTGATCCTGATTATAGAGGAATGAAATTATCAAGAAGGTTATATGATGCAAGAAAAGATGTTGTAAAAAAATACAATTTAAAAAGAATATTAATAGGAGGAAGGTTGCCTAATTATCATAAACATTCTAACAAATTAACAGTAGATGAATTTGTTGAAAAAGTTACAAATAAAAGCTTATACGACCCAGTTTTAACAGCACAATTATCGAATGGATTTTCACTAAAAAAAATATTGCCAAATTATCTTCCTAATGATAAAGAATCTTGTTGTTATGCAACACTATTGGAATGGCCAAATTATAATTATGAAATTAAAAAAGATAGAGAACTTTTAAAATCACCTTATGTTCGTGTAAGTGCAATTCAATATCAAATGCGCCAGATAAGTGGATTTGAAGAATTTGCTCAACATTGCGAGTTTTTTGTAGATACAGCATCAGATTATAAAAGTGATTTTGTTGTGTTTCCCGAAATGATTACGCTTCAATTGTTGTCTTTTATGCCGCATAAAAAACCAGGAATTGCAATTAGAGAGCTCAGTAAATATACTCCTCAATACGAAGAGTTATTTACAAAACTAGCAATACGATACAATACTAACATAATTGCAGGCTCTCATTTTGTAATGGAGAATGATAAAATTTATAATATTTCATATCTTTTCAGAAGAGACGGTACATTTGAAAAACAGTATAAAATCCATATTACTCCTCACGAAAAAAAATGGTGGGGCATTCAAAGTGGAAACAAAATGGAAGTTTTTAATACTGATAAGGGTAAAATTGCCATCTTGATTTGTTATGATTCTGAATTTCCAGAGTTGGCAAGAATTGCTGCTAGTAAAGGTGCAAAAATATTATTTGTGCCATTTAATACCGATGACAGAAGGGGGTATTTACGTGTAAAATATTGTTCTCAAGCTCGTGCTATTGAAAACCAAGTTTATGTGGTAATAACTGGTTGTGTAGGAAATTTACCTGGAGTAGAAAACTTGGATGTACATTTTTCACAATCAGCCATTTTTACACCATCAGATGTTGAGTTTCATCGAGAGGTTATTGCATCAGATTCCACTCCAAACACAGAAATGTTAATTTATCAAGATTTAGAAATAAATGCTCTGAAAAGAAA
>CAZJUY010000036.1:0-33043 GCA_964549315.1 uncultured Chitinophaga sp. | reverse complement strand
CGAAGCTAGAGAAAAGGCAAAAAAGGCGGAAGCTAAAAACGCAAAAAAGTCTAGCCTACCCTATAAAAACCCTGCTATAAATCAGACTGAAGAGGAAGAAGAAGGAGAAATTCCAGGTTGGGAAATTTATAAACGCTGGGAAGATTATATGAAGCCTCGTTTATATCCTTCTGGAGATAGAATGGTTATGATTAATGCGCTTAATGAGTATTACGATAATAATTTTCCAACAGGAGAATCAGAGCCAAATAGATCAATGGGTGGAGGAACACCAACTGTTCAAGCTGCAAACTGGACTTTAATCGGGCCAACAACTACCATTCCTACTGGCGGAGGTGCTGGTCGTGTTAATTTTGTTCGATTTGACCCAACAAGCACAAATATCATTTACGTGGGTTCTCCAGGCGGTGGGTGTTGGAAAACAACTAATGGTGGAACCAGCTGGGCTACTACTACAGATAATTTACCAGTAATTGGTTGTACTGATGTAGCAATTAATCCTTTAAACAATCAAATAGTTTATTTAGCTACTGGTGATGGAGATGCTTCGGATACATATAGTATTGGGGTTTATAAATCTACAAATGCTGGTGCCACTTGGAATACTACAGGTTTAACATGGGCAGTAACAAATGGCCGTGTGATTAGTCGTTTATTGATAAACCCAGTTAACCCAAATACTATTCATGCCGCATCATCAAATGGTATTTACAGATCGATTAATGCTGGTGCTACTTGGACACAAATTGCTGGAACAAATGGAATCAATATGAAAGATATTGAGTACCGCCCAGGAGATACAACAACAGTTTATGCATGTTCTACAACTCGTTTTTATAAATCAACAAACGGAGGAACCACTTATACAAACATAACAGCTGGTTTGCCAGCAACAACAGCTGTTGCTAGACTTTCAATTGCTGTGACAGCAGGCAATGCAGCCTATGTTTATTTACTAGCAGCAAATACTGCAAGCGGTTTCCAAGGATTATATCGCTCAACAGATAATGGAACAACGTTTACAACTCGTTCTACAACACCAAATTTACTTGGATGGTCAAACACAGGGAGCGATACTGGTGGACAAGGATGGTATGATTTAGCGCTTGCTGTTTCTCCTTCTAATGCAGACCATGTAATTGTTGGAGGAATTAATATCTGGCGCTCCACAAATGGAGGAACAAACTGGACTATTAATGCACATTGGACAGGCTCTGGCGCTCCTTATGTACATGCTGATATTCATGCATTGGAATATATTCCAGGAAGTACAACAACCTATTTTGCAGGTTGTGATGGTGGTCTTTTTAGAACAACCAACAGTGGAACAGCATGGACAGATTTAAGCAATGGATTACAAATTTCCCAAGTATATAGAATCGGACTTTCAACCACAAATCAAAATATGCTTCTTTCTGGTTGGCAAGATAATGGGACAAACAGATGGAGTGGAACAGCCACTTGGGCAAGACCTTTAGGTGGAGATGGTATGGAATCAATTATTGATTTTACCAATGCAAATGTGCAGTATGGAGAATTATATTATGGTGAAATATATAGAACAACAACTGGCGGGAACCTAACAACAAATATTGTTAATTCAGGAGGAACAGGAGTAAACGCCAACGGGGATTGGGTAACACCATATATTATGAATCCTCAAAGAGCAACCACTTTGGTAGTGGGTAAAGCAAGCGCATATAAATCTGTAAACAGAGGAGGTGCTTGGACGGCTCTTGGGGCTACTACTGGAGGTACTGGAAACATTATTGCAATGGCTTATGCTCCTTCCGATAGTAATTATTTATATGTTGCAAAAACAAACAGATTTTTTGCTTCAACAAATGGCGGGGTGGCCTTTACCGATAGAACAGGAACACTGCCAGTAGCTTCTGCTGCAATAACCTATATTGCAGTGTCGAGTGCAAATCCACAACAGGTATGGGTTACTTTTTCTGGTTACTCAGCGGCAAACAAAGTTTTTTATTCTGCTAACGCAGGAACAACTTGGACTTCTTACGGAACAGGATTACCTAATATTCCTGTTAATTGTATTGTTTATCAAAATGGCTCTCCAAATGCCTCGCTTTACGTAGGAACGGATGTTGGTGTTTATTACCGAGATAATACAGCGGGCTCTTGGACTGCTTATAACACGGGTTTGCCAAACGTAGCAGTTAGAGAGTTGGAAATTCAATACACAGCAAACAAACTGCGTGCTGCAACTTTTGGTCGCAGTATTTGGCAGTCAGATTTAAACACTCCTGGAACATCTCCTCCAGTTGCAGATTTTGTTGCTAGTAGAACAAATATTTGTGTTGGTGACTGTATCAGTTTTACCGATTTATCTACCGGAACACCAACTGCTTGGGCGTGGACTTTTACAGGTGCAACTCCAGCTAGTTCAACAGCTCAAAACCCTACAAACATTTGTTATAACACAGCAGGAACTTACAATGTTTCGCTTACTGCAACAAATGCAAATGGGAATAATACTATGACAAAAACAGCTTATATAGTTGTTTCAGCGCCAACCACATTACCTTTAGTTGAAGGATTTGAAAGCGCTACATTTTTGCCTACGGGCTGGTATTTAAATAATCCAGATGCAGATGCTTATACCTGGGTAAGAGCAACAACTGCGAATGGTCCATCGGCACCAGGAACAGCTTCTGCATCAATTGATAACGCAACACCGCCAACATCAACCGCAGGAAACATAGATGAAATGCAAACTCCAAAATATAGTTTTGCAGGATTGTCAACTGCTACATTAACTTTTGATGTTGCTTATGCTAGATATAATGCTACTTATTTTGATTCATTAATTGTTCTTGTTTCTACTAATTGTGGGGCTACTTGGACAAGGGTTTATGCGAAAGGAAGTACCGTTTTAGCAACTGCTCCAGACAATAGCACAACCGTGTTTGTACCTGCAAGTGCAGCAGAATGGAGAACCGAAACAGTTAATTTAAACAGTTATGCTGGTCAAGCAAATGTAATGCTGAGTTTCCAAAATAAATCGGGCTGGGGGCAAATGTTATATGTAGATAATATTAATCTTTCTGGAACAAGTAACGTTGCTGGAGTTGCAATTACCGCTAGCCCTGGTTCTACAATCTGTTCTGGACAAAGTGTTACATTTACAGCAACACCTACCAACGGAGGAACAGCACCAAGTTATCAATGGCAAGTAAATGGCTCTAACGTTGGAACAAATAGTCCTACTTACACTACTACTACATTAACAAATGGACAAATAGTTACTTGTATTATGACGTCTAACCTATCTGGAGTAACAGGTAATCCAGCAACATCAAATGCAATTACTATGACTGTTAATCCAACACCTGCAACACCAACAGCAAGTAGTAACTCGCCAGTGTGTACAGGTAATACAATCAACTTAACAACCCCAACAGTAGCAGGAGCAACATATGCATGGACAGGCCCAAGCGCATTTAGTTCTGCCTTACAAAACCCAACACGCACAGGCGCAACAGCAGCTATGGCAGGGACATACAGTGTTACGGTAACAGTAGGTGGATGTACAAGCTTAGCGGGCACAACAACAGTAGTTGTAAATAATACACCAGCTACACCAACAGCAAGTAGTAACTCGCCAGTATGTACAGGCAATACAATCAACTTAACAACCCCAACAGTGGCAGGTGCTGTTTATGCATGGACAGGTCCAAGCGCATTTAGTTCTGCTTTGCAAAATCCAACCCGTACAGGCGCAACAGCAGCTATGGCTGGGACATATAGTGTTACGGTAACAGTAGGTGGATGTACAAGCTTAGCAGGTACAACAACAGTAGTTGTAAATAATACACCAGCTACACCAACAGCAGGAAGTAACTCTCCAGTATGCGTTGGTCAAACGATTAACCTAACAACTCCAACAGTAGCAGGAGCAACATATGCATGGACAGGTCCAAGCGCATTTAGTTCTGCTTTGCAAAATCCAACCCGTACAGGCGCAACAGCAGCTATGGCTGGGACATATAGTGTTACGGTAACAGTAGGTGGATGTACAAGCTTAGCAGGTACAACAACAGTAGTTGTAAATAATACACCAGCTACACCAACAGCAGGAAGTAACTCTCCAGTATGCGTTGGTCAAACGATTAGCCTAACAACTCCAACAGTAGCAGGAGCAACGTATGCATGGTCTGGGCCAAGTGCTTATTCCGCATCAACTCAAAATCCTACAAGGCCAAGCGCAACAGTTGCTATGGCTGGTACTTACAGTGTTACCGTAACGGTAGGTGGATGTACAAGTGCGGCAGGGACAACAGCAGTAGTGGTTAATGCTTCTGTAGCACCAAGTGTCTCAATAGCAGCTAGTCCTGGTTCTACAATTTGTGCAGGACAAAATGTTACGTTCACAGCAACACCAACTAACGGAGGAACAACACCAAGCTACCAATGGCAAGTAAATGGAAGTAATGTTGGAACAAATAGCCCAACGTATTCGTCAAGCACACTTACAAATGGAAATGTGGTTACATGTATTATGACATCTAATGCTACATGTGCAAGTCCAACAACAGCTACATCTAACGCAGTAACAATTACAGTTAGTAGTTCTGTTACTCCAGCTGTGAGTATTGCTGCAAGCCCAGGCTCTACAATATGCGCAGGACAAAATGTTACATTTACTCCAACTCCAACAAATGGAGGAAGCACACCAACTTATCAATGGCAAGTAAATGGAAGTAATGTTGGAACAGGAGCAACGTATTCATCAAGCACACTTACAAACGGAAATGTGGTTACTTGTATAATGACTTCTAGCTCATCATGTGCTAGTCCAACAACTGCAAATTCAAATTCAATTACAATTACAATTACAGGTTCTGTTACACCAAGTGTTTCAATTGCTGCAAGTCCAGGAACAACAATCTGCTCGGGACAAAATACTACATTTACAGCAACACCAACTAATGGAGGAGCAACACCTAGTTATCAATGGCAGGTGAATGGAAGTAATGTTGGAACAAATAGCCCAACCTATTCATCAAGCACTTTAACAAATGGCAATGTTGTAACATGTATCATGACTTCAAATGCAGCTTGTGCAAGCCCTGCAACAGCAAATTCAAATTCTGTTACAATGACCGTTACAAGTTCTGTAACACCAGCTGTAAGTATTTCCTCTGGTGCTGGAACCACAATTTGTGCAGGACAAAATGTTACGTTTACAGCAACACCAACCAACGGAGGAACAACTCCTAGCTACCAATGGCAAGTGAATGGTTCAAATGTTGGAACAAATAGCAGTACTTATTCTTCAAGTTCATTGTCAAATGGAGATATAGTAACTTGTATTATGACATCAAATGCCACATGTGCTAGTCCTGCTTCAGGAACAAGCAATAGTATTACAATGACAGTAAATCCTATCCCTACAACACCAACAATTACGCAGGTTGGGAACGATTTACAATCAAGTTCTGCTACTGGTAATCAATGGTATTTCAATGGTGTAATAATTCCAGGAGCAACAGGACAAATATATACTCCTACACAAGATGGAAATTATACTGTTGTGGTAACAACTGCAGGATGTTCTTCTTCTGCATCAGCTCCATATAATGTTTTATGGACTGGTGTAACAAATACAGAAAACCCATATTTATTAACTATTTACCCAAATCCAAATGATGGAAACTTTAATTTAATATTCAACTCAATTGTTGAAGGGAATTTCAAAATAGAAATAACAAATGCCCTTGGACAAATTGTTTACAAAGAAGAGATGAAAAATGTTAAAGGAGTGGTAACAAAACCAATGAGTGTTGTACAATATGGAACGGGTGTTTATACAGTTACTTTAACCGACAATAAAAACCAAACAACACAAAAAATAATCGTTTATTAATGAGTAAAAAACAATAACGAAAAGCCTCAGTTGAACTACTGAGGCTTTTTTTATTCCTTATAACTTCTAAAAACCACCGATTACACAAAAAATCACGCCACTTAGAAAATGGTAATAAATGAAAGCAATTTGTTTTATAAGTTTGGGTTATTAAATCAACATTAAATTTTTAAACAAACCATGATAAATTTTTACTTTCCAAATAGATTTAGTATGTTTGGAACCTTGTTTTGGAAAAAACTTTCTGAAGCAATTCAAAAAATTACTTTATACTAGAAAACAAATTAAAAACCAAAAACAAAAAATAATATGAGTAACAAAAAAACAACATCGGGCGGATTTACTTTTATGACCGCATTATTAGCGATTTTAATTTCAATTGGTATTGGGATTATGATTTACATGTTTATTTTGGGAAATCCTAGTAATTTTGATGCAGAAGGACATCCAAAACAAGGAAATTATTTAGGGATGATGCATGCCGGAGGATTTATCGTGCCAATATTAATGGCAATTTTCATAATTGTTGTAACGTTTACAATTGAACGTTTTATTACAATTTCAAAAGCGAAAGGCAAAGGGAAATCAGATGTGTTTTTACGCAACATTAAATCTTTATTGGCTAGCCACCAATACGATGAAGCTATTGAATTGTGCAACAAACAACAAGGATCATTAGCAAACGTTGTTTTGTCTGGTATCGAAAAATTAAAACTAGTTGAAAACGATAGTACACTAAATACAGAAGAAAAAATAGAAGCAGTTCAAAAAGAATTAGAAGAAGCAACTTCATTAGAGTTGCCAATGCTTTCTAAAAACCTAGGAATTATTACTACTTGTGCTACTATCGCTACTCTTTGGGGATTGATTGGGACAGTATTGGGGATGATTCGTTCATTTGCTGCAATGTCTGCTGCTGGTTCTCCTGATACTGCTGCTCTTGCAACAGGTATTTCTGAGGCGCTTATCAATACAGCATTAGGTATTAGTGGTTCTGTTGTTGGTATCATGGCTTACAATTATTTTAGTACACGTGTAGATGCTATTACTCATAGCATGGATGAAGCTGGATATAGCTTGGTTCACACATTACACACTTCGAAATAATTTAGAATTAAATAAAAACATTATTAAATAAAATAATATGGCAGAAGTAAATACAGGTAAAGGAAGCCCTTCGTTGGATATGACTCCAATGGTGGATTTGGCTTTCCTTTTGGTAACTTTCTTTATGCTTACTGCTACTTCAAGAGTAACCGAGCCCGTTGTGGTGGATACACCATCGTCAACATCAGATAAATTATTACCCAAAAACGTAATTATGATTTCTGTGGATGACAAAGGCAAGGCATTTTACAACATTAACAATTATGATGTAAGAAGAAAAACACTTGAAAGTATGGGAAAACAATACAACATCACTTTTACCGAAAAAGAAAAAGAAACTTTTGGTGGAATGACAAGTTTTGGCGTTCCTATTGGTCAATTAAAGCAGTACATAAACATGGAAGATGCTGACCGTGTCAAACTAAAATCACCAGGAATACCGCATGATTCATTAGACAATCAGCTTGCGAATTGGATACGATTTGGACAAATAGAAGCAGCACGACAAGCAAAAACAGAAAAAGAAAAAGCAGAGCAACTGGGACGAGAGTTTAAATATGAACCTCTTCGTTTTGCAATTAAAGCCGATGCGAAAACAAATTACATTGCAGTAAAAGATATTATTAAAGTATTTACTGATATGGAATTATATCGTTTTAATTTAATTACAGATTTGGAGCAAGGTCCTGAAGCTGCACAATAATAAAAATATTTTTAACGAACTTATAAAAAAATGGCAGAAGTAAATACAGATGGTGGCGGAGGCGGAAAACACGCAAAAGTACGCGCCAAAAAATCATCTACCAGAATAGATATGACGCCAATGGTGGATTTGGCGTTCTTACTACTTACGTTTTTTGTACTTACATCAACTTTTAGTAAACCAAAAGCAATGGAAATTAATTTTCCTGCCGATCCCAAAGATGAAAAAGATAGGATAAAAGTGAATAATGCATTGACTTTTGTTTTGTCTGAAGACGATGCAATTTTTTGGTATTATGGAGAGTTTATGGGAGAAGGTATGCCAAATCCAGATGGTAAGCCCTTGACAACATTAACTAAAACCGACTTCTCCTCAGAAGGATTGCATAAATTATTATTGGAAAGAAACAAACCAACAGAGGATGCTATTCAAAAGCTAACAGAACAGTTAAAGTCAAAAGAGATTGCAGATACAGCTTACAAAAGGTTGGTGAATGTAGAAAAAGGGAAAAAAGAAGCACTTACAGTGCTTATTAAGGCGGACGACAAGGCCGTTTACAAAAACATAATTGACGTTGTTGACGAGTTGAATATTTGCAATGTGGGAAAATATGCTATTGTGGATATGATGCCAAAAGAATTAGAATTAGTAAAAGCAGCAACAAAAAAATAACAACATGGCAAATTCATTATTTAATAATTGGGATAGCGTTGTTGCTCCTGTGCGCAACGAACTTGTTTTTGAAGACAAAAACAAATCCTATGGAGCTTTTGAACTGAGAAAAAACCATAATAGAAGTTTATCAATTGCATTATTAATTACAGGTTGTGCTTTTGTTTTTATGGTAAGTTTACCAGCAATTATTGATTGGATTAATAATAAATTGGATGAAGTGGAAGTGCCTGTGGATATTACTCCATTGGACTTAACTGCTCCTCCGCCAATTGATGAAACAGAACCACCACCACCACCACCACCACCACCACCAGTGATGGAAACAGTTAAGTTTACCCCTCCTGTGGTAACGGATGATGAAGTGGTGGATGAGCCCCCTCCTGTACAAACAGAGGAAACGCCTCAAATTTCAACAGTTACGAATGAGGGAACAGGAAACCAAGATGACATTATTATTCCAGAAACAGGGAATAATACTATTGTAGAAACTGTAGAAGCGCCACTTACCATTGTTGAGCAAATGCCAACATTCCCTGGTGGAGAAGCGGAAATGATGAAGTGGATAAAAAACAAAATTGAACAAGTTGGTTATCCTCAAATGGAAAAAGAGGCCGGAATTTCCGGAACTTGTTACGTAACATTTGTTGTTGAAAAAGATGGATCAATTACAGACGTAAAAGTTTTACGTGGTGTTTCTGGTGGTCCAGGGTATGATAAATTAGCACAACAAGTTGTGAAAGCAATGCCACATTGGAAAGCAGGAAAACAAAACGGGAGAGAAGTTCGTGTACAATTTAATTTACCTATTAAGTTTACAATAAAATAGTAAATCGAATTTAAGTAACCCAATGGTTAATAAAATTAGTCACTACTTTGGTTTTGCAATGGTGGCTGTTTATGTGGCACTTGGGTTACTTTTTTTATTTACAGATATATCGATAGAGATTTTTCCTGAATATCGAACACAAGTTGGGATCACAATGATTTTATACGCTATATATAGGACATATACTATATATAAGAAAGTAAAAAAAACAAATAAATAAAACATTGTTGATTTTAGTTTTGCATTAACATAAAACAATGTCAAAAAAAATCAAAATAAAACGCATTATTAATAAAACCCGATTTAGTTTTACTATTTTGGTTTTTGCATTTTATTTGGTTGTTGGTTTTTTGTTTTTATTTACCGATTTATGGAGTGATTTAATCCCTAAAGCACGCATAACAATTGGTTTGATTCTGATATTCTTTGGACTTTTGCGAGTTTTTATAGCATATTATAGATATAAAAACAAAAATCAAAAAATAGAATTAACAAATATTAAAAAAGAAAACATAAATGCAGTGGAATAAAATTTTATTTGTTTCGATAATCACATTTGCTGTTTTTTATTCTTGCTCTGGACCAACAGGAAATGAGCCTACAGACACACCAACTTCTGGAGAAGTAAACATTGTTGTTGACGAATCTTTTACAAAGCTATTCGATACACAGGTTTATACATTTGAAGCAATCTATAAAAACGCAAAAATATTTGCAAAATATTTACCAGAAGATGAAGCATTAAAAAGGTTGATTAATGATTCTTGTAAAGTAGTGGTAATGTGCAGAGATATTACAAAAGAAGAGCGAAAACAGTTTGAGCAAAAAAATATTTTTCCTATTTCTACGAGAATAGCAGAAGATGCTATTGCAATTATTGTTAACCCAGAAAATACAGATACTACATTAACTGTAGAAAAAATAAAATCCATTTTATTGGGTAATGATAGCTTGTGGAGTCAATTAAACAAAGACTCAAAAATGGGGAAAATAAATGTGGTATTTGACAACAAAGGTTCGGCAAATGCAAGATACATGCAAGATACCGTGTTACAAGGACAAAAATTTGGGAACAACACCTTTGCTGTGAATTCTAACCCAGAAGTGATAGATTATGTAAGTAAAAATAAAAATGCGATTGGGTTCTTAAGCGTAAATTGGATAAGTGATATAGATGACAGCACAACAACAAATTTTCTAAAACAGGTTAAAGTAGTTGGAATACAAAAAGAATCAGAATCGAAACCATATAAACCATATCAAGCATACATTAAAACAAAAGATTATGCATTTACAAGAGATGTTTATATGATAAATCGCCAAACGAGAGCTGGTTTGGGGATGGGTTTTGTGTCATTTGTTGCAGGAGATAAAGGGCAATTAATGATTTTGAAAGCAGGCTTAATCCCTTCAATAGCGCCAATTAGAATGGTGCATGTGAATATGGAATAGTATTTGTGTTGTATATATAAAAAACGTTGAATTATGAAAAAGATTAGATTATCAATTGTAGCATTTATAGTAGTATCATCTACTGCAATTGGACAAACATTACAAGAAGCAATTAAATTAACTAATAACGAGCAATTTAGTAAAGCAGAAGAAGCTTATAAAAGCCTATTGCAAGGACAACCAACAAATGGAGAGATTTTGTTTTACTATGGCGAAAATTTTTACAAAGATGATCGTCCTGAAAAAGCGAAAGAACAATATGCAAAAGCAGTGGAATTAAACGCCACTAGTCCCTTTGGTTACGTAGGTTTAGGTAAAATGGAGTGGAATGATGGCAAACAAACGGAAGCAAAAGCAAATTTTTACAAAGCAACAACATTAGCAGCAGGTAAAAATGCAACGGTACTAATGAAGATAGCTGAAGTATATATTCAATCAGAAACAAAAAATATAGCTGAAGCTTTAACTTTATTAGGTCAAGCAAGCAAATTGGAGCCTAAAAACCCAGAAGTGTTTATTTTAACGGGTGATGCTTACCTAGAGCAAAACAATGGAAACAACGCTATTACAAATTATGAAAAAGCAGAAGCACTGGATAAAAAATCGGTAAGAGCGATTTTGCGTCAAGGACAATTGTATAACAGAGCAAAAAACTATAATCTTGCATTGGATTTGTACAAAAAAGCAAGTTTAATTGATTCTTCTTATGCTCCAGCATATCGTGAAAAAGCTGAAATATATGCTCGTGCAGGTATGTATGCAAATGCAGTGTATAATTACAAACGATTTTTAGCTATTAATAATGATTGTGGTGCTCGTGTGCGTTATGCAGCATTTTTATATCAAGCAAAACAATACAAAGAGTCAATTGCTGCATCAAAAGAAGCTCAAACATGTGACCCTAAAAATGTTTATCTAAATAGGTTTTTAGCTTATGCTGAGTACGAAGCAGCAGATTATGAAAATGGATTGATGAATAGTGAATTGTTTTTCAAAAATGTTTCAGGCTCTGATATTAAGGTTATTCCTTTAGATTATGAGTATTATGCAAAACTTTTATCTAAAAACAAAAAAGATTCATTGGCTATAATTCAATATAGAAAAGCGCTAGAGTTACAACCTGATAAAATTGAGTTGAACTCAGATATTGCAACTGCATATAGAAATATGAAACAATATGAAGAAGCGATTAAATCTTATAAAATAAAAGTAGATGCAGGAAAAGCTGGAGCAAACGATTATTACGGCTTAGGGATTAGCTACTACTATAGCAAAGATTTTATTAATGCTGATTCTTCATTTGTTCAATTTATCAAGTTACAACCAGAAATGTCTTTGGGATATTTGTGGAGAGGAAAAGCGAATGCACAAATTGATTCTAAAAATGAAAAATGGTTAGCAAAGCCCTATTATGAAACGTTTTTAGGAAAAGCAAAAGCTGATGAAAACAAAAACAATCAAATAGAAGCAAACACATACATGGGTGTTTATTATATGAATAATAAAGATTTTTGTTCTGCTAAAACATATTTCAAAAAGATTGCAGAATTGGACCCCAACAATGCAAATGCTAAAAACTTTTTGAATAGTGCAGAGGCAAAAAAATGTCCGTAATAAATAATTAACAAATAAAAAAGAGCAGCTAAATTAGCTGCTCTTTTTTATTTGTTTTCGTCAATACGTTTTAGATTAATATCTTTTGGAGGAGCTATAATTAAAGGCACCATCTCAGTTGTTACTGAACTTGTATCCAAACCAAAAGCTTTTGCTTCAGATAAACTCATGTGTTTTAGGAAAGTATAGATATCTAAAATTAATTTTTCATGAATTGGCAATTCGTTTTCGTAGGACAAGAATTTTTCAATTACAATAAATCTAAAGTCGCCAATAATATTATTTTTATTTAGTGATGCGTAGCGACTGGTAATATCCACTTCACGGTTTTTTACTAAATCTTCTACTACTTTTCTAAACATTAAATTAATTCTAGGAGCAACACGGAATCCTAGTTTAAAGTCAATTCTAATAACATCATCATGAATAAACTCGCATACATTATATTCCATTCTATAAGGTTCATCTACCACATCAACATGCACAAACCAATAAATATCTGCACGCTTGGGTTGTTTTTGCATAATGGAGTAAATAATTTTTGATTCAATTTCTTCCCTGTTATTAGCGCTTGTTAAATAAACTAAATGCGTAGCATATTTTGGAATTGCTAAATCCCTACTCAAATCTTCAAGCACAGGAAGGTAATCGGCAAGTTTTACAAATTCAACATATCTATTTCTTATTTTACGAGCATAATACCAGATTAGCATTACCGAAGTAAGTATAGAAGCAATAAACAAACTTATCCAACCGCCTTTTGTAAATTTGTCAAGTTGTGCAATTAAAAAAGCTAATTCAACAAATAAATATATAAATACAAACCCCCAAATGAGTGGCGCCCAAAAGCGTTTTATTTTCATAAAATAAACCAATAGACGAGAGGACATTAACATTCCTAAAATAATTGTAAGGCCGTATGCCGCTTCCATTTGTGATGATTCCTGGAAGTGCAATACAACAACAATACAACCAAGACAAAGTAGCCAGTTAATAGCAGGGATATATAACTGCCCTTTTAAATCACTTGGATATTTAATTTTTGCTTTTGGCCAAAAGTTTAAACGTATTGCTTCATTTATTAATGTAAATGAGCCACTAATTAATGCTTGGCTGGCAACAATAGTAGCCACAGTAGCTAGCCCAATACCAAATGGCAAGAACCAAGCAGGCATTATTGTATAAAATGGACTTGCGCCATTTAAAAACTCTCCTTGATGGTTCATTAACCAAGCTCCTTGTCCAAAATAGTTTAGCACCAACATTATTTTTACAAAACTCCAGCTGATGCGAATGTTTTCTTTTCCGCAATGTCCTAAGTCTGAATAAAGGGCTTCTGCTCCAGTTGTACAAAGGAAAACAGCTCCTAATAACCAAAACCCTCCTGGATGTTTAACAAGTAAATCGTAACCATACATTGGATTAAAAGCTTTTAAAATAGACCAATTGCCAGAAAGTTGGGAGATGCCTAATATTCCCAACATCAGGAACCACAATAACATAATTGGACCAAAAAGCTTTCCGATTGATTTTGTCCCGAATTGTTGAATTCCAAACAACAGAACAATAATGATGATTACAATAGGAACAGTATGTAAGTGTTTTAACGAATCAACCATTCTTAATCCTTCAATTGCAGAGGAAACAGAAATAGGTGGAGTAATAATGCCTTCAGCCAAAATTGCACTTCCCCCAATTACGGCAGGAAACATTAGCCATTTTACCTTGGTTTTTTTAACTAAAGTATATAATGAAAAAATCCCCCCCTCTCCTTTATTATCTGCATTTAAAGTTAGCATCACATACTTTAAAGTAGTTTGTAAGGTTAATGTCCAAAAAATACAAGAGATGCCTCCTAAAACTACTGATGCATCAACAGCAGATTCGCCAACAATGGCTTTTAACACGTAAAGAGGAGATGTACCAATATCGCCAAAAATAATTCCAAGAGTTACTAGTAATCCTGCGGCCGAAAGTTTGTGAGAATTATGATGTCCGTTGCTATTGCCCATTTGGTAAAGATGTGTGCATTTTTAAAATGCGGAGCAAAATTATAAAATAAAAACAGTCTAGCACCTTAAAAATTCGACAAAATTGTAATTAGCACATATGGAATATCTGAAAACATGTTTAAAGTAAAACAAATATGTATTTTCGGACAAAAAAACAAGAGGACAATTGAAATATTACATTAGTTATAAGCCATATAAAATCATCTCTCAGTTTGTTTCTTCACATCGTAAAAAAAAATGTTTAGACAAACTAAACTTTCCTTTTCCTGAAGATGTTCGGCCTATTGGAAGGTTGGATGAAAATTCGGAAGGCCTGTTAATTCTTACAAATGATAAAAAATTAAATTATAAATTATTAAATCCCGCTTTTCAACATAGTAGAGTGTATCTTGTACAATTGCAAGGAATAATCACAACTGAAGCTGTATTACAGCTAGAATCAGGTGTGACTATAGCACAAGATGCTGGTCCTTATTTTACAAAACCCTGTAAAGTAAAAATTGTACCAAAACCAGAAAATCTTCCTCCTCGCGGACATCCAATCAGTGAAAGCTTGCCCACATCTTGGATAGAAATTACTTTAATAGAAGGGAAATTTCATCAGGTACGGAAGATGACTGCTGGTGTTGGATTTCCTTGTTTACGATTAATAAGAATTGCGATTGAAAATATTAAAATAGAAAATATGCAACCAGGGGATGTTAAAGAATTAACCGCTGAATACATTTACAAAAATTTAAATATAAATATTCAAGAAGAGGCTTAATCAGATTGTTTATCCGCTATTTTTTGTTATTTTCGTTTTCGGATAAACAGCGATATGTTTTTTATAAAACAACAAAAACATCCTCAATCAATTTTTCGTTTTGCCATCATATTTTTGGCACTATTTTTTATTTTTTCATTTCAAGTAAAATCGCAAGCGCCAGGAATGCTTGAGTTTGCTGGAAAAGCAACTAAAGACAATAAAGCTTTGGCAGGAGCTACTGTTAAAGTGTACAGAAATGGAACCATTCTTCAAGAACAACTTAAAACTGGGAAAAACGGGAAGTATAAATTCTTTTTAGTTTTTGGTTCTGATTATAAAATTACATACTCCTACCCGGGCTGTGTAGATATGTATTTGCTTGTTTATACAAGTAAAGTGTCGAAAGAAAGGGGAGACTTATTCCCGCTCTATGAAACCGAAACGCCCTTTTTTGAGGCAAATACAATAGGAGTTAGAGTAGAAAAATATAAAAATCCTTTCACAAAAGTTGTATATGATGGCAAAAAAGCATTTAAAGATGATGAAGCATACTTAAATAGTTTTATGAAAGATTTAATCATTGATCCTGCAGAACAAGCAAAAATAGTGGCAGAGAGAGAGGCTAAAGAAAAAGCAGAAAAAGAAAAATTGGAAGCAGCAGAAAAAGCTAAAAAAGAATTGGAAGAAAAACAGAAAAAAGAATTAGAAGAAAAATTATTAGCAGAACAAAAATCCAAAGAAGAAGCTATAGCTAAAGCAATGGAATTAGCTCGATTAAAAGAAGAGGCAGAGAAACAAAAAATTAGAGAAAACGAAAGTATGGAGTCGGAAGCAATTAGATTGCAGAGAGAGAAAGAAGAAAAAGCACTGCTTGCTAAAAAGAACAAGGAAATTAAGACAAATTATGAAAATGATTTGCTAAAAATGGTAGCGGAAAACGAAAGACAAGTGAAGCAAGATGCTTTTCAGTCGAGAAAACAAGAAGCAAGAACAAATACAGTAATAGAACAAATGCGAAGGGAAAATGATTTAAAGGGGAAAGCAGATAAATTAAAAGAAGAGAACCAGGCAAAACTAAAATTAACACTAGAAAATAAACAATACAAAAATCAACAAATGCGTAAACTTGTTGAGGCTGCTGCATTTGCTGAACGTTCTGTAAAAATTGGGAACCAAAAATCTTTGCCTGACACAAAAAATTATTCAAGACAAGAACAACCAAATGTTGCAGTAACAGTTGACGATGGAATTATTAAGACAACAAGAATTACAACAATTACAATTAACAAACAGTTGATTACCTATAAAAAAGAAACATTTTTTTGGGGAACAGTAACATGTTATAAAAACAACATTGAGATTGAAGAAGCAACATATAATGTTGAAGTGGATTACTATTTATCCTATAGCACCAATCAATCGCAAAAGGAATCTAAAAAAACATTGAAAAATGATAACAAATAAAAAACTAAAAAAACATATCTTAATATGTTTGGTTTTGCTTTCAGCCATTGGGTTTGGGCAAACAACAAGTTTTATATATTATGGTGTTGAGCAAGGTTTGTCGCAATCGCAGGTACAAAGTATTGTTCAAGATAATGATGGAAACCTTTGGGTAGGTACACTATCAGGATTAACCAAATACAATGGTAAATCATTCAAAATATATTCAAGAAAAGATTCATTAGCGGAAGATTGGGTAACTACACTTTATAAAGATCATAGTGGAAATATTTTGATGGGTCATTGGGCGGGTGGCGTATCTATGTATGATAATAAAACAAAAAAAATTGAAAATTTAAAACTAGAAGAATATACACGATTTAAAACTGTTACATCAATTGTTCAAGACGAACAAAATAGATATTGGATAGCTACAGAGGGTGCGGGAATTTATGTGTTTGATCCACAAAATAATAAAATGGTTTCCATTACCAAAAAAGATGGCTTGAGTAGCGATAATGTTTACAGTATAATACTTGACCAAAAAAATAATGTTTGGATAGCTACAGATATTGGAATTACAATTTACGATTCGAAATATGAATTAGGAAACTCAACTTCTTTTAGTATTTTAAACACAGGTAACGGATTACATAGCAATAGAATAACAACATTAGCTTTAGTTAACTACAACGAAATTTGGGTAGGGAGTGCAGATGCGGGAGTAATGGTTTTAAAAGTAAGAGATGATTTTAATACAAAAATTCCATCTCAAACAATACAAGATGCGGGAAATAAAATTGATATAAAAAACGGGATAGGCTCAAATTTTGTGAACTGCATTACAGAAGATAAAACACACAATATTTGGATCGGAACAACAGGTGGTGGAGCTACCAAATGCGTCCCTTATCCTTCAAAAGAAAGAACAGAGGCACTTACCAAAGCTTTAATTTATAATTACAATACCAAACAAGGATTAAATTATTTTAATGCAAATGCAATTTTTCAAGATAGAGAAGGAAGTGTATGGATTGGTACCGATATTGGTTTGAACCAGTACAGGGGAGAGCGTTTTCAAATATATGATGAAGGAGATAGCTTAGTTAATAATCTTGTTTGGACAACACTATGCGATAAAGAAGGTAACATCTGGCTGGGAACAAATGAAGGAATTTCAAAAATCACTTTTAGTTATTCAGCAATCAATAAAAAACAATTCCGTACAATAAAAAATTACACAACAAAAGAGGGATTGAGTAGTAATGTTATCTTGTCCTCTTTTGAAGACAAAGAAGGCAATTTGTGGTTTGGTACAGGCTTCGGTGGTGTGTGTAAACTAAATCAGCAAACGAATAAATTTGAAACATTCAATAAAACAAATGGTTTAGCAGGAGATGTTATATTTTCTATTAATCAGGATAACAACGGGAACCTTTGGTTTGGCTCAAAAGAAGGCGTTTCTAAATTTAACCCAATAGAAAAAACATTCAGAAATTATAATATTACCGATGGCTTAGGAGGGAATAATGTGTATCGTATTTTTAAAGATAGCAAAGGCAATCTGTGGTTTGGTGCTTTAGGAGGAAGCTTATCGATGTACGATGGAACAACTTTTAAATCTTTTTCTGAAAAAGATGGAATGCGCCACCGTTTTATTCTTTGTATTAATGAAGACAAAAATCATAACCTTTGGTTCGGTGCTTATGGCGGGGGATTGTATATGTATGACGGAAAAACATTTACAAATTATACAACAAAGGAAGGCTTAACTACTGATTCGCCATATTCTATTATTGCCGATAATGAAAATAAAATTTGGATAGGTGGAAGCAGAGGAATAGACAGGTTTGATATTGAAAATAAAAAATTTTTTCATTATGGAAAAGCAGAAGGATTTTTAGGTGTAGAAACAAATCCCAATGCTGTGTGTGTAGATAAAGAAGGAAATCTCTGGTACGGAACCATTATGGGCGCAGTACGCTATTCATCAAAAGAAGACAAACCCAATACTATTGAGCCACAAACAATTATTTATGGGTTAAAACTTTTTATGAATGAGGTGCCATTTCCTGATGACGCAAGATTCTCATATGACAAAAATCATTTAACATTTAGTTTTGTTGGCGTTAGTTTAACAAATCCAGAAAATGTAAAATACCAATATAAGCTAGAAGGATTTGATAATGATTGGTTGCCAGGTTTTACAACAAACAATGAAGCGGTTTATACAAATCTTTCGCCAGGTACATATACATTTATGGTGCGTGCATGTAACAATGATGGAACGTGTAATGTTTCCCCTGCAACTTATAAGTTTACCATTGCCCCTCCCTTTTGGCAAACAGTTTTATTTTATGTCTTAGTAGCATTATTTGTGATTTTTAGTATATATGTTTTTGATAAGATTCGCACAAGAAATTTAATTGCAGCAAAAAAATTATTAGAAGAAAAAGTAGAAGAGCGTACAGAAGAGCTTGCTGTTAAAAATGCAGAGCTTGCAGAAAAAAATAAAGATATTACGGATAGTATCAGATATGCAAAACGAATTCAAGAAGCAATTTTACCAAGTAATTTTGTAGTAAGAACCGCATTGCCAGATTCATTTATTTTTTCAAAACCAAAAGATATAGTAAGCGGAGATTTTTATTGGATAGATAAAAAAGGAGACAATGTATATTTTGCTGCAGTAGATTGTACAGGGCATGGTGTTCCTGGAGCATTTATGAGTATTATTGGATATGATATTTTAAATCAAGCATTGAGCGAATCTCCAAAAAGCACTCCCGCAGAGTTGTTAGATAAATTAAATAAAGGCGTAAGCGAAAGATTAAATCAAACGGCAGACGATACCAAATTGCGAGATGGAATGGACATAGCCTTGTGTATGATTAATTTTAAAAAAATGGAATTACAATATGCTGGAGCTTATAATCCTTTGTTTGTGGTTAGAGGAAAAGAACTGTTTGAAACCAAATCGGATAATATCGCAATTGGAAGTTACACGCGAAACAACATTGAAAACTATACAAATCATACTATTCAATTACAAAAAGAGGATGTTGTATATATTTTCTCTGATGGCTATGCCGACCAATTTGGTGGAGCTGAAGGCAAAAAATTTAAAATAAATCAATTTAAAACAATGTTGATTAGCTTAAATGGAGTACCAATGGAAAAACAAAAAGAGCTGATAGAAAAATCAATTGAAGATTGGAGAGGGCCATTGCAACAAGTGGATGATATGTTGGTGATAGGAGTTAAAATTTAAATTTTTTCTCAATCATTTGAAAAAAGCCTTAATCATACAAGGAGGTGGATTTCGCACAGCATTTAGCTCTGGTGTGTTGGATGCTTTTATGTTAAACAATTATAATCCATTTGATTTATATGTTGCAGTATCTGGAGGTTCAATTGCTTGTTCGTATTATATAGCTAATCAAAAACAATATTGTTTTAATGCCATTTCTTTTCTTTCTGAAAAAGGAAGGTTTGTAAATTATTCCAAAGTTTTAAAACTTCAACCTGTAATGGACATTGATATTTTCTACGAAATATCCAATAAACATTACCCATTTGATAGAAGTACAGCAGAAAAAAATTTGATGGGAAAACAGTTTGCAATTGTTTTGACAAATAAAGAAAATGGTCTTCCTTATTATGGTGACCCAACAAAAACAGGTTGGGAAGAAACAGTAATTGCATCCTGCTCATTGCCATTTGTTACTAAAGGCAAACATACAATAAATGGAATTGATTATATGGATGGAGCTTGGGGTGACCCACTGCCTGTAAAATGGACCGTTGAACAAGGTGCAACAGATATTACAATAATTCGAACAGCCCCAGTCAATCAAAAAATAAAAAAATCGTGGATTGATTATTTAGGAGAAACGTATTATCAAAAGAATGAGAAAATAAAAAATGTGTTTACAAACAACTACACTATACATAATCAAGGGATAGATTATGCTAACAGCCCACCTATGGGTATAAAAATCACTCAAATTGCTCCTGATCAAATATTAAAATCAGGAAATTATACGAACTCTATTGCACTGTTAGAGCAAGATTATTCAAGAGGTTTTGATAAAGGGGAATTGTATTTAGAATCTCTTAATTCTATTGTTTTACAAACTTTATAAGCGCTCATTTTTTTGTTTATAACAATACTTTCTAGGACAGTAATATTTGTGCACATAAATTTTGCTTGAAATGTTTCTTCTTCAATAAACGAATTTATTTTTGATAGACTTTCGCGGGGAAGTGTTTTAGCAACTGTCATGTGAGGTTTAAAATTTCGCTTGTTTAGTCCAAATACTTTCATTAAGATATGATTTAGCTGAACCAGGGGTTTCTCGGCTTCAATTGAAATATAAAGGGTATTGGAAATTTGCCCGTGTAAAAAATTTTCAAAACCATTAAAGCTAACAATAAAACGGGAGGTTTTATGAAAAGCCATATCAAGCTTATTAAATACAATTGAATTTAATTTTTTGCTTGTTTGAAAACCGATTAAAGATATGTGTGGTGTTGAACGAAGAGCTAATGATGCTTCGGGAACAACTTCTTTTAGGCGCTCTTTTACTTTTTTTATTTTTTCTTTAATTTCATAAGAAGGAGAAACAAGAAATAGGTATTGGTATTTTTCTTTTTGTTCGAGCGTTGGCTCCTCAATTTGTTCAAACAAAGATAATTGTGTGTTGTCTTTATTTTTCATTTTTGCAAATGGAAAAAATTAAATTGCGCAAACAAACAATTTATTATCACGCTTATTATAAATATTAAACAAAGAATTAAAATTCACATTAGCAATAATATAATTTGTATTTGTTGATTTGTATTCTTCTTCTACATTTAAAATTTCTAAATCTTTTAATTGTTCTTTGTTTTGAAATCGGATGTATAATTTTATTGGGAAATCAAACTCCACTTGTTTTATTCCGTCTTCCATTTTTATGTTATTGCTCAATGCTTTTTTTAGCTTTTTGTAAGCATATTTGTAATCATAGGTAAGAGCCGAAATGTCTGATAATACAGCACTTCCTGTTGGGTGGCTTCCTGCCCCTTTTCCCACAAAAGTTTGTTTACATGAAAAAGCTCCTTCTACTTCTACAGCATTGTATTCATATAAAACATTAAACAGTTCGCTCTCTCTATCTACAAAATGTGGGATGGCATAAACACGATATTTGTCGCCTACTTTTTGTGATACCCCAAGCATTTTAATTCTTAGTCCTCTTTGTTGTGCGTATAAGATGTCATCATAACTTACATTTTGAATACCTGTATTAAAAATGTCATCAGGATTTAATACAATTCCGAAAGAATGAATTGTAAGGAGGAGTGTTTTAAATTTTGTATCGAATCCTGCCACGTCCAACCAAGGGTCGCTTTCTGCAAAACCATTTATTTGTGCATCATTTAAAATATCAGCATAATCTTTTTTTTCTAACTCCATACGAGTTAAAATGTAATTACATGTACCGTTTAAAATTCCTTTTACACTACTAAGTAATTCATTATCGTAATATTCTTCTAGGTTTCTGATGATTGGAATACTTCCACCAGCGGAGCCTTCATAAATTAATGCTACATTATTTTTTTCTTGTAGTTGATATAATTCTTTGAAATTTTCTGCCAACATTTTTTTATTTGCAGTAACCACACTTACGCCATTGTTCATTGCTTCTTTAACTATTTCAAATGCTTCATTTGCATTGTCAATCAGTTCAACAATTACATTGTGATTGTTCTTATTCAAAATTTCATTTTTATCATAAGTAAAAAAAGAAGCGTCAATTTTTCTTTTTTTGTTTTTGTCTTTAACACATATTTTTACAATATTGGCTTTTAACCCTTGTGAATGATTCAGCACATCATATAATCCTTGACCCACGCATCCAAAACCAAATAATCCAATTGTAATATTTTTATTTTCCATAATTCATTTATTTTGAGCAAAAGTAGCTTCTGTTTTGTTTGTTGAAATTTTAATTTTTATTTAAATTAGTAATCGGTGTTTATTTTTTGTTTTGTTTTATAAATGTAATCCACATTCTGTTTTTGATTTATTAACCCATCTGCCGCTTCTTCCTTTTCCTGCAACAGTGCAATGAAAACAGCCAACAGAACTAAACCCTGCTTTTAACAATGGATGTTCAGGCAGCTTGTTTGCTTTAATATAATCTAATGCATCTTGTTCTTTTAAATCTACCAATGGGTAAAATTTAAGTATGCCGTCTTTTTCTTCAAATATTTTTAATGTGCCTCTGTGTTTATTTTGTGATGACATTAATCCTGACACCCAAACTTGAAATTCTGATTTTATTTTATCTAATGGCTCAACTTTGTTTATTGAACAACATAAGTCAGGATCAGAGTTCCATGTTTTATCTTGAGTGGTAAATTTATTTTTCCATTCTTCTGCCTTTAAATCTATTGTATTTAGAGATAATAAATCTGAAAGTTCGGATTTGTAAGCAATTGTTTCATTGAAGTGATAAGTAGTATCTAAAAAATAAATTGTTTGATTTGGTTTTATTTTATGAACTAGGTGTAATAAAAAAGCAGCAGTTGTGCCAAAAGAAGATGTAAACAAAACTTTATCAAAATCTTTATAAAGCTCTTTTATTCTATCTTCTGGCGATAGTGGTGTATATTTTATATTTAGTTTATTTAAGTCCATTTATTTGATAAAGCTAAATATAATAGTTCTAAGGCTAATTACAATTACTAAAAACCCAACTAAAATTAATCCCCATTTTTTGGAAATTTTATTAGACAAATAAATTGAGATAGGAGCAGCAACCATTGACCCAATTACTAACCCAAAAATTATTTTCCAATGCGACAATCCAATTACGGCAATAAATGTAGCGGTGCTAATTGTAGCAACAAAAAATTTTGCAACATGAGAGGAGCCAACTGCGTATTTCAAATCTCTTCCTCCTGCTATTAGAGTAGTTGTTACAATGGGGCCCCACCCACCACCGCCTACAGAATCCAAAAACCCACCGCTTAATGCTACTGCTCCAAAACGTTTAATTTTTTTTCTTGTTTTCAAATGAATATTTAGTGCCTTGCGAATTATTAAAACACCTAAAACTAGCGTGTAACAACCAACTAAAGGTTTAACAAAAAGAATAGAATCTTTACTCACAAACGAAATAGTAATAGCTCCAATAATAGCTCCCAATGCACCTGGAATTAACAATGTTTTAAACAGTTTGTTGTTTACGTTTTTATAACGCATATATACCAGTGAAGAAGTTCCTGTTGTAAAAACTTCTGCGGCATGCATACTTGCACTTGCAACAGCAGGTGTAATTGCTGGTATCCCTAAACTTAGTAAAAAGCTTGTAACAGAAACACCATAAGCCATTCCTAATGCACCATCTATCATTTGTGCTACAAAACCACCTCCAATATACAGCAGAACTGATGAGTCTAACTCATTTGTTAGAGATGAAAAATAATTTCCAATACTTGAAAAAGGCAAAAAGGTAAAAAACAAATGACCGATAACCATTAAAGCTATTACGGAAGTGGCGTAAAGAGAAACGAATAAAATTCTTTTTTTAAATCGTCTTTTAGGATTTTCTTTTTGCTCTATCAAAACAGCCGTAGCCTTGTTTAGGGCTTTTACTTTTTCAGCAAAATCTCCTTTTAAATGATTTCTTAATTTGTTTAAATGCTCCACGCTTTCTTGTGTTTCTTCAGGTAGCGTATCATTAAATACTTCTTTTAAACGTTTTGCTAATGTTGGAGATTTTCCGTTTGTAGAAATAGCAATTTTTAAATCTCCTTTTTGAACGATTGAACCCAAATAAAAATCACATAAATCAGGTGTATCAGCAACATTTATTAATATTTTTCTTTTAGTAGCTTCATTTTTTATTTTTTCACTTAAAGTTCTATTGCCTGTTGCCGCAATAACTAGGTCAATGTTTTTTAAGTAGCTTGTATCAAAAGTTTTTTCTAATGCTAAAATATTTTCATTTGATTTAATTAGCTCTTTTATTTCATCGGATATTGTTTCTGCTACCAACGTAATTTTAGTGTTAGGGGCATTGTTTATTATTGCCGTAAGTTTCTCTAATGCAATAGCTCCGCCACCCACAATTAAAACATGTAGTTGCTCTAATTTTAAAAAAATAGGGAAAAGGTTATTTCTATTTTTTTCTAATATACTCAAGATTAAAAAATTTAATAACGTTGTATCTACTTAAAAATGAATAAAAATAACAGCCTAAACAAACACTAAAAATACTTTCAAGCAATGTGCAGAAAATCATAACACCGCCAAATATAAACGCTAATGTGTTATAATTTGCTACTTGAGAAAAAAGAATAAGCAGAGTAAAAGCAAAACCTATTTTTGCTGCAAATTCTTTTGGTGCAGCATTTATGGTTTTTGTTTTTAGACTAAAGTACTTTACAATTTTTTGTGCCGTTAACTTTAACAAACTCCCTTTCCCATTTAAAAAACCACGCAGTGAAAAGTCTATTAGTAAAAATAAAGACAAAAATAAGTTACTCGTGTGAACGCTTATTAGAATTAACAAAAGAGTAATAAATGCAATTATTCTTATTGTAGTTTCGTTTGTTTTCCTGTTTGAAACAGGACATATTAAATTTAGTGTTTTCATGTTTTTAGTTTAATAAATATTGCCAATCAGTTAAACTTACTGGAAAATCTTTGTGTTGTTTTACAACCTCACCAATAACAATTACTGCAGGGGAACCAATTTTTTCATTTTTTACTATTTGTTCAATTGTGTCAATTGTTCCAAGAGCGCTGTTTTCTGTTGGCAATGAACCATTTTGGATAATAGCAACTGCTGTTTCGTGCTTTTGATTTTGTTTATATACTTCAACAATTTCAGAAAGTTTATTTAAGCCCATCAATATAATTACTGTGGCATTAGTTTGTGCAGCAATTTTAATGTCATCTGATAATTTTCCTTTACTCGTTGTTCCTGTAATAACCCAAAAACTTTCATTTGTGCCCCTGTTTGTTACTGGTATACCTTGTAACGCAGGAACAGCTATACTGCTAGAAATGCCAGGAATTACTTCTGTTTCAATATTAAATAGTTCAGCATAAGCAATTTCTTCTTGTCCTCTTCCAAAAACAAAAGAATCGCCTCCTTTTAAGCGCACAACATGTCCATGTGTAAATGCGCTATCTACAATAAGTTCATTTATTTGCTCTTGAGTGTAGGTGTGTTTTTTGTTTCTTTTTCCTACATAAATTTTAAGCGCATCAATTGGTGCATATTTCAAAAGTTCAGTATTTACTAAAGCATCATACAAAACGATATCAGCGGAGCCTAATGCTTCAACGCCTTTTATTGTAATTAAATCTACATCTCCTGGGCCTGCACCCACCAATGTTAATTTTGGATATATGTTATTTCTTGTTTTCATTTTTATTTTTTTGTTTCTCGCAGAGACGCAAAGTGCTCTGAGAGATTGGTTTATGAATGGATTTTTGTTTTTTGAAAAATATTCAACAACAACTATCGAATTTTATATGTGATTTATATTTTATTTTCATTTTTATTTTTATTTATAGCAAATAGAGCTACCATTTATTTTATTGTTTCTTTATTATTTTTTGGTAGGCTTGAATCTGTTAAGGCAAAACGCAAAGTCTTTGCTTGTTTTATAAAATCAATTGTTTCATTCAAATATTTTTCTGCGAACTGTTTTGTTGGTTCATTTTGATTTATTTGTAAAGCAAACTCTTTAAATGTTTTATTTAAGTTAATGATGCTGGTTTCAACAAAGTGCTTATCAAAATCATTTATTATTCCTGAATGCGTATTTGTTGAAACACTTTTATCTAGCAACAGGGCTTTTGCAGCACTTATGATTGCTGCATAACTATGATAGATACTATCGCTATACAGTGCATCATTTAAACTAGTTTTTGCCCAATCTAATTTTTCTTCTGCTTCAAAAATTAATGTTGCTACCAAATCAATTAATACTCCGGCACACTCACCAACCCCTATTTCTGTTTTGAATTGTTCTGTATGTCCCCAATCAATATAATCATCGGCAACCAGAGTGCTATTGTCCGCATGTGGTTTAAGTAATTGATAGAAATAATCTTTCCCCTTTTTATCGTAATAGCTGTTAAAGTATTCTCCTTCCACAGCATTTTTTTCAAAATCTTGAAGTAGCGTTCTTAAAACAGCAGGACCACGTTTGCTTGGAATCTTTATTATTTTATCAGCTATTCTTCCTTCTCCATTTCCTAAAGTACCACCTCCCAGTACTAATTGTAATGCTGGAACTACAAGTGATTCATTTTTAAATGAACTGCCATGAAATCCAATTTGTGCTAATCCATGTTGCCCACAAGAATTCATACAGCCACTAATTTTTATTTTTATATCGTTGTTAAATAGGAGCTCTGTAAATTCCTCTTTTACAACACGTTCTAATTCTTTTGAAATTCCTGTACTGCTTGAAATTCCTAGATTACAAGTATCGGTTCCTGGGCAAGCAGTAATATCTCCCACAGAATCAAAGCCAATATCAACTAAATTTAGTTTCGCTAATGCTTTGAACAAAGCAGGCAAGGCACTTTTTGGAACAAACTTTAATAATAACCCTTGATTTACGGTTATGCGTATATCATCCGTAGCATATGTGCTTACTATTTCGGCTAACTTTTTTGCCGTGTGCGAATTAAAATTCCCTAATTGAATTTTTAAGTACACACCATAAAAGCCTTGTTGCTTTTGTTCAAACACATTAGTTACTAACCAATCGTTGTAATGTTTATCATCACTAATTTTAAATGTTGTAAAAGAAGAGTTGATGTATTTCTCTTTTGACACAACAGTGTCTCGTTTTATAAAAATTGTTTTTTCGTTTAAGACCAAACTTTCTTCGTCTGCTAATTTTAAAAAAGACTCCAGACCAATTTTATTAATTAAATATTTTAGTCTTGCTTTGTGCCTGCTGTTTCTTTCTCCGTGTCTGTCAAATACTCTTACTACTGCTTCTGTAAACGGAATGATTTTTTCTTCTTCTAAAAATTCAAATGCAGTTTTTGCTAAGAAGGGTTGTGCGCCTAAACCTCCACCAATTAAAACTTTAAATCCTCTTACAATTTTTCCTTCAATTATTTTTACTTTAGGAATAAAACCTAAGTCGTGAATGAAAGTAAATGCAGAGTCCTCGTCATTTGAAGAAAAAGCAAACTTTAATTTACGACCAAGCTCTTGTCCAAATGGTTTACGCAAAAAATAGTTAAACATTGCTTCTGCATAAGGAGAAACATCAAATGGTTCTTTTGGGTCAATTCCTGCAATTGCTGAAGCAGTTATATTTCTTACGGTGTTGCCACAAGCTTCGCGTAACGTAATATTGTCTTCTTCTAATTTCGACCATAGTTCAGGAGTTTTATCTAAACTCACATAATGAATTTGAATATCTTGTCTTGTAGTTAAATGCAAATTTCCGTTTGAATATTCATCACTTATTTCTGCAATACGAATCAATTGTTTTGGTGTAATTTTTCCAAATGGTAATTTTATACGAACCATTTGAACACCCTGTTGTCGCTGTCCATAAACTCCACGAGCCAAGCGTAAAGAACGAAATTTATCTTCGTGTAATGCCCCGTTTTTGTATGCTTGTATTTTTTCTTCTAACTCAATAATATCTTTTTCTACTAATGGATTTTCTAATTCTGTTCTAAAGCTTTGCATATTGATTTTTTTATTTATTAAATTCTTGTGTATAAAAAAAGCCCTTCGGCATTGTTGCGGAAGGGCTTTTGTTTTTGCTTTTATTGTTTTATTTTTTACAATAGTGCATGGCAATGGCTTTCCGCATTTGCAGGTACATCATACAACACATACACATTAGTAAGTTGAATATCATAAGTTGAAAGTTTAGAGTTGTCATTTTTTTGTTTTTTTTACCTCTCCCCCAACCCCTCTCCTTAAAAAAAGGAGAGGGGAGGAAAAGAAAAAGGCTTCCCAATTTGGAAAGCCTTTTTCTTTTATTTTATATATGTTAATTATAACAAGGCTTTCCACAAATTAATACATCATACAGCACATCATCGCGCTGTTGATATTCATTAATTTATGTGTTGTTTTGTTATTCATTGTTTTTATTATTGCGATGCAAATATATGAATGTATAATTTACATTTCCAAATTTATTTTTAAAATAAAAAATGGGAAATTCTATATTCCTTTTAATAACAGGGGTTTTAAGTCAAAAAAATTTGATAATAAATTAAAATGCACGTACCGCACGCACTCTAAAAGTTGCAAATTTATCGTAACATACCTTTCCTCCGGTAATATTAAACTGTTGTTTCCATGCAAGAGCAGCATCTGATTGTGATGAACTCCAGTAAGAGCTGCTTGCAGAAAATCCTCCAACAACATCTTTTTGCTGATAAAGCATATCCAATTCGTTTTTTGATGGAAGAAACCAATCGCTATAACCATTCAATACAAGTTGATCGCATATACTTGCTGCATAAGTACCAGATCCTTGTGTGTTTACAATTGATGTTGTATTAGCCTGACCGTCTCCAATTAAAAATCCAGCGACAGGAACACTAACATTTGTTCCATTATTCCACGAAACACCTGTACTTTGGTCGGCAGTAGCTGCGACTAAGCCGTGTTGTCCAGAACCATCAACATAAAATATTATTCCTCCGCCATAGCTTTCTCCTACAACTTTTGCTGCGGGAGTAGCGGGAGTTGGTTCTTCTGTTTTTTTCTTACAGCCAATAGTCATAGTGGTAAAAACTATCGCAATCATTAATATACTTTTTGTTTTCATATTCGATTTTTGTTATAATTAGTTTATTGTACAACTACTTTCCCACTGCCCAAAGTACTTCCAGACGAATAAATTTTATAGAAATACATTCCGTTTTCTAAATTATTTCTGTTGATGCTGAATTGTTTTGCTGAAATATTTTTTAGTTCATTTACTTTTTTACCCAATACATCATACAATTCAAATGAGTAAATTTCATTTGTTTTTGTTGAATTAATTACAAATGTAGTTTCGTCCGAGAATGGATTTGGGTAAATCTTTACAGCACTTCCGTTGCTATTTAGTTCATTGATTTCAGCAGGCATAGCTATCGTGTTTAATGTTGTATTCGTAACAATGGGAGGATTAAAATCAAAATAAATGTATGCTGTGTTTTTTATTTCAGTTAGTGGAGCAAGGCTAGGTTTTAGCATAATTTTATAAGTTACATAACCCATGCTGTTTAGCATGTCTGATGTGCTGTCTGGCAACATAATGTTTGGGAAATTAAATGTCATTACTCCTCCAGTTAAAGAATTTCCCTGCATATAATGGCTTGAAGAAACTATTTGTATGGTGCTTGCATCAAGATTTTGACTAATCGTATCTGTGATTTTAATATTTACAGCAGGTGCTGTTCCTGTGTTTTGAAAATGTATGGTATATAGCATCTCTCCCGTATTGCTTGGGATAAAACCTTGCGCACCTATTCCTTGTGGTGCTACTTCTTTATAATTTGGGTCATAAGAAGCTGCAAGTGGAATACATCTGTTATATGTGTTGTTTGCAATGTTTGCATCATTTGCTGCGCTTACCATTAGCTGCACACAAAGAGTATCAGTCATTGTTGCAGTAGAACAAATGTGTGCAGAAGTAATTAAAGAATTATATAAATACGGACTTGGATTATAAACATCTGGTATGTTATACCAAACAGTATCGCCAAGTGCAGCAATACTTACACTGCTCGGCTGCCAAGGCAATGTAGTATCTGTTTGATATTTTAAACATGGAGGAAAAACAAGTCGTACTTGTCCAGGTGTTACTGGACCATTGCAAACAGTTCTTTGAATGCTAACATTTGACCAAATTCTTACATTCTGATTTGGCCACCAATTTCCAAGTCGAGTAATTGAGTTAGCAATAAAATCAAATTCTGGTGTACAAGCAATTGAAAAATTTTCGGTAGTTAATGCATTTGCTGCAATACTTGTACTATGTGGTAAACTTGCTGCACACTGTACATTGTATCCATTTGCTAAATTACCCATTCCAATTGTATAGCTGCCTGGAGAGTATCCTGTGAAATAATATTTTCCAGAATTATCTGTAAATGCTACATCGGTATTTGCACCTTGACTTAATACTACACTTTGGTAGGTAAGAGTTTGTTCTGTAGGATTATTGATACAATCGCTGTTGGCATCATATTTAACCTCTCCTATTAATGCAGAATTAAAATTACAAGGAAGAGACTTTAAATAAAAACCAAGAGATTGTGGCCCATTGTAAACACCTGCTTTAGTTAATGAACCAATAAATGGTAAACCTGTTAATGGACTTATTCTAATTTGATTTTTTTTGCAACTTGAATTCGCAATGTATTGTCTTCCCACAGGTATCCATGCATTATTGAAAAATCTTTTTACAGTTCCAGGGTAATAATTTAAATATTGTTCATTGTAATAAACAAATACATTTCCTGTGTTATCTACTGCAATATCAATATCACTTGCGTATGTTGTAGTAAAATACGAACCTAATAATTGCCATGATACACCATCGTATTTATGGCAAAGAGGGCGTTGGTAAAAAGGGTCTGTTTGATCATTATAAATGATATATAAATTTCCTTGTGAATCAACAGTAAATTTCAAGTTGTAAGATGTAACATTATTAACCGTGGTTCCACCAATATTCACCCAAGAAGTACCATTAAAATTTTTTACAACTACTTTTGTTCCAATCCCATTATCAGAGTATGCAACATACTCATTTCCCAAATTGTCAAATTTAATATTACAAAAAGCTGCTGAGCCAACAGTGAAATTTGCAGGACCTACGCTTACCCAAGAACTGCCATTAAATTTTCTAACATTCCCAAGTAAACTGCTATTTACATCGCAATAAAAAATATTAGGCTCATTTGTAATAGGGTTAATAGCCAACGCAACATCATACGTATTATTAATTACAGCGCCAACATAAACCCATGATGTTCCATTAAATTTCATTACATACAAATCGCTATTATCTTGTCTAAATGCAACATAAGGGACACCAGCAGTATCAAAAGCAATTTTTGACCACTCTGTATATCCTGTATTAAATCCTGGAGTTCCAACATACACCCAAGAATTTCCAACATATTTTTTTACACTAATTCTGTCAGAATAAAGAGAATCAGAATATGCAACGTATGGAGTTCCAAATTTGTCGAAATCGAAATACATGGATGCAGAACCGTTTCCAGTTACTGGACCAGTAACGCTAGTACTTCCTGTCACTCTAGCCATAACACCATCGTATTTCATTACTCCATGTGTACGCCATCCGTACAAAGGCGAAGCCGTATTTTCTGAATACAACAAATATAAATTATCTGTAATAGGGTCAATGCTCATTCCCAAATAATAACCATATTGGTAGGTAATTGAGGTGTTTGTTGGGGTTAAATAGGTAGAAACAACACTCCATGAAGAGCCGTTATATTTTGCTATTTCAGCACCAGCCCCAGTAGATTTAGTATAAGATAAAAATAAATTATTGCTTTGGTCAAAAGCCAATTCGTTATACCAAGTTGAATAAGGAACAATACCTGGTGTCCCTAAATAAGTCCAAGTACTTCCACTCAAATACATTACACTTGGTTGATTGTAAGCATAATCTAAGAAAGCAATATGTGGTACATTAAAGTTATCAAAAGTAACAGATGATGGCCATCCAGCATTTGCAAAGGAAGGAGAGATATTTCCTAGCTGAACCCAAGCACTTCCGTTATACGTTAAAATATTTAGTTGTGCAGGAGCATAGGTTATGTATGATAAATAGGGTCTGCCATTTTTTGCGGTAAGATGTGCATCATACATGTGTGCAGTACCAAAGTTGCTAGTTCCTACTATATTCCAACTTGTTCCATTGTATTCCATCACAGTAGAAATATTTACCGAATCAGAAAAATAAACTATTGGACGATTTGTTGTTTTGTCAACATCAAAATCCATTTCTCTAATTGTATCATTTCCCATTCCTGGAGTCCCTAAAACACTCCAACTAAAACCATTGTAGAACTGAACAGTAAGTCGCATATTATTTACTGAATCTTTGTATGCAACATACACTCTATTTAAATTGTCGGTAGCAATTTTTACTAAATCCGTTACACCTTGAGAAAATCCAGGCGTACCAACAAAAGTCCAATGTTCGTTTACATAACGTTTTACACTTACTTTTTTGCCGTGTTGTTTATCACAATAAGCAACATATTGTACCCCATTATTATCTGAAGCAATAGAAGGTTTAAAAGTTGAACTGCCATCATCAATAAAAAACATATCGTCTTCTGGTCCAACTGATTCCCAATCACACTGTGCTTTTGCAGATGAGTAGCTTAAAATTAAAATTGTGCAAAGAACTATTTTTTTTACTAAAGAAAAATTTATTTTCATAAAACTGTTTTGATTTGATAATATTTTTAAATTATTTAATAATTACTTTGCCTGTTCCTATAACATTTTCAGCAGTATAAATTTTATAGAAATACATT